>NZ_CP107968.1:6270000-6870000 GCF_036084755.1 Streptomyces sp. NBC_00370
TGGAGTCGCAGAGACAACCAGGAGGTTGGCTTAGAAGCAGCCACCCTTGAAAGAGTGCGTAATAGCTCACTGGTCAAGTGATTCCGCGCCGACAATGTAGCGGGGCTCAAGCGTACCGCCGAAGTCGTGTCATTCCAGCATGAGGGCCAACGCCCGTTGGGATGGGTAGGGGAGCGTCGTGTGCCGGGTGAAGCCTCCGCGGAAGCGAGGGGTGGACGGTTCACGAGTGAGAATGCAGGCATGAGTAGCGATACACACGTGGGAAACGTGTGCGCCGATTGACTAAGGGTTCCTGGGTCAAGCTGATCTGCCCAGGGTAAGTCGGGACCTAAGGCGAGGCCGACAGGCGTAGTCGATGGATAACCGGTTGATATTCCGGTACCCGCTTTGAAACGCCCAGTACTGAACCCATTAATGCTAAGGCCGTGAAGCCGTCCTGGAGCCTTCGGGCAAAGGGGAGTGGTGGAGCCGCCGGTCCAAGGTGGTAGTAGGTAAGCGATGGGGTGACGCAGGAAGGTAGTCCAGCCCGGGCGGTGGTTGTCCCGGGGTAAGGGTGTAGGGCGTTGTGTAGGTAAATCCGCACAACATTAAGTCTGAGACCTGATGCCGAGCCGATTGTGGTGAAGTGGATGATCCTATGCTGTCGAGAAAAGCCTCTAGCGAGTTTCATGGCGGCCCGTACCCTAAACCGACTCAGGTGGTCAGGTAGAGAATACCGAGGCGTTCGGGTGAACTATGGTTAAGGAACTCGGCAAAATGCCCCCGTAACTTCGGGAGAAGGGGGCCATTCCTGGTGATCATCTTTACGGTGTGAGCTTGGGGTGGCCGCAGAGACCAGCGAGAAGCGACTGTTTACTAAAAACACAGGTCCGTGCGAAGCCGTAAGGCGATGTATACGGACTGACGCCTGCCCGGTGCTGGAACGTTAAGGGGACCGGTTAGTCACATTTCGGTGTGGCGAAGCTGAGAACTTAAGCGCCAGTAAACGGCGGTGGTAACTATAACCATCCTAAGGTAGCGAAATTCCTTGTCGGGTAAGTTCCGACCTGCACGAATGGCGTAACGACTTCTCGACTGTCTCAACCATAGGCCCGGTGAAATTGCACTACGAGTAAAGATGCTCGTTTCGCGCAGCAGGACGGAAAGACCCCGGGACCTTTACTACAGTTTGATATTGGTGTTCGGTTCGGCTTGTGTAGGATAGGTGGGAGACTGTGAAGCTTGGACGCCAGTTCAGGTGGAGTCGTCGTTGAAATACCACTCTGGTCGTGCTGGATGTCTAACCTGGGTCCGTGATCCGGATCAGGGACAGTGTCTGATGGGTAGTTTAACTGGGGCGGTTGCCTCCTAAAGAGTAACGGAGGCGCCCAAAGGTTCCCTCAGCCTGGTTGGTAATCAGGTGTTGAGTGTAAGTGCACAAGGGAGCTTGACTGTGAGACCGACGGGTCGAGCAGGGACGAAAGTCGGGACTAGTGATCCGGCGGTGGCTTGTGGAAGCGCCGTCGCTCAACGGATAAAAGGTACCCCGGGGATAACAGGCTGATCTTCCCCAAGAGTCCATATCGACGGGATGGTTTGGCACCTCGATGTCGGCTCGTCGCATCCTGGGGCTGGAGTCGGTCCCAAGGGTTGGGCTGTTCGCCCATTAAAGCGGTACGCGAGCTGGGTTTAGAACGTCGTGAGACAGTTCGGTCCCTATCCGCTGTGCGCGTAGGAGTCTTGAGAAGGGCTGTCCCTAGTACGAGAGGACCGGGACGGACGAACCTCTGGTGTGCCAGTTGTCCTGCCAAGGGCATGGCTGGTTGGCTACGTTCGGGAGGGATAACCGCTGAAAGCATCTAAGCGGGAAGCCTGCTTCGAGATGAGGACTCCCACCCCCTTGAGGGGTTAAGGCTCCCAGTAGACGACTGGGTTGATAGGCCAGATGTGGAAGACCGGTAACGGTTGGAGCTGACTGGTACTAATAGGCCGAGGGCTTGTCCTCAGTTGCTCGCGTCCACTGTGTTAGTTCTGAAGTAACGAACAGCTGTGTCCATATCCGGTGGTTCAACTTCATAGTGTTTCGGTGGTCATTGCGTGAGGGAAACGCCCGGTTACATTCCGAACCCGGAAGCTAAGCCTCATTGCGCCGATGGTACTGCAGGGGGGACCCTGTGGGAGAGTAGGACGCCGCCGAACAATTCTTCAGTTAGACCAGGGAAGCCCCTGCACCTTCACGGTGCGGGGGCTTTTCTGCGTTCACGGTCAACCGCCCTCCGTGGCAAGCCTCGTGGGGTTTCTGAGCCCGCCCCGCATCAGGTATGCTTTTGCCTGTTGTCGCGCCCCAATAGCTCAGTCGGTAGAGCGTCTCCATGGTAAGGAGAAGGTCTGCGGTTCGATTCCGCATTGGGGCTCAGTTCAGCAGAAAGGCCCCCGCCATCGGCGGGGGCCTTTCTCATGTGCCGTCATGTGCCGGCACCTCGCCGCTAGTTGGGCTGCGGCTCCGGAATGCGCATCGTCAGGATGGCCATGTCGTCCGACGCCGGCTCCGCGGCGAACCGTTCCACCGCGCGCAGGATGCGTGAGGCGACCGCTCCCGCCGTGAGTCCCGTACAGGTCGTCAGGACGTCCGCCAGGCCGTCGTCGCCCAGCATGCGGGTGCCTTCCCTGCGTTCTGTCACGCCGTCGGTGACGCACAGCAGTACGTCTCCCGGGTCGAGCGTGATCATCTGCTCGTACAGCTCCAGGTCCTCCATCACGCCGAGCAGCGGCTGGGGTTCGGCTGCCGCTTCGACCGTGCCGTCCTGGCGTAGCCGCAGGGGGAGCGGGTGGCCGGCGCAGACCACCTTCAGGTTCGCGCTGCCGTCCTCCTGCGGCCACAACTCGCCGTAGAGCAGGGTGAGGAAGCGGCTGCGGTCGCCTTCGTCGAGGATCGCCGCGTTCAGACGCTCCAGCACGGCCGGGCCGCTGAAGCCCTCCCTGGCCAGCAGGCGCAGGGCGTGCCGGGCGAGGCCGGTGACGGCCGCTGCCTCCGGGCCCGTACCGCAGACGTCGCCGATGGCGAAGCCGTAGGCACCGTCCTTGATGGGGAACAGGTCGTAGAAGTCGCCGCCGACCTCGTTGCCTTCGCCGGCCGCGCGGTAGATGACCTCGACCTCGACGCCCGGGATCTGCGGGAGCCCCGGCGGCAGCAGACTGCGTTGCAAGGACTGGCTGATCGCCGTGCGCTCCGAGTAGAGCCGGGCGTTGTCGAGGGCGAGGGCCGCCCGGCGGGAGAGGTCTTCGGCGAGTTCCAGGATCTCCTGGCGGAAGTGGTCGTCGGAGGGCTTGCCCAGGGTGAGCAGGCCGATGACGCGGTTGCGGGCGACCAGGGGCAGGACCACGGTCTCGCCGCCCACCGCTGCGGCCGTGGCAAGCGTGGGGCCGACGCCCGATCCGGCGAGCGCCGCGTCGCCGCCCAGCTCCCGCATGGAGGTCCGCAGCGCCGACTGGTGTGCGGCCTCCGACGGTGCCGTCCAGATGCGGGCGCCGGGGGTGGGGACCGGTTCCGGCGGGTTGATCTTCGACAGCAGGGCCTTCAGGCCGTCGATGCGCTCCTCGTCCTCGTGCAGCACGAAGGACAGCTCGGGGTCCGACGACTGGTCGGCGATCGTGTAGACCGCGCACCAGGTGGCCAGGGTCGGGACCGTCATCTGTGCCATCAGGGCCAGGGTCTGGTTGCGGTCCAGGGTTCCGGCGAGCAGGTCGGAGGCCTCGACGAGGAAGGACAGCGAGCCTCGGCGCAGGCGTTCCAGTTCGCCGAGGCGGGCCGATTCGACGGCCAGGGCGATGCGGTCGGCGGCGAACTGCAGGCGCAGTGCGGCTTCGTTGCTGAAGCGGGCCGAGCCTTCGGCGGCGACGCCGAGGGAGCCGGTGAGCCGGCCTTCGACCTTGAGCGGGACGGTGACGACGGAGCGCATGCCGGTGTCGCTCAGGAGCGGTACGGCGCCGGGGACGGCCGTGAGGTCGTCGTGGACGGCCGGCATGCGCGCCGAGCCGTAGCGCCCTGTGCCGGCCTCCACGGGGACGCGTGCGAAGCGCTGACGGGCGGAGGGCAGTCCGGTCGTGGCGCGTACTTCGAGTTCTGTCTCGTCGTCCGTGGCGAGCAGCAGGAAGGCCGAGTCGCCGTCGAGCATGTCGCGGGCGCGTTCGACGGTCCGCTGGAGGAGGCCGTCGAGGTCTTCGGGGGCGGGGGAGCCGATGAAGACCTCGAAGGGGTCGGCGGCCCTGTGCTCGGCGCTGTCGGTGGACGGGGCGCGTGGCGGGGTCTGGATGACGGCGCGCTCGTAGTCGCGTACCAGCAGGCACACCGTGGACGGGGCGCCGTCGGTGTCGCGGACCCGGAGGTGCGCGGCGTAGACGGGGATGACGCGGCCGTCGGCGCAGCGGATGCCGTAGCTGCCCTCCCAGCGGGAGAGCCGGAGTGCTTCGGCGATGCCCATGCCGATGCCCGGGGTGTGCGGCCAGGCGGCGAAGTCGGTGAAGGGTTTGCCGGTGACCTGGTCGGCCGCGTATCCGAAGAGGTGTTCGGCGTCGTCGTTCCAGTTCGCCACGGCGCCCGCCGGGTCGACCTGGACGACGGCGACGCGTACGCGCTCGTCGGCGACGGGGAGCAGACTTGTGGGGAGGGCGGGTCCCGCCGAGCGGGTGCCGACCGGACGGTCGGGCATGTCGAGCTGGAACCACACCTGCTTCTTGGTGGGGGTGTACTCCACGCCCCAGCGTGAGGCGAGGGCCGCGCAGAGCAGCAGTCCCCGGCCGTTCTCGCTGTCGGGATTGCCGAACTGGCGGCCGGTCCCCTGGATGGGGATCTCGCGCTCGGGGTAGCGGTCGGCGACCTCGACGCGGACGCCGTCCTCGGTACGCAGACAGAGCACGTCGGCGGAGGTTCCGGCATGGATGACGGCATTGGTGACGAGTTCGCTGGTCAGGACCACGGCGTCGTCGACGACGTCGGAGTAGCCCCAGCCCTGGAGGGTGTCCCGGACGAAGGCACGGGCAGTCGCCACGGAGCGCCCTTCGGGCTCGAAGGTGGCGGCGGCCCGCGCGGTGATCACAGAACTCCTCGTACGCGTTTCGACACCCGGCTCTGCCATGAATCGGCCCCGCCCCTTCACATGCCCGTCGGTAGTACTTTTGCCGCTCCGTCCCCGCCGGGCGGACCGGGACGGTTGGACAGCCGGATGCCAGGTTACTTACCTTCGCGGTCCTGGCGGATGCCGGTCAGCACTGTTTCCGCCCTATTGGGGTGGGGACGCTATGCGAAGCTGCCGAACTGTTATCGCCTGGTTCAGCCAGGGTGAAACACTGGGCAGGCTTCCGGAGAGAGTCCGGGCAGTACGGTCAACCCCTGCGGGAGGGACACGGTGGAGTCTGACGTGGAGACGCGTGGCGGTCACACGCGCACGAAAGGCGGACGGTCCCGGAACAATGGGACGGCCGAGGTGGATGCCGCTGCCCTGAACAGACTGCTGACGGCCCTCGTGGCGATGCGGGACGGGAATTTCCGTAAGCGGCTGACCGTGTCGGGCGACGACGTGATGGCGGAGATCGCCGCCGTCTTCAACGAGGTCGCCGACCGTAATCTTCATCTCACGGGCGAGCTGGCCCGGGTGCGTCGCATGGTGGGCCGTGAGGGAAAGCTCACCGAACGGCTGGAGACCGGGGCCTGTGAGGGTTCCTGGGCCACCGCCATCGACGCGTCGAACGCTCTGGTGGACGATCTGGCGCGGCCCGTCTCCGAGGTGGGCCGGGTGCTCTCCGCGGTCGCCGAGGGTGATCTTGAGCAGCGTATGGAGCTGCGCTCGCATTCGGCCGAGGGTGCGGAGCGGCCGCTGCGGGGCGAGTTCCTGAAGGTGGCCCGTACCGTCAACAACCTGGTCGACCAGTTGTCGGCGTTCACCGACGAGGTCACACGGGTGGCGCTGGAGGTCGGTACCGAGGGCAAGCTCGGTGGCCAGGCCAAGGTGCGCGGTATGTCCGGTTCGTGGAAGGACCTCACGGATTCGGTCAACACGATGGCGTACCGGCTGACGGCCCAGGTACGTGACATTGCTCTCGTCACGACGGCCGTCGCCAAGGGTGATCTGTCCCGCAAGGTCACGGTCCATGTGGCCGGCGAGATGCTTCAGCTGAAGAACACCGTGAACACGATGGTGGACCAGCTGTCGTCGTTCTCCTCGGAGGTGACCCGGGTCGCCCGCGAGGTGGGCACCGAGGGGGAGCTGGGCGGCCAGGCGACCGTGCCGGGGGTGGCCGGGGTCTGGAAGGACCTCACCGACTCGGTGAACACGATGGCCGGCAACCTGACCAACCAGGTGCGCGGCATCGCGGAGGTCACGACGGCGGTCGCGAACGGCGATCTGTCGCAGAAGGTGACGGTGAGCGCGCGCGGTGAGGTGGCGCAGCTGGCCGAGACGATCAACCAGATGACCGAGACGCTCCGTACGTTCGCCGACGAGGTGACGCGCGTGGCGAACGAGGTCGGGGCCGAGGGTGTGCTGGGCGGCCAGGCGCAGGTGCCGGGCGCCGCGGGTACGTGGAAGGACCTGACGGACTCGGTCAACACGGTCTTCGGCAACCTGACCAATCAGGTGCGGGACATCGCGCAGGTGACGACGGCGGTCGCGAACGGGGACCTGTCGCAGAAGGTCACCGTCGATGTCGCGGGCGAGATGCTGGAGCTGAAGAACACCGTCAACACGATGGTGGGCCAGCTGAACTCGTTCGGTTCCGAGGTCACGCGCGTGGCGCGGGAGGTCGGCGTCGAGGGGCAGCTGGGCGGCCAGGCCGAGGTGCCGGGCGCGGCGGGTACGTGGAAGGACCTCACCGACTCGGTGAACACCGCGTTCCGTAACCTCACCGGCCAGGTGCGGGACATCGCGCAGGTGACGACGGCGGTCGCGAACGGGGACCTGTCGCAGAAGGTCACGGTCAATGTGGCCGGCGAGATGCTGGAGCTGAAGAACACCGTCAACACGATGGTGGCGCAGCTGTCGTCGTTCGCCGAGCAGGTGACCCGGATGGCCCGTGAGGTGGGCACCGAGGGCATGCTGGGCGGCCAGGCGCGGGTGGACGGTGTCTCCGGGACCTGGAAGGAACTGACCGACTCCGTCAACTTCATGGCGGGGAACCTGACCGACCAGGTGCGGCAGATCGCGCAGGTGACGACGGCGGTCGCGCGGGGTGACCTGTCGCAGAAGATCGATGTGGACGCCCGGGGCGAGATCCTGGAGCTGAAGAACACCATCAACACGATGGTCGACCAGCTGTCCGCCTTCGCCGACCAGGTCACGCGGGTGGCCCGTGAGGTCGGTACGGACGGCAGGCTGGGCGGTCAGGCGCAGGTGCCGGGTGTCGCGGGTGTCTGGCGCGATCTGACCGATTCCGTGAACGGCATGGCGGGGAATCTGACCTCGCAGGTCCGTAACATCGCGCAGGTCGCGACGGCGGTCGCGCGGGGTGACCTGTCGCAGAAGATCGATGTGGACGCCCGGGGCGAGATCCTGGAGCTGAAGAACACCCTCAACACGATGGTGGACCAGCTGTCCAACTTCGCGGAGCAGGTGACCCGGGTGGCCCGCGAGGTGGGCACCGAGGGCATGCTGGGCGGCCAGGCCGAGGTGCAGGGTGTGTCCGGTACGTGGAAGGACCTCACCCAGTCCGTCAACTTCATGGCCAACAACCTGACGTCGCAGGTCCGCAACATCGCCGAGGTCACGACGGCCGTCGCCAAGGGCGACCTGTCGAAGAAGATCACCGTCGACGCCAAGGGCGAGATCCTCGACCTGGTCACCACCGTCAACACGATGGTGGACCAGCTGTCCAACTTCGCCGACGAGGTGACGCGGGTCGCCCGCGAGGTGGGTACGGAAGGCATCCTCGGCGGCCAGGCGCGGGTGCGCGGGGTCACCGGTATCTGGAAGGACCTCAGCGACAACGTCAACACGATGGCCAACAACCTGACCAGTCAGGTGCGGAACATCTCGCGGGTCTCCTCGGCGGTCGCCAACGGTGACCTGACGAAGAAGGTGACGGTCGAGGCGCGCGGCGAGGTCGCCGAACTCGCCGACACGGTCAACATCATGGTGACGACGCTGTCGTCGTTCGCCGACGAGGTGACCCGGGTGGCCCGCGAGGTGGGCACCGAGGGCGAGCTGGGCGGTCAGGCGCGGGTGCCGGGCGTCTCCGGTACGTGGAAGGACCTCACCGAGTCGGTGAACTCGATGGCGTCCAACCTGACGGGGCAGGTGCGGCAGATCGCCACGGTCACCACCGCCATCGCCAAGGGTGATCTCACCAAGAAGATCGACATCGACGCCCGCGGCGAGATCCTGGAACTGAAGAACACCATCAACACCATGGTCGACCAGCTGTCGTCCTTCGCCGACCAGGTGACGCGGGTGGCCCGCGAGGTGGGCACCGACGGGATGCTGGGCGGCCAGGCCCGGGTGCGGGACGTGGACGGCACCTGGCGTGACCTCACCGAGTCGGTGAACGAGATGGCCGGGAATCTGACCCGGCAGGTCCGCGCCATCGCGGCCGTCGCCACCGCGGTGACCCGCGGCGATCTGAATCTGAAGATCGACGTGGACGCGGCGGGCGAGATCCAGGTCCTCCAGGACAACATCAACACGATGATCGCCAACCTGCGTGACACCACCCTCGCCAACGAGGAGCAGGACTGGCTCAAGGGCAACCTCGCCCGTATCTCCGGTCTGATGCAGGGCCGCCGCGACCTCGACGACGTGGCGTCGCTCATCATGAGCGAGCTGACCCCGGTCGTCTCGGCGCAGCACGGCGCCTTCTTCCTCGCCATGCAGACGGGCACCCTGCCCGAGCTGGGCAGGGAGGTCAGCAGGGACGGTTCGTACGAGCTGTGCATGCGCGGGAGTTACGGCTACTCGGCCGGTTCGATGCCGACGTCGTTCCGGCCGGGCGAGACGCTGATCGGGACGGCGGCCGAGGAGAAGCGGACGATCCAGCTCAATGTGCCGCCGGGCTATCTGAAGATCTCGTCCGGGCTCGGTGAGGCGTCACCTGCGCATGTGATCGTGCTGCCGGTGCTGTTCGAGGGCAAGGTGCTCGGTGTGATCGAGCTGGCGTCGTTCCAGCCGTTCACGCAGATCCAGCGGGACTTCCTGAGCCAGATCGCCGAGATGATCGCGACGAGCGTCAACACCATCAGCGTCAACTCCAAGACGGAGGTGCTGCTGAAGCAGTCGCAGGAGCTGACGGAGCAGCTGCGGGAGCGGTCGGCCGAGCTGGAGAACCGGCAGAAGGCGCTCCAGGCCTCCAACGCCGAACTGGAGGAGAAGGCCGAGCTGCTGGCCAGGCAGAACCGCGACATCGAGGTGAAGAACACCGAGATCGAGGAGGCCAGGCAGGTCCTGGAGGAGCGCGCCGAGCAGTTGGCCGTCTCGATGCGGTACAAGTCGGAGTTCCTGGCGAACATGTCGCACGAGCTGCGGACGCCGCTCAACTCGCTGCTGATCCTGGCGAAGCTGCTCGCGGACAACGCCGAGTCGAATCTCTCGCCGAAGCAGGTGGAGTTCGCCGAGACGATCCATGGCGCGGGCTCCGACCTGCTGCAGCTGATCAACGACATCCTGGACCTGTCGAAGGTCGAGGCGGGCAAGATGGACGTCAGCCCGACCCGTATCGCGCTGGTCCAGCTCGTCGACTACGTGGAGGCGACCTTCCGGCCGCTGACCGCGGAGAAGGGGCTCGACTTCTCCGTACGGGTGTCGCCTGAGCTGCCCGCCACGCTGCACACCGACGAGCAGCGGCTGTTGCAGGTGCTGCGCAACCTCCTGTCGAACGCGGTGAAGTTCACCGACGGCGGTGCGGTGGAGCTGGTGATCAGGCCGGCGGGCGCCGACGTGCCGAACGCGATCAGGGAGCAGATGCTCGAAGCGCGGTCGCTGCGCGAGGCCGACGGCGATCTGATCGCCTTCTCCGTCACGGACACCGGCATCGGTATCGCGGCGAGCAAGATGCGGGTGATCTTCGAGGCGTTCAAGCAGGCGGACGGCACGACCAGCCGCAAGTACGGCGGTACGGGCCTCGGTCTGTCGATCAGCCGCGAGATCGCGCGGCTGCTCGGCGGTGAGATCCACGCGGCGAGCGAGCCGGGCCGCGGTTCGACGTTCACGCTGTATCTGCCGCTGCACCCCAGCGAGCTGCCGCCGCAGGGCTATCCGCAGCTGTCGCCCGGCGGTCTGGTGGATCCGCAGGTGCGCGCCTCCGACGCGGAGATGGGCGGGCACGCGCAGCTCCAGGCGTCGACGCCGGCGGAGCTGCCGCCGGGTCCCGCCGCGCTGTTCCGGCGCCGGCGCAAGAGTTCGGCCGCGGTCGAGCAGGGTCCGGCGCCTGCGGAGCAGGCGGCCCAGCCGTCCTCGGTGGTCGCTGAGGGCTCCGGGAGCGCCCCGGCGAGCTGGGTCAACGCGGAAGGTGATCAGGGCTCCCAGGAGGCGCCGCAGGAGCGTCGTACGTACTCGTTCTCGGCGGAGAAGGTGCTGATCGTCGACGACGACGTGCGGAACGTCTTCGCGCTGACGAGCGTGCTGGAGCAGCACGGTCTCTCCGTGCTGTACGCGGAGAACGGCCGCGAGGGCATCGAAGTCCTGGAGCAGCACGACGATGTGACGGTCGTGCTGATGGACATCATGATGCCGGAGATGGACGGGTACGCGACGACGTCGGCGATCCGCAGGATGCCGCAGTTCGCCGAGCTGCCGATCATCGCGCTCACCGCGAAGGCGATGAAGGGCGACCGGGAGAAGGCACTGGAGGCGGGAGCCTCCGATTACGTGACGAAGCCGGTCGATCCCGACTATCTGCTCTCGGTGATGGAGGGGTGGATGCGGGGGAAGTAGCCGCAGGGTGCACGATTCATCGTGACGGGCCGGTTGGCTGCGGTCGGCCGGGTGTGAGGCGGCGTGTGCGGGGAACGTTCTGGTCTCCCGCTACGTTTTTGCTTCGTGCACAGTGACATCACGGTGACAGGGTGTGGCGACAGGCGGGGTGCGGCTACCATGACCGGCACAAGGACGGACGGCGTAAGGGAGCCGTCTCCAGGGGCGACACCCGGCAACAGCAGGGGTACTGCCGACAGGGGACGCCCCATGCCGGGGCGAGGAGGGCGGGTGGCCATGGTGCAGAAGGCCAAGATCCTCCTGGTCGATGACCGGCCGGAGAATCTGCTGGCGCTGGAGGCGATCCTCTCTGCGCTCGATCAGACGCTGGTGCGGGCATCGTCAGGGGAAGAGGCGCTCAAAGCGCTTCTGACGGACGACTTCGCGGTCATTCTGCTGGATGTCCAGATGCCGGGAATGGACGGCTTCGAGACGGCGGCGCACATCAAGCGCCGGGAGCGTACGCGCGACATCCCCATCATCTTTCTCACGGCCATCAACCACGGCCCGCACCACACCTTCCGGGGATACGCGGCCGGTGCGGTCGACTACATCTCCAAGCCGTTCGACCCGTGGGTGCTGCGCGCCAAGGTCTCGGTCTTCGTCGAGCTGTACATGAAGAACTGCCAGCTGAAGGAGCAGGCCGAACTGCTCAGGCTGCAACTGGCCGGAGCGGGCGAGGCGAAGGAGCCCGCCGGGCTGCTGGCCGAACTGTCCGCGCGGCTCGCGGCAGTTGAGGAGCAGGCCGAAGCCCTCTCCAAGCAGCTGGACGACGACTCGGCCGACGCGTCGGCGGTGGCGACCGCCGCCCATCTGGAGCGCAAACTCACCGGGCTGCGCCGGGCGCTTGACGCCCTGGAACCCGGCAGCGGTGGCGGTCCGGGTTCGCTTCCCTCCCAGAACTGACCGTCAGTTCCCGGCCGGACCGTCACTTCCCGGCCGGTCGGGGGCGACACGAACGGGTGAAGCGGGGCGCACACGTGTCCGCGACCGCCCACACCGGTAACCTCAGCACCATGGCCTCACGTACGTCCGGCAAGGGTTCCCAGGGCACCGCGAAGCCGCGCGCCGGGCGTACAACTGGCGCCCCGCAGAAGGCGGCTCCCGGCAAGAAGGCGGCGCCGGGCAAATCCGCGCCCGCGAAGAAGGCGGCCGCGAAGAAGGCGGCGGCCAAAGCGGCGCCCAGGCCCGCCCCGTCACCGACGAACGGCGTGTACCGGCTCGCCCGCGCCGTATGGCTCGGTGCCGCGCACGGCGTGGGTGCGATGTTCCGGGGGATAGGGCGCGGCGCCAAGGGCCTCGACCCGGCGCACCGCAAGGACGGCGTCGCGCTGTTGCTGCTGGGAATCGCGCTGGTCGTCGCCGCCGGCACCTGGTCGAATCTGCAGGGCCCCGTCGGCGACCTGGTCGAGATGCTCATCACCGGCGCCTTCGGCCGGCTCGACCTGCTCGTACCGATACTGCTGGGCGCCGTCGCCGTACGGCTGATCCTGTATCCGGAGAAGCCCGAGGCCAACGGACGCATCGTCATCGGCCTCTCGGCGCTGGTCCTCGGGGTGCTCGGGCTCGTCCACATCGCCTGCGGAGCCCCCGGGCGCGGGGAGGGGACCGAGGCCATGCAGGACGCGGGCGGCCTCATCGGCTGGGCCGTCTCCAAGCCGCTGATCTTCACCGTGGGCGACGTCCTCGCCGTACCGCTGCTGCTGCTGGTCACCGTCTTCGGACTGCTCGTCGTCACCGCCACCCCCGTCAACGCCATCCCGCAGCGGCTGCGGCTCCTCGCGGCCAAGCTGCGGCTCATCGAGCCCCCCGTCGAGCCGGCGGAGCACGACAGCGACGACGAACGGTACGAGGACCAGTGGCGCGAGGCGCTGCCCGACGACGAGCGGCGCCCGGCGGGCCGCCGCCGCGCACCGCGCGCCGAGCGGTTCGACCCCGAGGACGATCGCGAACAGGCCGAGGCCGAGGCGCTCTCCAACCGGCGCAGGCCGCCGCGCAGGCCCGCGGCGCAGTCCGGCTTCGGCCGTCCGATGGACGCCGTCGACGTGGCGGCCGCTGCCGCTGCCGCGCTGGACGGCGCCGTACTCAACGGGCTGCCGCCCTCGCCCGTCGTCGCCGGACTCACCCAGGGTGTCGACCGGATGCGCAAGCGGCCCGAAGACCGCGAGGACGAGCGGGCGGACGACCGGTCGGACGGCGGGGAGAGCGGCGACGACACGTCGCGGGAGCACTCCGTACCGGTGCCGTCGGCGCGCGAAGCCGGGCGGCGCGGCACCCCCGCGGGGGCCGTGGCCGACCTGACGAAGCCCACGCCGCCGGAGGACCGGCCGCTGCCGCCCAGGGCCGAGCAGTTGCAGCTCGCGGGCGACATCACCTACTCCCTGCCGTCGCTCGACCTCCTGGAGCGCGGCGGGCCCGGCAAGACCCGCAGCGCCGCCAACGACGCGGTCGTCGACTCGCTGACCAACGTCTTCCGCGAGTTCAAGGTCGACGCGAAGGTCACCGGCTTCACCCGCGGCCCGACGGTCACCCGCTACGAGGTCCAGCTCGGCCCGGCGGTGAAGGTCGAGCGCATCACGGCGCTCGCCAAGAACATCGCCTACGCCGTGGCCAGTCCTGACGTACGGATCATCTCGCCGATCCCCGGCAAGTCGGCCGTCGGCATCGAGATCCCCAACTCCGACCGCGAGATGGTCAACCTCGGCGACGTGCTGCGCCTCGCCGCCGCGGCCGAGGACGACCATCCGATGCTGGTCGCCCTCGGCAAGAACGTCGAAGGCGGCTACGAGATGGCGAACCTCGCCAAGATGCCGCACGTCCTGGTGGCGGGCGCGACCGGCTCCGGCAAGTCGTCCTGCATCAACTGCCTGATCACGTCCGTGATGATAAGGGCGACCCCCGAGGACGTCCGGATGGTGCTGGTCGACCCCAAGCGCGTGGAGCTCACCGCGTACGAGGGCATCCCGCACCTGATCACACCGATCATCACCAACCCCAAGCGGGCGGCGGAGGCGCTGCAGTGGGTCGTGCGCGAGATGGACCTGCGCTACGACGACCTCGCCGCGTACGGCTACCGCCACATCGACGACTTCAACCAGGCCGTCCGGCAGGGCAAGATCAAGCTGCCCGAGGGCAGTGAGCGCGAGCTGTCGCCGTACCCGTACCTGCTGGTGATCGTCGACGAGCTGGCCGACCTGATGATGGTCGCGCCGCGCGACGTCGAGGACTCCATCGTCCGCATCACCCAGTTGGCCCGCGCCGCCGGTATCCATCTGGTGCTCGCCACCCAGCGCCCCTCGGTCGACGTCGTGACCGGCCTGATCAAGGCGAACGTGCCGTCCCGGCTCGCCTTCGCGACCTCCTCGCTCGCCGACAGCCGGGTCATCCTCGACCAGCCCGGCGCCGAAAAGCTCATCGGAAAGGGTGACGGACTGTTCCTGCCGATGGGTGCCAACAAACCCGTCCGTATGCAGGGCGCGTTCGTCACCGAGGCCGAGGTCGCCGCCGTCGTCCAGCACTGCAAGGACCAGATGGCCCCCGTCTTCCGCGAGGACGTGGTGGTCGGCACGGCCAAGAAGAAGGAGATCGACGAGGACATCGGCGACGACCTCGATCTGCTCTGCCAGGCTGCCGAACTGGTCGTCTCCACCCAGTTCGGCTCCACCTCGATGCTCCAGCGCAAGCTGCGCGTCGGCTTCGCGAAGGCCGGCCGGCTGATGGACCTGATGGAGTCGAGGAACATCGTCGGGCCGAGCGAGGGCTCCAAAGCCCGCGATGTCCTGGTGAAGGCGGATGAATTGGACGGGGTGCTCGACGTGATCCGGGGGAAGGCTGAATAAGAGGGGACCGGACAGTCTCCGCGGGCAACCGTTTCCCTTGGTCGGGCGTCAAGTTGGACAGAGGGATCACGTCCTGAGCCTCCGCCGTGCCGTCCGGCCATTCTGATGGCGTACAAACCTGATGCTCCGCTTGCCCCACCCTTTCGTACCACCCATAGACTGAACGTCCAGCAGGTGGCTACACGCTCGAAAGGCGCCCCCGTGTCCATCGGCAAATCACCCGACGGCAAATCCCCAGAAGAAGAAACGCCTTCGACAGAAGAACCGCCTTCGACCGAAGACAACCGGCCCTCCATCGGCCAGACCCTCCAGCAGGCGCGCGTCGCAGCGAATCTGACGGTCGACGAGGTCAGTGCCTCCACCCGGGTGCGCATCCCCATCGTGCACGCGATCGAGCAGGACGACTTCTCGCGCAGCGGCGGCGACGTCTACGCACGCGGTCATATCCGGATGCTCGCCCAGCAGGCGGGGATCGACCCCGACCCGCTCATCGAGCGGTTCGACGCCGAACACGGCGGTCGTCCCGCGCCCACACCGGCGGCGCCGATGTTCGAGGCGGAGCGCATCCGCCCCGAGCGGCGCCGGCCGAACTGGACGGCGGCCATGGTCGCGGCGATCGTCGCCGTGGTCGGCTTCGTCGGATTCACCGCGTTCAACGGCTCCGACGACAGCGGCGCTTCGAAGTCGGCTGCCGAGGGACCCAAGCCCGACAAGTCGGCGGTCAAGGCCAGCCCGACCAAGACGGCCGACCCCAAGCCCGCCCCTTCGGACAGCGCCATCGCGGCCGCCCCGCGCGACAAGGTGACGGTGAAACTCACCGCCGTCGATGCCAAGAGCTGGATCTCCGCCAAGGCGCACAACGGCAAGCTGCTGTTCGACGGCATCCTCCCCAAGGGTGAGTCCAAGACCTTCCAGGACGACGAGAAGGTCAATCTCATCCTCGGGAACGCCGGCGCCATAGAGCTGTTCGTCAACGGCAAGAAGGTCTCGGACGAGTTCGAGTCCGGCCAGGTCGAGCGGCTCTCGTACACGCAGGGTGACCCCGAGGCGGGCTGACGAAGACCGGGGCGCGCGGTGGCTCCGGCCACCGCTCGGCCACCCGGGCAACCCTGAACGGCAAGGGCAGGGCCAGGACAAAGTAGTCTTGAGCCCATGCCCGAACGCCGTACCGTCGCCCTTGTCACTCTTGGCTGCGCCCGTAACGAGGTGGACTCGGAGGAGCTTGCAGGCCGCTTGGCAGCGGACGGCTGGGAGCTCGTCCAGGACGCCTCGGACGCGGACGTCGCAGTCGTCAACACCTGTGGATTCGTCGAGGCCGCCAAGAAGGACTCCGTCGACGCCCTGCTGGAAGCCAACGATCTGAAGGATCAAGGCAGAACCCAGGCCGTCGTGGCCGTCGGCTGCATGGCCGAGCGGTACGGCAAGGAACTCGCCGAATCGCTGCCCGAGGCGGACGGAGTGCTCGGCTTCGACGACTACGCCGACATCTCCGATCGGCTGCAGACCATCCTGAACGGCGGCATCCACGCCTCGCACACCCCCCGCGACCGCCGCAAACTGCTGCCGCTCAGCCCGGCGCAGCGGCAGGACGCCGGCGGAGTGGCCCTCCCCGGGCACGGCGACCTCCTGACCGCGCCCGCCCCCGCCGACCTGCCGGACGGCGTCGCCCCCGCGTCAGGACCGCGTGCGCCGCTGCGCCGCCGGCTGGACCGCAGCCCCGTCGCCTCGGTGAAGCTCGCCTCGGGCTGCGACCGCCGCTGCACCTTCTGCGCCATCCCCTCGTTCCGCGGGTCCTTCATCTCCCGCCGGCCGAGCGACGTGCTGACCGAGACCCGCTGGCTCGCCGAGCAGGGCGTCAAGGAGGTCATGCTCGTCTCCGAGAACAACACCTCGTACGGCAAGGACCTCGGTGACATCCGGCTGCTGGAGACGCTGCTGCCCGAGCTGGCGGCCGTGGACGGCATCGAGCGGATCCGGGTCAGCTACCTGCAGCCCGCCGAGATGCGCCCGGGGCTGATCGACGTCCTCACCTCGACGCCGAAGGTGGCGCCGTACTTCGACCTGTCGTTCCAGCACTCGTCGGCGTCGGTGCTGCGCTCCATGCGGCGCTTCGGCGACACCGACCGCTTCCTCGAACTGCTGGAGACCATCAGGGGCAAGGCGCCGCAGGCCGGTGTGCGCTCCAACTTCATCGTCGGCTTCCCCGGCGAGAGCGAGGCCGACTTCGCCGAGCTGGAACGCTTCCTCACCCACGCGCGGCTCGACGCGATCGGGGTCTTCGGCTATTCGGACGAGGACGGTACGGAAGCGGCGACGTACGAGAACAAGCTCGACCCCGATCTCGTCGCCGAGCGGCTCTCGCACCTGTCCCGGCTGGCGGAGGAGCTGACCTCGCAGCGGGCCGAGGAGCGGCTGGGCGAGGCCCTGGTGGTGCTCGTCGAGTCCACGGGCTCCGAGGACTCCTCGGAGTACTCCGAGGACGGCGAGGAGGCTGTGGCGGTCGGCAGGGCGGCGCACCAGGCCCCGGAGACGGACGGCCAGGTGCTGTTCACGTCACGCGAAGGTCTGCGTCCCGGCCGTATGGTCGAGGCGAAGGTGGTCGGCACCGAGGGCGTCGACCTGGTGGCTGAGTACGTGGCCGACTACGACGACCTTCCGGAGGAAGTCCTCCGGACCCCGGGTGAGGAGGCGGCCAGATGACCGGAGTCCCGGCGTCCGCGGCGGGCGGTACCGGCGCGAAGCCGGCGCCCGACGCCAAGCGGGGTGCTCCGGCGCTCGATCAGGCAAGCCTGTGGAACATCGCGAACATCCTGACCATGGTGCGGCTGCTGCTCGTGCCGGGCTTCGTGATGCTGATGCTCCAGGACGGCGGGTACGACCCGGTCTGGCGGGCCTGGGCGTGGGCGGCCTTCGCCGTCGCCATGATCACCGACATCTTCGACGGTCATCTGGCCCGTACGTACAACCTCGTCACCGACTTCGGCAAGATCGCCGACCCGATCGCGGACAAGGCGATCATGGGCGCGGCGCTGGTCTGTCTCTCGTCGCTGGGTGACCTGCCGTGGTGGGTGACCGGCGTCATCCTCTTCCGCGAGCTGGGGATCACGCTGATGCGGTTCTGGGTGATCAGACACGCGGTGATCCCGGCGAGCCGCGGCGGCAAGATGAAGACGCTGGCCCAG
This sequence comes from Streptomyces sp. NBC_00370, assembly GCF_036084755.1. NCBI lineage: Bacteria > Bacillati > Actinomycetota > Actinomycetes > Kitasatosporales > Streptomycetaceae > Streptomyces > Streptomyces sp. NBC_00370. Next base: position 6,287,956 of record NZ_CP107968.1, read on the forward strand.
GGCACGGCCGTCGGGATGTACGTGCTGGCGCTGACCGGGCCGCTGGCCACGCTGCGGTTCTGGGTAATGGTGATCGCCGTCGTGCTGACCGTGGTGACCGGACTGGACTATGTGCGCCAGGCCGTGGTCCTGCGGCGCCAGGGGCTGGCGCGGGAGCGCGCGGCGGCGGCCTCGGCCGCCGGCGTGGAGCCCGCGAGGGCCGCGGAAACGAAGCAATGACCACCGGCGGGGAGCGGACCGGGGAGCCGACCGGCGGGGAGCCGACCGGGGCGGCGCGGGTGCTGGCGCTGCTGGACGAGCGTGGCGGCACGCTGGCCGTCGCCGAATCCCTCACGGGCGGTCTGGTGGCCGCGGAGCTGACGTCGGTCCCCGGCGCCTCCCGGACCTTCCGCGGGTCCGTGACGGCCTATGCGACGGACCTGAAGCGGGACGTCCTGGGCGTGGACGCGACCCTTCTGGACGAGCGCGGAGCTGTGGACCCGGAGGTGGCCCTTCAGATGGCCGCGGGCGTGCGCGGCCATCTGCGGGCGGACTGGGGCGCGGCGACCACCGGCGTCGCGGGACCCGATCCCCAGGACAGGCAGCCCGTGGGGACCGTTTACGTGGCGGTCATGGGCCCGGAAGGCAACGGGAAAGTGGCCGCATTGCGGTTGAACGGCGGTCGGACGGAAATCCGTAAAGAGAGTGTACGGAGCCTTCTCGCACTGCTCGCCGACGAACTCCTGGGGAACGGGCGGGCACAGGATACGGAACAGAACGGGGGGAATTGATGTTTGCAGCCCTGAGTGAACACGACATCGCTCCCCGCACGGCCGCGGCGCGAGGCGGTACGGTGGGGCGTGAAGGATGCGGCTACGCGGTCCGAGGAGGGAGCCACCGATGATTCTGCTCCGTCGCCTGCTGGGTGACGTGCTGCGTCGGCAGCGCCAGCGCCAGGGCCGTACTCTGCGCGAAGTCTCCTCGTCCGCCCGGGTCTCACTCGGCTATCTCTCCGAGGTGGAGCGGGGGCAGAAGGAGGCATCCTCCGAGCTGCTCTCCGCGATCTGCGACGCGCTTGACGTACGGATGTCCGAGCTCATGCGAGAAGTGAGCGACGAACTGTCGTTGGCCGAGCTGGCAGCGTCGGCAGCGGCGAACGAGCCGGTGCCTGCGCCAGTACGCCCAATGCTCAATTCTGTCCCTGTGACGTCGGTGGCCGGGGTGCCGACGGAGCGGGTGACGATCAAGACGCCAAAAGAGGCGGTGGGCGTCGCCGCCGCCTGACGGTGGCGAGCCATCCCTGACGTTCGGAAGAGGCCCCGGCCGGTACGCGCGCGTACCGGCCGGGGCCTTCTTCGATCCTGAATGCCCGCTTTGTGGCATTTGTGTCATGGTGGGAAGGGCGGCCGATCACAGCGCCGCCACCATCCACGTGACCAGGAGGACCACATGTCTGTGGTGAAGAGCGCGCTGCCCGAGGAAGACCTCAAGCTGGTCGGGGAGGCGCTCCAGGGTGCCCTCGTGGACCTGATCGACCTCTCCCTGATCGCCAAACAGGTCCACTGGAACATCGTGGGCCCCCGCTTCCGCTCCGTACACCTCCAGCTCGACGAGGTCGTGACGACGGCCCGCGGCCACTCCGACACGGTCGCCGAACGCGCGGCGGCGATCGGCGTAACCCCGGACGGCCGAGCAGCGACGGTGGCATCCCAGAGCGCCATCGCCCCGGTCACGGACGGCTGGATCAAGGACGAGGACGCGGTACGCACGCTGGTGGACGCCCTCGGCGCGGTGATCACCCGCATGCGCGAGCGAGTCCAGTCGACGGACGAACCGGACCCGGTGACGCAGGACATCCTGATCCAGGTGACGGCGGACCTGGAGAAGCACGCGTGGATGTTCCAGGCGGAGAGCGCCTGAGCGGCGCCGGGCCACGGGCCGCCGAAAATGGGTGGTGCCCGGGGCGGCTCGGGATTGATTCTGGGGTCTGTGGACGTACCCAGATACCAGATTCGCGCAGCTCATACCGGTTCGACCGTGACCGTGTACCAGGCGTACCGGCCGGAGATCGGGCTGGCGGCCGTTCGGGAGGGGCGGTTTCCCGCTGCTTGGAAGCGGGACCGGATGACGTGGATCAAGCCGTCGTTCCTCTGGATGATGTATCGCTGCGGGTGGGGGGCCAAAGAGGGGCAAGAGACCGTGCTGGCCGTTGAGATCGCTCGCGAGGGGTTCGAGTGGGCGATCGAACGTGCCTGTCTGGCGCATTACCAGCCGGGGCTGCATGCCGATCAGGCCGCGTGGAAGCGTGAGCTGAGGCAGGCTCCCGCGCGGGTGCAGTGGGATCCCGAGCGGGATCTGCACCTCCAGGCGCTGGCGTACCGGTCGCTTCAGCTCGGTCTCGCCGGCGACGCGGCGCGTCTGTACGCGGACGAATGGACGGTCTCGATCACCGATGTCACCCCGCTCGCGCACGAGGTGCACGCGCGGGTGCGGGGCGGGGATCTGGAGGGTGCTCGGCGGCTGCTGCCCGTGGAGAGCCCTTATCCCGTGGACGACGGACTGCTGGCGCATCTGCGGTGGTGAGGCGGTGCCTCTGGATGCGGGGTGGGGCCCGGCGGGGGAGACTTCGGGGGACGGCGGTCTGCGTCGGTCCTAGGAGGTGGCCATGGCGAAGCGAATAGTGCTGCTTCCCGCGCTCGCTCTTGGCGGCCTGTGGTGGTGGGCCGCGTTGCGGCTGGCGCTGATACCCGGGCAGGCCGGGGCCTTCGAGGGGGCCGTGGTGGTCGGTGGGTGGGGGTTGAGTCTGCTGCCGGTGCATGTGGCTTCGCGGGCCGCGATGCAGGCGGAGGCAGCCGAGAAGGCGGCCCGAATACCCGGCGGCGTCGAACATTCGTAGTTCTCAGGGGGAGAGCGTCAGGCCGGGGATCAGCTCGGCGATGTGCTCCAGTTGGTCGATACGCTTGCCGGGGTCGGTGGTGCCTATGCGGCAGACGATGTGCCGCGCACCCGCCGCTAGGTAGTCCCGGAGTCCCGATGTCACGTCCTCGGGTGTGCCGGCGAGCAGCAGTTGGATCTTCGACAGTTCTTCGAGCGAGAGCCCGTAGGTGCCCTTGATGTACGGGGCCAGTTCCGCACGGCCACGCTCCGCGTCCTTGGCGATGAGTACCGTCACGTACAGCGCGGGAGTCACCGCGCCCGGGGCGCGTCCGGCGGCTGACGAGGCGCTTCGTATCTGGACGAGACCGTTTTCGTACTCCGCCGGCTCCGGCGGGTAGGGCAGCCAGCCGTCGTAGTCGCGGCCCGTGCGGGCGAGCGCCGTGGGTGAGGCGCCGCCCAGCCAGAGTGGCGGGCCGCCGGGCCGGTAGGTCCTGGTGGGCTCGGGCAGGGCGTCGAGGTGCAGGAATTCCCCGTGGAACGAACCGGACGGCTCGCCGCTCCAGAGGTGGCGCCACAGGGCGACCGTCTCGTCCAGGCGGGCGAACCGTCGCTCCCAGGGCACCTCGGACAGGTCGTACAGCGGCCGGCCGAACCGGCCGGGGAAACCCGCGCCCAGGCCCGCGATCAGCCGTCCGCCGGAGAGCAGGTCGACCGAGGCCAGGGCGCGCGCCGCCGTCAGGGGTCTGCGTAGTACCGGCATCAGGACCGCGGTGCCGAGGGTGACCCGCTCGGTCGCCGGCGCCAGCGCGGCCAGCAGCGTCAGCGGTTCGATTTGGGGCGACAGGAGCGTGTCGTTGACCCATACCGAGTCGAAGCCGAGACGTTCGGCGCGTACGGCGAACGCGATCAGCTCCCGGGGGTCGTCGTCGCTGCCCCGGACGGTGGTGTCGAGCAGGACGCCGATGCGGATGTCGTCAGTCATGTGACGCATCGTGCGACCGGGGCGGAGCCGGAACAATTCCCTGCCGGGTATGGCGGCTTCGGCGCGGAGCGGGACGCGGTCAGGGTGTCGGGCCCGTCTGGCAGTTCGGGCACCAGTACGTCGGGCGGTCGGCCTGGTCGGCCTTGCGGATGGTCGCGCCGCAGCGCGCGCAGGGGCGGCCGGCCCTGCCGTAGAGGTAGATCCGCCGGTCGCCGCCGGGGCGTTCCCTGTTCGCCTCCAGGAGCTTCTTCGCCGCCGTCACCAGGCGCTCGGGCGAGGGGACCTGACCGACGGGGAGCCAGGGCGTGACCCGGGCGAGGAAACAGGTCTCGGACTTGAAGATGTTGCCGACCCCCGCGAGATTGCGCTGGTCCAGCAGGGCCTCGCCGACGGGGCGCGCCGGATCGGACAGCAGATTGCGCAGGGCGGTGTCCGGGTCCCAGTCCGGGCCGAGGAGATCGGGACCGAGATGGCCCACCACCCGCTCCTCGTCGGCGGTACGCAGCAGCTCCAGGACCTGGAGGCGGTAGCCGACCGCCGTGCGCTCGGCCGTGCCGAGGACCGCCCTGATCTGGTGCCCCGCGCCACCGCGCCAGCGCTCGCCCGGCGCGTACACCTTCCAGGCGCCCTCCATCCGCAGATGCGAGTGCAGGGTCAGACCGCCCTCGACCCGGGTGAGCAGGTGCTTTCCGCGCGGGGTCACGTCGAGGACCGCGCGGCCGGTGAGGTCGGCCGTGGCGAACCGGGGCACGCGCAGGTCGGAGCGGGTGAGCAGCTGCCCGGCGAGTGCGGTGTGCAGACGGCGGGCGGTCTGCCAGACGGTGTCTCCTTCGGGCATGTCATCCATCATGCGTGAGGCGGGACGCGGACGCGGACAGGTGGGAGCGGGGCGCGGGCGGCGCCCCGCCGGTCAGGGGCGCAGTCGCAGGCCTCTCGGGGTGGCGTTGAAGCCCGCCTTCTCCAGCGCCCCGCCCAGCGGCGAGGTCAGGGCCGGGGTGCCGTTGGCCCGCTCCACCGTGAGGCTGCCGAGCGCACCGGCCCGCGCCGCGTTCGCCAGCGCCTCGGCCGCCGCCTGGAGCGCCGGGTCCTGCGGGTCGGTCGGCCAGGCCAGCAGCGTCTTGCCGCCGCGCTCCAGGTACAGCGTCAGCTCACCGTCGACGAGGACGACCAGCGAGCCCGCCTTACGGCCGGGTTTGTGTCCCGCGCCCGCCGGGGGCTCCGGCCAGGACAGCGCCGCCCCGTAAGCGTTGGCCGGGTCGGCCGCGGCCAGGACCACGGCGCGCGGCGACGGATGGGCCTCGGCGCGGTCCCGGGCGGTGGAGGCGGCGCGCAGCCGGTCGACCGCGCCGTCCATGGCGAACTGGGCGGCGCCCAGCCCCTCCACGACATAGCCGCGCCGTGCCTGGCCGCTGTCCTCGAAGGCGGAGAGCACGCGGTAGACGGCGGAGAAGCCGCCGCTCACCCCCTCGGCCGCGACCGCGCCCCTGGTCACGACGCCGTGCCGGTCCAGGAGAGTCCGGGCCAGGGCGTGGGCGCGATGCGTGGCGTCCTGCTCGCGGCCGGGGACCAGCGACCAGCGGCCGCTGACCGTCGGCGGTCCCGTACGGGACGCGGGCCTGGCCGCCGCCGTGAGGGTGCCGTACCGGCCGCGCGGCACCGGACGGCGGGCGCGGTGCGCCGTGGACCCGGCGGTTCTGCCCGAGCCGAGCAGCGACCGGAGCGGGGCGAGGGTGTCGTTGGTGAGCCGGCCCGACCAGGCCAGGTCCCAGACGGCGTCGGCCAGTTGGGAGTCGGTCGCGTCGGGATGGGTGGTCGCCCGGACCTGATCGGCGATCTGCCGGAAGAACAGCCCGTAGCCACCGGCGAGCGCGGTCAGCACCGACTCGTGCACCGCCGTCAGCTCCAGCGGATGCGGCTCGGGCAGCAACAGCGGCGCGTTGTCGGCGAGATAGAGCGAGACCCAGCCGTCCTTGCCGGGCAGCGCCCCGGCGCCGGCCCACACCACCTCGCCCGTGGTGGTCAGTTCGTCCAGCATGGCGGGGGAGTAGCCGGAGACCCGCGACGGCAGGACCAGCCGCTCCAGCGCCGATGCCGGTACCGAGGCGCCCTGCAACTGCTCGACGGCGCGGGCGAGTCCGTCGATCCCGCGCAGACTGCTGGCTCCCAGATGCTGCCACTGGGGGAGGAACGAGGCGAGCGCGGCCGGCGCGACCGGCTCCAGCTCCTGGCGCAGCGCGGCGAGGGAGCGGCGGCGCAGTCTGCGCAGCACCGTGGCGTCGCACCACTCCTGGCCGATGCCGGACGGATGGAACTCGCCCTGTACGACGCGGCCCGTGGTGGCGAGCCGTTGCAGCGCGCCGTCGGTGACGGCGGCGCCGAGCCCGAACCGCTCGGCCGCCGCCGACGAGGTGAACGGGCCGTGTGTACGGGCGTAGCGGGCGAGCAGGTCGCCGAGCGGGTCCTTGACGGGCTCCATGAACGCCTCGGGGATCCCGACCGGCAGCGCCGTGCCCAGCGCGTCCCGCAGCCGGCCCGCGTCCTCGATCGCCGCCCAGTGGTCGGCGCCGCCGACGCGCACCTTGATGGCGCGCCGGGCGGCGGCCAGCTCCTCGGCCCAGGGCGGTTGCGCGCCGCGCTCCGCCAGCTCGGCGTCGGTGAGCGGGCCGAGGACGCGCAGCAGGTCGGCGACGCCTTCGACGTCCTTGATCCGCCGGTCCTCCACGAGCCACTGGAGCTCCTGCTCCAGTTCGGTGAGGACTTCGGGGTCGAGCAGCTCGCGCAGCTCGGCCTGGCCGAGCAGCTCGGCGAGCAGCCGCGAGTCCAGCGAGAGCGCGGCGGCGCGCCGCTCGGCCAGCGGTGAGTCCCCCTCGTACAGGAACTGTGCGACGTAACCGAACAGCAGGGAGCGGGCGAACGGGGAGGGCTCGGTCGTGGTGACCTCCACCAGCCGGACGCGGCGGGACTCGATGTCACCCATCAGCTCCGTGAGCCCCGGCACGTCGAACACGTCCTGGAGGCATTCCCTGACGGCTTCCAGCACGATCGGGAAGGAACCGAACTCGCTGGCCACCTGGAGCAGTTGGGCGGCGCGCTGGCGCTGCTGCCACAGCGGGGTGCGCTTGCCGGGGCTGCGGCGCGGCAGCAGCAGGGCGCGCGCGGCGCACTCGCGGAACCGGGCGGCGAACAGGGCAGAGCCGCCGACCTGGTCGGTGACGATCCCGGCGATCTCGCCCCGGTCGAAGGCGACGTCACCCGCCCCGACGGGCGCCTGTTCGCTGTCGAAGGTCGTGTCGAGCGTGGTGTCGAGACGGGACGGCTCCTCGTCGAGGAGGTCGAGACCCATCAGATCGGCGTCGGGCAGCCGCAGCACGATGCCGTCGTCCGCGTGCATGACCTGCGCGTCCATCCCGTACCGCTCGGCGAGCCGGGCGCCGAGGGCCAGCGCCCACGGGGCGTGCACCTGGGCCCCGAACGGGGAGTGGATGACGACGCGCCAGTCACCCAGCTCGTCGCGGAAGCGCTCGACCAGGATCGTGCGGTCGTCGGGGACATGACCGCAGGCTTTGCGCTGCTCGTCCAGGTACGAGATCACGTTCTCGGCGGCCCACGCGTCGAGACCCGCGGTCAGCAGCCGCAGCCGGGCGTCCTCGGCGGAGAGGGCGCCCACCTCACGCAGGAACGCGCCCACCGCGCGGCCCAGCTCCAGCGGGCGGCCCAGCTGGTCGCCCTTCCAGAACGGCAGCCGCCCCGGGGTGCCGGGGGCGGGGGTGACCAGGACCTGGTCACGGGTGATGTCCTCGATCCGCCACGACGTCGTACCGAGGGTGAAGACATCGCCGACCCGGGACTCGTAGACCATCTCCTCGTCCAGCTCACCGACCCGGCCGCCGCCCTTCTTGGGGTCGGAGCCGACCAGGAAGACGCCGAACAGGCCGCGGTCGGGGATGGTCCCGCCGGACGTGACGGCCAGCCGCTGCGCGCCGGGCCGGCCGGTGACCGTGCCCGCGACGCGGTCCCACACCACCCGGGGGCGCAGCTCGGCGAACGCGTCCGACGGATACCGCCCGGCGAGCATGTCCAGCACACCGTTGAAGGCCGAGTCGGGCAGCGAGGCGAACGGCGCCGCGCGGCGGGCCAGCGCCAGCAGGTCGTCGGCCTGTCTGCTGTCCAGGGCGACCATCGCGACCAGCTGCTGGGCCAGCACGTCCAGCGGATTGGCGGGGACACGCAGCGCCTCGATGGAGCCGGTGCGCATCCGCTCGGTGACGACGGCCGCCTGCACCAGATCGCCGCGGTACTTGGGGAACACGACACCCGTGGAGACCGCCCCGACCTGGTGTCCCGCACGGCCGACCCGCTGCAGACCGGAGGCGACCGACGGCGGCGACTCGACCTGGATGACCAGATCCACCGCCCCCATGTCGATGCCCAGCTCCAGACTGGACGTCGCCACGACGGCCGGCAGCCGGCCGGCCTTCAGATCCTCCTCGACCTGCGCGCGCTGCTCCTTGGAGACCGAGCCGTGGTGGGCACGGGCGAGCAGCGGCGGCGCACCCGCGGCGGCGCCGGACTGGGCCATCACCTCGGCGGGAGAGTGCTCCTGCGGCATCGGCTCGCCCGTCGCCCGTTCGTACGCGATCTCGTTGAGCCGGTTGCACAGCCGCTCGGCGAGTCTGCGGGAGTTGGCGAAGACGATCGTGGAGCGGTGCGCCTGGACGAGATCGGCGATGCGCTCCTCCACATGCGGCCAGATCGACGGCTTCTCGCCGCTGTCCGTCTCGGAGGCGGGCGAGCCGCCCAGCTCACCCAGATCCTCGACGGGGACGACGACGGAGAGATCGAACTCCTTGCCCGACGGCGGCTGGACGATCTCCACCCGGCGCTGCGGCGACAGGTAGCGCGCCACTTCCTCCACCGGGCGGACCGTCGCCGAAAGGCCGATGCGGCGGGCGGGGCGCGGCAGCAGCTCGTCAAGACGCTCCAGTGAGACGGCGAGATGCGCGCCGCGCTTCGTCCCCGCGACGGCATGCACCTCGTCGAGGATCACCGTCTCGATCCCCGCGAGCGCGTCGCGCGTGGCGGACGTCAGCATCAGGAACAGCGACTCGGGGGTGGTGATCAGGATGTCGGGCGGTTTCGTCGCCAGCGAGCGCCGCTCGGCCGCCGGGGTGTCACCGGAGCGGATGCCGACCCGCACCTCGGGCTCGGGGCGGCCGAGGCGGACCGACTCCTGTCTGATGCCGGTGAGCGGGCTGCGCAGATTGCGCTCCACGTCGACGGCGAGGGCCTTCAGCGGCGACACGTACAGCACCCGGCAGCGCTTCTTCGCGTCGGCGGGCGGCGGCGTCGAGGCGAGCTGGTCCAGCGCGGCGAGGAAGGCGGCGAGCGTCTTGCCCGAGCCGGTCGGCGCCACGACCAGCACGTCGGACCCCTGCTCGATGGCCCGCCAGGCACCCTCCTGCGCCGCGGTGGGCGCGGAGAAAGCTCCCGTGAACCAGCCGCGGGTCGCGGGAGAGAACGAGTCGAGCGCAGTCCGTGCCATGCCTCCCATCGTGCACCCGACCACTGACAAACGCCTGGACCTGGGGAAACAGGCGTCCGCCCGCGCGAAGCCCGAGCCGAGGGCGGCGGCGCGAAACGGACGCGACATCGTCGGGCGCCGCCGCGTAACGTCCCCGACGTGACAGAGACAGCATCAGCCGGCTCCGACAAGGACATACCGCCGGACTCCGCACGGCCCGACTCGGCCGTCGTACGTGACGCGCTCGGCGTCGGCATCGCGGTCGGCCTGTCCGGGTTCGCCTTCGGCGTCACCTCGTCCGGCGCCGGACTCACCGTCCTGCAGACCTGCGCGCTCAGCCTGCTGGTCTTCACCGGTGCCTCGCAGTTCGCCCTGGTCGGCGCACTGGCCGGGGGAGGCAACCCGCTCACCGCGGCGGCCGGCGCGTTCTTCCTCGGCGTCCGCAACACCTTCTACGGGCTGCGGCTGTCCCAGCTGCTGCGCGTGCCGGGGCCCGTACGTCCCTTCGCGGCCCATTGGATCATCGACGAGACCACCGCCGTCGCCCTGGCCCAGCGCGACCGGCGCGGCGCCAGGCTCGGGTTCACGGTCACCGGGCTCACCCTCTACGTGCTGTGGAACCTCACCACCCTCGGCGGGGCGCTCGGGGCCGAGGCCCTCGGCGACACCGACCGCTGGGGTCTCGACGCCGCAGGGCCCGCCGTGTTCCTCGCGCTGCTCGCGCCCATGCTCCGTACGACGACCGAGCGCACCGTGGCAGGTGTCGCCGTCGTCCTGGGGCTGGGCCTCCTGCCGGTGCTGCCGGCCGGTGTTCCGGTCCTGGTCGCCGGACTCGCGGCGCCCGCCGTGCTCTTCCTCCAGGGCCGCAGGGCCGCCGAGCGCCGGAAAGGAACGGACCGTTGAACATCTGGATCGCGATCGGTGCCACCGCCGTCGGCTGCTACCTCGTCAAACTGCTGGGGCTGCTCGTGCCGGCCGGGGTGCTGGAGCGTCCCCTCGTGCAACGGCTGTCCGCGCTGCTCCCGGTCGCCTTGCTCGCCGCGCTGACCGCGCAGCAGACCTTCAGCACCGGCGGTTCCCTCGTCGTGGACGCCCGCGCCGCCGGGGTCGCGGCGGCAGCGGTCGCCCTGATCCTGCGCGCGCCCTTCCTGGTGGTCGTGGCGGCTGCCGTCGTCGTCACGGCGGGTGTACGGGCACTCGGCGGCTGACCTGCGAGCGCCGACCGGGGAGGCCGACCGGAGACGCCGGGACAGGGGACGACGGGGACAGAGGGCTGTCAGTCGATGACGCGGCCGTGCGCCCGTAGCGTCCGCAGCGCCTCGATGGTGACGATCGGCCGCCACTCCAGCGCCGTACCGGGCGCCCACGCACGCCAGCTGATCGGCCAGCCGCCGTCCTCGTCCTGTTCGGCGGCGAGGAAGTCGAGGGACCGCGCCATCTCCGCTTCGGTGAACCAGTGGCGGGCCAGCGAACCGGGCACGCGCGCGTAGTCGTGCGGGAAGTGGTGCTCGTCCGGTGCGTAGCCGGGCGGCACCGGGTAGTCGGCGCGGCGCCGCGGATCCAGCACCGCCATGCGGTTGTCGCGCACCAGCCGGCCGAGCCGGTCGGCGGCGGCCTCGGCTCTCGCCCGGTCGGGGACGCCGTCCAGGAAGGCGACGGCGGCGACGACCTCGTAAGGATGCGACTGCCTCGTCTCGCCCAGCGCGTCCACGGCAGCCCAGCAGAAGTCCGTCGCCCGGAACAGCCACGCGTGCCAGACGCCGTTGCGGTGCAGCAGCCCGGCCACCGGCCCCGTCGCCAGCAGCTCCCCCGCCGGCTCGTCGACGACCGGCAGGAACGGCGCGTACGGATAGCCGCGCAGCGAGGGATGGAGCGCGGGCAGTGCGCCCTCCGGCGTCGAGACCGACGTCAGATAGCGGCAGACCCGCTCGATCCGTGGTCCCTCGCAGCGGTGGACGGAGTCCAGCACCCGCAGCGCGTGCGCCGTGTGCAGCGGCTGGCTGACCGGGCCGCGCAGATCGGGCTCCAGGGCATGGCCGTATCCGCCGTCCTCGTTGCGGTAGGCGGCGAGCGCGGTCTCGACGGCGGCGCCCCGGCTCTCGGAACCGCCGGAACCGCCACCCGCCTCGGCGCTCTCCAGGAAGTGGTAGGCGAACCGCCGCTGTTCCAGCACGCGGGCCGTCAGCCACACGAAGTGCTCGGCGCGGGCGAGAGGGGACGCGGTGGACGCTCCGGTTCCGGACATGCACCGACCGTAGGCCGCGACCTCCGTGGACGGGGGCGGACCGGCGCTGCTGCACTCTCAGGAGCGGGATACTGATGTCATGCGGTTGACGATTTTCTGGGAACGGATGAACGACCACTTCGGCGCCGCGTACGCCGACTCGTTCGCCCGCGACCACGTGATGACCGAACTGGGCGGCCGTACGGTCAACGAGGCGCTGGACGCGGGCTGGGAGGCCAAGGACGTCTGGCGCGCGGTGTGCGCGGTCATGGACGTCCCGGCCGACAAACGGTGACGGACCGTACGCAGCGGGGCGCTCACGGCAGCCGCGGGACCGGATGTCCTACCGGTAGGCGAGACTGACCCTGTGGCACCGACTGACGAGACCGTGACCGGCACAGCCCCGGACTCACCACCAGCGACCGCGCCCCCGGTCACCCCGCCTCCCGAGGCGGCCGAGGGCGACGGCAAGGCACGCATGCCCCGCTGGCTGCCGCGCGCCCTGGTGCTCGCCCTGCTGCTCTTCGCCGGGTTCCAGCTGGGCAATTGGGCGTTCCATCAGCTGATCGGGCTGCTCACGAACGTGCTGATCGCGTTCTTCCTGGCGCTCGCCGTCGAGCCGGCCGTGAGCCGGATGGCAGCCAGAGGGGTACGGCGAGGACTCGCCACCTTTTTGGTCTTCTTCGCCGTGCTGGTCGCGGCCGCCGGGTTCGTCGTGCTGCTGGGTTCCATGCTCGCCGGGCAGATCGTCCATCTCGTCGAGGACTTCCCGCAGTACCTGGACTCGCTGATCAACTGGATCAACACCACCTTCCACACGAAGCTCTCCCGGTTCGACGTCCAGGACAGCCTGCTGCACTCGGACTGGCTGCAGAAGTACGTCCAGAACAGCGCGAGCGGTGTGCTGGACGTGTCCACCACGGTGCTCGGCGGTCTCTTCCGGCTGTTGACGATCTTCCTGTTCTCGTTCTACTTCGCCGCCGACGGCCCCCGGCTGCGGCGCGCGCTGTGCTCGGTGCTGCCCCCGGCCAAACAGGCCGAGGTGCTGCGCGCGTGGGAGATCGCGGTCGACAAGACCGGTGGCTACATCTACTCGCGCGGCCTGATGGCGCTGATCTCCGGCGTCGCGCACTACATCCTGCTGGAGATCCTGGGCGTGCCGTACGCCCCGGTGCTCGGCGTGTGGGTGGGGCTCGTCTCCCAGTTCATCCCGACCATCGGCACGTATCTCGCGGGCGCGCTGCCCATGCTGATCGCCTTCACCGTCGACCCCTGGTACGCGGTGTGGGTGCTCGGGTTCGTCGTGGTCTACCAGCAGTTCGAGAACTACGTCCTGCAGCCCAAGCTCACGTCGAAGACCGTCGACATCCACCCCGCCATGGCCTTCGGCTCCGTCATCGCCGGTACGGCTCTGCTCGGCGCCGTGGGCGCGCTGATCGCCATCCCGGCCATCGCGACGCTCCAGGCCTTCCTCGGCGCGTACGTGAAGCGCTACGCGGTGATGGACGACCCGCGCGTGCACGGCCGCAGGCGGGGCGGCGGGCCACCGCTGCCGAGCCGGATACGCGGTGTGCTGCGCAGGCGCGAGGACGGGGTGCCGCCGCAGCGGTAACCCCCGGGCAGCCCCCTGAGGGCGGGCGGATCCCTGTCGAGTGGCGGAGCCGGACCGGCTGGCGTCGAATGGATGGGGCGAGTCCGAACTCTGGAGGCAACGTGCCTGTCGTGCCGCTGACCGACATCCTCTCCGACGCGTTCCAAGAGCGGTACGGCGTGCCGGCCATCAACATCTTCAACGATCTGACGCTGGAAGCCGTGCTGGCCGCCGCCGTGGAGCACGCTTCGCCGCTGATCGTGCAGACGTCGGTGAAGACGGTGAAGTCGATCGGCAGCGACGTGCTGTACCAGATGTGGACGGCGATGACGGCCGGCATCGAGGTGCCCGTCACGCTCCATCTGGACCACTGTCCCGAGCGCGACGTGATCAGCGAGTGTCTGCGGCAGGGCTGGAACTCCGTGCTCTTCGACGCGTCGCGGCTGCCGGTCGAGGAGAACATGCGCCAGACCGTCGAGGTCGTCGCCGAGGCGCGTAGCTTCGGCGCGCAGGTCGAGGGCGAGATCGAGTCGATCACCGGCGTCGAGGACGGGGTCGGCAGCGACACGGAGGCCGAGCGCCAGGACCTGGATGTCGCGCTGCGCTTCCTCCGTACGACGCAGGTCGACGTGTTCGCACCGGCGATCGGCAACGCCCACGGATCGTACAAACAGGCACCGGTACTGGACGCCCAGCGGGTCAGCGACATCGTCGCCGCCCATCCGCTGCCGATCGCCCTGCACGGCGGCAGCGGACTCTCCGACGAGCAGTTCCACGACCTGATCTCCCGGGGGTGCGCGAAGGTCAACATCTCGACCGCGCTCAAGGAGAAGTTCATGAAGTCGAGCCTCACCTTCCTCGAAACGGCGGCCGAGCGGCAGAAGTGGGATCCGCCGTCGCTGTTCCGCTCCGTACGGGGCGACGTGATGGAGATGACCGGCTCGCTGATGACGCTGTTCGGCAGCGCGGGCCGGGCGAGGTGACTGCCGTGCCGGCCGCACGTTCCACCGCCTATGCGCTCGTCTTCGACTGCGACGGCGTGCTCGCCGACACCGAGCGCTACGGGCATCTGCCCGCCTTCAACCGGACCTTCGAGGAGTTCGGCCTCCCCGTGCGCTGGAGCGACGCCGAGTACGCGCGGAAGGTCACGGTCGGCGGCGGCAAGGAGCGGATGAAGACGCTCCTCACCCCCGAGTTCCTCGCCGAGACGGGACTGCCCAGCGACCCCGACGCGCTCGACGCGCAGGTCGCGCGCTGGCACCGGCGCAAGACCGAGATCTACCAGGGGATCATCGCGAGCGGGGCCATTCCGCCCCGGCCCGGCGTGCGGCGGATCGCCGAGGAGGCGGCAGCGGCGGGCTGGACCCTGGCGGTCGCCTCCACCTCGGCCGAACCGTCCGTGCGCAGTGTGCTCGAACTCGCCGTCGGCGCCGGGCTGGCCGCCCGCTTCGGCGTCTTCGCCGGGGACATCGTGCCGCACAAGAAGCCGGCTCCCGACATCTACGACTACGCCGTGGCCGGGCTCGGGCTCGACCCGGCGCGGGTCGTGGTGATCGAGGACAGCCACAACGGACTGCGCGCCGCACTCGGCGCGGGTCTCGTCTGCGCCGTCACCACCAGCGCCTACACCGGCCAGGAGGATTTCACCGGAGCCGCGCTCGTGGTGACGTCCCTTGGCGACCCGGCGCCGGACGAGACCGTCACGCGCGTGCTGGACGATCCGCTCGGCGCCCACCCTGAGCCCTGTGTGCGGCTCGCGGACCTCCAGTTCCTGCTCGCAGCCAGTCAGGAGAGCCATGTCAACGACAACAGCCGATGATCTGGAGTTCGTCGTCAGGACGATCGCGCGTACCGCCGTCGACAACGAGCGCGCGTTCTCGGACCTCGACGCCGTGGCGGGCGACGGTGACTTCGGCTACTCGCTCGCCCGGGGCTTCGAGATCGTCCTCGCCGACTGGGACACCTTCGACCGCGAAACGCCCGCCACCTTCCTGAAGAAGGTGGCGATGGTGATCTCCAAGCGGGTGGGCGGGACATCGGGCCCGCTGTGGGGCACCGCGTTCCTCCGCGCGGCCACGGCGCTGGGCGAGCGCACCGATGTGAGCGGGGAGGACGCGGTCGCGATGCTGCGGGCGGCGACCGAGGGCATCAAGGCGCGCGGCAGGTCCGACGTCGGGGACAAGACGCTGCTGGACGCGCTGGTGCCGATGACCGACGCGCTGGAGCAGGCGCTGTCCGGCGGCGCCGGCGGACCGGCCGAACTGGCCGGGATCGCCGCGTCCACCGCCCGTAAGGCAGCCGACGCGACCACCCCGATGCAGGCCATGCGGGGCCGCCAGAGCTACACGGGGGAGCGCAGCATCGGCTCGCCCGACCCGGGCGCCGTCGCGGTCGCCGTCATGGCGGAGCGCGTCGCGGCCGAATGGAACTCCCGCACGGACGAGAGCTAGGAGCGAGCGCATGAAGAAATTCGTGAACGATCCGAAGAACTTCGTCCCGGAGATGCTGGAAGGGCTGGCCCTGGCCAACCCCGGCACCCTCCGGTACGTCCCCGAGTACAACCTGATCATGCGTGCCGACGCTCCGCAGGCCGGCAAGGTCTCCATCGTCCAGGGGTCGGGGTCGGGCCACGAGCCGTCCCATGTCATGACCGTCGGCAAGGGAATGCTCGACGCCGCCTGTCCGGGTGACATCTTCTCGGCGCCGCCCACCGACTACGTGTACGAGACGGTCAAACTCGTCGCCTCGCCCAAGGGCGTCCTGTTGCTGGTCAACAACTACACCGGCGACCGGATGGCCTTCGAGATGGCGGAGGAGCTGTCGGCGGCCGACGGCGTCACCGTCCGCACGCTGTTCATCGACGACGACGTCTCCGTACAGGACTCGACGTACACCGTCGGCAGGCGCGGTGTGGCCGGAAACTTCTTCGTGATGAAGGCAGTCGGCGCGGCGGCCGAGCGGGGCGCCGACCTCGACGAGCTGTACCGGATCGGCGAGAAGGTCAACTCCGTCACCCGCACGATGGGCATGGCGCTCACCGCCTGCACCCCGCCCGCCAAGGGCTCCCCGCTCTTCGACCTGCCCGACGACGAGATCGAGATGGGCGTGGGCATCCACGGCGAGCCCGGCCGGCGGCGGGAGAAGCTGCGCCCGGCCAACGAGATGGTGGCGGAACTCGTCACCACCGTCGTGGACGATCTGCCGTTCGCCTCCGGCGACAAGGTGGCGCTGATGCTCAACGGCCTCGGCGGCACGCCGATCGGCGAGCTGTACCTGGCGTACGGGCTCGCGCACCGGCAGGTCACCGAGCGCGGGATCGAGATCAGCCGCAGTTACGTGGGGGAGTACTGCACCTCGCTCGACATGGCCGGCGCCTCCGTCACGCTGGTCAGGCTGGACGACGAGATCGCCGAACTCCTCGCCGACCCGGCCGAGATCGCGATCCGCGTCTTCTGACAGAGTGGTCCGCCGTCATCGGTCACACACCCGGGAGGGACCCCTCATGGCGGACACAGCGGCACTCAGGGCGGCATTCGACCAGTTCGACGTGGACAAGGACGGCGCGATCACCGCGGCCGAACTGCGCGGCGTGCTGGCGGAGCTGGGCGCGGGCGTCATCTCCGAGGAGCAGGCGGCGTCGCTCCTCGGCGCCGCCGACGCCGACAGCGACGGCCGGGTGACCTGGGACGAGTTTCTCGCGGCGCGCGCCCGCTGACGCCACGGCCGGCCAGGGAAGTCCCTGGCCGGCGTGGTGCGCTTGACAGGAAAATCGAACATCCATTCTGATTGGGCACCGGTCGCCGGGCGCCGCCGGAGGGCGCCGGGCGGGACGTCAGGACGCATTGTCAGTGGCAGGGGATAGCGTCAGTGACGTGAAGCGATCGACTCAAGCAAATCGGGTGGAACCCATGGCAGGAACCGACCGCGAGAAGGCGTTGGACGCCGCTCTCGCCCAAATTGAACGGCAATTCGGCAAGGGCGCGGTGATGCGCCTCGGCGAGCGGCCGAACGAGCCCATCGAGGTCATCCCCACCGGGTCGACCGCGCTCGACGTCGCGCTCGGCGTCGGCGGCCTGCCGCGCGGCCGTGTGGTGGAGGTGTACGGACCGGAATCCTCCGGTAAGACGACCCTGACCCTGCACGCGGTGGCGAACGCGCAGCGACTCGGCGGCACGGTGGCCTTCGTCGACGCGGAGCACGCACTCGACCCCGAGTACGCGCAGAAGCTCGGCGTCGACATCGACAACCTGCTGCTGTCCCAGCCGGACAACGGCGAGCAGGCGCTCGAAATCGTGGACATGCTGGTCCGCTCGGGCGCGCTCGACCTCATCGTCATCGACTCCGTCGCGGCCCTGGTGCCGCGCGCGGAGATCGAGGGCGAGATGGGCGACTCGCACGTCGGCCTGCAGGCGAGGCTGATGAGCCAGGCACTCCGGAAGATCACCAGCGCGCTCAACCAGTCCAAGACCACCGCGATCTTCATCAACCAGCTCCGCGAGAAGATCGGTGTGATGTTCGGCTCGCCGGAGACCACCACCGGTGGCCGGGCGCTCAAGTTCTACGCCTCGGTGCGGCTCGACATCCGCCGGATCGAGACCCTGAAGGACGGGACGGACGCCGTCGGCAACCGCACCCGGGTCAAGGTCGTCAAGAACAAGGTCGCACCGCCCTTCAAGCAGGCCGAGTTCGACATCCTCTACGGCCACGGCATCAGCCGCGAGGGCGGCCTGATCGACATGGGCGTGGACGAGGGCTTCGTGCGCAAGGCCGGCGCCTGGTACACGTACGAGGGCGACCAGCTCGGCCAGGGCAAGGAGAACGCCCGTAACTTCCTCAAGGACAACCCCGATCTCGCCAACGAGATCGAGAAGAAGATCCTGGAGAAGCTGGGCATCGGGGTGAGGCCCGAGACGCCGGCCGAGCCCGGCGCCGACGCGGCGAGCGGTCCGGCCCCGGCCGGTTCCCCGGCCGACGACGCGGCGAAGTCGGTGCCGGCCCCTGCAGCCAAGGCCAAGTCGGCCAAGGCGGCAGCGGCCAAGAGCTAGTCCGCACCGTGCCTTATCCGAAGAGGCGGCGCGCGGAGGAGCAGGGCGGCAGTTCGGGCTCGTCGAGGGCCGAGCGGGAACTGCCGCCCCAGGACCCGGCCGAGCGGGCGCGGGCAATCTGCCTGCGCCTGCTCACCGGCATGCCGCGCACCCGTAAACAGCTGGCGGAGGCCCTGGCCAAACGCGACGTCCCCGAGGATGTCGCCGAGGAGGTGCTGTCCCGTTTCGTGGACGTGGGGCTGATCGACGACGCGGCGTTCGCCGGCGCCTGGGTGGAGTCCCGGCACCACGGCCGGGGCCTGGCCCGCCGCGCCCTCGCCCGTGAACTGCGCACCAAGGGCGTGGACTCGACCCTGGTCGACGAGGCGGTCGGCCGGCTCGACCCGGAGCAGGAGGAGACGACCGCCCGCGACCTGGTCGCCCGCAAGCTCCGCACCACGCGCGGTATGGAGCGCGACAAACGGCTGCGCAGGCTCGTCGGCATGCTGGCCCGCAAGGGCTACTCCCAGGGCATGGCCCTGCGGGTGGTCAAACAGGCGCTGGAGGAGGAGGGCGAGGACACCGAAGGACTCGACGAGGGGCTGCACTTCGACTGACACGCCCTGCTGCCACGGGGGACGACCGGGAATGACCGGGGTAGCCCCACCCCGGAAACGCAGGCCCACTCCAGTGCACAGACGGTTGTGCACAAGCAACTGTGTAGTCATGGACGTCGTCAGAGGATCGATCGAGGGCTTCGGCGAGAACTCGGCGACGGCACACCGGCCACCGTCACCGTGCGCGCCGTCTACGCGCGGGTCTCGGATTCGGCGATCTGACGCTTGGCCACGACCTGTTGGCACGGCACATGGACAATCCGCTCGCCGCAGCCGTCCTGGGAGTTCGCGATGATGCGGCTCGCCGGCGCGACCCGCCGGCAGGTGCTGCGGATGCTGCGGACCGAGGCGCTGGTGCTCGCCCTGCTGGCCGCCGTCATCGGCACGGGCATCGCCCTCGCCGTCCTGACCGCTTTCAGCGTCGGCATGACGGGCAGCGCGGAGCCGGCCGTGCGGCCGTTGGAGTACGCGGGTGTGGTCGGAGCGGCCGGGCTGCTCGCGCTCGTCGCCACCGCCCTGCCGGGCAGGGCGGCGCTCAGGACCCGCCCGGTGGAGGTCGCGGCCGCCCGTCACTGAGCGGTACGGCCGGCACGTACGGCAGCGGTCACCGCGCGGGCACGGTCACCGTACGGCAGTGGTCACCGCGTGACCGGCAGCCCTTCGGACTGCCAGGCCTGGAAGCCACCGATCAGGTCGGTCGCGCGGTGCAGCCCGAGCTGGCGCAGGGACACGGCGGCGAGACTCGACGCGTAGCCCTCGTTGCAGACCACCACCACCCGCAGGTCGTGGCTGGTGGCCTCGGCGGCGCGGTGGCTGCCCCGCGGGTCGAGCCGCCACTCCAGCTCGTTGCGCTCCACGACCAGCGCGCCGGGGATCAGTCCGTCGCGCTCGCGCAGCTCCTGATAGCGGATGTCGACCAGCAGGGCCCCGTGCGCGGCCTCGTCGAAGGCCTCCTTGGCACTGACCCGGTCCAGATCCTCGCGGACCCGCTCCAGCAGTTCGTCGATGCCGACCGGCTCGGTCACTGCCACTCCTCGGGAACCTCGACCTGCTCAAGGCGGAGTACGGAGCCGGTGCGGCTGTAGCGCCGCATCAGCGGCAGCGGGGGGAAGTACGCGTGCACGGAGACCGCGTGCTCGCCCGCCGACTCGTTGCGCACCTCGTGGACATGGTGCTCACCGAACGCCTTGCCGTCACCCGCCGTCAACTCCCGGTGCCGGTCGACCCCTTCGGCCAGCTCCAGGGTCTTCCACCCCTCGGTGGGCAGCCGGGCGGCGAGGGAGTCCTCCTGGAGCACGCCCGCCGCCGTGGCGAAGGCGCCGTGCGAGCCGCCGTGGTCGTGCCAGCCGGTGCCCGTGCCGGGCGGCCAGCCGATCAGCCAGGCCTCACTGCCGGACGGGCCTTCGAGCCGGATCCACGTACGGCCCTCGGGGTCGAGGGGGAGTGAGTCGATCAAGGTCTTGTCGGCCGCTGTCCTGCGGACGAAGTCGAGAAGCTCGGTCGCGGTCGGGCCCGCCCCGACGGCCGGCGCGGGCACCGGGGGAGCGGGTGTGGCGACGGCAGCGGCGGAGGCAGGGAGCGATACGGGAGTAGACATCATGACCGTCCTGAGAAGTTCGCGAAAATGCGCTGCCGTGGTGTCACACGGCACGCGCGCGGAAACGAAGGCGAATCAGCAGGACGGGCGACACACGCAGCCCGCGTAACGGAGCAGGTCCACATGAACCCTCCGCCACAGGCGCACATCGGTGTCAGTCACGCTCTGTACTACACCATGAGGGGTCGAGCGCGGTCAATTGATGTTCACAATGCGGTCGCCCCGTTCCGCATCCGTGTCGGCCGCCGAAGGAGAGCCGCCGCGCGCCGCGTCGGCCGCCGCGTAGAGATCGGCCGGACGCACCCCGCCGAAGGCGTCGACAAGATGCCCGTCGGGCCGTACGAGCAGGACGTTGTGCGCGGACGCCCCCGGGTACGCCTCGGTGACCAGCAGCTCGGCCCGCACGGGCAGCGCGGTCACGGCGGCGGCGAGCCGCGGCATCACCCCGGCGGTCAGCCAGTGCCGCCGGTCCCACACCCCGGTCCCCGGCGCGACCAGCACCACCAGCAGCTGCCCGCGGCCGAGCCGGTCCCTGAGCCGCGCGGACGTACCGTCCGGCGTCGTCACCCGTACGTCGGCGACGGGACCGCCGGGGGCGGTGCCGACCGCCGTGCTCCCCTGGGCGTGCGGAGGCGCGAGGGGGGAGTGCGGGTACGAGGGGGGCGCGCCCAGCGGTCCGTACCCCAGATGCCCGTCGGCGAGCAGGGTGTCGTGACCGCTCGCCGCACCCGGCAGATACGTCCGCAGCCCGCCACCGCCGCGCAGTATCGGCAGGGACTGGTCGGCGGCGCGCAGCCGCCCGGCGACGGCGGTGCGCCGCTCCGCCTGGTAGCTGTCCAGCAGCGCGGGCGACGCGCCGTGGTGCCAGGCCTGTGCCAGCTTCCAGGCCAGGTTGTCGGCGTCCCGCAGCCCCTCGTCGAGCCCCTGGGTGCCCACGGCGCCCAGCAGATGGGCGGCGTCCCCCGCGAGGAAGGCACGGCCCACCCGCCACCGCCTGGCCAGCCGGTGGTGCAGCGTGTAGACACCGGTGTCGAGCAGTTCGTACGGGGGTGTCTCGCCGCACCAGCCGGCCAGGGTGTCCCGCAGCCGCGCCACCAGCGCGTCGGGTGTGACCAGCTCACCCCGGGCGGGCAGCAGCCAGTCCAGCCGCCACACGTCGTCCGGCAGCGGCCTCGCCGACACCTCGTCGCCGCCGCCGCGCCACGGCGGCTGACGGTGCAGCACCGCCTCGCCCGGCCAGGGCAGTTCGGCGCGCAGCGCGGCCACGGCGTGCCGCTCGACCGCCGTACGGCCGGGGAACCGCACGCCGAGCAGTTTGCGGACGGTCGACCTGGCGCCGTCGCAGCCCACCAGATGGCTGGCCCGCCACCAGGTCGCCTCGGGGCCGCGGGTGTGCACGGTGACGCCGTGCGCGTCCTGCTCCAGCGAGTCCAGCCGGCTGCCCGTCGCCACCTGGATCAGCTTCTGCCCGGCGATCGCCTCACGCAGCCCGCGCGACAGGGCGTGCTGCGGGATGTGCAGCGGGGCAGGACCGCCGTCGTCGCCGAGCGGTACCTGCCGCATCAGCTGCTTGCGCCGCATCGAGCGCCAGCCCTGCCAGTGCGTCGCCTCGTCGGCGAGGGTGGTGCAGCCGATCCGGGCCACCAGCGCCGCGGTGTCGGGGCGCAGCACGACCGTACGGGCGGGGCGGGGGTCGTCCGTGCCGCTGCCCTCGTCCAGCAGGACGACAGGGACGTCCTGCGCGGCGAGGGCGAGGGACAGCGCCAGCCCGACAGGGCCGGCGCCGACCACGATCACCGGGTCCACGTCGCGCCCTCTCCGGCCCGTACGGTCGTGCTTTCAGTGGCGCTTGAGCCTGTCGGACAGGCCCTGGGAGCCCGATGCGTGATCACAGAACGTATGCAACCCACTGGGGGTGCCGCCGTCAAGTGACGCCCACGGCGGCGCGTACACCGTGTGCCACGTGCGCCTCAGAGGGTGTCTCCACCCCCGACGACGCCCGCTTCCTCCGCGTCGCCCGCCCCGAGGACCGCGCCCGTGCTCTTGCGCGCCTTGCGGAGCTTGCGCTCCAGCCAGCCGGCGAAGGTGGTGAGCGCGAAGTTCAGCACGATGTAGATCAGGGCGATGACGGTGAAGGCCGCGATGACGTTGGCACCGTAGTTCGCCGTGATCGTCCGGTTCTGCGAGAGCAGCTCCTGCAGACCGAGGACGGCGCCGCCGAGCGCGGTGTCCTTGACGATCACCACCAGCTGGCTGACCAGGGCCGGCAGCATGGCTGTCACCGCCTGCGGCAGCAGCACGGACGACATGACCTGGCCCTTGCGCATCCCGATCGCCTTCGCGGCGTCGGTCTGGCCGCTGGGCAGGGAGAGGATCCCGGCCCGCACGATCTCGGCCATGACCGAGGAGTTGTAGAGCACCAGGCCGGTGACCACGGCGAACAGCGGCCTGCTGTCGGAGGAGACGTCCGTGAACTGCACGTACAGCTGATACGCGAAGATCATCATGATCAGTACGGGGATGGAGCGGAAGAGCTCCACCACGACGCCGACCGGAACCCTGACCCACCGGTGGTCCGAAAGACGGCCGATGCCGAGCAGTGCGCCCACCGGCAGGGCGATCACGATCGCCAGTGCCGCCGCCTTCAGGGTCTCCCCGAGGCCGGGCAGCAGATAGGTCGTCCAGACCTTGGAGTCGTCGACGAACGGACTCCACTTCTCCGAGGCCAGCTGACCGTGGTCAAGCAGCGCGGAGATGACCCACCAGACGGCCAGCGCGAGGAGGATCAGGAACACGATCGTGTAGAGAATGTTGCGCCGCTTGGCACGGCTGCCGGGCGCGTCGTACAGGACGGACTCGGTACTCATCGCTTCACCGCCACTCGCTTGGCCACCCAGCCCAGCAGCAGGCCGACCGGGAGGGTGAGAACGATGAACCCGAACGCGAAGACCGCGAAGACGGCGAAGAGCGAGTCGGCCTCGTTCTCGATCATGGTCTTCATCAGTGCCGCCGCCTCGGCGACGCTGATCGCCGCCGCCACCGTGGTGTTCTTGGTGAGCGCGATCAGTACGTTGGCGAGCGGGCCGACCACGGACCGGAACGCCTGGGGGAGCACCACCAGCCTCAGCACCTGGAAGAAGCTCAGGCCCAGCGCACGGGCCGCCTCCGCCTGTCCGACGGGCACGGTGTTGATACCGGAGCGCAGGGCCTCGCAGACGAAGGTGCCGGTGTAGGCGATGAGCCCGAGCACCGCCATCCGGAAGCCGATGTCCTTGAAGGTCTCGCCGCCGAGCGTGATCCGGAGGGTCTGGTTGAGTCCGAGCGAACACGCGACGATGATCACCGTCAGCGGCGTGTTGCGGACGATGTTGATGTAGGCGGTGCTGAACGCCCGCATCAGCGGTACGGGACTGACCCGCATCCCGGCCAGCAGCGTTCCCCATATGAGGGAGCCGGCTGCGGAGTAGAGGGTGAGCTGCACCGTCACCCAGAAGGCGCCGAGCAGGTCGTACTGCCCGGAATCAAGAAAGTCGAACACGATGCCCCGCGCTCTCCCCTGGTTGGCTGGTCGGTACGCGCCGCCGGCTGGGCCGGCGGCGCGTCACTGCGTGTCTCAGCTGGCCGCGGCGATCTGCGGGGCAGGCTCGTTCTTGTAGTTGGCGGGGCCGAAGTTCTTCTTCACGGCCTTCTCCCAGGAGCCGTCCGACTCCATCTTCTTGAGCGCGGCGTTGACCTTGTTGAGCAGGTCGGTGTCGCCCTTCTTGAGACCGATGCCGTAGTTCTCGTCGCTCAGCTTCAGGCCGGTCAGCTTGAACTTGCCCTGGTGCTCCTTCTGCGCGGCGTAGCCGGCGAGGATGGAGTCGTCCGTGGTGAGCGCGTCGACCGTCTTGCTCTCCAGGCCGGTCAGGCACTCGGAGTAGCCGCCGACCTGCTGGAGGTCGGCCTTGGGCGCCAGTTCCTTCTGGATGTTCTGCGCCGAGGTCGAACCGGTCACGGAGCAGAGCTTCTTGGAGTTGAGGTCCTCGGCCTTGGTGATGCTGCTGTCGTCGGCGCGCACCAGCAGGTCCTGGTGGGCCAGCAGGTAGGGGCCCGCGAAGTCGACGCGCTGCTTGCGCTCGTCGTTGATCGAGTAGCTGGCGACGACGAGCTTCACGTCGCCGTTGGCGATGAGGTTCTCGCGCTCGGCGCTCGGCGACTCCTTCCACTCGATGTCCTTGGCGTCGTAGCCCAGTTCCTTGGCCACGTACGTGGCGACGTCGACGTCGAAGCCGGTGAAGCTGCCGTCCGGCGTCTTCAGGCCGAGACCCGGCTGGTCGTACTTGATCCCGATGGCGATCTTGCCGCCGCCGTCGGCGCTGTCGCTGTCCTTGCTGTCGCCGCCACACGCGGTGGCCGTCAGCGAGAGGACGAGTACGGCAGCCGCTGCCGCGCTTGTCTTGTGGAGCTTCATCGTTGAACTTCCCTCGGGTGAGACGTGGAAGAGACAGGTCGTGGAAGAGGCAGGCTGTGGAACAGACAGGCTGTGGGACAGACCGGTCAGTGGTGCAGGATCTTCGAGAGGAAGTCCTTGGCACGGTCACTGCGCGGGTTGTTGAAGAACTCGTCAGGGGTCGTCTCCTCGACGATCTTTCCGTCCGCCATGAAGACGACCCTGTTCGCCGCCGAGCGCGCGAAGCCCATCTCGTGGGTGACGACGACCATCGTCATTCCCTCGCGTGCCAGCTGCTGCATGACCTCAAGGACCTCGTTGATCATCTCGGGGTCGAGCGCTGAGGTCGGTTCGTCGAAGAGCATGACCTTGGGGTCCATCGCCAACGCCCGTGCGATGGCCACGCGTTGCTGCTGTCCGCCGGAGAGCTGAGCCGGGTACTTGTCGGCCTGCGAGCCCACGCCCACCCGGTCGAGGAGGGAGTGCGCCTTCTCCTCCGCCTCCTGCTTGCCGAGCTTGCGGACCTTCGTCTGGCCCAGAGTGACGTTCTCCAGCACGGTCTTGTGCGCGAAAAGGTTGAACGACTGGAAGACCATGCCGACATCGGCCCGCAGCCGGGCGAGCTCCCTGCCTTCGTCCGGCAGCGGCTTGCCGTCGACGGTGATCGAACCTGAATCGATCGTCTCCAGGCGGTTGATGGTGCGGCACAGTGTGGACTTACCGGACCCGGAGGGGCCGATGACGACCACGACCTCGCCACGGGCGATGGTCAGATCGATGTCCTGGAGCACATGCAGCGCGCCGAAGTGCTTGTTGACGTTGCTCAGTACGACCAGGTCGCCGGCCGCCGGCACGGCGTCCTCGGTGCCCTTGGTCACTGACACTCCGCTCATCGGCTTATTGCTCCGTCCTCCTCGGTTGGGAAGGACCATAGGCACGGGCCGCGACCAGCGTCATTACATCTGAGCGGAACTTGAGCATAACGATCGGGCAGCGGACGGACACGCCGCGTGAGGGGGCGGTGCGGGGCGTACCGGGTGGGTAACGGAAAGCACGGGGAGCCGGACCGGCCCTTGACGCCTGCGGTGTCATGGGCGTGGATGCCGGGAGGGGAAATACCACAGGAAGTGCCACAGCCAGGGGGGCGCCATGAGACTGCTGCTCGTCGAGGACGACGACCACGTCGCCGCTGCTCTGGCGGCCGTGCTCGCCCGGCACGGCTTCGACGTCGTGCACGCCAGGAGCGGCGAGGAGGCGCTACGGGCGCTGCTGCCCGCCGCCAACGCGGGCAAGGCGCCCTTCGGGGTGGTGCTGCTCGACCTCGGCCTGCCCGACCAGGACGGTTACCAGGTCTGCGGCAAGATCCGGAAGATCACCTCGACCCCGGTGATCATGGTGACGGCCCGCGCCGACGTACGCTCCCGGATCCACGGCCTCAACCTCGGCGCCGACGACTACGTGACCAAGCCCTACGACACCGGTGAACTGCTCGCCCGTATCCACGCGGTGAGCCGGCGCGGCAGCACGGCTGAGGAGTCCGCCGGGGCCGAGCGGCCCGCCCCCGGGCTCGGGCGGGTCACGCTGGAACTCGCCAACCGCCAGGTCAGCGTCGACGGCACCCCCGTACCGCTGACCCGCAAGGAGTTCGACCTGCTGGCGCTGCTCGCCCAGCGGCCCGGGGTGGTCTTCCGCAGGGAGCAGATCATCAGCGAGGTGTGGCTGACCAGCTGGGAGGGGACCGGGCGGACCCTCGAAGTGCACGTGGCGTCCCTGCGCCACAAACTCGGCATGCCGTCGCTGATCGAGACGGTACGGGGCGTCGGCTACCGGTTGGTCGTGCCTGCCGCGCACCCGGGCAAGCAAGGCCAGTAACGCCTCGTGCGCACCCGACTTCTCCCGCTGCTCATCATCCTCATGGCGGCCGTGCTCCTCGCCCTCGGCTTCCCGCTGGCCGTCAGCCGCGCCGCCGGGCAGCAGCAGGACGTCGTGGTGGACCGGATCGACGACACGGCGCGGGTCGCCGCGCTCGCGCAGTTCGTCACGGAGAGCACCACCGGGTCCCAGGACAGGCGCCGCGTGCTGGCGGGAGAACTGGCCCGGTACTACTCGGTCTACGGCATCAGGGCCGGTGTCTTCTACCGCGACAACCGGCCGATGGCGCGCGCCCCGCAGAACTGGACGGTCCCCAAGGAGGGCGAGGGCAGGCAGGCGTTCGAGGAGGCGCTGCTCGGCCGCCGCAGCGACGATCCGGAACAGGTCTGGCCGTGGCAGGACGGCCGGCTGATCGTCGCCTCACCGGTCGTCAGGGACGGTGATGTCGTCGCCGTCGTGGTGACCGACTCGCCCACCGGACAGATGCGTTCGCGGATTCTGCGCGGCTGGCTGGTCATCGGCGCGGGCGAGGTGGTGGCGATGCTCGTGGCCGTCGGGGCGGCGTTCCGGCTGACGGGCTGGGTCCTCCTGCCGGTACGGGTGCTCGACGCGGCCACCCACGACATCGCCACCGGGCGGATGAAGTCACGTGTGGCCGCCGGCGGCGGACCGCCCGAACTGCGGCGCCTGGCCATCTCCTTCAACGAGATGGCCGACAACGTCGAGGACGTGCTGGAGCAGCAGCGCGCCTTCGTCGCCGACGCCTCCCACCAGTTGCGCAACCCGCTCGCCGCCCTGCTGCTGCGTATCGAACTCCTCGCCCTCGAACTGCCCGAGGGGAACGCGGAGATCGCTTCGGTGCGCACGGAGGGCAAGCGGCTCGGCCAGGTGCTGGACGACCTGCTGGACCTGGCGCTGGCCGAGCACGCCGAGGCCGATCTGCGGCTCACCGACATCGGCGAGCTGGTGGCCGAACGGGTCGACGCCTGGCGGGCCGTCGCTGAGGAGAAGGGCGTACGGCTGTCGGAGCGGGGCGCCGCTGTCACCGCGTGGGCCGATCCCGTCGCGCTCTCCAGCGCGCTGGACGCGGTGCTGGACAACGCGCTCAAGTTCACCCCGGCGGGCGAGACGGTGACCGTCACGGTGGGACGCGGCGGTGAGACCTCCACGGTGGTCGTCAACGACGGCGGTCCAGGACTCGCGGACGACGAACTGGCCCGCATCGGCGACCGGTTCTGGCGCAGCAACCGCCACCAGAACGTCAAGGGCTCCGGCCTCGGCCTGTCGATCTCCCGTGCGTTGCTGAGCGCGGGCGGCGGCTCGATCAGCTACGCGCACGGCGAGCCGAGCGGCCTGCGCGTCACCCTGAGCGTGCCGCGCTCGTCCCCTACGGCTTGACCGACCGGTAGTAGCGCTTGGCACCCTCGTGCAGCGGCAGGGGGTCCGTGTAGATCGCCGTCCGCAGGTCCACCAGCTGCGCGGGGTGCACCTCCTTGCCGATGCGGTCCCGGCTGTCGATCACGGTCCGGGTGAAGCCCTCCGCCAGCGCCGGGTCCGTCTGATCCGTGGTGACCAGCAGGTTCGCCACCGCGACCGTCGGCACCGCCTCGCCGTCCTGCGCGTCGCGGTACGCGTCGGCCGGCATCTCCGCCGACCGGTAGTAGTGCGACGCGCTCTCGCCCGTGGCGTGCAGCTTCGAGATGAGCGCGGGCTCCAGCGGTACCAGCCGGACGGCGAAGCGCTCCGACAGCTGTTCCACGGCGGCGGTGGGCAGCCCGCCGGACCAGAAGAAGGCGTCGAGCCGGTGGTGCTCCAGGCTCTCCGGCATGGTGTCGATCCCGTCCGGCACGGCCTTGATGTCGCGCTGCGGATCGAGTCCCGCCGCCTTCAGCAGCCGGTCGGCGATCAGCCGTACGCCCGAGCCGTCCTGCCCGACACCCACCCGAAGGCCGCGCAGGTCGGCCGTGGTGCGCACGGCCGACCCCTTCGGGACGACGAGCTGCACGTAGTCGTCGTACAGCCGCGCGCAGCCCCGCAGCCGCTGGTAGCCGACGTCGCGGTCCTTCTGGTACTTCGCCACTGCGTCGGCGGTGGCGATGGTGAACTGGGCCTCGCCGCTCGCCACCCGCGCCAGGTTCTGCTGCGAGCCCTCGCTGGTCGCCAGCTTTATCGACACGTCCGGCAGGTCGCGGTCGAGGTACGGGCTGAGCAGCTCGCCGTACCGCTGGTAGACGCCCCGGTTCACGCCGGTGCTGAACGTGACCGATCCGCTCGGGGATGACTCCCTGATCGGTACCAGCCACCACACCAGCACTCCGAGCACCACCAGCACCGCCGCACCGCCCTGCACGGCGCGGTTGCGGCTCATCCGGGAGACGGCGGTGAACATGGCGCGATCCTGTCAGCTCCCTCCCCGCGATGGCCAGGGCCCGCCCCGTACCGCGACCCCGTACCCTGGTGGGCGAGATGAGCGCGAAGACTTACGAAGTGCGCACCTACGGGTGCCAGATGAATGTCCACGACTCCGAGCGGCTGTCGGGCCTGCTGGAGGGCGCGGGGTATGTCCGCGCCCCGGAAGACGCCGACGGTGACGCCGATGTCGTCGTCTTCAACACCTGCGCGGTGCGGGAGAACGCCGACAACAAGCTGTACGGCAACCTCGGCCGGCTCGCGCCGATGAAGACCAAGCGGCCCGGTATGCAGATCGCCGTCGGCGGCTGTCTCGCGCAGAAGGACCGCGAGACCATCGTGCGCAGGGCGCCCTGGGTCGACGTCGTCTTCGGTACGCACAACATCGGCAAGCTGCCGGTCCTCCTGGAACGCGCCCGCGTCCAGGAAGAGGCGCAGATCGAGATCGCCGAGTCCCTGGAGGCGTTCCCCTCCACGCTGCCCACGCGCCGCGAGTCCGCCTACGCCGCCTGGGTCTCCATCTCCGTGGGCTGCAACAACACCTGCACCTTCTGCATCGTGCCCGCGCTGCGCGGCAAGGAGAAGGACCGCAGGCCCGGCGACATCCTGGCCGAGATCGAGGCGCTGGTCGCCGAGGGCGTCAGCGAGATCACCCTGCTCGGCCAGAACGTCAACGCGTACGGCTCGGACATAGGCGACCGGCAGGCGTTCTCCAAGCTGCTGCGCGCCTGCGGGGCCGTCGAGGGCCTGGAGCGCGTCCGCTTCACCTCTCCGCACCCCCGTGACTTCACCGACGACGTGATCGCCGCCATGGCCGAGACGCCGAACGTGATGCCGCAGCTCCACATGCCGCTCCAGTCGGGCTCCGACACGATCCTGCGCGCGATGCGCCGCTCGTACCGGCAGGACCGCTACCTCGGCATCATCGAGAAGGTCCGCGCCGCCATCCCGCACGCCGCCATCTCGACGGACATCATCGTGGGCTTCCCCGGCGAGACCGAGGCGGACTTCGAGCAGACGATGCACGTCGTACGCGAGGCGCGGTTCGCGCAGGCCTTCACCTTCCAGTACTCCAAGCGGCCCGGCACGCCGGCGGCCGACATGCCGGGACAGATCCCCAAGGAGATCGTCCAGGAGCGGTACATGCGGCTCTCCGCCCTCCAGGAGGAGATCTCCTGGGAGCAGAACAAGACGCAGCTCGGCCGGACGGTCGACGTGATGGTCGCCGAGGGCGAGGGACGCAAGGACGGCGCGACCCACCGGCTGTCCGGCCGCGCCCCCGACAACCGGCTGGTCCACTTCACCGCCCCGGAGGCGCCGGTACGGCCCGGCGACGTGGTGACCGTCGACATCACCTACGCGGCCCCGCACCACCTGCTGGCCGAGGGCCCGACGCTCACGGTGCGCAGGACGCGCGCGGGGGACGCCTGGGAGCGGCGCGAGTCGGCCGCGAGCGAGAAGCCGGCGGGTGTCCTGCTGGGGCTGCCCACCGTCGGCGTACCGGCGCCGCTGCCCGCCGTGACGGGCGGCTGCTCCGTCGAGCCGTAGGCTCCTCGCCCGGCGCCCCGGGTCCTCGTCTAAGGTGCGGGACATGCTGGTCGCCGCTGCCGTCTGCCCCTGTCCGCCGCTGCTCGTACCCGCCGTGGCCGCGGGCGCCGCAGCCGAACTCGACGCGCTGCGCGCCTGCTGCGCGGACGCCCTGGGGGTGCTGGCAGCCGCCCGCCCCGACCGGCTGCTGGTCGTCGGACCCGCCGAGCAGGCGCAGCGCGGACCGTATCCGCAGGGCACCACGGGATCGTTCCGCGGCTTCGGCGTCGAGGCCGACGTGACGCTGGGGAGCGCCACCGGCGGCACAGCCGGTGAGCGCCCGCTGCCCACTTCCCTCGCGGTGGCGTCCTGGCTGCTGGAGAGTGTCCGCTGGTCCGCTTCCCCGGTCGAGGGTCTGGGAGTCGGGGAACCGCTGGCCGCCGAGCGGTGCCTGCGGACCGGACGGGACATCGCCGCGCAGCCAGGCCGTACCGCACTGCTGGTGATGGGGGACGCCAGCGCGTGCCGCACCGTCAAGGCGCCGGGTTATCTCGACGAGCGGGCGGCCGGGTTCGACGCGGAGGTGGCACGCGCCCTGGGAGCTGCGGACATCGCCGCGCTCGCGGCGCTCGACGCGGAGCTGGCACAAGAACTCAAAGCGGTGGGCCGGGCGCCCTGGCAGATCCTCGCGGGCGCCGCCGAGGGCACAGCCCTGGGCGGCGCGCTGCTGTACGACGAGGCGCCCTACGGCGTCGGATATCTGGTGGCCGCCTGGTCGTGACCGGGCAGACCACCCGGCGGCGGAGGAGAATCAGGCGGCGGGCGGCGGGGGAGTGCCGTCGTCCTTCTGGGAGATCCGGTCGAGCGCGTCCTTGGCCTTGCCCGTGCCGGTCTCGATCTTGCCGCTGTACTTGCCCTTGGTCTTCTCGTCCACGGTCCTGGCGGCCTTGTCCAGGCCCTGACCGAT
Source organism: Streptomyces sp. NBC_00370 (assembly GCF_036084755.1). Lineage (NCBI taxonomy): Bacteria > Bacillati > Actinomycetota > Actinomycetes > Kitasatosporales > Streptomycetaceae > Streptomyces > Streptomyces sp. NBC_00370. The sequence continues at coordinate 6,319,572 of NZ_CP107968.1, forward strand.
CTTGTCCCCGTGCTGCTGCGCGAGGTCGGAGACCTTGTCCTTGGCCGGCGAGAGTTTGGCCTTGAAAGAATCCATGAAGCCCATGGGCCACCTTCTCTCGATCAACTGCACATCAACTGGCAGGGACAATCGCCCCATCTCCTTCTCAGCGTACTCAGGGGCGCCGGATTCCGCTCCGCCGGCAAATTCCGCCCCGTCGACAACGCGTGTGGGGCGCGGCCCGCGCGTTTGCGAGACTGGGGAGGTGAGAACCGCAGCTCCCGCACCGCGGGTCATCGCCGTCGTCGGTCCCACCGCGGCAGGCAAGTCCGATCTGGGCGTTCATCTCGCCCGGCAACTCGACGGTGAGGTAGTCAACGCAGACTCCATGCAGCTGTACCGCGGAATGGACATCGGAACGGCCAAGCTGACAGCGGAGGAACGCGCCGGTGTCCCGCACCACCTGCTGGACATCTGGGAGGTCACGGAAGCCGCCAGTGTCGCCGAGTACCAGAAGCTGGCCCGGATCGAGATCGACCGGCTGCTCGCGGCAGGCCGCACCCCGGTACTCGTCGGCGGCTCCGGGCTCTACGTACGCGGCGCCATCGACGCCCTGGACTTCCCCGGCACCGACCCCGAGGTGCGCGCCAGGCTGGAGGCCGAGCTGACGCTGCGCGGCTCGGGCGCGCTGCACGCCAGGCTGTCGGCGGCCGACCCGCAGGCGGGCCGCGCGATCCTGCCCAGCAACGGCCGCCGGATCGTGCGCGCGCTCGAAGTGATCGAGATCACCGGCAAGCCGTTCACCGCCAATCTGCCGGGTCATGACGCCGTGTACGACACCCTCCAGATCGGGGTCGACGTCGCCCGCCCCGAACTCGACGCACGGATCGCCCTGCGGGTCGACCGGATGTGGGAGGCGGGTCTGGTGGACGAGGTGCGCGCGCTGGAAGCGGCCGGCCTGCGAGAAGGGCGTACGGCCTCCCGCGCCCTCGGCTACCAGCAGGTGCTCGCCGCGCTCGCCGGGGACTCGACCGACGAGGAGGCGCGCGCCGAGACCGTACGCGCCACCAAGCGCTTCGCGAGGCGTCAGGACTCCTGGTTCCGGCGCGACCCGCGGGTGCACTGGCTGGGCGGCGGAGCCGAGCATCGGGAGGAACTCCCCGACCGTGCGCTGGCGTTGGTCGAACGAGCGGTCACAGCCTGATCACGTGATGGCATCGGGACGCTCCGGCCGTCAATTCGGCGCCCGGGAGCGTGCCATCATCGAGCATCGATCGACAGGTGGAGTCCGAGTTGGGAGGGCGCGTGGCGATGGAGGCCGGCCCTCGAAACAGCGATTCCGCGACCGAGCGGCCCGAGGACACGCGGCGCCCCCAGGACGACGCGCCGCGGCTCAGCCCGGACGGTCCTGACGAGGAGGACGTGGCTCCCGAGGTCGAGGTGGAGCTGCGCCCGCAGCGCAAGCTCCGGATCTGGCAGCTCGCCCCGATCGTGGCGCTCGCCGGTGTCGGCTCCCTGATGTTCGCCTTCCCGCTCGCCTTCGGCACCGGGGACGGCGGAGCCGTCGTCGCGATGCTCGGACTGCTGATCAGCTGCTGCGCCGCGGGCTGGGGCATGATGGCCGCCCGCAAGGTCGGCTACACCTGGCCGGGGCTGCCCTCCAGGGCCTCCGGAGAGCGCGCCGACTGGCGGTTCGTCGCCCTGTACCTGGTGGTCGCCGCGGCCGTGGTCGCCCTCGCGGTCTGGCGCGTCGCGCGGCTCCGCTGATCCGTACGCCGGGCCCCAGCTCGTACGATGGAGCCGTGAGCACCTCGCAGATCTCCCCGATCGCCTTCCTCAAGGGCCACGGGACCGAGAACGACTTCGTGATCGTCCCCGACCCGGACAACGCCATCGACCTGCCCGTCCGCGCCGTGGCCACGCTCTGCGACCGCAGGGCCGGGGTCGGCGGCGACGGCCTGCTGCATGTCGTGCGGTCCGCCGCGCACCCCGAGGCGCAGGACATGGCGGCCGAGGCCGACTGGTTCATGGACTACCGCAACGCCGACGGGTCCGTCGCCGAGATGTGCGGCAACGGCATCCGGGTCTTCGCGCGCTACCTCGCGCGGGCGGGCCATGTCGAGGCGGGCGATCTGCGGATCGCCACCCGGGCCGGCGTCAAGCGGGTCCATCTCGCCAAGGACACCGCGGGCGGCTCCGGCGCGGCCGGGACGGGGGACATCACCGTCGAGATGGGGAGCGCCACGCTTCCCGGCACCGAGGTACGGGTCGCGGTCGGCGACCACGAGTGGCCCGCGCGCAACGTCAACATGGGCAATCCGCACGCGGTCACCTTCGTCGACGACCTGACGCGGGCCGGCGAGCTGTACACGGCACCGTCCGTCACCCCGGCGTCCGCCTACCCCGACGGGGTCAACGTCGAGTTCGTCGTCGACAGGGGCCCGCGCCACGTGGCCATGCGCGTCCATGAGCGCGGCTCGGGCGAGACCCGCTCCTGCGGGACCGGCGCCTGCGCCGTGGCCGTCGCGGCCGCCCGCAGGGACGGCCAGGACCCGGCCAGCACCGGAGCACCCGTCACGTACACCGTCGACCTGCCCGGCGGCCGACTGGTCGTCACCGAGCGTACGGACGGCGAGATCGAGATGACCGGGCCCGCCGTGATTGTCGCCGAAGGGCACTTCGACCCGGTGTGGCTTGAATCGGTCATTGCCTGAAACTCGCTCGAATGGGTGATCAGTTTCACGCTGGGCAAGAGCTGGTCTGGTCCACGTGGTGGGCTCGATAGCATCAAGCACCGGCCCCGAGGGCGCTCCTGCTCCTCCACCGCCGGTCGAAGCTGCCGGAGGTGCCCATGAGTGCAGAGGCCACCAGCCCTGGTGCCCACAGTCGCAAACGCGGCCTGCCCAGGATCGACCTCCGCAGAATCGGCAGGGCCGCCCTGCTCGGCCCTGCCTCCAGAGACCGGCTGCCCGACGCCATGGGCCATGTCGCCGAGGCCCATCGGGCGCATCATCCCGACGCCGATCTCGCGGTCCTGCACAAGGCGTACGTACTGGCCGAGGCGTCCCACCGCGGCCAGTACCGCAAGAGCGGCGACCCGTACATCACCCACCCGCTCGCGGTGACGCTGATCCTCGCCGAACTGGGCGCCGAGACCACCACGCTGACCGCGTCCCTGCTCCACGACACCGTCGAGGACACGGAAGTGACGCTCGATCAGGTGCGGGCGGAGTTCGGCGACGAGGTCTGTTATCTGGTCGACGGCGTGACCAAGCTGGAGAAGGTCGACTACGGCGCGGCGGCCGAGCCGGAGACCTTCCGCAAGATGCTCGTCGCCACCGGCAACGACGTCCGGGTGATGTCGATCAAGCTGGCCGACCGGCTGCACAACATGCGCACGCTCGGGGTGATGCGCCCCGACAAGCAGGCCCGCATCGCCAAGGTCACCCGCGACGTGCTGATCCCGCTCGCCGAACGGCTCGGTGTCCAGGCGCTCAAGACCGAGCTGGAGGACCTGGTCTTCGCGATCCTGCGCCCCGAGGAGTACGAGGAGACCCGCGCCCTCATCGCGGACAACGCGACGGCGGGCGACGCGCTCGCCGCCATCTCCGAGGACGTCAGGAGCGCGCTGCGCGAGGCGGGCATCACCGCCGAAGTCCTCGTCAGGCCACGCCACTTCGTCTCCGTCCACCGGTCGAAACTCAAACGCGGCGAACTGCGCGGCTCGGACTTCGGCAGGCTGCTGGTGCTGGTCGGTGAGGACGCCGACTGTTACGCGGTCCTCGGCGAACTGCACACCTGCTTCACGCCGGTGATCTCCGAGTTCAAGGACTTCATCGCGGCGCCCAAGTTCAACCTGTACCAGTCGCTGCACACCGCCGTCGCGGGACCCGACGGCGCGGTCGCCGAAGTCCTCATCCGTACGCACCAGATGCACAAGGTCGCCGAGGCCGGTGTCGTCGCGCTCGGCAACCCGTACGCCTCGGTCGAAGCGGCCGAGGAGCCGGCCGGCGAGCGCGCCGACCCCACCAGGCCGGGCTGGCTCTCCCGGCTGCTGGAGTGGCAGGAGGCGGCGACCGACCCCGACACGTTCTGGACGACGCTCCGCGACGACCTGGCGCAGGACCGGGAGATCACCGTCTTCCGCGCCGAGGGCGGCATGCTCGGACTGCCGGCCGGCGCGACCTGCGTGGACGCCGCGTACGCGCAGCACGGCGAGGCGGCCCACGGCTGTCTCGGCGCCCGGGTCAACGGCCGGCTCGCGCCGCTGAGCACCGTGCTGAGCGACGGCGACACGGTCCAGCTGCTGCTCGCCCAGGACGCCACCTCAGGACCCTCGCCCGAATGGCTCGACCACGCCAAGACCCCGGCCGCCCGGATCGCGATCAACGGCTGGCTCGCCGCGCACCCCGAGGCGGTGAAACTCCCCGACGCCGCTCCCCGCCCGCCGGCCGCCCAGAGCGCCGGCCAGCGCGGCGCCGCCAACGCCGTCGTGGGGCTGCCGAACGCGACCGTACGGCTCGCCGGGTGCTGTACGCCCGTACCGCCCGACGAGATCACGGCCTTCGCCGTGCGCGGCGGCGCCGTCACCGTGCACCGGGTGGAATGCTCCGCCGTGGCGCGGATGGAGGCATTAGGCCGTAACCCGGTCGAGGTGAGCTGGACGGACGCGGCGGAGTGCCGGGTCACGCTGTACGCGGAGTCCTTCGGGCGGCCCCGGCTGCTCGCCGACCTCACGGAGGCCATCGCGACCGCGGGCGCCGGCATCGTCTCGGCGACCGTGGAGCCGCCCAGCCGACAGCGCGTACGGCACACGTACACCCTGCAGCTCCCCGACGCCGCGAGTCTGCCGGGGCTGATGCGTGCCATGCGGGACGTACCGGGCGTGTACGACGTCAGCCGGGCGCAGCACTCGACGACCGGCTGAGACAGGCCGGCGAGCGGCAGCCGGGCGCGCGCCCGGCTGCCCCTTTCGAGTGGGAACGGAGCGCGCCGCCCCCGCGCACCCGGCGGCCACTGGTAGCGGTGGTCCATGCTGCTCACCTCCCGCCGGCTGCGCGCCGCCCTGCTGGCCATCGCCTCCGCCACCCTCGTCGCCGCGACCCTGCCGGCGCCGGGGCCGCTGGGCATCGGCGATCCGCTCTTCCCCGAACTCGGCAATCCCGGCTACGACGTACGCTCCTACGACCTCGACTTCACGTACGGCGGCGACAACACCAAACCGCTGGACGCCGTCACCAAGATCCACGCGGTGGCGACCGAGCGACTGGAGCGGATCAACCTCGACTTCACCCACGGCACCGTCCGCTCCGTCGAGGTCAACGGCGCACCCGCGCAGTTCGAGACGGCGGGCGAGGACCTGGTCGTCACCCCGGCGGAGCCCGTCGAGGCCGGCGCCCGGATGTGGGTCACGGTCGGTCACACCAGCGATCCGACCGGCACGGCCGGCGGCTGGGTGCGCACCACCGACGGTCTGGTGATGGCCAATCAGGCGAACGCCGCCCACCGGGTCTTCCCGAGCAACGACCACCCGGCGGACAAGGCGTACTACACCTTCCACGTCACGGCGCCGCAGAAGCTGACGGTCGTCGCCAACGGACTGCCCGTGGACAGCCGCCGCCACGGCGCGAGCACCACCTGGACGTACCGCACCAGCCACCCCATGGCCTCGGAGCTGGCCCAGGTCTCCATCGGCGGCTCGGCCGTCCTGCACAGGGAAGGCCCGGACGGCCTGCCCGTACGGGACGTGGTGCCGGCGGCCGACAAGGCGAAGCTGGAGCCCTGGCTGGCGAAGACACCGGACCAGATCCGCTGGCTGGAGTCGAAGATCGGCCCGTACCCCTTCGAGACGTACGGGGTGCTGATCGCCGGCGCCGACACCGGCTTCGAGCTGGAGACCCAGACGCTGTCGCTCTTCGAGCGCTCGCTGTTCACCCGCCCCGAGTACCCCGCGTGGTACGTCGAGTCGGTCATGGTCCACGAGCTGTCCCACCAGTGGTTCGGCGACAGCGTCTCGCCGCACAGCTGGTCCGACGTGTGGCTCAACGAGGGGCACGCCACCTGGTACGAGGCGCTGTACGCGCAGGAGCACGCCAAGAAGCCGATGGAGACGCGGATGAAGGACGCGTACGCCCTCTCCGACGGCTGGCGGGCGGCCGGCGGCCCGCCTGCGGCGCCCGCGCCGCCGGTGCCGGGACAGCAGATCAGCCTGTTCCGCCCGGTCGTGTACGACGGCAGTGCGCTGGTCCTCTACGCGCTGCGCGAGGAGATCGGTACGGACGCCTTCTCCCGGCTGGAGCGCGAGTGGGTCCGCGAGCACCAGGACGGCAACGCGACCACGGCCGACTTCGTGCGGCTGGCCTCGGAGGTCGCCGGGCGTGATCTGTCCGGCTTCTTCCAGGCGTGGCTGTACGGGACGAAGACCCCGCCCATGCCGGGACACCCGGACTGGCACAGCCGGCCACCCGCCGAGAACGGTGCGTGAAACCCATGTGACGACCGGGTCCCGCCGTGTCACCATCAACGGGTCGGCGACGCGGCCGGAAGGCAGTACGGCCGGGAATCAATCCGGGCCGTCACGCGTTGTGACGGTTGTAGCAGTAGTTTCTGATTTCGACGTAAGGATCAAATGACCTCCTCTTCTTCCCCTTCCCAGGACGCGCAGAGCTTCGCGGATGCCAGCAATACGGATCCCCGCACGGACAGCCTTCGGGCGAACGCCCTGATGGAAGAGGACGTCGCCTGGAGCCACGAGATCGACGGAGAGCGGGACGGCGACCAGTTCGACCGTTCCGACCGGGCCGCCCTGCGACGTGTGGCCGGCCTCTCCACCGAGCTCGAAGACGTCACCGAGGTCGAATACCGCCAGCTCCGCCTCGAACGCGTGGTGCTCGTCGGTGTGTGGACGTCGGGAACGGCGCAGGACGCGGAGAACTCCCTCGCGGAGCTCGCCGCCCTCGCCGAGACGGCCGGTGCGCTCGTGCTGGACGGTGTCGTCCAGCGCCGCGACAAGCCGGACGCCGCGACGTACATCGGCTCCGGCAAGGCGAACGAGCTGCGGGACATCGTCCTGGAGACCGGCGCCGACACCGTCGTGTGCGACGGTGAACTCAGCCCCGGCCAGCTCATCCACCTCGAAGACGTCGTCAAGGTCAAGGTGGTCGACAGGACCGCCCTGATCCTCGACATCTTCGCCCAGCACGCCAAGTCCCGTGAGGGCAAGGCGCAGGTCGCGCTCGCGCAGATGCAGTACATGCTGCCGCGACTGCGCGGCTGGGGTCAGTCGCTGTCCCGGCAGATGGGTGGCGGCGGCGGTGGCGGCATGGCCACACGCGGTCCCGGTGAGACCAAGATCGAGACGGACCGGCGGCGGATCCGCGAGAAGATGGCGAAGATGCGCCGGGAGATCGCGGAGATGAAGACCGGCCGCGAGATCAAGCGGCAGGAGCGGCGCCGCCACAAGGTGCCGTCGGTCGCGATCGCCGGATACACCAACGCGGGCAAGTCGTCCCTGCTCAACCGGCTCACCGGCGCGGGTGTCCTGGTGGAGAACGCGCTGTTCGCCACCCTGGACCCGACCGTGCGCCGGGCCGAGACACCCGGCGGGCGGCTCTACACGCTGACCGACACGGTCGGCTTCGTCCGGCACCTGCCGCACCACCTGGTCGAGGCGTTCCGCTCCACGATGGAGGAGGTCGGTGACTCCGACCTGATCCTGCACGTGGTCGACGGCTCGCATCCCGCACCGGAGGAGCAGCTGGCCGCCGTGCGCGAGGTCGTACGCGACGTGGGCGCGGTCAATGTCCGCGAGATCGTGGTGATCAACAAGGCCGACGCGGCCGATCCGGTGGTGCTCCAGCGGCTGCTGAGCGCCGAGCGCCACGCCATCGCCGTGTCGGCGCGCACCGGACAGGGCATCGCCGAGCTGCTCGCGCTGCTCGACATGGAGCTGCCGAGGCCGCAGGTCGAGGTCGAGGTGCTCGTGCCGTACACGCACGGCGGGCTGGTCTCGCGGATCCACGCCGAGGGCGAGGTGCTGTCCGAGGAGCACACCCCGGAGGGCACGCAGCTCAAGGCCCAGGTCCATGAGGAGCTGGCTGCGGCGCTCGCGCCGTACGCCCCGGTCGCCGTACCGGCTGCCACCTGATCGAGAAGCAAACGAAGGCCCGTCCCCTCGACCGAGGGGACGGGCCTTCGTCCTGACGTGCACCGGCTCACCGGTCCGGACTCACCGGACTGGGCTCACCGGTCCGTTGCTCACTGGCCTGCGAACTTCTTGCTGACGCCGTCGTAGACGCCCTTGGCCACGTCACCGAGGCGGGGGCCCGCCAGCCAGCCGGAGGTCACCGGGCCGATGGAGGTGTTGGAGACCAGCGCGGGCTTGCCGTCGGAGCCCTTCGCGACCCAGCCGCCGCCGGAGGAGCCGCCCGTCATGGTGCAGCCGACGCGGTACATCGTCGGGTCGGACTCGTTCAGCGAGAGCCGGCCGGGCCGGGCCTCGCACTGGTAGAGCTTCTGGCCGTCGAAGGGCGGAGCCGCCGGGTAGCCGGTCGCCGTCAGGTCGGCGATCTTGGGTGTGGCCGGTGCGTTGAAGTTCACCGGCAGGGCCGAACCGACCGTCTCCTCCAGGGACTTGCCGCTGCCGCCCTTCTCCGGGGTGACATGGAGCACCGCGTAGTCGTACGGAGCGCCGAGCCCGCCGCTCGACGCGCCCTGCGCGATCCACTGGTCCGAGGTCTGCGCCCAGTCCGCCCACCACACGCCGTCGGGCGCGACTTCTTCCTTGGGCGCGTTCTGCAACGCGTCGGTCGACAGACCCTTGTTGTTGTACGCCGGCACGAAGGCGAGGTTGCGGTACCAGCCGCCCGCCTTGCCCGCGTGGACGCAATGGCCCGCCGTCCAGACCAAGTTGGACTTGCCCGGGTGCGCCGGGTCCTCGACCACGGTCGCCGAGCAGACCATCGAACCCTCGGGCCCGTCGAAGAACAGCTTGCCGGAAGCGGGGGCGCTGTCGGCGTAAGGCGCCTTCACCGCGCGGGCGTTGACCGGCTCGGGCGTCGGGTCGGTGACACCCTGGTCACCCGAGATGTCGTTGGGGACGGGCGTCTCCGGCGGCTTGTCCGCCTCGCGCATCCGGTCCTGGTCCCACAGTCCCGCGATGATCGGGTTGATGTAGTCCCTCGCCTCACGCAGCCACTTGTCCTTGTCCCAGTTCTTCCACTCGCCGCCCCGCCACTTGTCGAGGTCTATCCCGCGGGCCTTCAGCCGCTCCTTCAGGTCGTCCGGGATCTTCACCTTGCCGTCGGACGAACTGCTGGGCGCGGCACTCGGCTTGTCGCTCGCGTCGTCGTCGCCCGGCCCGCAGGCCGTGGCGGTCAGAGCGAGTACCGCGGCGACTGAAGCCGCGGCAAGCATCGGACGAATGGGTCGCATGACGTGATCCCCCTGGGACTTCGGTACAGAACTGATGGCGCGAATGGAACAGTTGACGCATCCTCGCTCACGGTCGCGGGGCCAGGACGCGGTCCACCACTATGCCGGTCCCGGGAGGGACCTTTCACAGCAGGTCCGTGGTTCCGGGCCGCAACGATCTTCGGACGACCCGTGATCCCCGGGATCCGGTGTCGTTGGTACGAACGGAGGACACCGGTCAGCGTTCCCCGTCGAACGCTCGGCGGTCGAGCGCCGTACTGACGTGCAACGCAACTGTGACAACGGGAGGACCGACAAGCCGTGGCCGTGACCGAACCCGCGCCGGTGGCACCGACCGTCGCACACGAAGGCATTCTCCGCCGCCAGGCCCAACGCGAGTCGGCGGCCCGCACCTACGCGCGGTCCCTGCCGATCGTGCCGGTGCGGGCCAGGGGGCTGACGATCGAAGGGGCCGACGGGCGCCGCTACTTGGACTGTCTGTCCGGAGCGGGCACCCTGGCCCTCGGGCACAACCACCCCGTGGTCCTGGAGGCGATCCGCAAAGTCCTCGACTCGGGCGCCCCGTTGCACGTCCTGGACCTCGCCACCCCCGTCAAGGACGCCTTCACCTCCGAACTCTTCGCCACCCTGCCGGGTAAGTTCGCCGACCACGCCAAGGTGCAGTTCTGCGGCCCCGCAGGCACCGACGCCGTCGAGGCGGCCCTCACCCTCGTCAGGACCGCGACCGGCCGTAACGGGCTGCTCGCCTTCACCGGGGCGTACCACGGCATGACCAGCGGAGCCCTGGCCGCTTCGGGCGGCGCCCGGGACGTCCAGGTGACCCGGCTGCCGTTCCCGCAGGACTACCGCTGCCCGTTCGGCGTCGGCGGCGAGCGCGGCGCCGAACTGGCCGCCCGCTGGACCGAGAACCTGCTCGACGACCCCAAGGGGGGAGTGCCGGCCCCGGCCGGCATGATCGTCGAGCCGGTGCAGGGCGAGGGCGGGGTGGTACCGGCCCCGGACGGCTGGCTGCGCCGGATGCGCCGGATCACCGAGGACCGGGGCATTCCCTTGATCGCCGACGAGGTGCAGACAGGCGTCGGACGGACGGGTACCTTCTGGGCGGTGGAGCACAGTGGGATCACCCCGGACGTCATGGTGCTCTCCAAGGCCATCGGCGGCTCCCTCCCGCTCGCCGTGATCGTCTACCACTCGGACCTGGACTGCTGGCCGCCGGGAGCCCACGCGGGCACCTTCCGGGGCAACCAACTGGCGATGGCGGCGGGCACGGCCACCCTCGCCTACGTACGGGAGAACGGACTCGCCCGGCGCGCCGCGCAGCTCGGCGACCGGATGCTCGGCCAACTGCGGCAACTCGCGGGCCGGCACCCCTGCGTCGGGGACGTACGGGGCCGGGGGCTGATGATGGGCGTCGAGATCGTCGCCCCCGAGCCCGACGGCACCACCCCCGCCCCGACGGATCCCGGTCTGGCCGCCGAGATCCAGCGGGAGTGCCTGAGCCGTGGACTCATCGTCGAACTCGGCGGACGCCACAGCGCCGTCGTACGGTTGCTCCCTCCGCTCACCATCACCGACGAACAGGCCGTGGCCGTCCTCGACCGCTTCGCCGACGCCCTGGCCGCCGCCGAGCGTTCCGCGCTCCGCCGGACTCGGACCGGATCCTCGTACTGACCCCGTGACCCCGGACCCCCATACAAGGAAGCCCTCCGTGAACCCCACACCCGTTCCCGATGTGCCGGCGCACACCCCCCTCACCGTCGAGTCGGCCACGGTGCCACGGCAGCAGACGGGAGCCGCCGACGAGCTGCGCGGGTCCGTCGCGGAGACCGCCGCGGACCGGCCGGCCGGCGACCACCTCGACCACCCGGACCCGCAGCAGGCGGCGGACGCGGCGGCCGTCGAGAACCTGCTGCGCTGCTGGGCCAGGGAGAACAACCTCGCCCGGCCCGAGGGCGACGTGCTGCGCATCCCGCTCACCATGAGCGGCACCGCCCTGCTCGCGCCCGTCCGGTACTGGTCGGCCACCGGCTGGCACCGCTTCGGACTGCCCTCCCTGGAGAGCGCCCCCGCCGGGGCGCCCGAGGTGGAGGCCGTCACCCTCGCGTCGCTGCTGGCCCGTGAGTCGGGCCGGCAGCAGGGCGCGGACCTGGCCGGCAGGGTCGCCGACTCCGTGCACCGCACGGCCGACTTCGTCGCCGAGCGCCGCCGCCGTCCCGAAGCCCCCGCCGACACCGACCTCTTCCTGACCGCCGAGCAGTCGCTGCTCCTCGGCCACCCCCTCCATCCCACCCCCAAGAGCAGAGAAGGGCTCTCCGAGACCGAAGCCCGGATCTACTCACCGGAGTTGCGCGGCTCCTTCCCCCTGCACTGGTTCGCCGTCGACCGGTCCGTACTCGCCACCGACTCCGCCTGGACCGAGCAGGGCAGGCTCGTGCCCGCCGAGCGGCTCACCGCCCGGCTCCTCGGCGACGTACCGCTCCCCGACCACACCGTCGCCCTGCCCCTCCACCCCTGGCAGGCGCGGGAGTTGACGCACCGTCCCGCCGTCGCGCGCATGCTCGGCGCGGGCCTGCTCCACGACCTCGGCCCGCACGGCGCGCCCTGGCATCCCACCTCCTCCATCCGTACCGTGCACCGCCCCGGCACGCCGGTCATGCTCAAGCTCTCCCTCGGCCTGCGGATCACCAACTCCCGCCGGGAGAACCTCCGCAAGGAGCTCCACCGGGGCGTCGAGGTGCACCGGCTGCTGCGCGCAGGACTCGCCGCGCGGTGGACGGCGGCCCACCCCGGCTTCGACATCGTCCGCGACCCCGCCTGGCTCGCCGTGGACGGCCCGGACGGCCGACCGGTCGGCGGACTCGACGTGATGCTGCGCCACAACCCCTTCGGCCCGGCCGACGACGCCGTCTGCATCGCCGGACTCACCGCGCCCCGGCCCTACCCCGGCCACCCGGGCGTCCACTCACGGCTGGCCGCCGTCATCTCTAGCCTGGCCGCCCGTACCGGCCGCCCGCAGACAGCCGTGGCCGCCGAGTGGTTCCTGCGCTATCTCGACCAGGTCGTACGGCCGGTGCTCTGGCTGGACGGCGCCGCCGGCATCGCCCTTGAGGCACACCAGCAGAACACGCTGGTCCTGCTCGACCCGCAGGGCTGGCCCGTCGGCGGACGCTACCGCGACAACCAGGGCTACTACTTCCGCGAGTCCCGCCGCGCGGACCTGGACCGCGGCCTGCCCGGGATCGGCGTGGTCAGCGACACCTTCGTCTCCGACGCGGTCACCGACGAGCGGTTCGCCTACTACCTCGCCATCAACAACGTGTTCGGCCTGATCGGGGCCTTCGGCTCGCAGCGGCTCGCCGACGAGCGCGTACTCCTCGCCGCCTTCCGCCAGTTCCTCACCCGGGCGGTCTCCCTCGGGTCCCCGCTGCCCGGCCGGCTGCTGGACGCGGACACCCTGCGCTGCAAGGCCAATCTGCTGACCCGGATGCACGGCCTCGACGAACTCGTCGGTCCCGTCGACACCCAGTCCGTCTACGTCACCATCACCAACCCCCTTCGCCGCTGACCGAACACGAACCGTCCGCACTGCCCGAGAGGAGAGCGCCACCGTGCCTCCCACCGATGCGAGCACCGACACCGGAACCAGCTCGAACGACACCCTCGACCTGCGGCTGAGCGACCAACTCGGCGCCCTGTTCGCGGAAGGGGAGCCGGTGACCTCCCCTCCACCGCCCGGCGCCTTCGACGACGACCTGCTGGACTCCCTCGCCGGCTGGGGGCCCGTCACCACCCCCGCCGGCGTCTTCCAGCTCGTCCCCGTACGCGTCGAGCGCGACCTGACGCTCATCACCCGCTGGATGAACGACCCCGCGGTCGCCGCCTTCTGGGAGCTGGCGGGCTCCGAAGGCGTGACCGCCACGCATCTGCGCGGCCAACTCGACGGCGACGGACGCAGCGTCCCCTGCCTCGGCGTCCTCGGCGGGATCCCCATGAGCTACTGGGAGATCTACCGCGCCGACCTCGACCCGCTGGCCAGGCACTATCCGTCCCGCCCGCACGACACGGGCATCCATCTGCTCCTCGGCGGCGTGACGGACAGGGGCCGGGGCGTCGGCACCACCCTCCTGAGGGCAGTCGCCGATCTCATCCTGGAGCAACGACCCCGCTGCGCGCGCGTCCTTGCCGAACCGGACCTACGCAACACCCCCTCCGTGGCAGCATTTCTGAACGCCGGTTTCCGTTTCTCGGCGGAAGTCGAACTTCCCGACAAGCGAGCCGCCCTGATGGTCCGCGAACGCGCGCTCCGCGACCTGCTCTGAACGGTCCGCGCGCGGACCGCCGAGTGCCCCGCTGCCTGATATACACCGCTCGAACCAGATCGGTTCCGTTCCGGAGGAGTCCCCGTGTCGACATCCCCTGCCACCCATGACTCCGACTCCCCGCTCTTCTCCCCACCCGAGCTGAACCCGGACACCTGGGAGCGGGCAGCCGGCCGGCTCCTCGCCAAACTGCTCGGAGAGTTCTCCTACGAGGAGATCGTCCAACCCGTCCCCGACCCCACGGGACCTGAGCAGTACACCCTCACGCTCGACGCCGGAGACACCCTCACCTTCCGCGCCTCCCGCGGCGCCTACGGCAGTTGGCGCGTCGCCCCGGACAGCATCGAACACCGGGGCCGGCCCTTCACCGACCCGCTGCGCTTCCTGCTCCTCGCGCGCGGACTGCTCGCACTCGACGGCGAGACCCTGGGCCATCTCGTCCGCGAACTCACCACCACCCTCGCCGCCGACGCCCGGCTCGACCACACGGCTCTCACCGCCGGCCGGCTCGCCGACCTCGGCTACGCCGACCTCGAAGGGCACCAGACCGGCCACCCCTGGATCGTCCTCAGCAAGGGCCGGGCGGGGTTCTCCGCCACCGACACCGCCCGCTGGGCGCCGGAGGCCCGTACGCCCGCCCGGCTGCCTTGGATCGCCGTCAGCACCACCCTCGCCACCTACCGGGGGGTGCACGCGCTCCGCACACCGGACCGGCTCTACGGCACCGAACTCGACGCGCCCGTCCGCGAGCGGTTCGACGCGGTCCTGCGCGAGCGCGGCCTCGACCCCGGCGGCTACCTCTACCTGCCCGTGCACCCCTGGCAGTGGGACGAGGTCCTGCTCCAGCTCTACACCCCCGCCATAGCCCGGGGGGCGATCGTCCCGCTCCCCACCGACGGCGATCTCCGGCTGCCGCAGCAGTCCATCCGGACCTTCCTGAACGTCGACAGGCCCGACCGGCACACGGTCAAGCTGCCGCTGTCCATCCTCAACACCCTCGTCTGGCGCGGCCTGCCGACCAGGCGCACCCTCGCGGCGCCCGCCGTCACCGCCTGGGTGCACTCGCTGCGCGACGCCGACCCGTATCTGCGCGACGAGTGCGCGGTGATCCTGCTCGGCGAGGTCGCCTCGGTCACCGTCGAACACCCCCTGTACGACCAACTGCCCGAAGTGCCCTACCAGTACAAGGAGATCCTCGGCGCGATCTGGCGCGAACCCCTGCCCGGCCTGCTCGCGCCCGGCGAACGCGCCCGCACCCTCGCGTCGCTGCTCCAGGTCGACCCGCACGGACGGGCCCTCACCACCGAGCTGATCGCCCGGTCGGGACTCACCCCGTCCGACTGGCTCCAGCGGCTGTTCGCCGCGCTCCTGCCGCCGCTGCTGCACTTCCTCTACCGCTACGGGACGGTCTTCTCGCCGCACGGCGAGAACGCCATCGTCGTCTTCGACGAGCGGGACGTGCCGGTCCGGCTGGCGATCAAGGACTTCGTGGACGACGTCAACGTGAGCGCCCAGCCGCTGCCCGAGCACGCCACCATGCCCGACGAGGTACGCGACATCCTCCTCACCGAAGAGCCCTCCTTCCTCACCCAGTTCATCCATTCCGGTCTCTTCGTCGGGGTGTTCCGCTACCTGTCACCGCTGTGCCAGGAGCAACTGGACGTGCCGGAGGACGAGTTCTGGTCGCTCGTACGGGCGGAGATCCTGCGCCACCAGGCCCGCTTCCCCGAGCTGAAGGAGCGCTTCGAGACGTTCGACCTGCTCACCCCCCGGATCGAGCGGCTGTGCCTCAACCGCAACCGGCTCCACCTCGACGGCTACCGGGACCGCACGGAGCGCCCGCACGCCGCCGTGCACGGCACCGTCGCCAACCCGCTGGCCGGGCCGCCGGCACCCTGACGGAGCGGAGCGTGGGCGTCGTTGTCAGTGGCGACCCGTAGGGTGGTCGGGCTATGACGAAGCCATCACTCCCTGAGCTCCTCCACGCCGCCGTGACCGCCGTAGGCGGCGTGGAGCGGCCCGGCCAGGTCACCATGGCCGAGGCCGTCGCGGAGGCCATCGACACCCCTTCCCACCTGCTGGTCCAGGCCGGCACCGGCACGGGCAAGTCCCTCGGCTATCTGGTGCCCGCCCTGGCCCACGGCGAGCGGGTGGTGGTGGCCACGGCGACGCTCGCGCTCCAGCGCCAGCTCGTGGAGCGCGACCTGCCGCGTACGGTCGACGCGCTCCACCCGCTGCTGCGCCGCCGCCCCGAGTACGCGATGCTCAAGGGCCGCTCCAACTACCTCTGTCTGCACCGCCTCAACGAAGGCATGCCGCAGGACGAGGAGGACGCGCTCTTCGACCAGTTCGAGGCAGCGGCGCCCACCAGCAAACTCGGCCAGGACCTGCTCCGGATGCGGGACTGGGCGGACGAGACCGAGACCGGCGACCGCGACGCGCTGACACCGGGCGTCTCCGACCGCGCCTGGGCCCAGGTCTCCGTCTCGTCGCGTGAGTGCCTGGGGGCGACGAAATGCGCGTACGGCGCCGAGTGCTTCGCCGAGCTGGCGCGTGAGCGCGCCAAGCTGGCCGATGTCGTCGTCACCAACCACGCGCTCCTCGCCATCGACGCCATCGAGGGCGCGCCCGTGCTGCCGAAGCACGAGGTGCTGATCGTCGACGAGGGCCATGAGCTGGTCTCCCGGGTCACCGGCGTCGCCACCGGCGAGCTGACCCCCGGACAGGTCAACCGCGCGGTGCGCCGCTCGGCGAAGCTGGTCAACGAGAAGGCGGCCGACTCGCTGCAGACGGCGGCGGAGACCTTCGAGCGGCTGATGGAGCTGGCCCTGCCGGGGCGGCTCGAAGAGATCCCCGAAGACCTCGGCTACGCGCTGATGGCGCTGCGCGACGCGGCCCGTACGGTGCTCTCCGCGCTCGGCTCGACCCGCGACAAGTCCGTGCAGGACGAGGACGTGGTGCGCAAGCAGGCGCTGGCCTCGGTCGAGGCGGTGCACAGCGTGGCCGAGCGGATCGCCAACGGCTCGGAGTGGGACGTCGTCTGGTACGAGCGCCACGACCGGTTCGGCGCCTCCCTGCGGGTCGCTCCGCTCTCGGTCTCCGGGCTGCTGCGGGAGAAGCTCTTCACCGACCGCTCCGTCGTCCTGACCTCCGCCACCCTCAAGCTCGGCGGTGACTTCAACGGTGTGGGCGCCTCGCTCGGCCTCGCGCCCGAGGGCACGGCGGGCGAGGACGTCCCGCAGTGGAAGGGCGTGGACGTCGGATCGCCGTTCGACTATCCCAAGCAGGGCATCCTGTACGTCGCCCGGCATCTGAACCCGCCGGGCCGTGAGGGCTCGCGCGGCGACATGATGGACGAGCTGGCGGAGCTGGTGGAGGCCGCGGGCGGGCGCACGCTCGGCCTCTTCTCCTCGATGCGGGCCGCCCAGGCGGCGGCCGAGGAGCTGCGGGTCAGGCTGGACGTGCCGATCCTGCTCCAGGGCGAGGAGACCCTCGGCGAGCTGATCAAGGCCTTCGCCGCCGATCCCGGCACGTGTCTGTTCGGCACGCTCTCGCTGTGGCAGGGCGTCGATGTGCCGGGGCCCAGCTCGCAGCTGGTGGTCATGGACCGGATTCCGTTCCCGCGCCCGGACGATCCGCTGATGAGCGCGCGCCAGAAGGCCGTGGAAGAGGCCGGGGGCAACGGATTCATGGCCGTGGCGGCGACGCACGCGGCGCTGCTGATGGCGCAGGGCGCCGGCCGGCTGGTCCGGGCGAGCGGCGACCGCGGTGTGGTGGCCGTGCTGGACCCGAGGCTGGCGAACGCGCGCTACGGCAGCTATCTGCGCGCTTCGCTGCCCGACTTCTGGTACACCACGGACCGTAACCAGGCGCGCCGCTCGCTCGCGGCGATCGACGAGCTGGCCAAGAAGGAAGGCCGGTAGCGGGGGAGCCGGGCGGACACAACAAAGCCCCGGGGCCGTCTCGTACGGCATCCCGGGGCCTGGTCGAGGCCGATGGGTGACGGCTGAGCGTCACACGCGGCGCAGGACCGCCACCACCTTGCCGAGGATGGTCGCGTCGTCGCCGGGGATCGGCTGGTACGCGGCGTTGTGCGGGAGCAGCCAGACATGGCCGTCCTCGCGGCGGAAGCGCTTGACCGTGGCCTCGCCCTCCAGCATCGCCGCGACGATGTCGCCGTTCTCGGCGACGGGCTGGCGGCGGACCGTCACCCAGTCACCGTCACAGATGGCCGCCTCGATCATCGAGTCACCGACGACCTTCAGGACGAACAGCTCGCCGTCACCCACCAGTTGGCGGGGGAGCGGGAAGACGTCCTCGACGGACTCCTCGGCGAGGATCGGTCCGCCGGCCGCGATCCGGCCGACCAGCGGCACGTACGAAGCGGCCGGCTTGCCCGTCGTATCGGTCTGCTGGGTGCTCGGCTGGTCGGAGCCACGGACCTCGTACGCCCGGGGCCGGTGCGGGTCGCGGCGCAGGAAGCCCTTGCGCTCCAGGGCCATCAGCTGATGGGCCACCGACGACGTGCTCGAAAGGCCGACCGCTTGACCGATCTCCCGCATCGACGGCGGGTATCCGCGCCGCTGCACGGAGTCGCGGATGACCTCGATGACCCTGCGCTGCCGGTCGGTGAGACCGGAGCTGTCCGCCCTGATTCCAGGAGGTCGTCCGGGCAGCGAGCGCGCGGGCTTCGCGCCGTCCGGGTTCGTGACTGCGTCATTCATGGCATGCACCGGCTCGAGTCGGCTCTGGGAGCGGTCCTGGGCAGTGATGGTGGCACTGTCTGCGGTGGTGGTCACGTCGGCCCCTCTCGAATGTGTTCTCCCTAGCTGGACAACGGTAGTAGCTTTCGAAAGGTTGCGCCAAACACACGTTCGAGTGAAAAATTATGGAGAGCCCTACGTAGGTCTGTGCCTGGGTGTATGGACCGGCCATGCGGGTGGCTGTGCACATGTCGCCGTCGCCGTCGTCACCGTATCGCCCGGCGGTCCGCGAGCGGTGGCGACGCGCCCTTCCCGTACTCTCATGGCCGGTCGGTGAGACCCGCCGGTACGCCTACGACGCGCGACACGCGTAGAGGCGTATGGTGCGCGCAGACACCAGATCTAGTGGTTGGATTATCTCAGCCACCCAGAAGTTGTGGTCCCGGGTCTTTCCCGACCGAGGCCATCGCCTATGCTGGGGGTTGCTTCGAGGGGCTGTTTCCGGCCTCTGACGAGGCTATTCAGCCATGCTGCGAGGGAGGGAAAGGGAACCATGCACTGTCCCTTCTGCAGGCACCCCGACAGCCGCGTCGTCGACAGTCGCACCACGGACGACGGGACGTCGATCCGGCGCCGTCGGCAGTGCCCCGACTGCTCCCGCCGGTTCACGACGGTGGAGACCGCTTCGCTGATGGTCATCAAGCGCAGCGGCGTGACCGAACCCTTCAGCCGTACCAAGGTCATCTCCGGCGTGCGCAAGGCGTGCCAGGGGCGGCCGGTCACCGAGGACGCGCTCGCCCAGCTCGGCCAGCGGGTCGAGGAGGCGCTGCGCGCCACCGGAAGCGCCGAGCTGACCACCCACGACGTGGGTCTGGCCATACTCGGCCCCCTGCAGGAACTCGACCTCGTCGCGTATCTGCGTTTCGCATCCGTGTACCGGGCTTTCAACTCGCTCGAAGACTTCGAGGCCGCCATCGGCGAGCTGCGCGAGCGGCCTCACGCACAGGACGGCGCGGCCGGCGAGGACCCCGAGGTCCCCGTGCCCGCCACCGCCGCCGACTGACCGGCCGGCCACCACACCGGCCGCTCACGCGGCGAGCAGGACCAGCCAGGACGTGCCACGGACGCATCGTCGCGTCCGAGGGCAGCACAGACATGACGTGCCACGGGAAGAACATGGCACTTCAGGGCGTTTTTGTACGTATATGGAGGCGGCATGACACAGACGACGAGCGGCCCGGCACGAGGCTCCCGGACCAAGGGCGCCAAGGTAGGCAAGGGTCTGCGGATCGAGCGGATCCACACCACGCCCGGAGTGCATCCGTACGACGAGGTGGCCTGGGAGCGCCGTGACGTCGTCATGACCAACTGGCGCGACGGCTCGGTCAACTTCGAGCAGCGTGGCGTCGAGTTCCCCGACTTCTGGTCGCTGAACGCGGTCAACATCGTCACCAGCAAGTATTTCAGGGGCGCCGTCGGCACCCCGCAGCGCGAGACGGGTCTGCGGCAGCTCATCGACCGCATCGTGCGGACGTACCGCAAGGCCGGCGAGGACTTCCACTACTTCGCCTCGCCCGCCGACGCCGAGATCTTCGAGCACGAGCTGGCGTACGCGCTGCTGCACCAGATCTTCAGCTTCAACTCACCGGTGTGGTTCAACGTCGGCACCCCGCAGCCGCAGCAGGTCTCCGCCTGCTTCATCCTGTCGGTCGACGACTCGATGGACTCGATCCTCGACTGGTACAAGGAAGAGGGGATGATCTTCAAGGGCGGCTCGGGCGCCGGCCTGAACCTCTCCCGGATCCGCTCCTCCAAGGAACTGCTCTCCTCCGGCGGCAACGCGTCGGGCCCGGTCTCCTTCATGCGTGGTGCGGACGCCTCCGCCGGCACGATCAAGTCGGGCGGCGCCACCCGCCGTGCGGCCAAGATGGTCATCCTCGACGTCGACCACCCCGACATCGAGGACTTCATCCAGACCAAGGTCAAGGAAGAGGAGAAGATCCGCGCGCTGCGTGACGCGGGCTTCGACATGGACCTGGGCGGCGACGACATCACGTCCGTCCAGTACCAGAACGCCAACAACTCGGTCCGGGTGAACGACGAGTTCATGCACGCCGTCGAGAACGGCGCCAAGTTCGGTCTGAAGGCCCGGATGACCGGCGAGGTCATCGAAGAGGTCGAGGCCAAGTCCCTCTTCCGCAGGATGGCGGAGGCCGCGTGGGCGTGCGCCGACCCCGGCATCCAGTACGACGACACGATCAACCGCTGGCACACCTGCCCCGAGTCCGGCCGGATCAACGGCTCGAACCCGTGCAGTGAGTACATGCACCTGGACAACACCTCGTGCAACCTGGCCTCGCTGAACCTGATGAAGTTCCTCAAGGACGACGGCAAGGGCCACCAGTCCTTCGAGGTGGACCGGTTCGCCAAGGTCGTCGAGCTGGTCATCACCGCGATGGACATCTCCATCTGCTTCGCCGACTTCCCCACGCAGAAGATCGGCGAGAACACCCGCGCCTTCCGCCAGCTCGGCATCGGCTACGCCAACCTCGGCGCCCTGCTGATGGCCACGGGCCACGCGTACGACTCGGACGGCGGCCGCTCGCTGGCCGGCGCCATCACCTCCCTGATGACCGGCACGTCGTACCGGCGCTCCGCCGAACTCGCCGCTGTCGTCGGCCCGTACGACGGCTACGCCCGCAACGCCGAGCCGCACAACCGGGTCATGAAGCAGCACTCCGACGCCAACGCCACCGCGCCCCGCGTGGACGACCTGGACAGCCCCGTCTGGGCCGCGGCCACCGAAGCCTGGCAGGACGTGCTGCGGCTCGGCGAGAAGAACGGCTTCCGCAACGCGCAGGCGTCCGTCATCGCCCCGACCGGCACCATCGGTCTCGCGATGTCCTGCGACACCACGGGCCTTGAGCCCGACCTGGCCCTGGTCAAGTTCAAGAAGCTCGTCGGCGGCGGCTCGATGCAGATCGTCAACGGCACGGTGCCGCAGGCGCTGCGCCGGCTGGGATACCAGGAGGAGCAGATCGAGGCGGTCGTCGCCCACATCGCCGAGCACGGCAATGTGATCGACGCGCCCGGCCTGAAGACCGAGCACTACTCGGTGTTCGACTGCGCCATGGGCGAGCGGTCCATCTCGGCCATGGGCCACGTCCGGATGATGGCGGCCATCCAGCCGTGGATCTCCGGCGCGCTGTCCAAGACGGTCAACCTGCCGGAGACGGCGACCGTCGAGGACGTCGAAGAGGTCTACTTCGAGGCGTGGAAGATGGGCGTCAAGGCGCTCGCGATCTACCGCGACAACTGCAAGGTCGGCCAGCCCCTCTCCGCGAAGAAGAAGGAGAAGGCGGCCGAGGAGGTCACGGAGAAGACCGAGTCCACCATCCGCCAGGCGGTGGAGAAGGTCATCGAGTACCGCCCGGTCCGCAAGCGCCTGCCCAAGGGCCGTCCTGGCCTGACCACCTCCTTCACGGTGGGTGGCGCCGAGGGCTACATGACGGCGAACTCCTACCCGGACGACGGTCTGGGCGAGGTCTTCCTGAAGATGTCCAAGCAGGGCTCGACCCTCGCGGGCATGATGGACGCCTTCTCGATCGCCGTCTCCGTCGGGCTCCAGTACGGCGTGCCGCTGGAGACGTACGTCTCGAAGTTCACCAACATGCGCTTCGAGCCGGCCGGTATGACGGACGACCCGGACGTGCGGATGGCGCAGTCGATCGTCGACTACATCTTCCGCCGCCTCGCGCTGGACTTCCTGCCCTTCGAGACGCGCTCCGCGCTCGGTATCCACTCGGCCGACGAGCGCCAGCGCCACCTGGACACCGGCTCGTACGAGCAGCCGGACGACGGGCTCGAAGGTGACGCCGGTCTGGACGCCGACAGCCTGGCCCAGTCCGCCCCCCGGCGGCAGGAGCCCGCGCTGAAGGCGGTCGCGACGACGCCCTCGGTCCCGGCGATGACACCGGCCCCGCAGGAGGCCCACACCTCGGCGGAGCTCGTCGAGATGCAGCTCGGCATCAGCGCCGACGCACCGCTGTGCTTCTCCTGCGGTACGAAGATGCAGCGGGCCGGGTCCTGCTACATCTGCGAGGGCTGCGGCTCCACCAGCGGTTGCAGCTGAGCCCGCACACCGGCTGCCGCTGCACAGCGGCTGACCTGCACAGCGGCCCCCGCCGGACGTGAAGACGTCCGGCGGGGGCCGCTGCCGTGCTCGTGCGCAGCGCCGCCGTCAGACGCGGCCCATCAGCCGGCCGAAGGACTGCGGGTCCGTGTCGTCGAACGCGTGGACGGCCGGGCGGAACACCCAGACCCCGCCGGGCTCGCGGCTGAATTCGGCGAACGTCGCCGCTGTGGCCTCCGGGACATCGGCGAAGTCGTACGCCGCCAGCTCGTTGTACCCCTCCAGCACCCGCACGGAGGGGTTGGTTATCTCGCCGAACGTCAGCTCGCCGTCGCGCTGTTGTATGGCCACACCCACCACGACACGGGTGAACGAGTCCCCCAGTCGGTCCAGCTCCAGTGTCATGTCCTCGTCGGTGCCGAAACCGACGCCGTCCTTGCTGTCCCGGTTCAGTGTGATCGTGCCGTCCGGCGACCGGCTGCCGAAGAACACCAGGTAGGCGGGGTTGCCACGCGGGTCGTCCGAGGTGAACGTCCCGGCGACGAGGTCCAGGTCATGGGCCGGCTGCCCGAGCGGGCTCGGATCCCATTTCAGTGTGACCTCGGCCTTGGACACCCCTTTGTTGAGGTTGCTCATCAGTCTTCGCCCTCCCGCGACGGGCCGTGTTCCCAGCCTTGATTGCCAGGCTAGACCGGGCCACCGACAACGCAGAGGGCCCAGGGTCTCCCGGCCGCCAGGTTGGCCGGTTTCCGTTCGCCGCCGGGGGTGCGTGACGTGAACCGGACAGTGACCCGCGCCACGCCCGGGCCCCGTACGATGGCGCGGTGCTGGTCAAGTGGATTCGCTGCACCGTGGTCGACCGTCGAGGTTTTGAACGCGGACAGCGGAAATGGGCGGGGTTGCTCGGCGAACCGGGGTTCAGGGGGCAGGGCGGAGGATGGAGCAGGGTACGGCCGGGCGTGGCCCACGTCTTCACCTTCTGGGAGAGCCGTGCGTTCTACGACTCGTTCATGGCGCGCGCCCATGACCGGCTCGCGGCCGCGCAGTCGGGGACGTACAAGGACAGCCAGTCCAAGCTGTTCGACCACCGCTTCGACGTGAAGACCGGCTTCGAGCCGAGGTTCACCGACGCGGACGTGGTGCGGGTCGCGCACAGCAAGGTGCACGAGGACCGGGTCGAGCACTTCGCGCTGATGCAGGAGAAGGTGTGGAATCCCGCGATGGCCGGCTCGCCCGGCATGCTGCGCGGGTTGTTCGGGGAGGCGCCGGGCAACGAGTTCCTGGTGCTGTCCATGTGGCAGTCGGCGGCCGAGCACGGGAAGTACCGCATCGAGCGGGTGGAGCGGCTGACACTGCGCGCCCAGACCGCCACCGACGTGGCCGCGCTGGCCGGGGACATCGTCGAGCTGGAACCCTCCTGGACGGTATGACAATCGCCCTACCGCAGGACGATCTAAGGTCGGGGGTATGGCACGACCGCGACGCATCGTCCTCGTCCGGCACGGCGAGTCCGAAGGCAATGCCGACGACTCGGTGTACGAACGGGAACCCGACCATGCCCTGAGACTGACCCCCGCCGGGCGCCGGCAGGCCGAGGAGACCGGCGTGCGGCTGCGCCGGATGTTCGGCGCGACGCCGGTCAGCGCGTACGTCTCGCCGTACCGCCGCACCCATGACACCTTCCACGCGTTCGGGCTCGACCCGGCGCTGGTACGGGTCCGTGAGGAGCCCCGGCTACGGGAGCAGGACTGGGGGAACTGGCAGGACCGCGACGACGTACGGCTGCAGAAGACGTACCGCGACGCGTACGGGCACTTCTTCTACCGCTTCCCGCAGGGAGAGTCGGGTGCCGACGTGTACGACCGGGTCGGCGCGTTCCTGGAGAGCCTGCACCGCAGCTTCGAGGAGCCGGACTCGCCGCCCAACGTGCTGCTGGTGACCCACGGGCTCACCATGCGTCTGTTCTGCATGCGCTGGTTCCACTGGTCGGTGGCCGAGTTCGAATCGCTGTCGAACCCGCGCAACGCCGAGACCAGGACCCTGCTGCTCGGTCCGGACGGCCGGTACACGCTCGACAAGGAATTCGAACGCTGGCGCGTCCCGGAGCCGTACGGCGTCACCAGTTGACCATGGAGTGACCGGGAACGGGCCGGTCAGGGTGACCGGCGACGCCCCGAGGTACGGGACGGACCCGCCGTCCGTCCCGTACCTCGGGGCGTCGTCCGCCCGCCCCCCGTGGCGAGCGGCGCGCGGTGCTCAGGCCGCGGGGCCCACCGCTTCGGCCTTGCCGCTCAGGGCCTCCAGGTCGCTCTTGCGTACGCGGACCACCAGGAGGGCCGTCAGCAGGGCGACGCCCGCCATCGCCACGGCGGCCAGGAACGCGCTGGAGATGCTCTGGGTGAGCACTTCATGGCCCCAATGGCCCGGCAGCTGCTGGGTCTTGGCGAGCTGCGCCTTCTCCTGCGGACTCGCGTGCGCCATGAAGTCCGGCAGCACCTTCTTGGCCTCGTCCCTGCTCGCCGTGCCGAACACGGTCACCAGGATCGACAGGCCCAGCGAACCGCCCACCTGCTGGCTCGCGTTCAGCAGGCTGGAGGCCGCGCCCGCCTCGTGCTGGGCGACACCGGACACCGCGGTCAGGGTGAGGGTGACGAAGTTGAGCCCCATGCCGAGGCCGAAGACCATGAGCGGGCCGAGCACCCCGCCGAGGTACGAGCTGTCCGGCGTGATCTGCGTCTGCCAGAACAGGCCGAGGCCGGTCAGGGCCGCACCGGTCACCATGAACGGCTTGGGGCCGAGCACCGGCAGCAGCCGCTGCGACAGTCCGGCGCCCACGACGATCGCGACGGTCACCGGCAGGAAGGCGAGCCCGGACTGGATCGGGGTGTAGCCGAGCACGTTCTGGACGAACTGCACGATGAAGAAGAACATCCCGAACATCGCGGCCGCGAGGCACAGCATGATCACGTAGGAGCCCGAACGGTTGCGGTCGGCGAACATCCGCAGCGGGACGATGGGTTCCTTCGCGCGCGACTCGATGAGGGCGAAGGCGGCGAGCAGGACGACGGCGGCCACGAACGACGTGATGGTGAGCGAGTCCCGCCAGCCGTCCTCCGACGCCCGGATGAAGCCGTAGACCAGCGAGGCCATGCCCAGGGTCGAGGTCGCGGCCCCGGAGAAGTCGAACCGGCCCGGATGGCGCTTCGACTCGGTGATGTAGATCGGTGCGAGTACGGCGATGAGCACGCCGATCGGCACGTTCACGAACAGCACCCAGCGCCAGTTCAGCCACTCGGTGAGCATGCCGCCGGCCAGCAGGCCGATCGCGCCGCCGCCGGCCGAGACGGCGGCGAAGACGGCGAAGGCCCTGTTGCGTTCGGGGCCTTCGGGGAAGGTGGTGGTGACCAGCGCCAGTGAGGTGGGTGAGGCGATCGCGCCACCGACTCCCTGGAGCGCGCGGGCGGCGAGCAGTTGCCACGGCTCCTGGGCAAAGCCGCCGAGGAGCGAGGCCAGCGTGAAGAGCAGGATGCCGGTCATGAACACCCGGCGGCGGCCGAGGATGTCGCCGGCCCTGCCGCCCAGCAGCAGCATTCCGCCGAAGGTGAGGGTGTAGGCGCTGACCACCCAGGACAGGTCGGCGGTGGAGAAGCTGAGTGCGTCTTGAATATGCGGTAGCGCGATGTTCACAATCGTCGAGTCGAGTACGACCATGAGCTGACAGGCTGCGATGACGGCGAGGGCGATCCCAGGGCGCCCGCTCCGACGGGCGGCGCCCGGTTCTCTGTTCGCTGTTTCGAGTTGAGAGGTTGTCGTCACTGTTGGATCCCCCACAAGTGAGTTAGTGAACGTGCCCGTTCACTGTCCTCGACTACGGTAGTGAGTCCCCAACAGAGAACGCAAGCGTTCACTGTAGCTGCCGTCCGGAGTGTCGCCCCGATGGAGAGTTACTGATGGTTTCTTCGCACTCTGCGGCCACCGCTCGGCCGCAGCAGGTGTCGTTGCGCCGCCGAGGGCCCGTGCTGGAACGCGCGATCCTCGACGCCGCGTTGGAGCAGTTGAGTACGGTCGGCTGGAACGGCCTGACCATGGAAGGCGTCGCAGCGGCCGCGCAGACGGGCAAGGCCGCCGTCTACCGCCGCTGGCCGTCCAAGGAGGATCTCGTCGTCGAGGCCCTGCGGGACGGGCTGCCGGCGATGGAGGAGCCGCCCGACCTCGGCAGTGTCCGCGCCGATCTGTACGAACTGTGCGCGGCCATCCGGGAGGGGATGTACTCGCGTACCGGCGCCGCGCTGCGCGCCGTACTGCACGAGTGCGACGGGTCGAGCGCCGAGCGTTTCCACGAGCTGATCATCAGCAGTGTCATCGAGCCGTCGACGCGGCTCTTCGGCGAGGTGGTCCGCCGGGGGATCGCGCGGGGTGAGGTCCGCTCCGACGCGGCCGACGCGATGGTCTACGACGTCATCCCCGCCCTGATGATGTACCGGACGAAGGTATGCGCGAGTGACTGGGCCGACGTCGAGATCGCCGAGGTCATCGACAAGGTCATGATGCCGCTGCTGCGGCTGCCGTCCGGCTGACCGCACCCGGGCTGTCGCGCGGCGTCGGGGCGGCGTAATCTTGCTGGCGTCATGCCGTACGAACCACCCACCCACACCGTCGAGCGCTCGCTCCGCGCCACCACCGACGCCACCGTGATCGCCGGCGTCGACGAGGTCGGACGCGGAGCGTGGGCCGGTCCCGTGACGGTGTGCGCGGCGGTCACCGGCCTGCGCAGGCCGCCGACCGGACTCACCGACTCCAAGCTGCTCACCCCCAAACGCCGTACGGCGCTGGCCGGTCAGCTCGACGGCTGGGTCACGGCGCACGCCATCGGGCACGCCTCTCCGGAGGAGATCGACGACCTCGGGATGACGGCGTCGCTGCGGCTCGCCGCCGTACGCGCCCTGGAAGCTCTGCCGATACGGCCCCACGCGGTGATCCTCGACGGCAAGCACGACTATCTCGGCGGGCCGTGGCAGGTCCGTACGGTCATCAAGGGCGACCAGTCCTGCGTCTCGGTGGCGGCGGCTTCGGTGCTCGCCAAGGTGCGCAGGGACGCGATGATGGCCGAACTGGCCGAAGGATCGGCCGAGTACGCGCCGTACGCCTTCGCCGACAACGCCGGTTATCCCTCGCCCGTGCACCGGGCGGCGCTGGAGGAGCGGGGGCCGACGGAGCACCACCGGCTCTCGTGGTCCTACCTCGACGCGCTGCCCCGGTGGCGGCATCTCAAGAAGTTCCGGGTGGCCGCCGCACCGGAAACGTTGGAAGACGGGGGCCAACTCGGCTTCGATTTCTGAAACTTCCGGTGAACCCTGGGACCGGTGTGTGCTTTCGTGCCGCGCCCATGGGTACTTCCGCAGACATGGGCACAAATGTGCCCACCCCGCCGATGCCTTTCGCACCGGTGTTTGATAGACATCCAGTTATGCCTCTCACCCCCGAGGAGCCTCAGATTCACGAGAGAGCCCAGGGTCCCAGCGCCGCACCGGCCACCGGCCGGACCGCGCCGACCCCGCGTCCCGTACCCGGACCGCGCCCCGTACCGGGCCCGCGTTCCGCGTCGACACCGCGCCCCGGACGTCCGGGTCCCGGTCCTGCGAGGCAGGCGCCCCCGGCGCAGCGCTCGCACAGCTCTGCCGGAGCGCCCCAGGCGGCCCGGCCGAGCACCCCTTCCGCTTCTTCCGACCTCTCCGCCCCTCAGATCCAGCTCGTCCCGGCCCCGGCCGGCGGAGCGCTGGACGCCGCTGAGGAAGCGGTCGACCTGCTGCTCGACTCGGGTCGCGCGCCGGGCGACATCCTCGTACTCACCACGGGCGAACAGCACCCGTGGGCGACGCACGAGCTGTCCTTCGGCGAGGACGCCTACTGGGCCCAGCACGACGCCGGCGAGGACGTGTTCTTCGCCGACGCCGCCGCCGCCGACCGTGCCACGTCCAGGGCCGTGGTGGTCGTCGCGCTCAACGGGGGCGACGACGCCGCCGTCGGCCGTGCGCTGCCTTCGGCGCTGCGGCGGGCCGGTGCGCTGCTGATCGTGTGCGGCGACTCCGAGCGGGCCAACGCGGTACTGGGCGCGGGCGTCTGAGCGGTACGACGCGCGCGTACGGCCGTGGTCGCGGCCAGGTGCCCTGACCCGGCTGCCCGTTCGGGGCGGCCGGGCCGTCAGCCTGCGCCGACGGTCGCGCGACGCGGGCTCGCGACGTGTGTCGGCGGCTCCCGCCACGTGGGTCGGCGGGGCCGCGCTCAGCGGGCCGCTGTCCTGCGGAGCACCTCGACGGCGCCGCCACCGCCGCGTAGGGGCGACGGGTCGGGATCGGCCGCCCAGTCGGCCAGCGCGGTGGGCCTGGACTGGGAGTTGGGCTGCCGGCCGCCACGGCCCTCGCCGAGCACCTGCCAGCCGCCGCGCGTCAGCGTGATGTACGCGCCGCAGCGCAGGCCGTGCAGGGTGCAGGCGTCCCGCAGTCCCCACATCCAGGCGCCGTCCGCCTCCGTCCAGCGCTCGTCACCCTCGCGGCAGTAGAGCAGGGCGGCGGTGCGCACCGGCGTACGGCGGCGCAGATCGTGCGGGATGACCCGGCGCAGATGCGCCAGCAAAGCGTTACGGAACTCCCAGCCGTCCACCGGCGCCGCGGCCCGCGGGACGAACGAGGCGCTGGCCGCGAGCCGTTCCTCATGGTCGAGGACGGCGACGACCGCTGTACCCGGCACCGGACGGTGCCGGCTGTGCAGGCCGCTGACGACCTCACGCGGATTGCGCATCAGCGGTATCCCGGCCGCCGCCCATTCGGCGGGTTCCAGCATCCTGGCGAGGCGGCTGACGGAGTCGGCCGATGCGGTGATCGAAGTGGCTGCGGACGGAGCGAATCCGAAGGTCACGTTCCTCCCTTCGCATACGCGCCCGTCATACGGGCTAGGTCGAGTGAGGGCGCACCGCGGTCAGCCCTTGCGGACGCGAACAGGACCGTGCGGGGGCAGGTCCAATTCTCGCTGGCGCGGGGGCGCGCGGCAACGAGCAATTGGCCTGGCTGACAGGAATGCGCGGGTATGTGTGTCATATCCCTGCCCAGCGCGACCCCCGCTGACTCCTGTTGCCCGGTCGGACATCGGTCCGGGCAGCGGTGGGGACATCGGTACGGGGCAGGAGTGCGGACGCCGAGTACCAGCGCAAACACGCCCGGCGCCCGCTCGTCCTGCGCGGCCGGGATTGGGCCGATGTCAGTGCGGTGGGGTTGCATGGGGGCATGAGTAACCAGGAGCTGCGTGCCGAGGCCGACGCCATCCTTGCCGAGCTGGTCGGTGACCCGGGCGGCACGGCGCGGCTGCGCGAGGACCAGTGGCAGGCGGTGGCCGCCCTGGTGGAGGAGCGCCGGCGCGCGCTGGTGGTGCAGCGCACCGGCTGGGGCAAGTCGGCGGTGTACTTCGTCGCCACCGCCCTGCTGCGCCGGCGCGGCTCGGGTCCCACGGTTATCATCTCGCCGCTGCTGGCCCTGATGCGCAACCAGGTCGAGTCGGCGGCGCGCGCCGGTATCCAGGCGCGCACCATCAACTCGGCCAACCCGGAGGAGTGGGACACCATCTACCAGGAGGTCGAGCGCGGCGAGACCGACGTCCTCCTGGTCAGTCCAGAACGGCTCAACTCGGTGGATTTCCGCGATCAGGTGCTGCCCAGACTCGCGGCGACGACCGGTCTGCTGGTGGTCGACGAGGCGCACTGCATCTCCGACTGGGGCCATGACTTCCGGCCCGACTACCGGCGGTTGCGCGCGATGCTGGCCGAGCTGCCGGCCGGTGTGCCGGTGCTGGCCACCACGGCGACGGCCAACGCGCGGGTGACCGCCGATGTGGCCGAGCAGCTGGGCACCGGCGCCGGTGAGGCCCTGGTGCTGCGCGGTCCGCTGGAGCGGGAGAGCCTGCGGCTCGGCGTGGTCCAGCTGCCGGACGCCGCACACCGGCTGGCCTGGCTCGCCGAGCATCTGAACGACCTGCCGGGCTCCGGGATCATCTACACGCTGACCGTCGCGGCGGCCGAGGAGGCCACGGTCTTCCTGCGCCAGCGCGACTTCCAGGTGGCCTCGTACACCGGGAAGACGGAGAACGCCGACCGGCTGCAGGCCGAGGTCGACCTCCAGGAGAACCGCGTCAAGGCGCTGGTGGCGACATCGGCGCTGGGCATGGGCTACGACAAGCCGGACCTGGGCTTCGTGGTCCACCTCGGTTCGCCGTCCTCGCCGATCGCGTACTACCAGCAGGTGGGACGCGCCGGGCGCGGGGTGGCGCACGCCGATGTACTGCTGCTCCCGGGCCGGGAGGACGAAGCCATCTGGCGCTACTTCGCCGACACCGCCTTCCCGCCAGAGGCGCAGGTCCGGCAGACCCTCGCGGCCCTCACCGACGCGGGGCGGCCGCTGTCCGTGCCGGCGCTCGAAGCCACGGTCGACCTCCGGCGCAGCCGGCTGGAGTCGATGCTGAAGGTGCTGGACGTGGACGGCGCGGTCAAGCGGGTCAAGGGCGGCTGGACGGCCACCGGAGCCGAGTGGCTGTACGACGCCGAGCGCTACGCGTGGGTGGCCAAGCAGCGGGCGGCCGAACAGCAGGCCATGCGCGACTACGCGAGCACGGCGCAGTGCCGGATGGAGTTCCTGCGCCAACAGCTGGACGACGAGGGGGCGGCCCCCTGCGGCCGGTGCGACAACTGTGCGGGTCCCTGGGCCGATTCCGGGGTCTCTGCGGAGGCGCTGACGGGGGCTGCCAAGGAGCTGGACCGGCCGGGGACCGAGGTGGAACCGCGCCGGATGTGGCCGACGGGCATGCCCGCCTTGGGCATTGACCTCAAGGGGCGCATCCCGGTCAAGGAGCAGTGCTCCACCGGCCGTGCGCTGGGCCGGCTCTCGGACATCGGCTGGGGCAACCGGCTGCGCCCGCTGCTCGCCGAGAACGCGCCGGACGGGCCGGTCCCCGACGATGTCCTGCAGGCCGCGGTGGCGGTCCTCGCCGACTGGGCGCGCTCGTCGGGCGGTTGGGCACCGACCGTCCCCGACGCCTCGGCCAGGCCGGTCGGCGTCGTCGCCGTACCGTCCCTGGGCCGTCCGCAGCTGGTCGGCTCGCTCGCCCAGGGCATCGCGACCGTCGGCCGCCTGCCCTTCCTGGGGACGTTGACCTACAGCGGACCGGGCGGCGCGCATGTGACCCACCGCAGCAACTCGGCCCAGCGGCTGCGGGCGCTGTCCGGCGCCTTCACCGTCTCGGCCGACCTGGCCGCGGCCCTGGCCGGCGCGCCCGGGCCTGTCCTGCTCGTGGACGACTACACCGACTCGGGCTGGACCCTCGCGGTCGCCGCCCGGCTGCTGCGCCAGGCAGGCGCCGAAGGTGTGCTGCCCCTGGTGCTCGCCGCCGCGGGGTGACGCGGACGCCGCCGACCCACCCGAACTAGCAGTGCTGGCAATTTTTTGTCAGGGGTGCTAAATGTGGAGAGGTGGAGTCGGAAACGCAGGGCCCCGAGCAGCGCCCGCCGTCGTTCATCCAGGCGGCGCGGCGCCAACAGCTCGTCGACTGCGCCGTCGAGGTGATCGCCGAACTGGGCGCCGAGCGCGCGTCGATCGTGCGGATCGCCCAGCGTGCCGGGGTCAGCCGAGGCGTCGTCACGTACCACTTCCGGGACAGGGACGACCTGTTCGACCGGGTGGTCGAGGAGGTCTACCGGATCGGGGAGGCCGAGGTCGGGCCCCCGGTACGGGCAGCGGAGACACCGCGCGACGCCCTGCTGGCTTTCGTCGGCGGCAGCGTCGACTTCTACGCCCGGCACCCGGCCCATATGACCGCGCTGGTCGAGATCTTCGCGGCCGACCGGCACTCGCTCACCCGCTCACGCGACGGCCGCGCCGAACACCACCACGAGACGGCCGACCTGGCCGCGATCCTCGCCGAAGGGCAGCGCGGCGGCCAGTTCCGCTCCTTCGACATCCCTCTCATGATCCTCACCCTCCGCGCCGTCCTGGACGCCGCCGTCCGGCACGTCACCTCCGGCGGCGACGCCGGACTGCTGAGCGCCGAGCTCCGGCGGACCTGCGACGCCGCGACCCGGAAGGAGACCTCATGAAACCCACCCTTCGGCACACCCGGTGGAGCGTGCTGGCGGTCGCGGCCGTCCTCGCCGCCGCTGGCTGCGGCGGCAACGGCCGCCGGTCCGAGCGGCCGATCACCGCGCCGCTCACCGTCAACACCAGCAGTGGCCGGCTGCACGGCCTCGCCACCCCCACGGCCCACCAATTCCTGGGCATCCGCTTCGCACAGCCCCCGACCGGCGCCCGCCGCTGGAAGGCGCCGCAACCGGTCTCCGCCGCCACCGGCACCACACAGGCCACGAAGCCGGGACCGCGCTGCGCGCAGGCGGCGGCCACGCCGGGCGCGAAAGCGGCCACCACCGAGGACTGCCTGTTCCTGAACGTCACCACTCCGCGCGACCGGCGCCCGGGGGAGAAGCTGCCCGTCATGGTGTGGTGGCACGGCGGCGGCTACACCACGGGAGCGGGCTCCGACTACGACGCACAGCGGCTGGCGAGCCAGGGCCGGGTCATCGTCGTCACCGCCAACTACCGGCTCGGCGCTTTCGGTTACTTCGGCCTCAAGGGGCTGCCCGGCTCCGGCACCTTCGGCCTGGCCGACCAACTCGCCTCGCTGCGCTGGGCCGACAGCAACGCGCGGGCGTTCGGCGGCGATCCCGGCAACGTCACCGTGTTCGGGGAGTCGGCAGGGGCCATGTCGACCTGCGCCGTGCTCAGCTCACCGAAGGCGCGCGGCCTCGTCGACAAGGCCGCCGTCATGTCCGGCTCCTGTCTGCTGGACTGGTTTCCGGGCGCCCTGTATCCCGGCGCCCCGAACGAGACCCCCTACAAGCCGCTCGCCACCGACGAGGCCGACGGTGCCAGGGTCGCGGCGAGCGTCGGCTGCGGCCACGGCAACGCCGCCGCGAAACTGGCGTGCCTGCGGTCGCTGCCCGCCTCCGACGTGGTGAAGCTGAACAACGACTTCGCCGACCACCTCTCGTACGGAACCGATCTGCTGCCCGGCAACCCCGCGACCGCTCTACGGCGCGGTGACTTCGCGCATGTCCCCGTGCTGTCCGGCGGGAACAAGGACGAGGCCAGGTCGTTCGTCGGCGGTGCGCTGCGCGCCGACCCCGCCGCGGTCACCGCGGCGACCTACCCCAAGCTCCTGGCAGCCGCGTTCGGCGACCGGGCCGCCGATGTCGCGGCGGTGTATCCGGTCAAGAAGTACGGTTCCGCTGCCCTGGCCTGGTCCACGGTGATCACGGACGGGGCGTGGACCTGTCCGACCCTCGCGGGAGACCGGGCCCTGGCAGCCAGGACCACCGTCTACGCGTACGAATTCGCCGATCCGCAGGCGCCGAACGTGAACGGGCTCAAGGTCCCCGGCCTGCCGCTGGGCGCCTCGCACGCCACGGACCTGCCGTCCCTCTTCGACCTCGGCGGCAAGAGCCTGCTGCGGACCGGCGGGCAGCAGGCGCTGTCCAGTCGGATGATCGACTACTGGTCCTCCTTCGCGCACGACGGCAGGCCCGTCGCCCCGAAGGCTCCGAGTTGGTCCAGGGCGACGGCGGGGACGGCACCGGCGAAGGACGTGCTGCAACTGACCCCGAGCGGTGACCGCATGGTCGACGCGGCGGCGGCCCACCACTGCGCCTTCTGGCAGGACATCCGCTGACCCGGCACATGGTCCGGGCCGCCAGGGTTCATTCCGCCGTGGCGGTGTGCGGCGGCGCGGTGGCGGGCGGGATGCGGACGGCGAGCAGGGCGATGTCGTCCGTACTCGCGTCACCGAGCCCCGACATCAGCTCGTCGCAGAACGTCTCCAGCGGCTCGCGGGAGAGGGCCGCCGCATGCTGGCGCAGCCGGGTCATCCCGTCGTCGAACGTCTCGCTGCGGCGCTCGATCAGCCCGTCCGTGTACAACAGCAGCGTGCAGCCTGGCGGCAGGGACTCGGTGGCGTCGGAGCGGAGCGCGTCGGGCGTGACCCCGAGCAGGATGCTGCGGCCCCCGGTCAGAAAACGGGTGTCGCCCTCGTCGGTGATCAGCAGCGGGGCCGGGTGGCCCGCCGACGCGTACTCCAGCAGCCAGGGACCGTACGGATCCGGCTTGACGATCAGGCCGTACAGGCAGGTCAGCGTCTGGGTGGGATAGAGGATCTCGTTCGCCGCGTCCAGCCTGGCCAGGATCTTGCCGGGCGGCTCCTTACGGTCACAGGCGATGCCCCGCAGCATGTTGCGCATCTGGCTCATGGCCACGGCGGCTCTCAGGTCGTGACCCGTGACATCGCCGATGATCAGCGTGAGGGCGCCGTCGGGGAGCGGGAACGCGTCGTACCAGTCACCCCCGACCTCGGCGCTGACCCGGGCCGGCGCGTAGCGCGCGCTCAGCTCCACATGGCCCGTGTCGGGCAGGGTGGGCAGCAGGGAGCGCTGCAGCCGCTCCGCCGTGTGCGCGGTCTGGGCGTGCAGGCGCGCGTTATCGACGGCCATGGCGATGCGGTGCGCCAGATCGACGACGAGCGGCAGCCGCTCCTGCTGGTCAAGCCCGTCCTGGTCGACCCGCACCAAGGTCAGCACGCCCACCACTTTGCGGCGCGCCCGCAGCGGCACCAGCACCGCCTGATGCGCCCCCAGCTGGGCGAAGGTCTGCAACTCGATACGTTCCAGGGCGTCGGTCCCCTCGGCGGGCGAGGGGAACTCGGTCAGCCGCAGCGGCCCGGCGCCGCGCAACGCGCGCGCCAGCGGCGCCTGGGAGTCGGCTTCGGCCGCCGGGAGAAGCGCCTCCAGGAAGTCGGGAGGCAGCGCGTTGGGCTCGCGGTGCTCCACGACGACCCGGCGCAGCCGCAGCTCGTCGTCCTCTTCGATCAGGTCGATGGCACACCAGTCGGCGAGGGCGGGCACCAGCACCCGGCACAGCCGCCGCAGCCCGGGCTCCAGCTCCAGGGTGCTGGACAGCGCCTCCGACGCGTTGGCCACGAGCGTCAACCGGTCGAGCGAGTCCTGCACCGCCCGGTCCACGTCGAAATCCCTGTCGCCTTCTGGCTGCGTGCTCAATCGCTTCTTCTCTCTGCTGCGTCGGCGGGGCCGGTTCTGTGCCGGGACGGCTCTGTGCCGGGACGGCTCTCGCGGAACCTAGGCCGAGGTGCGTGTCATGGCGCAGAGCCAGCCGCGGATGCCGGCCGGATCGAGGGTGATCTCGATGGTGGCGGGGACGACGGAATCGATCTGGAGCTTGTCGGCGAACGCGGCGGTGATGTCGTCACGCGACAGCCGGTACGGGACCGTCACCCCGGGGGTCTTGGGCTCCCGGTCGCTGAAACAGAGCAGGAAGTAGCGGCCTCCGGGGCGCAGCACCGTCCGCAGGCCGCCGGTGAACGCGGCCCGGTCCTGCGGATCGAGCATGTGGAACATGCCCGAGTCGAGCACGGTGTCGAACCGCTCTCCCAAAGCCGGCAGCTCCAGTGCGTCGTGCCGCAGGAACCGGACGGCGGAGCCGCGCTGCCGGGCCTTGTCCTCCGCGGTCCGCAGCGCGGTGGTCGCCAGGTCGATGCCGGTGACGTCGAGACCGAGGTCGGCGCACATGAACGCGTGCTCGCCGGTCCCGCAGCCGACGTCCAGCACCCGTCCCCGGACGGCGCCCGAGCGCGCGACGTCGAGGAACGCCTGCTGCGGGCGCCCGATCTCCCACGGCGGAGGCTCGGCGTACCGGTCCTCCAGCTCCTGCCAGGGGTTCGGGTCGCCGGCCGCGGCGTGATCAGCGTCGTCGGGCGGGAGCGGTGCGGGCATGTGCGGGCCTCCTGTCGCTGCCGTCGCCGGATCGCGCGACTGCAGGTCGCTGCCTTTCGACTCTACGCCGGACAGGCACCTCACGCCCGAGCCCCAGGACGCCCTGTGGATAACTTTATCCACAGGGGTCGCGGGTCTGGTGACCGGTGCGGGACCGTCGAGCCATGAACAAGCACAGCGCACAGACCGGACCGTCCGACGAGCAGCAGATCACCTTGCGCAGCCCGGCCGAACTGGCCGACGCACTGCCCTACCTGATGGGCTTTCATCCGACCGACTCGGTGGTCCTCGTCGCCCTGCACGGGGAGCACGGCCGCTTCGGCGGCCGGCTCAGGCTCGGGATTCCGGCCGCGCCGGACGAGTGGCTGCCGGTGGCCGATCAGCTCGCCGACTGTCTGGTGGAGGGGAGTGAGCGGCGGGGGGAGCGGCCCGACGGGATCATCGCGTTCCTCTGCCAGGACCCGGCCGACGGCCGGACGGGCCGGCAGGTCATGGAGCGGTTGCGCCCGCTCGCCCAGCGGCTGCGCACCGCGTGCGGCGCGCTCGACGTGCCCGTGCACGAGGTGCTGTGTATTTCCGGGGGCCGCTTCTGGTCGTACTGCTGTCCTGATGTCCGCTGCTGTCCGCCGGAAGGCAAGGAGCTGGTGCTGCCCGGCACCTCGGTGATGGCGGCCGCCGCCGCGTACGCGGGCATTCAGGTGCGCGGATCGCTGAAGGAGATGGAGGCGCGCCTGCGGCCCTGGTGCACCCCGGCGGTCGACGATCAGCTCCGGGCCCTGGACGACGCGGGGGCCGCGCTCGTCCCGAGGATTCTGGGCGCGGGGAACAGGCAGCAGGTCGGCAGGGAGACCTTGCGGATGGCGCGCGCCCTCATGACGCGGCTCGGCGGGACGTCGGTCGCCGACCGCTCGGCGGTCGAGGCGGACGCGGCGGACGACGGGCTGATCAGCCACGCCGAAGCGGCCCAGGTCATCCTCGGCCTCCAGGACCGCGAGACCCGCGACCGCGCCGCCGAATGGATGGAAGGTCCGGAGGCGCAATCCGCGCTGCGGCTCTGGCGCGCGCTGGCCCGCCGCTGCGTCGGGGCGTACGCGGAACACGCCGCGGCTCCGCTCACCCTGGCCGGCTGGGTCGCCTGGTCCACGGGTGACGAGCCGGCGGCCCGGGTCGCGCTGGGGCTCGCCCTGCGGACCGATCCCCGGTACGTCTTCGCGCAACTGCTCCATCAGGCGTGCAACGAGGGCCTTGATCCCGAGGCGCTGCGCGCGTGTCTGCGGGAGGAGCGCGGCTCGCGTGCCACGGCCGCTTCGCGGAAGGCGGGCAGCCGGCCGCGACCCCGTCCCACGGGCCGGACGCCACGGCCCGGCGCCCTGCCGCCGGCGGCCAGGCGGCCGGGTACGACGGCCGCGCGCGACCGTGCGAGCGGGCGCAGCGGGCAGCGCGGGACGAGGAGCGGGCGATGACAGCCGTGACCCGGCCCCCCGAAACCGCGTTCATCGGGGTGGCGGAGTCGTACGAGCCGCGCCGCCGGTCACCCGGCGGCTCACCGGAGCGCACAGAAGGCACAGCTGACCCCAGATGGCTCTCACCGTCCCTCCCACCAGAACCGGACCCTCCCGCGCCGCGCCCCCGGGTGAACTGCCGGCGGCACACCGGGCCCTGCTGTGCGTCGCGCTGCCGTGCCTCGCGGTCTCGGCCGAGCACGGCCAGCTCACCGGCATCGGTCTTGACGGTTTCTACGAGTCGGGCCGAAGGCTCCTGTCGCGCTGTCAGCTCCGGGTCGCCGGGCGCGAGCCCGTCGCGTTGCAGGGGCGGCTGGTCGCGGCGGACAAGGCGCGCTTCCTGGCCGTGGTGCGCACGCCCGCGGACACCGGACCCGATCCGGAGATCAGCGTCGAGCGGCTCAGGGACGCCGACGGCACCGAGCGTGTCGTCCTGCGCAGCGCCGCGAAGGCGCCGCGCCGCCTCATGGTGGAGATCGCTTTCGGCACGGATCTGGCGGAGCTCGCGGCCGTCGCGGCAGGCCGGGCCGGACCCGAACTCCCCGCGACCGTCCACACGGCCGGGCTGCGCTGGACGGCCGCCGACGGCCGGTACGCCGTCGTCACGGCCGATCCCGCTCCTGCCGACGCGCTCGCCTCGGCGGGACTGCTGCGCTGGGAGTTCGACCTGCGCCCCGGTGTGCCTCGCACCATCGAGCTGCGCGTCCGCTCGGGCCGCCCCGTCCGGCCTGCGAGCAGGACCGGCGGTGTCCCCCTGCCGGAGGCGACGGCGGAGGGGGACGACCCGAGAGTGCGGGCGCTGTTCGCCGCGAGCGTCGGCGATCTGCGGGCGCTCCTGCTGCGGGGCCCCGGCGGGCCCACGGACGTCTATCCCGCCGCGGGGGTCCCCTGGCGGTGCGGGCCGCCCTCCGCCGAGGCGCTGTGGGCCGTACGGATGGCGCTCCCGCTCGGTACCCGCCTCGCCGCCGGGACGCTGCGGGCCGTCGCCCGGGGCCAGCTCACCGGAGCGGGGGACGACCGCGGCCGGTTCCCCGGGCCGCTGCGGGACGCGGGGCCGCATCTGCCGCCGAGCTGTACGGGCGTCGAGGCGACGCTCGCCTTCCCCGCCGTACTGGCGGAGGCCCGGCGCTGGGGGCTGCCGGAGCAGGAGCTGGCCGAGCTGCTGCCGACGGCCGAGCGGTGTCTTGGCTGGCTGCGTGCCGCGGCCGGCGAGGACGGGCTGCTGGCGGACCAGAGGTCCGCCGGGCCGCAGCGGGCCGAGACCCAGGCGCACGCGCACCGCGCCGCCGTGCTCGGCGCCGATCTGCTGGAGGCGTGCGGGAGACCGGGGGCCGACGAGTGGCGGGAGTGGGCGGGGGCCCTGCGGGTGACGTTCCGGCGCAGCTTCTGGATCGACGACCGAGCGGGCGGCCGGCCGGCCGTCGCGCGCAGCCCTGACGGGCGGCTGCTGCCGTATCTGAGCGGCAGCTCGGCGCATCTGCTGGACACGGGCCTGATCGGCGGGGGAGAGCAGGCCCCAGGTCTCCTCGACCGGGCGCAGACCGGGCAGCTGGCCAAGCTGCTCGGCGGCCCGGGGCTCGACTCCGGCTGGGGGCTGCGCGGCCTGGGCGCCAGGGAGCCGGGGCACAACCCCTTCGGCCACCGGGCGGGGGCGGTCCGGGTCCACGAGACGGCTGTGGCCGTCGCGGGACTCGCGGCGGCAGGACATGAGAAGGAGGCGGCAGGACTGCTGCGCGGGGTGCTGGCTACGGCCGAGGCGTTCGGCTACCGGCTGCCCGAGATGTACGCGGGGGAGCAGCGCACGGCGGGCGGGGCTCCCGCACCGCATCCGGCGGCGTGCCGTCCGGCGGCGGTGGCGGCGGGCGCCGGGATCCAGCTGCTCGTCACGCTCGCCGGAATCCGCCCCGACGCGCCCGCGGGGACGCTCAC
This sequence comes from Streptomyces sp. NBC_00370, assembly GCF_036084755.1. Lineage (NCBI taxonomy): Bacteria > Bacillati > Actinomycetota > Actinomycetes > Kitasatosporales > Streptomycetaceae > Streptomyces > Streptomyces sp. NBC_00370. The sequence goes on from NZ_CP107968.1 coordinate 6,359,438, forward strand.
GCTGCGGCCGGTGCGCGACGCGCCGCTCGGCGGGCTGCATCTCGCCGGGCTGCGGGTGGCGGGGGAGCCCTTCGCCGTACGGGTGAGCCGGCTCGGCCTCGGGATGGTCGAGGAAGCGGCCGCAGGACTCCAACTGGGGGTGTGACAGGGGCAGAACGTCGATCGTGGATGCCGGAACGACTGTTTATCGTCAGGCAGACGACTATGATCGCGGCATGTCTCCCTACGACCCGTCGGCTTTCCCCCCTTTCGCCGTCACCGTCGACCTGGTCGTGCTCACCGTGCGCCGTCACGCGCTCTGCGCGCTTGCCGTGCGGCGTGGCGAGCCGCCGTTCCAGGGCCGCTGGGCGCTGCCCGGCGGATTCGTCAGGGTGGATGAGGATCTGGCCGCCGCAGCAGCCCGTGAACTCGCCGAGGAGACCGGCCTCGGCGCCCAGGACGCGCAGTCGGCCGGTCAGGGGAACGCGGCCCATCTGGAACAGCTCGCCACCTACGGGGACCCCGGCAGGGACCCCCGGATGCGGGTGGTCAGCGTGGCCCATCTGGCGCTGTCGCCCGACCTGCCCGCGCCGCGCGCGGGTGGTGACGCCAACAGCGCCAGATGGGCCCCGGTCGAGGTGCTGCTCAGTCAGGAGGGCGGGTTCAGCCGGGAGAGTGAACAGCCGGCGCAGCTGGCCTTCGACCATGCGCGGATCCTGTCGGACGGGGTGGAGCGGGCCAGGTCCAAGATCGAGTACTCGTCGCTCGCCACCGCGTTCTGCCCGGCCGAGTTCACCGTCGGCGAGCTGCGCCGGGTGTACGAGGCGGTGTGGGGCGTGGCCCTCGATCCCCGTAACTTCCACCGCAAGGTGACGGGCACCCCGGGATTCCTCGTACCGTCGGGCGGGACGACGACCCGTCAGGGCGGCAGGCCGGCCCAGTTGTTCAGGGCGGGCGGCGCGACCGTGCTCAATCCGCCGATGCTGCGGCCCGAGGTCTGACACCCGCACGGTTAGCATTACCCCGCAAGTCGGACATGTAGCGTTATCTTGCTGGTGTGCTCCAGGCCATCGGACTGACCAGCAACCCCCGTCGCGACCTCCCGCCGGCCGTGGACGACCTGACCTTCGAAGCCCGGCCCGGCTGTGTCACGGCGCTCCTCGGGGCGCCAGGCGCGGGCAAGACCACCGCGCTCCGGCTGATGCTCGAACTCGAACACGGCCGTGGTGTCGCCTACTTCCGCGGCCGGCCACTGCATCGCATCGCCCATCCGGCGCGCGAGGTGGGGGTGCTGCTCGGCGATGTGCCGGGCCACCCCGCGCGCACCGCCAGAGGTCAGCTGCGGATGCTGTGCGCCGCTGCCGGGGTGCCCGCCGTCCGCGCCGACGAACTGCTCGACGTCGTCGGGCTCGGCGCCCTGCGCGACGAACGGCTCGGCAACCTCTCGGTCGGCATGGACCGCAGGCTCGGACTCGCCTCCGCGCTGCTGGGCGATCCGCACACCCTCCTGCTCGACGCGCCGTCGGCAGGACTCTCCCCCCGCGAGACCGGCTGGCTGCACGGCCTGCTGCGCGCGCACGCCGCGCACGGCGGCACCGTCCTCTACACGACCGCCGACCCCAAGGAAGCGGCCCGCGCCGCCGACCGGGTCGTCACCATCGACGGCGGCCGACTCGTCGCCGACCAGGACGGCGCTGCCTTCGCCGCCACCCGGCTGCGGCCCCGGGTCGCCGTCAGGACTCCGCACGCCGCACGGCTCGCCGACGTACTGACCCGGGAGGCCAGGGCGGGAAGGCGCTCCGTCGAGGTGGTCGCCGACGCGGGCAGCAGACTCACCGTCTACGGCAGCAGCTGCCCGGAGATCGGCGAGACGGCGTTCCGGCACGGCGTCCTCGTCCACCAGCTCGCCGACGAGATCGGCGACACCGGCCCGACGCCAGGTCCTGCGCCGGGCCCTGCGCCGGGTCCGACACCCGCCCGGGCGTCCGGCGCCCCGGCCCGCGAGCCCGGTGACACGCTGGTGGACCTGCCCGTGCAGGCGAAGGGCGCCCGGACCGTCGCACCGCCGCTGCCCGCGCGCCCGGTCCGCAGTCCGCTGCGGCCCCTGCGCTACGAGCTGCGCCGCATGCTCGGCGTCCGGACGGCGCCGCTCGTCGCCGCCGCCGTCCTCGTCGCGTCCGTCGCGCTCGCCGTACCGCTGGCCCGTACCGGAGCCACCCCGCTGCCCAGCCTGCTCGCCGCGTGGCCCCGGATCCTGCCGCTGCCGCCCGCCGCGCTCGGCGCCGGGCTGCTCGGCGCCTTCTCGTTCGGCGACGAGTTCCGCTACCCCGCGCTCGCCGGCGCGCGCGGCACCGTCCCCCGCCGGCTCGGACTGCTCGCCGCCAAACTCGCCGTCACCGCCACGGCGGCCGTCCTGCTCGCCGCGGCCGCCGTGGCGGCCGACGGCGGCGCGCTGCGCCTCGTCTACGGCGCCGCAGCCACGCCCGTACCCGACAACTGGCTCGCCCTGAGCGCGGGTTGGGCCGGGCTCGCGGTCGGCTGTGCCTGGGCGGGACTGCTCGGCGCCGGCGTCTTCCGGGTCACCGCCGCCGGCGTCACCGCCGTGATCGCCGTACCGGTACTGGTCGTTCCGCTGCTGAACAAGGCGCTCGCGGGGCCGTCAGCACGTTCGATCGTCGGACTCCCGAGCAGACTGCGTGAACTCGCCTGGCTGCAGTGGCCCCACCAGGCCGACCACTGGCTGATGGCCACCGCACGGCTGATCGCCCAACCGGTGGCCGCCGCGCTCGCCCTCTCGCTCTGTGCCCTGCTCTGTGCGTACTTGTTCACCGGGCTTCGCCGCAGGGCCCGTTGGTGATCGCCTGGTGACAGAAAAATGCCCTACTGGCCACAACTCCCCTGAGAAAGCGCGGTTCTTTACGCCAAGGATGCGGAACGCGTCAATCGAGGCGCGGGCGCCGATCACCCTTTCGTGTGCTTTTCACCAAAGACCTCAAGGGCGGTGGAAACGGCGCCGACAAAGGATGCGTGAGTACCCTTGCGCACACCATGATGACCGCCGCCCGTTCCGTCGAGTCCGGCCTGCCCGGCCCGGGCGAACTCGACCGCTACCCCTTTGCCGAGGCGCCCGGCGCCGACCGTGCCGCCCCGCCCGTCTGGGACGGGCCTGAGAACGATCTGGGCCGGATGGGCCGCCGCTCCGCGGGCAGCCGCGGCCGCGGTCTGCACGGCCAACTCGTCCAGCAGCTCGGACAGATGATCGTTTCCGGTGACCTGGGTGCCGACCGGCCGCTGGTGCCCGAGGAGATCGGCCAGCGCTTCGAGGTCTCCCGCACGGTCGTGCGGGAATCCCTGCGCGTCCTTGAGGCCAAGGGCCTGGTGAGCGCCCGCCCCAATGTCGGTACCCGCGTCCGCCCGGTCAGCGACTGGAATCTGCTGGACCCCGACATCATCGAATGGCGCGCCTTCGGACCGCAGCGTGACGACCAGCGCCGTGAGCTGAGCGAGCTGCGCTGGACGATCGAGCCCCTCGCCGCGCGGCTCGCCGCCGGTCACGGCCGTGAGGACGTGCAGCAGCGGCTGGTCGACATGGTGGAGATCATGGGCCATGCCCTCGCCCAGGCGGACACGGTCACCTTCGCCCGCGCCGACGCCGAATATCACTCCCTGCTGATCCAGCTCGCCGGCAACCGCATGCTGGAGCACCTTTCCGGCATCGTCTGCGCCGCGCTCCAGGTCTCCGGCGGTCCGGTCAGCGGCTGCGACCGCCCCACCGACGCCTCGCTCGCGCACCACGCGCGGATCATCGACGCGCTGGGCTCGGGTGACGCCAACGCGGCCGAATCGGCGATGCGCCAGCTGCTGACCGTCCATCCTGAAGTGGAGCGAGTCGTTCCGGCTCCTCGCGAGCACTGAGCGCAGCCCCGGGCCAGGGCGTACGGGGATGTACGCGACGAGTGTCGCCGGGCGCTGCCGCGCGTCCGGCGACACGATCGTGGGGGCTTAAAACCCCTTCTGGCCGTTTTGTCGCCAATGAGGTGTGACTCGGGCCACGTGGATTGGGCGTAACACTCCTCGGGGCAGGGCGATGACCTAAGAGGTGACAGCCGAAGAGGGAATGCGACCGCCGTCCGCGGCGCCGAGTATTCACCTCCGAGGTCCAAGCCCGCGCCGTCGGTGACATCCCCAGCCGGCGGTCGTCGGCTCCGGCCCGATCCAGGGCGGGGCCGGAAGCCGTTTCCATCGTTCCGAGAGGTTGTTCGTGTCGGCCAGCACATCCCGTACGCTCCCGCCGGAGATCGCCGAGTCCGAGTCTGTGATGGCGCTCATCGAGCGGGGAAAGGCTGATGGGCAGATCGCCGGCGATGACGTGCGTCGGGCCTTCGAGGCTGACCAGATTCCGCCAACCCAGTGGAAGAATGTTCTGCGCAGCCTCAACCAGATCCTCGAGGAAGAGGGTGTGACGCTGATGGTCAGTGCCGCGGAGTCGCCGAAGCGCACCCGCAAGAGCGTCGCAGCGAAGAGCCCGGTCAAGCGCACCGCCACCAAGACAGTCGCGGCGAAGGCGACAGCGACGACGACAGTCGCCGCAGCCGCCGCTCCCGCCGCCGACATCGTGGAAGCCCCGGCCGACGAGGCCGCCGCTCCCGCGAAGAAGGCGGCGGCGAAGAAGACCGTGGCGAAGAAGGCGACTGCCAAGAAGACCGCCGTCAAGAAGACGACGGCCAAGAAGACCACCACCAAGAAGGACGCCGACGAGGCCGACGGCGACGAGCCGGCCGAGGAAGTCCAGGCGGGCAAGGGCGACGAGGAGGAGGGCGAAGGCGAGAACAAGGGCTTCGTACTCTCCGACGACGACGAGGACGACGCGCCTGCCCAGCAGGTCGCCGTCGCCGGCGCCACCGCCGACCCCGTCAAGGACTACCTGAAGCAGATCGGCAAGGTCCCGCTCCTCAACGCGGAGCAGGAGGTCGAGCTGGCCAAGCGCATCGAGGCCGGCCTCTTCGCCGAGGACAAGCTCGCCAACTCCGACAAGCTCGCCCCCAAGCTCAAGCGCGAGCTGGAGATCATCGCCGAGGACGGGCGCCGCGCCAAGAACCACCTGCTGGAGGCCAACCTCCGACTCGTGGTCTCGCTGGCCAAGCGCTACACCGGCCGTGGCATGCTCTTCCTGGACCTGATCCAGGAGGGCAACCTGGGTCTGATCCGCGCCGTCGAGAAGTTCGACTACACCAAGGGCTACAAGTTCTCCACGTACGCCACCTGGTGGATCCGGCAGGCGATCACCCGCGCCATGGCCGACCAGGCCCGCACCATCCGTATCCCGGTGCACATGGTCGAGGTCATCAACAAGCTCGCGCGCGTGCAGCGCCAGATGCTTCAGGACCTGGGCCGCGAGCCCACTCCCGAGGAGCTGGCCAAGGAACTCGACATGACCCCCGAGAAGGTCATCGAGGTCCAGAAGTACGGCCGTGAGCCGATCTCCCTGCACACCCCGCTGGGCGAGGACGGCGACAGCGAGTTCGGCGACCTCATCGAGGACTCCGAAGCCGTCGTACCGGCCGACGCGGTCAGCTTCACCCTGCTCCAGGAGCAGCTGCACTCGGTGCTGGACACCCTGTCCGAGCGCGAGGCGGGTGTGGTGTCGATGCGCTTCGGTCTCACCGACGGCCAGCCCAAGACACTGGACGAGATCGGCAAGGTCTACGGCGTGACGCGTGAGCGCATCCGGCAGATCGAGTCGAAGACGATGTCGAAGCTGCGGCACCCGTCGCGTTCGCAGGTGCTGCGCGACTACCTCGACTAGAGGCGGCGGCGCCGTACGTCACGAGAGCCCGGATCCCTTCGAGGATCCGGGCTCTCGTATGTGCCCCCGCATTTCGCGGGTGCGGGACTCTCCCGGTTTGATGACCCTGAGTGGATCACCACTCGACGGAGAGTCAGGAGTTCATATGCGTCGCACTATTGCCCGTCTGCTGACAGGAGGGCTGACCGTGCTGGCGGCGGGGGCCGTGCTGCCGCTCGCCCAGGGCGGGACCGCCGCCGCGGACGGCGTGGTCGTGGGCGGCACGCCCGCGAAGGTCGCCGACAGCCCCTGGGTCGTCGCCCTGTCCAGCCGTGACCGTTTCGGCGGTACCCGGGCCGGTCAGTTCTGCGGAGGCGTGGTGGTGGCGCCGACGAAGGTACTGACGGCCGCACACTGCATGAGCGCCGACGCGCTCGGGGCCGGCCCCGACAACGTGGGCGACCTGCGGATCATCGCGGGCCGCGACCGGCTGCGCGGCACCGGCGGCCAGGAGGTCGCCGTACGGAGCTACGTGGTCGACCCCACGTACGACGCGGACAGCAACCAGAACGACATGGCCGTCCTGACGCTGTCGAAGCCGCTGCCCGCGTCCTACGCGATCCGCCCCGCGGACCCGGGCGACAAGGCGTCGGCGCCGGGCACCGCCGCCGTGGTCTACGGCTGGGGCGACACCACCGGACGGGGTGACTACGCGTACGCGCTCCGCTCCGCCCCTGTGACGGTCCTGGCGGACTCCGCATGCGAGCGGGCCTATCCGGGGGGCTCAGGGGGCCGCTACGTGGCTTCCTCGATGCTCTGCGCCGGTGACCCGGCCGGGGGCCGCGACGCGTGCCAGGGCGACAGCGGCGGACCGCTGGTCGCGCAGGGGCGGCTGATCGGGCTCGTCTCCTGGGGCAGCGGCTGCGGCCGGGCGGACGCCCCGGGCGTCTACGCCCGGATCACCTCGGACCTGGCGCCGGTCGCCGGGGCCCTGCGGGCGCACGCCAGGCGCTGAGCCCCGGGCTGCGGGCCCCGGCACCTGGCGCATCCGGACATGAGAACGGGCGGTCATCTCTGCCGGTGCAGGGATGGCCACCCGTCGGCCGGTCCGGGACCGGCCCTTGGCTCGTCGTGGATGCGAGGTGTCAGTGTTCCTCTTCACCGCCGCCGGCCTGTACGGCCGTCAGTCGGTCGGTCTCATCCTGTATTTCCGCGGCGATCTTCTTGAGTTCCGGCTCGAACTTGCGCCCGTGGTGGGCACAGAAGAGCAGTTCACCACCGCTGGACAGGAGGACGCGCAGATAAGCCTGGGCGCCGCATCGGTCGCAGCGGTCAGCCGCCGTCAGCGGGCTCGCGGGGGTCAGAACAGTAGTCACGTCGCCTCTTCTCTAGCTCGACGAGCTGTCGTACCAGGGTCAACATCCAACCAGGCCGAAAACGTTCCCGCTCACGGCTTTTCCTCGAAACTTCTTTTCCGAAGTGGCCGAACTGCTGACGGTTGGCGGCGAATGAGCCGTATTGCTTAGCTTTACGGGTTTTCGCGTGGTTGTCTCGGTCGTTTCGGGGAGTAGCCCTCACCGGCTGGCTTGCCGGTTGTTGATGAGGACGTGCCCGGAGCCTAAATGGTTCATGCCTGGAAGGGAACGTGATGTGTGCTTCACTCCCACGAGGGATCGAACACCTATACGAGGCTGGACTAGCATGGGTTTGAGCGAGGGTGGCGTGAGAACCGCTCTACCAGGCCTCTGTACCCTCTGACCGATGGAAGACGCCGGGCCTTTACCCCACGAGGCCACATCTCAAATTCAGCGAGGAGCGAACCGCGTGACCGCCGAGACGTCCGTGCCGTCCAGAGCGCTGCTGACAGCAGAGCGTGACGGCTCCAACTACACCGCGCGGCATTTGCTCGTCCTTGAGGGACTCGAAGCGGTCCGCAAGCGCCCCGGCATGTACATCGGGTCCACCGACAGCCGCGGCCTCATGCACTGCCTCTGGGAGATCATCGACAACTCGGTCGACGAGGCCCTGGGCGGCTACTGCGACCACATCGACGTGACCCTGCACGAGGACGGCTCGGTCGAGGTCAAGGACAACGGCCGGGGCATCCCGGTCGACATCGAGCCGAAGACCGGCCTCTCCGGCATCGAGGTCGTGATGACCAAGCTGCACGCCGGCGGAAAGTTCGGCGGCGGCTCGTACGCCGCATCCGGCGGTCTGCACGGCGTGGGCGCCTCCGTCGTGAACGCGCTCTCCGCCCGGCTGGACGTGGAGGTGGACCGCAGCGTCACGCACTCCATCAGCTTCCGCAGGGGCGTCCCCGGCATGTTCACCGAGCCGGGTCCTGACGCGCCCTTCGACCCGTCCAGCGGGCTGCTCAAGGGCAAGCGGGTGCCGAAGGGCAGGACCGGCACCAGGATCCGCTACTGGGCCGACCGGCAGATCTTCCTCAAGGACGCCAAGCTCTCCCTGGAGCATCTGCACCAGCGCGCCCGCCAGACCGCCTTCCTCGTCCCCGGCCTGACCATCGTCGTCAGGGACGAGCGCGCGGCAGGCGAGAGCGAGGGCAACGGCACGGTCGAGGAGACGTTCCGCTTCGACGGCGGCATCAGCGAGTTCTGCGAGTACCTGGCGCCGGACAAGGCCGTCAGCGACGTGCTGCGGCTGACCGGACAGGGCATCTTCAAGGAGAACGTGCCGGTGCTCGACGAGCGCGGGCACATGACCCCGACCGAGGTCACCCGCGAGCTGGGCGTCGACGTCGCGCTGCGCTGGGGGACCGGGTACGACACGACGGTCCGCTCGTTCGTGAACATCATCGCCACCCCCAAGGGCGGCACCCATGTGAGCGGTTTCGAGCGCTCCCTGACCAGGACGGTCAACGAGGTGCTGCGCTCGGCCAAGCTGCTGCGCGTCGCCGAGGACGACATCGTCAAGGACGACGCCCTGGAAGGCCTGACCGCCGTGGTCACGGTGCGGCTCGCGGAGCCGCAGTTCGAGGGCCAGACCAAGGAGATCCTGGGTACGTCCGCCGCCAACAGGATCGTGGCGAACGTCGTGGCCAAGGAGCTGAAGGAGTTCCTGACCTCGACGAAGCGGGACGCCAAGGCGCAGGCGCGGGCCATCCTGGAGAAGGCCGTCGCCGCCGCCCGTACCCGTATCGCCGCACGCCAGCACAAGGAGGCGCAGCGCAGGAAGACGGCGCTGGAGTCCTCCTCGCTGCCGGCCAAGCTCGCCGACTGCCGCAGTGACGACGTCGACCGCAGCGAGCTGTTCATCGTGGAGGGCGACTCCGCGCTCGGTACGGCCAAGCTGGCCCGCAACAGCGAGTTCCAGGCGCTGCTGCCGATCCGCGGCAAGATCCTGAACGTCCAGAAGGCGTCCGTCTCCGACATGCTGAAGAACGCCGAGTGCGGCGCGATCATCCAGGTCATAGGAGCGGGGTCCGGCCGGACCTTCGACATCGACGCGGCGCGCTACGGCAAGATCGTGCTCCTCGTCGACGCCGACGTGGACGGCGCGCACATCCGGATCCTGCTGCTGACGCTCTTCCAGCGGTACATGCGTCCGATGGTGGAGTCCGGCCGGGTCTTCGCCGCCGTGCCGCCGCTGCACCGGATCGAGCTGGTCCAGCCCAAGAAGGGCCAGGACAAGTACGTGTACACGTACTCGGACGGCGAGCTGCGGCAGAAGCTGCTGGAGTACCAGCGCAAGGGGACCCGGATCAAGGACTCCATCCAGCGCTACAAGGGCCTCGGTGAGATGGACGCCGACCAGCTGGCGGAGACCACGATGGACCCGCGCCACCGCACGCTGCGGCGCATCAACATCGGGGACCTCGACTCCGCCGAGCGGATCTTCGACCTGCTCATGGGCAACGAGGTCGCGCCGCGCAAGGAGTTCATCACCAGCTCGGCCGCGACCCTGGACCGCTCGCGCATCGACGCGTAACCAGTTCGGCGTACTCCGCTCTCCACCCCCGGGTGGAGAGCGGAGATCCACCCCCGATCCACCTCTGGGACCATCCCTGACCTGGGGTTTCTCCGTAGATTCGACGTAGTGGAAATGACTTCGTCCCCGGAGGCCCCGCATGTCATCGCTCGTTACGGCGCTCGTGATCGCCGCCGCTGTGGTTCTCGTCCTCGCCCGCCAGTTCAAGCCGCAGCGGATGCGGGACGGCGGGCACCGCTGGCTGGTCGTCCCCGTCGTACTCGTCGTCTTCGCGTTGCGCCAACCGGGTGGCGTGCTGGACGCCGACGACCGCGGGATGTCGGTCGCGCTGCTCGCCGTCGAACTGCTCGTCGGTCTGCTGATGGGCGCGGGCTGGGCCTGGACCAGCCGGATCTGGACCGAGGACGACGGCTCTGTCTGGTCCAGGGGCACCAAGGCCACCGCGGCCGTCTGGGTCCTCGGCATCGCCGTACGGCTCGGACTGACGGGCATCGGCGCCCTGGTCGGCGTCCACCAGGGCAGCGGAGCGCTGATGCTCGGGCTCGCCGCCTCGGTGCTCGTCCGCGGCGGACTGCTGACGCTGCGGGCCGCCGGCTCCGGATCCTCGGCGTACGACGGCCCGTCGTACGGTGGCCGCACAGGCGCCGCCGCGTGGAAGGACCGTGTGTGAGGCTCGAGGTCTGGACGAACTGGCCCTCCCGGGAAGCACTCTCCCGGGAGACGCCGACGTATCCACGGCACTGGATGACCCGGTTCGTCCGGGTCGCGGCCGTCGCCGCCGTGCTCTGGTCGTCCTTCACCGAGCGCCAGGTGTCGAGCTGGGGGGCGCTCGCCGCGGTGGGCGGGCTCCTCACCGTCGGATACAGCGCCTGGCTGTTCCAGCGCACCACCCTGCGCCACCGGCTCTGGCCCTCGGTCGGGCTGCTGATCATCCTGATGGGCGCCGCGATCGGCGCCTCGCAGAGCGGCTTCCGGGTGGCCGCGATCGTGCTGTGGTGCGGCTGCGCCGTCACCTCCATGGCCCGGCTGCCGCTGGCCGGGGCCCTGCCGGCGGCTGCGCTCGCGCTCGCCGGGTTCGCGGTGCTCAACGACGGCGCCTGGCTGTCCACCGCCATCAGCACGGCGGGACTGCTGCTGGGCGGGTACGTCATGCGGCTGGACGCCGAGGCGCGCGGCAACGCCCGCAGACTGCTGGTCCAGGAGCGGGCCGCCCACGCGGCCGAGGCCGAGTCGGCCGCCCTCGCCGAGCGGGCCAGGATCGCCCGTGACATCCACGACGTGCTCGCCCACAGCCTCTCCGCGCAGCTCGTGCACCTGGAGGCGGCCCGGCTGCGGATCGAGCAGGAGCCGCCGGGCCCGTTCCGCGACCAGATCCTGGAGCGGGTCGTCGGCGCGCGCTCGATGGCGCGCGAAGGGCTCGCCGAGACCCGGCAGGCGCTCTCCGCGCTGCGCGGCGAGATGGCGCCCCTGGGCGACTACCTCCGTGAGCTGGCCGCCATGGACGGCGCTTCCGTCGAGGTCGCCGGCGTGCCGAGGCCGTTGACGGCCGAGGCGTCGCAGACCGTGCGCCGGGTCGTCCAGGAGGCCCTGACCAACGTACGCAAGCACGCGGCCGGCGCCGAGGTGCGGATCCGGCTCAGCTACGGCGAGGGCGAAGTGACCCTGGCCGTGCGGGACTCGGGTGCCAAGGGCGGCGGCCCGGCCGGGCTCGACGGCTCTGGCTCCGGGTACGGTCTGCTGGGGATGCGGGAGCGCGCCGAACTGATCGGTGGCACGCTCGAAGCCGGTCCCGAGGGCGACCGGAAGGGGTACACCGTGAGGCTGCGAGTACCGGCATGACCGAGCGAGCGACAGCCCGGGTGATCGTGGCCGACGACCAGGCCGTGGTCCGCGAGGGCATCGTGATGCTGCTCGGACTGCTGCCCGGCATCGAGGTCGTCGGCGCCGCGAGGGACGGTGAGGAAGCCCTCGCGCTCGTCGCCGAACTCGCCCCCGACGTCGTCCTGATGGACCTGCGCATGCCGCGCTGCGACGGTGTCGAGGCCACCCGCAGGATCCGCGCCGACCACCCGGGCACCCAGGTCGTGGTGCTGACGACCTACGCCGACGACGACTCGCTGTTCGCCGCGCTGCAGGCCGGCGCGCGCGGCTATCTCACCAAGGACGCGGACGGCGACGAGATCGTCAGGGCCGTGGACGACGTCATGGCGGGACAGGCCGGGCTCGCGCCCGCCGTCCAGCGCAGACTCCTGGACCGGGTCACCTCCCCGCCGCCGCCCACCGTGGCGGCGCCGAGGGAACTGCCCGACGGACTGACCGTGCGCGAGGCCGAGGTGCTGGCGCTGGTCGCCGACGGGCTGTCCAACAAGGAGATCGCCGGACGGCTGCACATCGGGGGCGCCACGGTGAAGACGCACATCAACAACCTCTTCGCGAAGACCGGGGTACGCGACCGCGCGCAGGCGGTCCGATATGCCTATCAACAGGGACTCATCGAACCACCAGGGAAAACCATCACCTGATGGGGTGAAGTAGGGCGGTAAAGAGTCCGGGATCTTCCTACTCTGTCCATCCTTGGGAGGCGGCCGAAACGGTCTGCTGACAAGGAGAGTTCACCGGTGGAGAAGCAGGAAGGGCGCGAGGCCGCAGTGCGGCTCGACGACCCGTGGTACGACGCGCTGGCAGACGGCTGGGGTGAGCTGGACAGGGCAGAACAGCCCGCGGCCCCCACCGTGCCCGCGCAGGGCGGGCCGCCCACGCGCGGCCACAGCGCCGCCGACATCTATCTCGAAGTGCAGCGCAGCGCCGCCTTCCAGGAAGTGCGCGGGCGCTACCGGCGGTTCGTCGTCCCCGCTTCGCTGGCCTTCTTCGTCTGGTACCTCGCGTACGTCGTGGCGGCCACCGTCGCGCCGGAGCTGATGGCGCGGCCGGTGGCGGGAGCGGTGAACGTGGCGATGGTGGCCGGACTCGGCCAGTTCCTCTCGACCTTCCTGCTGACCTGGGCGTACGCCAGGCACGCGCGGCTGCGCCGGGACCGTGCGGCGCTCGATCTGCGCTGGGAGACACAGGAGATGACGCGGGGGACCGAACGGTGAACGGTGAACACCAGTACCTGGCCCTGGTGCTGTTCAGCGCCTTCATCGCCGTCACGTTGGGCATCACCACCTGGGTGAGCCGCAACAGACACGGCTCGGCCGAGGAGTTCTACGCGGGCGGCCGGCTGTTCTCGCCGATGGAGAACGGGTTCGCCATCGCGGGTGACTACATGTCGGCGGCCTCCTTCCTCGGCATCTCCGGGCTGATCGCCCTCTTCGGCTACGACGGCATGCTGTACTCGGTCGGCTTCCTGGTCGCCTGGCTCGTGGTGCTCTTCCTCGTCGCCGAACTGGTCCGTAACGTCGGCCGGTTCACCCTGGCCGACGTCGTCGCCTCGCGGATGAGCGAGCGCCCGGTGCGGATCGCCGCCGGCGCGTCGTCGGTCACCGTCTCCGTGCTCTACCTGGTCGCGCAGATGGTCGGCGCCGGATCGCTGGTCGCCCTGCTGCTCGGCGGTACGGGCGCGGCGGCGCGCACCTGGACCGTGATCGGGGTGGGTGCGCTGATGGTCATCTACGTGACGCTGGGCGGCATGCGCGCCACCACCTGGATCCAGATCGTCAAGGCCGTGCTGCTGATGGCGGGTGCGATCGGGCTGACCGTGCTGGTCCTCGTCCGGTTCCACGGCAATGTGAACTCCCTGCTCAACACCGCTGTCGCGCACAGCGGTCACGGCAGGGAGTTCCTCTCGCCCGGCCTCAAGTACGGCGGCGACTGGACGGCGCGGACGGACTTCATCAGCCTCGGGCTCGCGCTCGTGCTCGGCACGGCGGGGCTGCCGCACATCCTGTCCCGCTTCTACACCGTGCCGACCGCGCGCGCCGCCCGCCGGTCCGTCGTCTGGTCCATCGGACTCATCGGCAGCTTCTACCTGATGACGATCGTGCTCGGCTTCGGCGCCGCAGCGATCGTCGGCTCGGCCCAGGTACGGGCGTCGAATCCGGCCGGGAACACGGCCGTTCCGCTGCTCGCGCTCGACCTGGGCGGCGGCGCGGGCTCGACGGGCGGCACGGTGCTGTTCGCCGTCGTCGCCGCGGTCGCCTTCGCCACGATCCTCGCCGTCGTCGCGGGTATCACGCTCGCCTCGTCCGCCTCGGTCGCCCACGACCTGTACGCGTCGCTGCGCCGCCGTGGCGCGAAGGCGCGCAGCGAGGTCGCCGTGGCCCGGGTCGCCGCCGCCGGGATCGGCGCCGTCGCCATCGCGCTCAGCCTGCTGGCCCAGGATCTGAACGTGGCCTTCCTGGTCGGCCTCGCCTTCGCCGTGGCCGCGTCCGCCAACCTGCCGGTGCTGCTGTACTCCCTGTTCTGGCGGAACTTCACCACCCGGGGCGCGGTCTGGTCCGTGTACGGGGGGCTGATTCCGGCCCTGCTGCTCGTGGTGCTCTCGCCCGTCATGTCGGGCACGCCCGAGTCGCTGATCCCCGGTGTGGACTTCCACGTCTTCCCGCTCCAGAACCCGGGGCTGATCTCCATCCCGCTCGGCTTCCTGGTCGGCTGGATCGGTACGGTCACCTCGACCGAGCCGCCGGACCAGGCCAAGCACGCCGAGACCGAGGTCCGTTCGCTGACAGGTGCCGGGGCCGTGTAAGCCGCCTGCGTATCTGCCGAACCCCTGCCGGACACCCAGAAGCCGGCCGAGTCGCCGCCCTGCCCTGCGGCGACTCGGCCGGCTTCTGTGCGCCCGGACCGGGTCGCGAGGCGACGGCTTTCGGAAACTTTCATCGTCCCGCAAATAGTTTGCATCATTTGCGGGCCGCTTACGTTCCCTGACGATCGGCCAGAAACCGGCTGGTGTGGGGGTATGCGGACAAGCGCCTGACGTGCTCCGGACGATTTCGTTCTGTCCGAGCAGTAGACGGACTCGCATTTCTCTGCAACTCTCTGACCGCAATACGCAAAAGACTCCGTTCATTAGTGCAGAAACGCATGCCACCCCCGGCATGCCAGCAGCCAGAGCCGCGCCCTCGCCGCCCCCCGCGCCGAGGCCGAAGATCGGGGATCCATTGAGATCGCTACGCTGGAGATGGCGGGTAGTCTCCGCCGTCACCACCACCAGTCTTTTGATGATCGGCTGGCCGGCCGCCGCAGCCATGGCGGCCGACGGGCCCAACGCCGCAGCGGGTCGGGCCGCAGCGGCAAGCGCGGCGGCGAGCAAGGCCGCAGCGAGGAACGTGACTGACGGGAACCAGTCCACGTTCTGGGAAGGCACCGGCAAGGGCGCCTCCCAGTGGGTGCAGACCGACCTCGGGTCCAGCAAGCGCGTCGACCAGGTGGTGCTCAAGGTCCCCGCCGACTGGGCGACCCGCAAGCAGACCCTGTCGATCCAGGGCAGCGCCGACGGCAGCAGCTTCGAGACGCTGAAGTCGTCCGCGAAATACACCTTCAGCCCCGGCGCGGGCAACCAGGTGACCGTGTCCTTCCCCGCCACCAAGGCGCGTTACGTGCGGGCGGACATCACCGACAACACAGCTGGTGCCAAGGCCCAGTTGTCCGAGCTGGAAGTGCACACCGCGGCCGCCGCTGCGGCCTCGGACAACCTCGCCCTCGGCAAGACGCTCACCGCGAGCAGCTTCACCGACGTGTATCCGGCGGCGAAGGCCAACGACGGCAACAAGGCCAGCTACTGGGAGAGCCAGAACAACGCCTTCCCGCAGTGGATCCAGGCCGACCTGGGCTCGTCCGTCGCCGTCAACAGCGTCGTACTGAAGCTGCCCGACGGCTGGGAGTCCCGCAGCGAGACCCTGAAGGTCCAGGGCTCGGCCAACGGGTCCACCTTCAGCGACGTGGCCGCCTCGAAGGCGTACACGTTCGACCCGGCCTCCGGCAACACGGTCACCATCACCTTCAACTCGACCACCACGCGCTACGTGCGCGCCACCTTCACGGCCAACTCGGCATGGCCGGCGGCCCAGCTCTCCGAGTTCGAGGTGTACGGACCCGCGACCGGTGACACCGTCGCGCCCTCGGCGCCGACCGGCCTCGCCTTCACCCAGCCCGTCACCGGTCAGATCAAGCTGACCTGGAACGCCTCGACGGACAACACCGCCGTGACCGGTTACGACATCTACGCCAACAACGAGCTGCGCAGCAGCGTCGCGGGCAATGTCACGACCTTCACCGACACCCAGCCCACCAGCTCGACGATCCAGTACTACGTGCGGGCCAAGGACGCGGCCGGCAACGTGTCGGGCAACAGCAACACCGTCACCCGCACCGGTGACACCGGTGACACGCAGGCGCCCACCACGCCGTCGAACCTCAGCTTCACCGAGCCCGCCTCCGGCCAGATCAAGCTCAACTGGGGCGCGTCCTCGGACAACACGGGCGTGACCGGCTACGAGGTCTACGCCAACAACGCGCTGCGCGGCACGGTCGCCGGCAACGTCACGACGTACACGGACACCCAGTCGGCCGGCACCACCGTCTCGTACTACGTACGGGCCAAGGACGCCGCGGGCAACGTGTCGGGCAACAGCAACACCGTGACCAGGAACGGCAGTACGGGAACGGCCTCCAACCTCGCCGTCGGCAAGCCGGTCACCGCGTCCTCGTCGGTCTTCACCTTCGTCGCCGAGAACGCCGTCGACAACAAGCTCGACACCTACTGGGAGGGCGCGGGCGGCAGCTACCCCAACACCCTCACGGTGAAGCTCGGTTCGAACGCCGACACACAGAGCGTGGTCGTCAAACTCAACCCCGACAACTCCTGGTCCACCCGCACCCAGAACATCCAGGTGCTCGGCCGTGAGCAGGACTCCACCACCTTCACCAGCCTGTCGGCCGCGCAGAACTACACCTTCAACCCGGCCACCGGGAACTCGGTGACGATCCCGGTCAGCGGCCGGGTCGCCGACGTGCAGTTGAAGATCAACTCCAACACCGGTTCCGGCGCGGGCCAGGTGGCCGAGTTCCAGGTGCTGGGCACCCCTGCCCCGAACCCGGACCTCCAGGTCACCGCGCTCTCCGCGTCGCCGGTCGCGCCGGTCGAGTCCGACCCGGTCACCCTGTCGGCGACCGTACGCAACGCCGGAGCCGTCGCGGCCCCTGCCAGCACGGTCGAACTGCGGCTCGGCGGCACCAAGGTCGGCACGGCCAACGTGGCGGCTCTCGCGGCCGGTGCCTCGGCCACCGTCACGGCCAACATCGGCGCACGTGACGCCGGTACGTACGAACTGAGCGCCGTCGCCGACCCGGCGAACGCGGTCATCGAGTCGAACGAGACCAACAACACCTTCACCAGCTCCACTTCGCTGGTGGTCAAGCCGGTCTCCAGCTCGGACCTGGTCTCGGCGAGCGTCGCCACGACCCCGTCGTCCCCGGCCGCCGGTGACACCGTCACCTTCTCGGCCGCCATCAAGAACCAGGGCACCGTGGCCTCCGCGTCGGGCAGCCACGCCATCACCCTGACCCTGCTCAACGAGTCGGGCGCCACCGTCAAGACCCTGACCGGCGCCTACAACGGGGCCATCGCCGCGGGCGCCACCTCGGGGACCGTCGGTCTCGGCACCTGGACGGCTGCCAACGGCTCGTACACCGTCAAGGTCGTCATAGCCGACGACGCCAACGAGCTGCCGGTCAAGCGCACCAACAACACCTCGACCCAGTCGTTCTTCGTGGGCCGCGGCGCGGACATGCCGTACGACATGTACGAGGCCGAGGACGGCGTCGCCGGCGGCGGCGCACAGGTCGTCGGCCCGAACAGGACCGTCGGAGACCTCGCGGGTGAGGCGTCCGGACGTAAGGCAGTCACCCTCAACAACACCGGCAACTACGTCGAGTTCACCACCAGGGCCAGCACCAACACGCTCGTGACGCGGTTCTCCATCCCGGACTCCGCGGGTGGCGGCGGCACCGACGCCAGCCTGAACATCTACGTCAACGGCACCTTCCTCAAGGCGATCGACCTGACGTCGAAGTACGCGTGGCTGTACGGCGCGGAGACGGGCCCCGGCAACTCCCCGGGCTCCGGCGGACCGCGGCACATCTACGACGAGGCGAACGTCATGCTCGGGACGACCGTCCCGGCGGGCAGCAAGATCAGGCTGCAGAAGGACACGGCCAACACGTCCAAGTACGCGATCGACTTCATCAACACGGAGCAGGTCGCGCAGATCGCCAACCCGGACCCGGCCACCTATGTGACCCCGACCGGATTCGCCCAGCAGGACGTGCAGAACGCGCTGGACAAGGTCCGGATGGACACCACAGGGAAGCTGGTGGGTGTCTACCTGCCGGCCGGTGACTACCAGACCTCCAGCAAGTTCCAGGTCTACGGCAAGCCGGTCCAGGTCGTCGGGGCGGGCCCCTGGTACACCAGGTTCCACGCGCCGGACACGCAGGAGAACACCGACGTCGGCTTCCGGGCCGAGGCGGCGGCGAAGGGCTCGTCCTTCAAGAACTTCGCGTACTTCGGCAACTACACCTCGCGTATCGACGGTCCTGGCAAGGTGTTCGATTTCTCGAACATCACCGACATCACGATCGACAACATCTGGAACGAGCACACGGTCTGCCTCTACTGGGGCGCCAACGCCGACCGCATCACGATCAGCAACTCCCGGATCCGTGACACGTTCGCCGACGGCATCAACATGACCAACGGCTCGACCGACAACCACGTCGTCAACAACGAGGCGCGGTCCACAGGTGACGACAGCTTCGCGCTGTTCTCGGCGATCGACGCCGGCGGCGCCGACATGTACAACAACGTCTACGAGAACCTGACGGCTCTCACGACCTGGCGTGCGGCCGGTATCGCCGTCTACGGCGGCTACAACAACACCTTCCGCAACATCAACGTCGCGGACACGCTCGTCTACTCGGGTGTCACGGTCAGCTCGCTGGACTTCGGTTACGCGATGAACGGCTTCGGCACCCAGCCCACCACCCTGGAGAACATGTCGCTGGTGAGAACCGGCGGCCACTTCTGGGGCACCCAGACCTTCCCGGCCATCTGGTTGTTCTCGGCCTCGAAGATCTTCCAGGGGATCCGGATCAACAACGTCGACATCGTCGATCCGACCTACAGCGGCATCATGTTCCAGACCAACTACGTGGGAGGACAGCCACAGTTCCCGATCAAGGACACGATCCTGACGGACATCTCGATCTCCGGCGCCAAGAAGAGCGGCGACGCCTTCGACGCGAAGTCCGGCTTCGGACTCTGGGCCAACGAGATGCCGGAGGCGGGACAGGGTCCGGCCGTCGGTGAGGTGACGTTCAACGGTCTCAAGCTGAGCGGCAACGCCCAGGACATCAAGAACACCACCTCCACGATGAAGATCAACATCAACCCGTAAGGGTCCGCGAGGGAGGGTGCCGGCCGGGTTCGCCCCGGCCGGCACCGTGCCCGTTGAACGCATGTTGGGGCCTTTACGCAGAAGAGCAAGTAACTTGCATTCTTTGCGATAGTCTTGCAGGTATGACGCGACGACTTGCTCAGGTGGCTAAAAAGGTTGGAGTCAGCGAGGCCACGGTCAGCCGGGTGCTCAACGGCAAACCAGGGGTCTCGCAGGCGACACGGCAGTCCGTGCTGACCGCGCTCGACGTGCTCGGCTACGAGCGGCCCACACAGCTGCGCGGTGAGCGTGCCCGGCTCGTCGGGCTGGTCCTGCCGGAGCTCCAGAACCCCATCTTCCCCGCGTTCGCCGAGGTGATCGGCGGCGCGCTCGCCCAGCAGGGGCTCACGCCTGTGCTCTGTACGCAGACCAAGGGCGGCGTCTCCGAGGCCGACTACGTCGAGCTGCTGCTCCAGCAGCAGGTCTCCGGGGTCGTCTTCGCCGGCGGTCTGTTCGCCCAAGCCGACGCCCCGCACGACCACTACCGCCAGCTCGCCGAGCGGAAGATCCCGGTGGTGCTGATCAACGCCCCCATCGAGAACCTCGACTTCCCCTGCATCTCCTGCGACGACGCGGTCGCCGTCGAGCAGGCCTGGCGCCATCTCGCCTCGCTCGGCCACGAGCGCATCGGGCTGGTGCTCGGCCCGGCCGACCACGTGCCGTCCCGGCGCAAGCTGGCGGCCGCCATCGCGACGGCCAAGGCGACCAAGGCCAAGCTGCCCGACGAGTACATCGAGCGGTCCATGTTCTCCCTCGAAGGCGGCCAGGCGGCCGCCTCACGGCTGCTGGACCGGGGCGTGACAGGCATCATCTGCGCCAGCGACCCGGTGGCCCTCGGGGCCGTACGGGCGGCCCGCAGGCGCGGTCTCGACGTGCCGCGCGACGTGTCGGTCGTGGGCTTCGACGACTCCGCGTTCATGAACTGCATGGAGCCCCCGCTGACCACGGTGCGCCAGCCGATCGAGGCGATGGGCCGGGCCGCCGTCGAGATGCTGACCGCGCAGATCCAGGGCGGCGCGGTGCCGCCCGGCGAGCTGCTGTTCGAGCCGGAACTGGTCGTGCGGAGCTCGACGGCGCAGGCGCCGCGACAGGCGGCTCGGGCCGAGGCAGCGGCGCGCGGCTAACTGTCGAACTTTTTCGAAACACGCGTGAAATATTACGGAGACGGCTTCTGAGCGGAGCGTTCGGTTCAATGAGCGTCCGCTGACCGCCCCGGTGCCGCTGGATGCCGCCGAGCCGCCGGGAGGCGATCAGCGGGGTGAGGGCGCTGAGTCCGAGCGGTAGCAGACGGGCAGGACGAGCCCGCTGCCCGCGCCCCCGGGAACCGGCGTTCTGAGGAGCTGGACCGCCGACGGCGACCGGAGCGCCCCGCGGCAGTGCCCACGCGATCTCGCTCGCGGCTGACATGACGCCCGACGGATCGTGCCGTCGTCCATGACGACCGGCCGGCATCGCGTCGCGCTCCGCCGACGCTCCCCCCTCCCCGCCGCTTCTCCGCCGCCGGCGACGTCTGACCGAGAGTGTCCCAGCAATTTTTCACGAACGGCGCGCAAAAGCCAGACGGTTTCGGTGACACGATCATCGTGCGTCACTCCGGAGGTGCGACCCCGGGGGTGAAGTTGTCGTACGGAAAGTACGCCGGACATCGCGGCCCGTGGCCGCCGCAGGTGCCGTCTGGCCGGTAAGGCTCGGCGGCGGGGGTGTGGCTCGGCGGCAGGTCAGGTCATGCAGGTGACTGTCAAGTATTTGCGAAATCGGAGCGACATATTGCGGACATCCGTAGTTAGTGGTTGAGTGAGCGCCGCCACACAGCGAGCAGCTGTGGGTTTCCCACGCTCCTGCCCAAGAGGGGTCCCACCGATGAGAAGTCCCGGGTTCCGCCGTACGTGTACCGCCGCCATAGCCACCGCGCTGGCCCTCACTGGACTGGCCGCATGCGGCTCGGACAGCGAGAACTCCGCGGGTGGCAAGACCAAGATCAGCGTGAACTGCGAGCCGCCCAAGAGCGCGAAGATCGACCGTAAGAGCTTCGAAGACGACATCAAGACCTTCGAGAAGGCCAACCCGACGATCGACATCGTCGGCGCGGACGCCTTCCCCTGCCAGGACCCGAAGACCTTCGACGCGAAGCTCGCGGGCGGCCAGATGGAGAACGTGTTCTACACGTACTTCACCGACGCCAAGCACGTCGTCGACATCAACCAGGCAGCCGACATCACGTCGTACGTGAAGAACATGAAGGGCTACAGCGACATCCAGCAGTCGCTGCGTGACGTCTACACCGTCGACGGCAAGGTCTACGGCGTTCCGCGCACCAACTACTCGATGGGCCTCCTCTACAACAAGAAGCTCTTCACGCAGGCGGGACTCGACCCCAACAAGCCCCCGGCCACCTGGGAAGAGGTCCGCGCAGCCGCCAAGAAGATCGCCGCTCTCGGCAACGGCACCGTGGGATACGCCGACTACAGCGCGCAGAACCAGGGCGGCTGGCACTTCACCGCCGAGGTGTACTCGCAGGGTGGTGACGTGGTCAGCCCCGACGGCAAGAAGTCCAACGTCGACAGCCCCGAGGGCAAGGCCGTCCTGCAGAACCTCAAGGACATGCGCTGGGGCGACAACTCGATGGGCTCGAAGCAGCTGCTCATCCTCAACGACGTCCAGCAGATGATGGGCTCGGGCAAGCTCGGCATGTACATCTCGGCGCCGGACAACATCCCGATCCTGGTCAAGGAGAAGGGCGGCAACTACGACGACCTCGCCCTCGCCCCGATGCCCGGCGGCAAGGGCACCCTGGCCGGCGGTGACGGCTACATGTTCAACAAGAAGGACACGCCGGAGCAGATCAAGGCCGGTCTGAAGTGGCTGGAGTTCCAGACGAACACCCCCGGCTCGGGGCTGAACAACTGGAAGCGCGCCGCCGCCAACAAGGCCCCGGTCGGACTGCCCGAGCCGCGGCTGTGGACCGGTGCCACGGACGCCAAGGACCTGGCGCTGAAGAAGCAGTACGCCAACGTCCCGGTCGAGAACTACCAGGCCTTCCTCGACGGCAGCCAGGCGCTGACGCCGAAGCTGGAGCCGGCCAACGCCCAGCAGATCTACTCGGTCCTCGACGCCGCTGTCTCGGCCGTCCTCACCAAGAAGGACGCCAACATCGACAGTCTGCTGAAGGACGCGGGAACCAAGATCGACGGAATTCTGGCTCGGAGCTGACGCACCGATGAAAACAGCCCAGGCTCCTCAGCGGTCCGCCGTCGCGATCCCCCCTCAGCAGGGGAATCGCCCGGCGGGCCGTCGGGGCTCCACCAGCCCCCTGCGCCGCAAGCTCTCCCATCAGGTGCGCGCCTACGGCTTCCTGATCGGCGGCCTGCTCTGCTTCCTGCTGTTCTCCTGGTACCCGGCGATCCGCGCAGTGATCATCGCGTTCCAGAAGTACACCCCCGGATCGGCTCCGGAGTGGGTGGGAACCGACAACTTCACCGCGGTCTTCAAGGACCCGGAGTTCGGTACGGCCTGGCGCAACACCCTCACCTTCACCCTGATCGCCCTGCTCATCGGATTCGCCGTACCGTTCCTGATGGCTCTGGTGCTCAACGAACTGCGCCACGCCAGGGCCTTCTTCCGGGTGGTCGTCTACCTGCCGGTGATGATTCCGCCGGTGGTCAGCGCCCTGCTCTGGAAGTGGTTCTACGATCCGGGAGCCGGCCTCGCCAACGAGGTGCTCAGCTCGCTGCACCTGCCGACGTCGAACTGGTCGAACGGCACCGACACCGCGCTGATCTCCCTGGTCATCGTCGCCACCTGGGCGAACATGGGCGGTACGGTCCTGATCTACCTCGCGGCGCTCCAGGGGATCCCGGGGGAGCTGTACGAGGCGGCCGAACTCGACGGCGCCAGCATCTTCCAGCGCGTACGGCACGTGACGATCCCGCAGACCCGCTTCATCATCCTGATGCTGATGCTCCTGCAGATCATCGCCACGATGCAGGTGTTCACCGAACCCTTCGTGATCACCGGAGGCGGGCCCGAGAGTTCGACGGTCACCATCCTCTACCTGATCTACAAGTACGCCTTCCTCTACAACAACTTCGGCGGGGCCTGCGCCCTGAGCGTGATGCTGCTCGTGCTGCTCAGCATCTTCTCCGCCCTCTACCTGCGGTTCACCCGCACCGACGACTGAGAGGAGCGCAGCGCCATGACCCAGATCGCGCCGCCTCCCCGGCAGGCACCACCCGCGCCCGTCGAGGCCACCGGCAAGAAGCCGGACGGTACGGCCATCCGCACCCTCGTCTCCCCGCTCACGCTCGCCAGCCCGCGCGGGAAGACGATCTACTGGATCATCTTCACGGCCGTCGTCCTGGTCTTCGCCGCGGCCTTCCTGTTCCCCGTGTACTGGATGGTCTCGGGGGCCATGAAGTCGGCGGGCGAACTGCAGCAGACACCGCCGACCCTGCTGCCCAAGTCCCTCAACTTCAAGGGATACACCGACGCGTGGGACCTGATGGACCTGCCCACGCACCTGTGGAACACGGTGGTGCAGGCGGCGGGCGCCTGGATCCTGCAGATCGTCTTCTGCACGGCGGCGGCCTACTCGCTGTCCAAGCTGAAGCCGGCCTTCGGCAAGGTCATCCTGGGCGGCATCCTGGCCACCCTGATGGTCCCGGCGCAGGCGCTGGTCGTCCCCAAGTACCTGACGATCGCCGATCTGCCGCTGATCCACACCAGCCTGCTCAACGACCCGCTGGGCATCTGGCTGCCGGCCGTCGCCAACGCCTTCAACCTCTACCTGCTCAAGCGGTTCTTCGACCAGATCCCGCGTGACGTCCTGGAGGCCGCCGAGATCGACGGCGCGGGACAGCTCCGTACGCTCTGGTCGATCCTGCTGCCGATGTCCAGACCCGTGCTCGGGGTGGTCTCGATCTTCGCCCTGGTCGCCGTCTGGCAGGACTTCCTGTGGCCGTTGATGGTCTTCTCCGACACCGACAAACAGCCCATCAGCGTCGCCCTGGTGCAGCTCTCCCAGAACATCTCCACGCCGGTGCTGATCGGCGCCATGGTCATCGCCAGCGTGCCGATGGTCCTGATGTTCCTCGTGTTCCAGCGGCACATCATCGCCGGCATCAGTGCCGGCAGTACCAAGGGCTGATCCCGGCCCGCACCCCAGCCACCCCCCTCAGTCACCTTCCGTACCGAAGGCCCCGCACCGTGAGTCAGCTCTCCCCTGCCTCGGTTCGCCGTTGATGGAGGTTTTGGTGTACGAGCGCCACACCAGCACGGGCTGAGCCGGTCCGCCGGCCCGGCCGAACATCCTGCGCACCGCCGCCACCGATCTCTGTCCCCGCTGTGGGGCGGCGGTGCGCAGCCCACGAACCACCCTCGCCTCGTCACGGACGTCACCGCCGTGAGGGCCACCGCACAAGCCCCGAAAGGAACGTCCCATGGAAGGCAGCCCCCTGGCGCCCGCCGATACGAACTGGTGGCGTGATGCCGCCATCTACCAGGTCTACGTTCGCAGCTTCGCCGACGGTGACGGAGACGGAACCGGCGATCTCGCCGGCGTACGGGCCAGGCTGCCGTATCTCGTGGAACTGGGCGTGGACGCCCTCTGGTTCACCCCGTGGTACCTCTCCCCGCTCGCCGACGGCGGTTACGACGTCGCGGACTACCGCACGATCGACCCGGCGTTCGGCACCCTCGCCGAGGCGGAGAAGCTGATCGACGAGGCGCGTCAGCTCGGTATCCGCACGATCATCGACGTCGTGCCGAACCATGTCTCCGACCAGCACGCCTGGTTCAAGGCGGCGCTCGCCGCCGCGCCCGGCAGCCCCGAGCGCGCGCTGTTCCACTTCAGGACAGGACGCGGCGCCGACGGCGAACTCCCCCCGAACGACTGGGTAGGCGAGTTCGGCGGCACCCCCTGGACCCGTCTCCCCGACGGCGAGTGGTACCTGCACCTCTTCGCACCCGAGCAGCCCGACCTCAACTGGGACCACCCCGCGGTGCGCCAGGAACACGAGGACGTGCTGCGCTTCTGGTTCGACCGGGGGGTGGCCGGGGTACGCATCGACTCCGCGGCGCTGCTGACCAAGGACCCGCTGCTGCCGGACTTCGTGGCGGGCCAGGACCCGCACCCGTACATCGACCTGGACGAGCTGCACGACATCTACCGCGCGTGGCGGGCGATCGCCGACGAGTACGACGCCATCTTCGTCGGCGAGGTGTGGCTGCCGGACACCGAGCGCTTCGTACGCTATCTGCGCCAGGACGAGCTGCACACCGCGTTCAACTTCAACTTCCTGACCTGTCCGTGGGACGCGGACCTGCTCAGAACGGCCATCGACGAGACACTCGCCGAGCACGCGCCGGTCGGCGCCCCCGCGACCTGGGTGCTCGCCAACCACGACGTGACCCGTACGGTCACCCGGTACGGCCGGGCGGAGACCGGGTTCGACTTCGCGGCCAAGACCTTCGGCACCCCGACCGACCTGGCGCTCGGCACCCGCCGTGCCAGGGCGGCGGCGCTGCTCTCGCTGGCGCTCCCCGGCGCCGTCTACCTCTACCAGGGCGAGGAACTGGGCCTGCCCGAGGTGGAGATCCCCATCGACCGGATCCAGGACCCGATGCACCTGCGCTCCGGCGGTGTCGACCCGGGCCGCGACGGCTGCCGGGTGCCGCTGCCGTGGACGGCCGACGCGCCGTACGCGGGGTTCGGCTCGGACGCCGAGCCGTGGCTGCCGCAGCCGCCGTCCTGGCCTGACTACTCGGCCGATCTGCAGGCCGGCGACCCGGCGTCGATGCTCACGCTCTACCGGGAGTCCCTGCGGCTGCGCCGTAGCGAACCCGGTTTCGGCGACGGGCCGTTGAGCTGGCTGGACAGCGCGCCCGGCGTCATGGCGTTCACCCGGACCGAAGGGCTGGTCTGTGTCGTGAACTTCGCCGCCGAACCCGCCGAACTCCCGCCGCACCGCGCCGTCCTGATCACCAGCGGTCCGCTGGCCGACGGACGGCTGCCGCAGGACACCGCGGCCTGGCTGCGGGTCTGACCCGCCGCCGCACAGTTTCTCGCGGGCCGTGGCGCCCGTCCCGCCCCCCACGGGCGGGCGGGCACCACGGACCGGCGAGTGGGAGGACACAGCCTCCCGACATCCCTCCCCCCACCGGAAGGTGCAGGATCCCCACATGAATGCACATGTCAGGCACATGACACTTGCCGTCTCCACCGCTGTGGCGGTGGCGGCGACCGGGCTCGCTCTCGTCGCCCCCACGGCGACAGCCGCGGCGACGGCGGGCGCGAGTCTCCCCTTCAGCTCCGTCGAGGCGGAGAGCGCCACCACGGACGGCGCCAAGATCGGCCCGGACCACACTCAGGGCACCCTCGCCTCCGAGGCGTCGGGCCGGCAGGCGGTGCAGCTCAACGCCGGGCAGAGCGTGGAGTTCACGCTGCCGAAGGCCGCCAACGCGGTGAACCTCTCGTACAGCGTCCCCGACGGCCAGTCGGGCACGCTCGCGGTGTACGTGGACGGGCAGAAGACCGCCACGACGCTGCCCGTCACCTCCAAGTACTCCTACGTCGACACCCCGTGGATCGTCGGCGCCAAGACCCACCACCTGTTCGACAACACCCGCGCGCTGCTCGGCGCCGACCTGCCGGCCGGTGCCAAGGTGAAGTTCGAGGCGAGCGTCCCGACCACCGTCGACGTGGCGGACTTCGAGCAGGTCGCGGCGGCCGCCACCGCCCCGGCGGGCGCGGTGTCCGTGGTCGACAAGGGCGCCGACCCGAGTGGCGCCGGTGATTCCACGCAGGCGTTCCGGGACGCCATCGGCGCGGCCAAGGGCGGCACCGTCTGGATCCCGCCGGGCGACTACAAGCTGACCTCCGCGCTCAGCGGCGTGGAGAACGTCGAACTCCGGGGCGCGGGCGGCTGGTACTCCGTCGTGCACAGCTCCAGCTTCATCAACCAGGGCAACAGCGCGGGCAAGGTGGGGCTCCACGACTTCGCCGTCGTCGGCGAGGTCACCGAGCGCAACGACAGCAGCCCCGACAACTTCGTCAACGGCTCGCTCGGCCCCGACTCGTCCGTCTCCGGGATGTGGATCCAGCACCTCAAGGTCGGTCTGTGGCTGACGGGGAACAACGACAACCTCGTCGTGGAGAACAACCGCATCCTCGACACCACGGCCGACGGCCTCAACCTCAACGGAGGCGCCCACAACGTGCAGGTGCGTGACAACTTCCTGCGCAACCAGGGCGACGACTCGCTCGCCATGTGGTCGCTCAACTCGGCCGACGAGGGCAGCTCGTTCAGCAACAACACGATCTCGCAGCCGAACCTGGCCAACGGGATCGCGATCTACGGCGGCACGGACATCACCGTGCAGGGCAACCTCGTCCAGGACACCAACGCGCTGGGCAGCGGAATTGCGATCTCCAACCAGAAGTTCGCCGACCCGTTCTTCCCGCTGGCCGGCACCATCACGGTCACCGGCAACACCCTGGTGCGCACCGGCGCGATCAACCCCAACTGGGGCCATCCGATGGGCGCGTTGCGGGTCGACGCGTACGACAGCGCCATTGCCGCCAACGTCAACATCAACGACACGACCTTCACCGACAGCCCGTACAGCGCCTTCGAGTTCGTCTCCGGCGGCGGTACGGGCAAGGCCGTCCAGAACGTGACGATCGACGGTGCGACGATCGACGGGGCGGGCACGGTCGCCGTCCAGGCGGAGACTCCAGGCTCGGCGAAGATCAGCAACGTCAAGGCGTCTGGCCTCGGCGCCGCCGGCGTCTACAACTGCCCGTTCCCCACGGGCAGCGGCACCTTCACGCTCAACGACGGCGGAGGCAACTCCGGGCTCGACACCGTCTGGGACGACTGCGGGAGCTGGCCGCAGGCGAAGTAGCCGCCGTAGGCTGCGAGTTCAGCGGGTACGACCAAGGCCCCCGTCCGCTCAGGGCAGTTGCCCGGGCGGGCGGGGGCCGCTGTACTGCCCGACCGGGCGCATCCGCAGCGGCCGCTCGCCGTACTCCTCCAGCGCGTGCGCGATCCAGCCCGCCGTGCGGGCCACGGCGAACACCGTCTCGCCCGCGTCGGCCGCCATGCCCGTGATCACGGACAGCGCGGCCAGTGCCAGATCGATGTTGGCGTGCAGCCGCACATGCCGGGCCGTGGTCGCCTCCACCTCGCGCGCCGCCGTCAGTACGGGCTCGGCGCCCGGGAGTTCGCGCAGGACGGCGAAGAGTGCCACGGCGCGCGGATCGGGGCCCGGGTAGATCCGGTGGCCGAGCCCCGGCACCCGTCGGCCCGCCCGCAGATGGTCGGCGACGACGGCCGCCGCGCTGCCCCGCTCCAGCACTTCGGTGAGCATCCGGTGGGCGAGCCCGCTCGCGGCCCCGTGCAGCGGCCCGTCCAGGGCGCCGAGGCCGGCCGAGACCACCGCGTACGGATGGGCGCGCGCCGATGCCGCGACCCGTACGGCCAGCGTCGAGGCGGCCAGATCGTGGTCGATCAGCAGCGAGAGCGCCATGTCCAGCGTGCGCAACCCCGCCTCGCCGGGGACCCGTTCGGTCAGCTTGGGCCACAACCTGCCCGCGACACCCGCGTCGCCGCGCGCGGGCCCGCCGACCGTGGGCAGCGCGTCGACCAGGGTGGGGATGAGGCTGCGGGCCGTGCCGAGCACGGCAGCGGGGGAGAGGTCGAAACGCAGCGGGTCGGCGACAGCGGCGGCGACGGCCGCCACCCGCAGCCGGTCCGTCGAGCCGCTGTGCGCGGGCAGCGCGGCGACGGAGCGCCGGGCGGCTGCCAGCGCCTCGGCGGGCGCGGTGAACCGTACGCCGGGATCGAGCGAACCCGTCCAGAGCCAGTCGGCGATCTCCTCGTAGCGGAACGCGCGGGCGAGTTCCGTCGCGTCCACACCCCGGTAGTAGTAGCGGTCGCCCTCGATCAGCGTGATGCCCGTACGGATCCGCGGGACGGGATCGCCGCCGCCCGTGGCGGACTCCCTGCGCCCTCTGCGGACGAGCGCGTCCACCTCCGCGGCGTCGAAGGTGCTGCCCCGGCCACCGGGGTCACGACGGCTGGTGAGCTGGCCGCGGCTGACGTACGCGTAGACCGTCTCCGGCTTCACGCCGAGCAGATCGGCCGCTTCGCGGGTGGTCAGCCGCCGTTCCCCGCGCGTGCTCTCGCCCGTTTCGTCGTCGATGGCGTCGCTCATGGTCCCCACCGTACACATATTGATTCAATCAATGTTGACAGTGATCTCATCAAGCATGGACAGTTGAATCAAGTCAGGAACGCAGCAGCCAGGAACACACGCAGCCAGGGATCTAGCAGGGAGGCGCACCATGCCGGCAAACGGGACCGACACCCCGGTGCCCGACGTACCGCGCGGACTCGCGGGCGTCGTCGTCACCGAGACCGCGCTCGGCGACGTCAGGGGCCGCGAGGGCTTCTACCACTACCGCCAGTACTCCGCGGTCGAACTGGCACAGACCCGCGATTTCGAGGACGTCTGGCATCTGATGTTCGAGGGGGAGCTGCCGGACAGCGCCGCTCGTGCGGCCTTCACCGCCCGGACGGCGGCGCTGCGCAGACTCCCCGACGACGTACGGGACGTGCTGCCCGCGGTCGCCCGCCTCTGCGCCCGCTCGGGACCGCTCGCGGGGCTGCGCACCGCGCTCTCGCTCTTCGGCGCTTCGGCGGGGCTGAGCCCGCTGTACGACATAGACCCGGAGCGCAGGCGCGAGGACGCCCTCGCCGTGTGCGCCGTCGTCCCGACGCTGCTCACCGCGCTGTACCGGCTGGGCCACGGCCTCGAACCGGTGGAGCCGCGCGAGGATCTGCCGTACGCGGCGAACTATCTGTACATGCTGACCGGCACGGAACCGGAGCCCGAGCGGGCGCGCGCGGTCGAGCAGTATCTGATCTCCACGATCGACCACGGATTCAACGCGTCCACCTTCGCCGCGCGGGTGATCGCCTCGACCGGCGCCGACCTGGCGGCCGCTCTGGTCGGCGGCATCGGCGCGTTCTCCGGACCGCTGCACGGCGGGGCGCCGAGCCGCGCGCTGGACACGCTCGACGCCATCGGGACGCCCGACCGCATCGACCCCTGGATCAGGGAGCGGGTGCTCGCGGGCGACCGGATCATGGGCTTCGGCCACGCCGTCTACCGCACCGAGGACCCGCGCTCGCGCATGCTGCGCGGGATCGCCGAGAAGTTCGGCGGACCACGGGTCGACTTCGCCGTGCAGGTCGAGGCGGGCGTCGAGGCCGTACTCGCCGAACTCAAGCCGGGCCGGGAGCTGCACACCAACGTGGAGTTCTACGCCGGGGTCGTCATGGAGCTGTGCGGTCTGCCGCGCGAGATGTTCACCCCTACCTTCGCCGCCGCCCGGGTGGTCGGGTGGAGCGCCAACGTCCTCGAACAGGCGGCCGACACCAAGATCATCCGCCCGGCGGCCCGCTACACGGGCCCGCCCCCGCCGCAGCCGGTGCCCGCCGCCGGCTGAGCGGGAAGGCATTACGATCAGGCGGCGTGACCAGGAAAGCCATCCCCGTCGTCATCCTCGCCGGATTCCTCGGCTCGGGGAAGACGACCCTCCTCAACCATCTGCTGACGCAGAGCCGGGGCACCCGGATCGGGGTCGTCGTCAACGACTTCGGGGCCATCGAGATCGACGCCCTGACCGTTGCCGGGCAGGTCGACTCGATGGTCTCCCTCGGCGACGGATGCCTGTGCTGCGCCGTGGACGCCAGTGAGCTGGACGGCTATCTCGACCGGCTCGCCCGCCCCGAACTGGCCATCGACGTCATCGTCGTGGAGGCCAGCGGGCTCGCCGAACCGCAGGAACTCGTCCGCATGGTCCTCGCCGGAGAGAACCCGCGCGTCGGCTACGGGGGACTGGTCGAGGTCGTGGACGCCGCCGAGTTCGAGGCGACCAGGGCGCGGCACCCCGAGACGGACCGGCATCTCGCCGTCGCCGACCTCGTCGTGCTCAACAAGACCGACCGTACGGAACCGGCCGAGCGGGAGCGGATCCTCGGCGTCCTCGCCGGACTGAGCCCCGGCACCCCGGTCGTCGCCGCGTCGCACGGGCGCGTCGATCCCGACGTCCTCTTCGACCGCAGGCCGGGCGCGCGGACCGTGGGGCAGCTCTCCTTCGACGACCTGCGGGCCGAGGAGTCCGGGGAAGGCACAGCCGCCGGCGACGGGGGCCACGACGATCACCTCCACGCCGCCTACGACAGCGTGGAGTTCGTCTCGGCCGAGCCGCTGGACCCGCGCCGGCTGATGGCGTTCCTCGACGAGCGGCCCGAAGGGCTGTACCGCATCAAGGGATTCGCCGACTTCGGCGCCGCCGACCCGGACCACCGCTACGCCCTGCACGCCGTCGGCCGCTTCCTGCGCTTCACGCCGGAACCCTGGCAAGCCGCCGAGCGGCGGCTCACCCAGCTCGTACTGATCGGCGCGGGCATCGACCGGGACGCCCTGCTCAAGGAGTTGGAGGCGTGCCGGAACCTGGCGCCACAGGACGCACAGGACGCCCCCGCCGACGAACACGGCATGTGGGGCGTCCTGCGCTACGTACGGGACGTCACCGAGACGCCCTAGAACCGGTCAGTGCGCCGGGCCCGCCAGCACCTCGACCGTCGTCTCCAGCGGCTGGCCCGAGCCGTCCCTGCGCGGGTCCGGCTCCGGCAGCTCCACCGGTGTGCCGTTCTTCTTCGCCGCGCGGGCCGGGCTCGCGCCCGCCCAGGCGAGGACCAGCAGCTCCTCGCCCTTGAGGAACCGGTGGCAGCGCACCCCGCCGGTCGCCCTGCCCTTGCGGGGGTACTGGTCGAACGGGGTGAGCTTGGCCGTACGCACCGAGTCGTCGAGCGTGCCCTCGGAGCCCGTGACGGTGAAGACCACCGCGTCGGCCGCGGGATCCACCGCGGTGAACGAGATCACCGACGCGCCCTCCGCCAGCTTGATGCCCGCCATACCCCCGGCGGCGCGGCCCTGCGGACGCACCTGCGCCGATTGGTAGCGCAGCAACTGGGCGTCCGAGGTGATGAAGACCAGGTCCTCCTCGCCGGTACGCAGCTCGGCGCCGCCCACCACGCGGTCCCCCTCCTTGAGGGAGATGACCTCCAACTCGTCCTTGTTGGCCGGGTAGTCGGGGACGACCCGCTTGACGACACCCTGCCGGGTGCCCAGCGCCAGCCCCGGGGACGACTCGTCCAGCGTGGTCAGACAGATCAGGTCCTCGTCGGCCTCCAGCGCCAGGAACTCCGCGATCGGCGCCCCGCCCGAGAGGTTCGGCGCCGACGCCGTGTCCGGGAGCTGCGGCAGGTCGATCACCGAGATCCGCAGCAGCCGGCCCGCCGATGTCACGGCTCCGACATCGCCGCGCGCCGTCGCCGGTACGGCCGAGATGATCACGTCGTGCTTGACCCGCCTGCCGTCACCGCCCTCCAGTGGCTCGCCGTTGACCGTACGGGCCAGCAGGCCCGTGGACGACAGCAGCACCCGGCACGGGTCGTCGGCGACTTCGAGCGGCACGGCGGCGGCGACCGAAGCGCCGGACTCCAGCAGGACCGTACGGCGCGGGGTGCCGAACTTCTTCGCCACCACGGCCAGTTCGGCCGAGACCAGCTTGCGCAGCTCGCTGTCCGACTCCAGGATCCCGGTCAGCTCGTCGATCTCGCCGTTGAGCCGGTCGCGCTCGCTCTCCAGCTCGATCCGGTCGAACCGGGTGAGCCGGCGCAGCGGCGTGTCCAGGATGTACTGCGTCTGGATGTCGGTCAGGGAGAAGCGCTCGATCAGCCGCTCCTTGGCCTGCGCCGAGTTGTCGCTCGACCGGATGAGCCGGATGACCTCGTCGATGTCGATGAGCGCGACCAGCAGCCCCTCGACCAGATGCAGCCGGTCACGCCGCTTCGTCCTGCGGAACTCGCTGCGCCGGCGCACCACGGTGAACCGGTGGTCCAGATAGACCTCAAGGAGCTCCTTGAGACCCAGCGTCAGCGGCTGGCCGTCCACCAGGGCCACGTTGTTGATGCCGAAGGACTCCTCCATCGGCGTCAGCTTGTACAGCTGCTCCAGCACCGCCTCGGGGACGAAGCCGTTCTTGACCTCGATGACGAGACGCAGCCCGTGCGAGCGGTCGGTGAGGTCCTTGACGTCGGCGATGCCCTGGAGCTTCTTGGCCGAGACCAGATCCTTGATCTTGGCGATCACCTTCTCCGGGCCGACCGTGAACGGCAGTTCCGTGACGACCAGGCCCTTGCGGCGCGCCGTGACGTCCTCGATCGCGACCGTCGCGCGGATCTTGAACGTGCCGCGGCCGTTCGCGTACGCGTCCTTGATCCCGCCGAGGCCGACGATCCGGCCACCGGTGGGCAGGTCGGGGCCGGGGATGAAACGCATCAGCGTTTCCAGGTCGGCGGCAGGATGCCGGATCAGATGGCGGGCGGCGGCCACCACTTCGCCCAGGTTGTGCGGCGGCATGTTCGTCGCCATCCCGACCGCGATCCCCGTCGCCCCGTTCACCAGGAGGTTCGGGTAGGCGGCGGGGAGCGTGATCGGCTCCCGCTCCTGGCCGTCGTAATTCGGCTCGAAATCGACGGTGTCCTCGTCGATCGACTCCGTCATCAGCGACGTCGCGTCGGCCATCCGGCACTCGGTGTACCGCATGGCGGCCGGCGGGTCGTCGTTGCCGAGCGAGCCGAAGTTGCCGTGCCCGTCGACCAGGGGCAGCCGCATCGAGAACGGCTGTGCCATCCGGACGAGCGCGTCGTAGATCGACGCGTCCCCGTGCGGATGCAGCTTGCCCATGACCTCGCCGACGACACGGGCGCACTTCACATAGCCGCGGTCGGGGCGCAGCCCCATCTCGTTCATCTGGTAGACGATGCGGCGGTGCACCGGCTTCATGCCGTCACGCGCGTCGGGCAGGGCCCGGGAGTAGATCACCGAGTACGCGTACTCAAGGAAGGAGCCCTGCATTTCATCGACCACGTCGATGTCGAGGATCTTCTCCTCGAAGTCCTCCGGCGGCGGGGTCTTCGTGCTGCGGCGGGCCATCGCTGCTGCGGCTCCTTCACAGGTCCTGTACGGCTTGTTCTTGAACTGACGCGGACCATTGTGGACCGTGCCACTGACATCACGGACCCCGACCCGTCGCCCGGGCCCGTTACGCGGGAACTTCGCCAGCTGTCAGCACGCTTGCATACAGTGGCAGCAGTTCTCCACCTCGCCATCGAAGGGACGTACATGCCCATGGGTCACACGGCCACAGCGCAGGCCGGCTCCGGCGGCCTGACAGCGACGGAGCACCGGCTGGCCAACGGCCTGCGCGTGGTGCTCTCCGAGGACCACCTCACCCCGGTTGCCGCTGTCTGCCTCTGGTACGACGTCGGCTCCCGACACGAGGTCAAGGGCCGTACCGGACTCGCCCACCTCTTCGAGCACCTGATGTTCCAGGGCTCCGCACAGGTGAAGGGTAACGGCCACTTCGAACTGGTCCAGGGCGCCGGCGGCTCGCTGAACGGCACCACCAGCTTCGAGCGCACCAACTATTTCGAGACCATGCCCACGCACCAGCTGGAGCTCGCGCTCTGGCTGGAGGCCGACCGGATGGGCTCGCTGCTCACCGCGCTCGACGACGAGTCGATGGAGAACCAGCGCGACGTCGTCAAGAACGAACGCCGCCAGCGGTACGACAACGTGCCGTACGGCACGGCTTTCGAGCGGCTGACCGCGCTCTCCTACCCCGAGGGCCACCCGTACCACCACACCCCGATCGGCTCGATGGCCGACCTGGACGCGGCGACGCTCGACGACGCCCGCGCGTTCTTCCGTACGAACTACGCGCCCAACAACGCGGTGCTGTCGGTCGTCGGCGACATCGACCCGGCGCAGACGCTGGCCTGGGTCGAGAAGTACTTCGGCTCGATCCCCTCGCACGACGGCAAGAAGCCGCCGCGTGACGGCACGCTCCCCGACATCATCGGCGAGCAGCTGCGCGAGGAGATCCAGGAAGAGGTGCCGGCCCGTGCG
Source organism: Streptomyces sp. NBC_00370 (assembly GCF_036084755.1). NCBI lineage: Bacteria > Bacillati > Actinomycetota > Actinomycetes > Kitasatosporales > Streptomycetaceae > Streptomyces > Streptomyces sp. NBC_00370. The sequence continues at coordinate 6,394,628 of NZ_CP107968.1, forward strand.
CTGATGGCCGCCTACCGGCTGCCGCAGGACGGCACGCGCGAGTGCGACGCCGCCGACCTGGCGCTCACCGTCCTCGGCGGCGGCGAGTCGTCCCGGCTGCACAACCGCCTGGTCCGCAGGGACCGTACGGCCGTGGCGGCGGGCTTCGGCCTGCTGCGTCTCGCAGGCGCGCCCTCGCTCGGCTGGCTGGACGTCAAGACGTCGGGCGGCGTGGAGATCCCGCAGATCGAGTCCGCCGTCGACGAGGAGCTGGCCCGCCTCGCCGAGGAGGGCCCGACCGACGAGGAGATGGAGCGCGCGCAGGCGCAGCTGGAGCGCGAGTGGCTGGACCGGCTCGGTACGGTCGCCGGCCGCGCCGACGAACTGTGCAGGTACGCCGTGCTGTTCGGCGACCCGCAGCTGGCCCTGACCGCGGTGACCCGGGTCCTGGACATCACGGCAGCCGAGGTGAAGGCCGTCGCCGCCGCGCGACTGCGCCCCGACAACAGGGCGGTCCTGGTGTACGAACCGCTCGCCGCCGAAGAGCCTGCTGACGAAGCGGCCACCGAAGAGACCGAGCACGAAGGGGCGGACAAGTGACCGAGGCTGCCGCGACCATGGAGTTCCACCCGCGGCCGACGGCCGGCGAGGCCAGGCCCTGGGCCTTCCCCGCGCCCGAACGGGGCGCCCTGGCCAACGGTCTGACGGTGCTGCGCTGTCACCGCCCGGGACAGCAGGTGGTGGCCGTCGAGATCTGTCTCGACGCCCCCCTCGACGCCGAGCCGGAAGGGCTCGACGGCATCGCCACGATCATGGCGCGCGCCCTGTCAGAGGGCACCGACAAGCACTCGGCCGAGGAGTTCGCCGCCGAGCTGGAGCGCTGCGGCGCCACGCTCGACGCGCACGCCGACCACCCCGGCGTCCGGGTCTCCCTCGAAGTGCCGGTCTCCCGGCTGCCCAAGGCGCTCGGCCTGGTCGCGGAGGCGCTGCGCGCCCCCGCCTTCGCGGACAGCGAGATCGAGCGGCTGGTGCGCAACCGCCTCGACGAGATCCCGCACGAGACGGCCAACCCGGGCCGCCGCGCCGCCAAGCAGCTCTCCAAGGAGCTGTTCCCGGCGTCCCTGCGGATGTCCCGGCCGCGCCAGGGCACCGAGGAGACGGTCGAGCGGATCGACGCGGCGGGCGTGCGCGCCTTCTACGACGCGTACGTCCGTCCGGCCACGGCGACCGCCGTGGTCGTCGGCGATCTCACCGGCGTCGATCTGGACCAGGTGCTCGCCGACAGCCTCGGCGACTGGACGGGCAACACGGCAGAGCCGCGCCCGGTGCCCGCCGTCACCGCCGACGACACGGGCCGCGTCGTGATCGTGGACCGACCGGGCGCCGTACAGACGCAGTTGCTGATCGGCCGCATCGGCGCCGACCGGCACGACCGCGTCTGGCCGGCCCAGGTGCTCGGCACGTACTGCCTGGGCGGCACGCTCACCTCCCGGCTCGACCGGGTGCTGCGTGAGGAGAAGGGCTACACGTACGGCGTACGGGCGTTCGGCCAGGTGCTGCGCTCGGCCGCCGACGGCACGGGCGCCGCGATGCTCGCCATCAGCGGTTCGGTGGACACGGAGTCCACCGGCCCGGCGCTGGAGGACCTCTGGACGGTGCTGCGCACCCTCGCGGCGGACGGTCTCACCGAGGCCGAGCGGGACGTCGCCGTGCAGAACCTGGTCGGGGTCGCCCCGCTGAAGTACGAGACGGCCGCCTCGGTCGCCGGGACGCTGGCCGACCAGGTCGAGCAGCATCTCCCGGACGACTTCCAGGCGCAGTTGTACGCGCGGCTGGCCGAGACGGGCACGGTCGAGGCGACGGCCGCTGCCGTCAACGCGTTCCCGGTCGACCGGCTCGTCACGGTGCTCGTCGGTGACGCCGCGCAGATCAAGGAGCCGGTCACGGCTCTCGGTATCGGCGATGTGACGGTCGTCGCGGGCTGATCCGTCCGTAAGGGCCGATCCGAGCGGCAGGACCTCAGGGGAGAACCCCGGTGCGGGTGGCCGGGGTTCTCCCTTTTGCCCGCTCTGCCCTGTGGTGTGCGCTACAAATGCCCGCGCGGCTTTGGTGATGCGAAGTCCGCCCGCTTAGCGTCGGTCGGGCTGTCCGCCAGTCACCAGCCGCGTCCGCGGCATCGGGCAGCCATCGCCGAGTCCCCGTCAGGCGCGAGCCTGGGGAGCCGGGGACCCATGTCCCTGGGGTGAATCGGATGCCTTCGCCGGCCGTGCGGAGGTGCCCGTAGGAGACCTTCCTGCTCCGAACCCGTCAGCTAACCCGGTAGGCGAGAAGGAAGGAAAGGATCAGCCACTCCATGGCGTTCACCCGTCCCACCGGGAAGCACCGTGCCCGCAGACGTCCCACCCGCAGGAGCATGAGCGTGGCGGGCGTCGCGACGCTCACCGTCAGCGGAGTCGTCGGAGCACTGTCCTCCCAGGCGCTCGCCGCCGAGCCCGAGGGCCCGGCCGCAGGACAGGGCAGCAGCACCACCCAGGCCATCGTCATCGGCGATTCGATAAGCGACACCATCGCCGCCCAGGCGACGGCCCAGCGGGCCGCCGCCGAGCAGGCGAAGCGGGTCGCCGAGGCCAGGGCGGAGGCGAAGCGGAAGGCCGAGGCGCGCGCCCAAGAGGTGCGCGAGGCCAGGCAGCGCGCCGCGCGCGCCGCCGCGCGCAAGCGGCTGAACGCCTTCCGGACGCCGGTCGCGCACTCGTACGTGAGCACCGGGTACGAGAGCGGCGGGGCGCTGTGGTCGTCCGGCAGCCACACCGGCATCGACTTCCACGCCGCCACGGGCACCGAGGTGGTCGCCGTCGGCGCCGGCACCGTCGTGGAGGCGGGCTGGGGCGGCGCTTACGGCAACAACGTGGTGATCCGGATGCGCGACGGCATGTACACGCAGTACGGCCATCTCTCCTCGATCCAGGTGACGGTCGGCCAGTCCGTCACGCCGGGGGAGCGGATCGCCCTCTCGGGGGCGACGGGCAACGCCACAGGACCGCATCTGCACTTCGAGGCCAGGACCGGCCAGGAGTACGGCACGGACGTCGACCCGCTGGCGTATCTGCGCAAGCACGGCGTGCACGTCTGACACCGGCGGCCCCCGCGGGCCCACGCGGACAGCCAAGCGGCGGTGACCCCCGGATCCGGGGGTCACCGCCGCTTGGCTACGGACGCTTCGGACGCGCCGGGCGGGTCAGACCGTCTCGGGAAGCTCGTCCAGTCCCTCGGCCACCAGCTTCGACAGCCGGTCCAGCGCGGCGTCGGCGCCGTCCGCGTCGGAAGCGAGCACGACCTCCTCGCCGCCCTGCGCACCGAGTCCCAGCACGGCCAGCATGGACGCGGCGTTGACCGGGCTGCCGCCTTCCTTCGCGATCGTGACGGGGACGCCGGAGGCCGTGGCGGCGCGGACGAAGATGGATGCGGGGCGGGCGTGCAGGCCCTCGGCCCAGCCGACGTTGACGCGGCGCTCAGCCATGGTGTTGCCCTTCAAGTCTCAAGAGGTTGTCTAGACCAGTGTCTCATGTGCGGCCAAAACGGTTCTGCCGCCCCAGGGTGCCCCGCCCCGCCACCGGCCGCGACCGCTGCGAACGCCGCGGGTCAGGCCATAGGCTTGACGTATGACGCCGTCGGATCACGCGTACCCCGATCACTGGGAAGCAGACGTGGTGCTGCGCGACGGAGGCACCGCGCGGATCAGGCCCATCACCGCCGACGACGCCGAACGGCTGGTGAGCTTCTACGAGCAGGTCTCCGACGAGTCCAAGTACTACCGCTTCTTCGCGCCGTACCCCCGGCTCTCCGACAAGGACGTGCACCGGTTCACCCACCACGACTACGTGGACCGGGTCGGACTCGCCGTCACCGTGGGCGGCGACTTCATCGCGACCGTCCGCTACGACCGGATCGACGAGCTGGGCCGCTCGGCCTCGGCGCCCGCCGACGAGGCGGAGGTCGCCTTCCTCGTCCAGGACGCCCACCAGGGGCGCGGCGTCGCCTCCGCACTGCTCGAACACATCGCGGCGGTCGCACGCGAGCGCGGCATCCGGCGCTTCGCCGCCGAGGTGCTGCCCGCCAACAACAAGATGATCAAGGTGTTCCGGGACGCCGGATTCACCCAGAAGCGCAGCTTCGAGGACGGCGCCGTACGCCTCACCCTCGACCTCGAACCCACCGCCGAGTCGCTGGCCGTGCAGCGCGGCCGTGAGCAGCGGGCCGAGGCGCGCTCGGTGCAGCGGCTGCTGGCCCCCGGATCCGTTGCCGTCGTCGGCACCAGCCGGACCCCCGGCGGCGTCGGCCGCACGGTCCTGCGCAACCTCCTCGGCGCCGGCTTCACCGGCCGTACGTACGCGGTCAACAGCGCCTTCGCCGACGACGAGGGCGAGCTGGACGGCGTACCCGCCCTGCGCTCGGTCGCCGCCGTCGAAGGCCCGGTCGACCTGGCCGTCATCGCCGTACCCGCCGGCCGGGTGCCGGACGCCGTCGCCGACTGCGGCGCGCACGGCGTACGGGGCGTGGTCGTGCTCTCCGCCGGATACGCCGAGAGCGGCGACCGGGGCAGGGAGCGCCAGCGCGCCCTGCTGCGGCAGGCCCGCTCGTACGGGATGCGGCTCATCGGCCCCAACGCCTTCGGGATCATCAACACCGCGGCCGACGTACGGCTGAACGCCTCCCTCACACCGCAGTCGCCGCACCGCGGCCGCATCGGGCTCTTCACCCAGTCGGGCGCGATCGGTATCGCCCTGCTCTCCGGCCTCCACCGGCGCGGCGCCGGCCTCTCGTCCTTCGTCTCGGCGGGCAACCGCGCCGACGTCTCGGGCAACGAGTTCCTGCAGTACTGGTACGAGGACCCGGAGACCGACGTGGTCCTGATGTACCTCGAATCGCTCGGCAACCCGCGCAAGTTCACCCGGCTCGCCCGCCGGATGGCCGCCACGAAACCGGTCGTCGTCGTCAAGGGCGCCCGGCACACCGGCAGCGAACCGCCCGGCCACGCCGTCCCGGTCAGCCGCATCCCGGAGGGCACGGTCTCGGCCCTGATGCGGCAGGCCGGCGTCATCCGCGTCGACACCGTGACCGAGATGGTGGACGCCGGACTGCTGCTCGCGGGACAGCCGCTGCCCGCCGGGCCGCGCGTGGCGATCCTCGGCAACTCCGAGTCCCTCGGCCTGCTCACCTACGACGCCTGCCTCGCAGCGGGGCTGCGCCCCCTGCCGCCGCTGGACCTGACGACTGCGGCCACCCCCGAGGTCTTCCGCGCCGCGCTGGCCACGGCCGTCGTCGACCCGGCCTGCGACGCGGTCGTGGTGACGGCGATCCCGGGCGTCGTCGCCGACGACGGCACCGCACACCCGGCCGACGGCCCCGCCCTGGCGGCGGCCCTGCGCGAAGCGGCCCCCGAAGCCCCCGCGAAACCGGTGGCCGTGGTCCATGTGGAGATCGAGGGTCTGGCCGACGCCCTGGGAGCGCCCGACTCCACCGCTCCCGGCCGGCGGATCCCCGCCTATCCCGCCGCCGAGCGGGCCGTACGGGCGCTCGGCGAAGCCGTCAAGTACGCCCAGTGGCGGCGGGAGGCCGCCGCCGTGGGGCGGGTCCCGGAGTACGAGAACATCGCCGAGGGCGAGGCCGCCGCCCTCATCACCCGGCTGCTCGGCGCGGCTCCCGACACCCGGGGGATCGCCCTGTCGGCGGCCGACTCGCGTGCGCTGCTCGGCCACTACGGCATCGCCGTACGGCCGACGCTGGCCGCGCCGGACCCCGACGCCGCCGTCGAGGCGGCCGACACCCTCGGCTACCCCGTCGCCCTCAAGACGACGGCGCCGGGGCTCCGGCACCGCGCCGACCTCGGCGGCGTACGGCTGGAACTCGGCGACGCGAAGCGGCTGCGGCTCGCGTACCAGGAGCTGACGGAGGCCCTCGGCAGCCCCGCCGAGCTGCGGCCCGTCGTCCAGGCGATGGCGCCGCGCGGCCTCGACACCGTCGTACGCGCGACGTTCGACCCGGCGGCCGGCGCCGTGCTCTCCTTCGGTCTCGCGGGCGCCGCGTCCGAACTGCTCGGCGATGTCGCGCACCGGCTGGTGCCGGCGACCGACCGCGACGTCGCCGAACTCATCAGGTCCATCAGGGCGGCGCCGCTCCTCTTCGGCTGGCGCGGCGCGGCGCCCGTCGACACGGCGGCCCTGGAGGAACTGCTGCTGCGGCTCTCGCTGCTGGTCGACGACCATCCCGAGATCGTCTCCGTGGCGCTCGAACCCGTCGTCGTCGCGACCCACGGGCTGTCCGTGCTCGACGCGCACGTACGTCTCGCACCGCCGCCGGCCCGCGACGACCTCGGCCCCCGCAGCCTCCCCAGCTACTGACACCCGCCGCCCGGGGCCCGGCGTTCGGATCAGGCCCGAGCGGCCAGGACGCGGCGTCTTCCCGCAGCCGACGCGGCGTCTCCCGCAGCCATGGGGCCACCGTAGGATGTGACGCATGGCGAAGACCGGTACGACGACCCAGGGGCTGCGCACGGCGATCGAGCGCAGCGGCTACTACCCGGCTCTGGTGGCCGAAGCGGTGGAGGCCGCTGTCGGCGGGGAGCCCGTCGAGTCGTATCTGGTGCATCAGGAGACCACCTTCGACTCCAACGAGGTGCGCCGCCATGTGACCGTCCTCGTCCTGACCGCCCACCGGTTCGTGGTGAGCCACACCGACGAGCAGGCCGCCGACAGCAGCTCGCCCACGCCGTACGCCACGACGTCGACCGAGTCGGTCAGGCTCGACCGGATCTCGTCCGTCGTGGTCAGCCGGGTCGTCGCCAACCCCGAGTCGTACACCCCGGGGTCGCTGCCCCGCGAGGTCGTCCTGACCATAGGGTGGGGCGCCGTCTCCCGGATCGACCTGGAGCCCGCCGCCTGCGGCGACCCCAACTGCGAGGCCGACCACGGCTACACCGGCAGCTCCACCGCCGACGACCTGAGCCTGCGGGTCAGTGAGGCGGGCGACGGGCCCGACGCCGTACGGCAGTCGCTCGTCTTCGCCCAGTCGCTCTCCGAGGCCACGACGGCGGCCGCTGCGACCGCCCGCTGATGGCCGCTCAGCACCTCTGGCAGGATCCCGTGCCGCTCGGTCTCGACACCGCGCCGCTGCCCGAGTACGGCAGCGGCTCCCTCGCCGACCTGCTGCCGACCATCGCGGCGGGGCAGGGTGTGCCGGACATGACAGCCGCCATCGCCGAACTGACCCCCGCCGACCGGAACTGCGTCTTCCTGATCGACGGCCTCGGCTGGCAGCAGATCCTCGCGCATCCCGTCGAGGCCCCCTTCCTGACCTCGCTGCTGCCCACCTCGCGCGGCGCGACTGGCCGGCCGATCACCGCCGGCTTCCCCGCCACCACGGCGACCTCGCTCGCCTCCGTAGGCACCGGACTGCCGCCCTCCGCGCACGGCCTGCCCGGCTACACCGTGCGCGACCCGGACACCGGCGCGCTGATGAACCAGCTCCGCTGGAAGCCGTGGACCGACCCGCACGTCTGGCAGCCGTACCCCACCGTCTTCCAGCGCGCCGACGCCGCCGGGGTGCACACCGCGCAGGTGTCGTCGCCGACCTTCACCCACACCCCGCTCACCAAGGTCGCGCTCAGCGGCGGCACCTTCCACGGCCGGCTCTCCGGCGAGGAGCGGATGGATCTGGCCGCCGCCCAGCTCGCGGCGGGCGACCGGTCGCTGGTCTACACGTACTACAGCGAGGTGGACAGCAAGGGCCATCGCTTCGGCATCGACTCCGACGCCTGGCGCGGCCAGCTGATGTACGCGGACCGGCTGGTGCAGCGGCTCGCCGAGCAACTGCCGCCGCGCTCCGTGCTGTACGTGACCGCCGACCACGGCATGATCGACGTCCCGTTCGACGAGGAGTCGCGCATCGACTTCGACGAGGACTGGGAGCTGCGCGCCGGGGTCGCCCTGCTGGGCGGCGAGGGCAGGGCCCGCCATGTCTACGCGGTGCCGGGCGCCCACGGGGACGTGCTCACCGTCTGGCGCGAGGTGCTGGGCGACCGGTTCTGGATCGCGAGCAGGGACGAGGCGATCGAGGCCGGCTGGTTCGGCCCGCCGGGACAGATGGACGAGCGGGTGTACGGCAGGATCGGTGACGTCGTGGCGGCTGCGCACGACGACGTGGTGATCACGGCCTCGGTCCAGGAGCCGCACGAGTCGGCGATGGTCGGGATGCACGGCTCGATGACCCCCGTCGAACAGCTCGTTCCGCTGCTCGAAGTACGCTCGTAGCCGCCCCCGGGGCCCCGCCGCCCCCGCACCCGCCCCACCGAAAGGCCGTCACCCCCTCATGCCAGAGCTGGTGTTCTTCTCCGGAACGATGGACTGCGGGAAAAGCACCCTCGCCCTTCAGATCGAGCACAACCGGTCGGCGCGCGGACTGCAGGGCATGATCTTCACCCGGGACGACCGGGCGGGCGAGGGCAAGCTGTCCTCCCGGCTCGGCCTGGTCACCGACGCGGTCGAGGCCGCCGACGGCTTCGACTTCTACGGGTATCTGGTGGACCGCCTCTCGCAGGGCGGCAGGTGCGACTACGTGATCGCCGACGAGGCGCAGTTCCTCGGCCCCGAGCAGGTCGACCAGCTCGCCCGGGTCGTGGACGACCTCGATCTGGACGTCTTCGCCTTCGGGATCACCACCGACTTCCGCTCCAAGCTGTTCCCCGGCTCGCAGCGGCTGGTGGAACTGGCCGACCGGGTCGAGGTGTTGCAGGTCGAGGCGCTGTGCTGGTGCGGCGCGCGGGCCACCCACAACGCCCGTACGGTCGGCGGCGCGATGGTGGTCGAGGGCGCGCAGGTCGTCGTCGGCGACGTCCACCAGGCGGGCGACGAGATCGGCTACGAGGTGCTGTGCAGGCGCCATCACCGGCGCCGGATGACGGCGGCCAGCGCCAAGGCGGGCGCGCTCTCGCCCGATGTCCTTCCGGTCAACGGCGGATAACAGGACGGCACCGTAACGGGTGATCCAAGCCACAACTCATTGACTGACAGCGAAACGCGTACGCAACATTGAGGAAACCCATCTCTCCGCAGGGGTGGTTCAGGCCCGAACTGTAAACGTTTCCAGTTGATGGTTCTGTCAGTAAATGTGCGTCGTGTCAGCAAAGGGGCAAGGATGATGACGTCGAGCGGACCACCGACGGTGGAGACGATCGCGAAAGTGGCAGGCGTCTCGATCGCCTCGGTGTCCAGGGTCATCAACGGACACGGCGCACGCCCGGACACCGTCCGGCGGGTCGAGCGGGCCGTCGCCGAGCTGGGCTACGTGCCCAACGCCGTGGCCCGCTCCCTCAAGGGCGGCAGGACCCGCCAGCTCACCTTCGCCATGCCCGACATAGGCAACCCCACCTACGTGTCGATGGTCCGTCAGATACAGGCCGTCACGAAACCGCTCGGCTACCGGCTGCTGCTGCACTCGACGGACGCCGTCGCCGAGGACGAACTGGGCGTGGTGCGCAGCCTCGCCGAGCGGACCAGCGACGGACTGATCCTCTGCCCGATCCGGGTCACCGACGCGCATCTCGCCGCCATGGAGGCGGCGGCGGGTCCGGTCGTCGTCATCGGCTCGCTGCCCGAGGGCGCGCCGGTCGACAGCGTGCGGGCCGACTCGGTCTCCGGAGTCGTGCTCGCCGTCCGGCATCTGCTGGAGACCGGGCGCCGCAGGATCGCCTTCATCAACGGGCCCGCCGACACCGTGCCGGGCCACAACCGCCGGGCCGGCTACCACAAGGCGCTGGCCGAGGCCGGGATCGTCCCCGACCCCGCGCTGACGGAGACCACCGACTTCGGCATCGAGGCCGGCGCCGCCGCGGCCCACCGGCTGCTGGCCGCCGACCCCGCGATCGACAGCATCTTCTGCGCCAACGACCAGCTCGCGCTCGGCGCCGCCCACGCGGCGCAGGACCGCGGCCTCGACATACCCGGCGATCTGGCGGTGGTCGGCATGGACGACAGTGAACTGGCCAGGGCCGGCTGGCCGTTGCTGACCAGCGTCGACCTCGGCTCGGCCGAGCGCGGCAGGATCGCCGCCGACATGCTGGTGTCCCGGCTCGCCGGCGGTGACGCGCCCCCCGGCAGTCCGGTACGCAGCGAGACGGTCGCCCCCCGGCTCGTCGTACGGGCGTCATCGGCGGTGCCCGCATGAGCGTCGACACCGAGCTGCGGCCCCCGCACGAGGCGGGCACCCCGCCGCCCCGCACCACGGGCGCCAGGCGCCGGGTCCTCGGACTCGACAAGGACGCCTGGTTCCTGCTGCTGCCGGCCCTCATCCCGATCCTCGTGCTCAGCGTCGGCCCGCTGCTCTACGGCCTGTCGCTGGCCTTCACCGACGCCCAGTCCGGCAGGACCAGCTCCACCTCCTTCACCGGGCTCACCAACTTCGCCAACCTCCGGCTCGACTCGCTGTTCTGGGACTCCTTCCGGATCGGCCTCATCTGGGCCGTCTGCGTCACGGCGCTGCAGTTCCTGCTGTCGCTTGGCCTCGCCCTGCTGCTCAACCAGAACCTGCGGCTGCGCTGGCTGGCCCGCACCCTGGCGCTCGTGCCGTGGGCGATGCCCGAGGTCGTCATCGGCATCATGTGGCGGCTGGTCTACAACCCGGACTCCGGGATCCTCAACACCACGCTGCGACATCTGCATCTGATCTCCACCAACGTCGACTGGCTCTCCGACCTGTCGCTCGCCCTGCCCGCCGTCATCGTGGTCGGCGTCTGGGCCGGGATGCCGCAGACCACCGTCGTCCTGCTGGCCGGCCTGCAGAACGTGCCGCTCGAACTGCACGAGGCAGCGGCCCTCGACGGAGCCGGTGTCTGGCGCCGCTTCGCCACCGTCACTTGGCCGACGCTCAAGCCCGTGGTGCTGTCGATCACCGCGCTCAACTTCATCTGGAACTTCAACTCGTTCGGCCTGGTCTACGTGCTGACCAACGGCGGACCCGGCGGCGCCACCCGGCTGCCGATGCTCTTCGCCTACCAGGAGGCGTTCCAGTACGGCCAGTTCGGCTACGCCGCCGCCATGGGATTCGTGATGATCGCGGTGATCGCCGTGCTGCTCGCCGTATTCCTGCGCAACCGCCTGAAGGAGGACGAGCAGTGAGCACCACCCTGCCCATCAGGAAGAAGCGCCGGGCCAAGCGCGCCGCGGGCCGTACGGGACAGTACGTCGCCCTCGTCTGCTACCTGGTCTTCCTCGCCTTCCCGCTGCTGTGGCTGCTGTCCACGGCGTTCAAGTCCCCGCAGGAACTCGGCTCCGTCAACCCGACCTGGCTGCCCGAACATCCGACGCTCGGCAACTTCCGCTCGGCGCTGGACGAGCAGCCGCTGCTGCGCTCCGCGCTCAACAGCCTGATCGTCGCCGGTGTCGCCGCCGTGATCTCGGTGACCATCGCCGTGCCCGCCGCCTACGTGATGGTCAGGTTCCGGTCCGTGGTCAGCAGGCTCGGCACCGGCTGGGTGCTGCTCAGCCAGATGTTCCCGCTGGTCCTGATCATCATCCCGCTGTTCCTGCTGCTGAAGAACGTGCATCTGATCGACTCGCTGGTCGGTCTGATCGTCGTGTACGTCGTGTGGAACCTGCCCTTCTCGCTCTGGATGCTCCAGGGCTATGTGAAGGCCGTACCGCGCTCCCTCGAAGAGGCCGCCTCGATCGACGGCGCCGGCAGGCTGCGCACGCTGCGCAGCGTCGTACTGCCGCTGCTGGCGCCCGGTCTCGTGGCGACCCTGATGTTCTCCTTCGTCACGGCCTGGAACGAGTTCTTCTTCGCCCTGGTCCTGCTCAAGTCACCGGAGAAGCAGACGATGTCCGTGATCCTGACCCATTTCATCGGCGCCGAGGGCGCGGCCGACCTCGGCCCGCTCGCCGCTGCCTCCGTCCTCGCCACCATCCCCAGCCTGGTCTTCTTCGCCTTCCTGCAGAGGCGGCTGACCGGCAGCGCGATGACCGGGGCGGTGAAGGGCTGATGCGCCGCCGTACGTTCCTGGGCGCCGCCGCCGGCACAGCGGCGGCCGCCACCCTGCTCTCCGCCTGCTCCGACGACGGTTCGGACAGCGCCGGGGGAGTCACCACCCTCGACTATCTGTCGCTGGCCTGGCAGACCGAGTCCGTCGCCGCCAACAAGGCGCTCGTGGCGCAGTGGAACAGGGCCCACCCCACGGTGCGGGTCCGCTACATCCAGGGCAGCTGGGACAACGTCCACGACCAGCTCCTGACCTCCTTCGAGGGCGGCGCCGCGCCGGACATCATCCACGACGAGGGCAACGACCTCACGGACTTCGCCTCGGGCGGCGATCTCGCCGACCTGACGCGCTACCTGCCGGCCGACCTCAAGAAGCGCATCCCTCAGTCCAGTTGGGACATGGCCGGCTTCAACGGCGGCGTCTACGGAGTGCCCTTCCTCCAGGAGCCGCGGGTCCTGATCGGCAACCGCCCGCTGCTGGCCAAGGCCGGCATCCGGCTGCCCACCGCCGAAAGGCCCTGGACCTGGAGCGAGTTCGAGGACATCTGCAAGGAGCTGACCGGACCCGGCGGCCGGGCCGACTCGCGGTACGGGGTCGCCTGGGCGATGAAGGAGCCGGTCAACGTGACCGTCAACCTGGCGATGACCACGGGAGGGCGAATCCTCTACCGGGGTGACGACCGCTCCGAGATCCGGTTCGGACCCGCCGACTCCGCCGTCGCCGAACTCATCAACCGGCAGGTCAACATCGATCACTCGGCCCCCGCCAGCGGGCTCGGCATGGGCGGCGGTGACACGCTGCCCGGCTTCTTCGCAGGCCACTACGCCCTGCTGCCGCTCGGCTTCTCGTACCGCCAGCAGGTCCAGCAGCAGGCGCCGAAGGGCTTCGACTGGGTGACACTGCCACTCCCGGTGGGCGAGAAAGCCCCCGACGGCGGACGCGCCCAGGGCGTCAGCCCCCAGACCCTGTCCGTCTCCCAGGACTGCTCGCACAAGCAGGCCGCCGTCGACTTCATCGCCTTCATGACCCAGAACAGCCACCTCGTCCAACTCGCCCGCGGCGACTGGCTGCTGCCCACCGGCAGCGCCGCGCTGCGCGACCCGCTGATAGCCACGGCCAAGACCGGCTGGAGCGTCGGCGTCGACATGGGCGCCCACCTCACCGCCTCACCCGTCCTCGGCGTGCGCGGCTTCCCCGAATGGAAGGACAAGATCGCCGCGCCCGCGCTCCAGCAGTACTACAGCGGCTCGATCGGTCTCGGCACGCTGCGCGACAAGCTCGTCAGAGACGGCAACCGCATCTTCGACCGCTACCGGAGCTAGGTCCTGTCCGGCCGACCACGCACCACCCAGCCACACCGAGCACCAAGAAACGGCACACGGCATGAACGCACTACCCGCCCCACCGTCCGAGTCCGGCGCTCCGCCGGTGCCCCCGCCCCCCGGAGCCGCCCGGCCCCGGCCGGCGGCGGGCACCCCACGTGACCGCGCGCGGGGGGCACTGACCGGCCTCGCCGTCGGGGACGCGCTCGGAGCCCCGGCGGAGAACATGAAGCCGTCCCAGATCAGACAGCGCTGGGGCCGTATCGAGGACTTCGTCAGCGACGACCCGGCGGGCACGGACGACACCGAGTACGCGATCCTCTCCGGGCTGCTGCTCGCCGAGCACGGCGCGGCGCTGACCACCGCCGACGTCGAGACAGCCTGGCACCTGTGGATCGCCGACCGCGACGAAGGCCCCTTCAGGGGCGCAGGGTTCAGCGAGCGCGGCACCCTGGAGAACCTCAGGCGCGGACTCGCGGCGCCGATCAGCGCCCAGCACCGGCACGCCTGGAGCGACGGACTCGCCATGCGCGCCGCCCCGTTCGGGGTGTTCGCGGCTGGCCGCCCCGGCGAGGCCGCCCGGCTCGTCGCCATCGACGGCACCATCAGCCACGACGGGGAGGGCATCTACGGCGGCCAGGCCGCGGCTGCCGGTGTCGCGGCCGCCATGACGGGCGCCGGCTGCTCAGAAGTGATCACCGCCGCGCTCTCCGTCATCCCCGAGGACTCCTGGACCGCCAGGTCGCTGCGGCGCGCCGTGACCACCGCGCGCCGGGTGCGGCTCGACCGGTCGCTGAGCGTCCTGGAGAGCGAGCGTGCCCTGCGGGCCGCCGTCGTCATCGGCGGCTACCCCTGGACCGATCTCGCCCCCGAGGCCGTCGGCCTCGCCTTCGGCGCCTTCGCCCTGGCCGACGGCGACTTCAGCCGCTCCGTACTGACCGCGGTCAACATGGGCCGCGACGCCGACACGACAGCCGCCATCGCCGGCGCCCTCGCCGGAGCGCTCGGCGGATACGGGGCGGTCCCCGAGCACTGGTCGTCCGTGATCAAGCCGGTACGCGGCAGCTGTCTGCCCGCCATGGCCGGCTATCACGTGCTCGACATCGCGGATCTTCTCGTACCCGACCAGGAAGGACGGGCCGCCTCGTGACAGCGCGCACCGAACTGAAGCACCAGGGATCCGCGCCGGGGGAGGCCGAGGGGGCGCCGGTACCGGCGGCGCCGAGGCGCCGCGCCGGGTCGAGGGGCTGCTGCTCGGCCTCGCCGCCGGCGACGCCGCGGGCTGGCCCGCCGCCCGCCACCGCGCGGCCCGGATGCCCGAGTGGACCCGCCGGCTCACCCGTGAACTCGACACGTTCGCCGAGCAGAACGCCACCACCACCCTGCCCGTGCCGATCGCGCTCAACCAGCCGCCGGAGCCGCTGCGGCTCGGCCCGTCCGACGACGCCGAGTGGGCGGCGTTCACCGCCGAGTCGATCATCTCCTCGCACGGCAACATGCTCAGCGACCTGACCAACGACCGCAGGGTCCGCGCGGCCGTCGACCTCGCCTGGATCTCCCTGGCCGCCGAGATCTCGGCGGCTGCGGCGATGGCGCCCGAGGTGGAGTCCGCCGTGATACCGCTCCGGGCCCGGATCTCCGTACGGGCCGGACTCGGCAACCTCGCCACCGGACTGCGCCCGCCCGCGACCGGACACGACAACCCGCACTTCTTCGACGACGCCGCCTGCGGGCGCGCCTGCGTCCTCGCCGTCGTGCACCCCGGCGACCCGGCAGCCGCCGCCGACCTCGCCGAGTACGACGCGCGCTACACCCAGGACGGCGACGGCGTGCTCGGCGCGCGGGCGATGGCGGCGGCCGTCTCGCTGGCCCTGGCCGGCGCGCCGGTCACCGACTGCGTCGGCGCCGCCCTGGCCGAGCTGCCGCCCGAGTCCGAGATCGGCCGCAACGCGCGACAGGCCGTCGCGCTCGTCCAGGCCGCGTCCGAGGGTGCACCGGGCGGACCGGGGCACGCGTTCGCCCTGGTCCCCGTACTGGAACACCAGATCATCGACCACGTCTACAGCTACGGGATCGCGGCGGCCGAGACCGTCCCCGTCGCGCTCGCGCTGGTGCTGGCGGCCGGCGGCTCCCTCGGCGAAGCCGTACCCGCCGCCGCCTGTCTGTCCCGGGTCGCCGACTCGGCGCCCGCCCTCGCGGGGGCGCTCGCCGGCGCCGTCCAAGGGGCCGAAGCCCTGCCGCCCGCCTGGCGCGACGCATGCCGCACCCTCGCCGGCTGCGCCCTCCCGCGCCAGGCCGGCACCGACCTGGTCGACCTGGCCGGCCGGCTCGCCCGTATCGAACCCACCGTCCCGGAAGGATCCCGTCTCTCATGAAGCTGACCCTGGAGGACCGCGTCACCGGCTGTCTGGTCGGCGCCGCCGTCGGCGACGCGCTCGGCGGCCCGGTCGAGGGCTGGAGTCCCGAACAGATCACCGAACGGCACGGCGGCCGGGTGCGCGGCATCGTCGGCCCCTTCTACGAGAACTGGCGCACCGCCAGGCCCATCGCGCCGTACCACAAGGGCGACGGGTACGTCACCGACGACACCTTGATGACGCACGCGCTCGTCCGGGTCTACGGCACGGTGCGCGACCACCTCGACGCGTACAGCGTCGCCGACCATCTGGTGCCCGACCTGATCGGCACCCCCCGCTGGATCCCGGAGCTGGAGGCCGAGGCGCTGCCGCTCCAGCGGATCTTCCTCGCCGAGAAGTGGATCGTGGCCCGGCTGCACTACGGCCATGTCGACCCGCGCGAGGCGGGCGTCGGCAACATCGTCAACTGCGGTGCGGCGATGTACATGGCGCCCGTCGGCGTCGTCAACGCGGGCAATCCGGCAGCCGCCTACACCGAGGCGCTGGAGGTGGCGGCCCCGCACCAGTCGTCGTACGGACGCGAGGCGGCGGGCGTCTTCGCCGCCGCCGTGGCCGCCGCCTTCCGCCCCGGTGCCACCCCCCGCTCGGTGGTCGACGACGCGCTGGCGCTCGCCAAGGACGGCACCCGCGCCGCGATCGAGGCGGTGTGCGAAGTGGCCGTGAAACACGACGACTTCGAGTCCGCGCTGGCACCGCTGCGGGAGGCCGTCGCGCCGTTCGACACCGTGGGACCCGAGTACCGGCAGCCCTCGCTCGGCGCCCGCAGGCCCTCCCGGCTGCACTCCATCGAGGAACTGCCCGTCGCGCTCGGCATGTTGCTCGTCGGCGGCGGCGACTTCCACGACACCGTGCTCGGCGCGGTCAACTACGGCCGCGACTGCGACTCCATCGCCACCATGGGCGGCGCCATAGCGGGAGTCCTCGGCGGCGCCGCCGGCGTCCCCGCCGAGTGGAGCGAGGAGGTGGCACGGGCCAGCAAGCTCGACCTGACCACCCCCGCCGACGAACTGGCCGTCGTCACCCGCGAGGTGTTCGACCGCGACGTCATCCGCAGGCGGGAGCACGAGACCGCCTTCGCCGCCCTCGCGGACGTGTCATGACCGGCCTCCGGCTGACCTGGGTGCAGCCCGAGGACCTGGTGGGCCACGAACTGCGCCAGGCACGCGAGGACGGCAGGGACGCGGCCGACGTCGAACGGCGCTGGCTCGCCGCCGGGGGCCACCGCGCGCCCGAGCTGGCCGGGGCGTCCCCGGGACCCGCCGACCCCGCGCTGCGCGCGCTCGCCGGGCGACTTCTCGACGAACTGGCCCTGATCCCGGCCCCTTCGGCCGCCGAAGAGCCCACCGGCCTGGCAGAAATCCGGGCAGCCGCAGCGGCACCGGCGTCCCCGGCCGCCCGGCCCGTCGGCGCCGGGCTCACCCAGCGGCTCGAAGCCGGCTGGCTGGGCCGCGCTGCGGGCTGTCTGCTCGGCAAGCCCGTCGAGAAGCTGCCGCTCGCCGGTATCCGGGAGATCGCGCGCTCCACCGGCAACTGGCCGCTGGACGGCTGGTTCACCGAACGCGGCCTCGACCCCGAGGTCGCGGCCCGCTGGCCGTGGAACCGCCGCAGCAGGCCCACCTCGCTGGCCGAGAACATCGACGGCATGCCCGAGGACGACGACCTCAACTACCCGCTGCTCGGCCTGCTGTTGCTGGAGTCGCACGGCCACGGCTTCCGTACGCGGGACGTGGCGGAGCTGTGGCTCGCCGAACTCCCTGCGGGCCGCACCTTCACCGCCGAGCGCGTCGCGTACCGCAATCTGCTCGACGGCGTCGAGCCGCCCGCCACCGGACAGCTGCGCAACCCCTTCCGCGAGTGGATCGGCGCCCTCATCCGCGCCGACATCTTCGGCTGGACCCACCCCGGCGACCCGCGCGCCGCCGCCGAACAGGCCTGGCGTGACGCCGTCCTGACACACACCGCCAACGGTGTGTACGGCGAGATGTTCGCCGCAGCGGCCGTCGCCGAGGCGTCGGCCGGTGGCGGCGATGTGCACGCCTGTCTGCGGGCCGGGCTCGCCGTCGTACCCGAACGCTCCCGGCTGGCCCGCGCCGTACGGTTCGGCGTCGCGGCGGCGCGGGCCGAACCGACCGGAACCATCGACGGGTTCGCCTCCGTCGTGGACCAGCTGCACGCCGAGTACGGCCACCACCACTGGGTCCATGTGCTGCCCAACGTGGCCCTGCTCGCCGCCGCCCTCACCCACGCCGAAGGCGACTTCACCGGCTCCATCTGCCGGGTCGTCTCCGGCGGCTGGGACACCGACTCCAACGGCGCCACGGCCGGCTCGATCGCCGGACTGCTCGCCGGGACCCCGGACGCGCTCCCGGCCCGCTGGACCGCCCCACTCAAGAACCGTCTGGCCACCACGGTCGGTGGTCTCGACGGGATCGGCTTCGACGAACTGGCCCGGCGCACCGCCGCGTTGGCCATCGCCGCCCAGGAGGACACCACACCATGACCGCAGCTACCGCAGCGAGGATCGTCGTCCTCGGCAGTACGAACATGGATCTGGTCGCCTACACCAGCACGGCCCCGGCGCGCGGCGAGACCGTCACCGGCCGGTCCTTCGTCACCGTCCCCGGCGGCAAGGGCGCCAACCAGGCCATCGCGGCGGCCCGCGCCGGCGGCTCCGTGTCCATGATCGGCGCCGTCGGTGAGGACGACTTCGGCAGCCGGCTGCGCGCCACCCTGGCGGAGTCCGGTGTGGCGACCGGCGCGCTGCGCACCGTGCCGGGCCCGAGCGGCACCGCGCACATCGTCGTGGACGACGCCGGGGAGAACGCGATCGTCGTGGTCCCCGGCGCCAACGGCACCGTCACCGCGCTCGCCGAAGGCGATGAGGACGTCATCGCCGCGGCGGGCGCGCTGCTGCTCCAGCTCGAACTGCCCATGGAGGCTGTGCTGGCCGGTGCCGGCGCCGCCCGCCGGCACGGCGTACGGACGATCCTGACGCCCGCCCCCGCGCAGCCGCTGCCCCCCGAACTCCTCGCCGTCACGGATCTGTTGGTCCCCAACGAACACGAGGCAGCCACCCTCACGGGCAAGGACGACGCCTGGGCGGCGGCGCCCGTCCTGCTCGAATCCGTACCCGAGGCCGTGATCACGCTCGGCGCGGAGGGAAGCCTGTACGCGGCCCGTGGCCAGGAGCCGCTGCTCGTCCCCGCGCGCAAGACCCGCGCCGTCGACACCACGGCCGCCGGTGACACCTTCGTCGGCGCGCTGTCCGTCGCTCTCGGCGAAGGCGTCCCCATGCCGCGCGCGCTGGCCTGGGCCTCGGCCGCCTCCGCCCTGTCGGTGGCCGAGCAGGGCGCCTCGTCCTCCATGCCGGAGCGCTCACGCATCGAGGCGCTGGCCGCCACCGCACCCTGACCCGTCCTCCCCGCCGGACACCCTGCCGACACGAAAGGCCCAGGCACGCCATGCAGCAACAGCCCCCGGACGACGACCACTCGGCGCCCCGGCACCCCGGCCCGCTCGACGGGCTGCGCGTGCTGGACATGGCGACGCTGTTCGCCGGTCCGCTCGCCGCCACCATGCTCGGTGACTTCGGCGCGCAGGTGACCAAGATCGAGCATCCGCTGAAGCCCGACCCGTCCCGTGGCCACGGCCCCAGCAAGGACGGCGTCGGCCTCTGGTGGAAGCACCTCGGCCGCAACAAGCGCAATCTGACGCTCAACCTGTCCACCCCCGGCGGTCGGGACGTGCTGCTCAAACTGGCCGCCGACGCCGATGTGATCATCGAGAACTTCCGCCCCGGCACCCTGGAGAAATGGGGTCTCGGCTGGGAGGAGCTGTCCGCGGTCAACCCCCGTCTGGTGCTGGCCAGGGTCACCGGCTTCGGCCAGTTCGGCCCGTACTCCACCCGGCCGGGGTTCGGCACCCTCGCCGAGGCCATGAGCGGCTTCGCCGCCGTCACCGGCGAGCCGGACGGGCCACCCACCCTGCCGCCCTTCGGCCTCGCCGACTCCGTGGCCGCGCTGGCCACTTCGTACGCGGTGATGACCGCGCTGGCGGGCCGCGACCGCACCGGCGAGGGCCAGGTCGTGGACATGGCGATCATCGAGCCGATGCTGGCCATGCTCGGCCCGCAGATCCTGTGGCACGACCAACTCGGCTATGTGCAGCCGAGGACGGGCAACCGGTCAGCCAACAACGCCCCGCGCAACACCTATCGGACCGCCGACGGCAAGTGGCTGGCCGTCTCGACCTCCGCCCAGTCCATCGCCGAACGGGTCGTACGGCTCGTCGGCCACCCCGAGTTCATCGACGAGCCGTGGTTCGCGACCGGCGCGGGCCGCGCCCAGCACGCCGACGCCCTGGACGAGGCGGTCGGCGGCTGGATCGCCCGGCACGACGCCGACGAGGTGGTCGCGGTCTTCGAGAAGGCACAGGCCGCCGTCGCGCCGATCTACGACGTGCGGGACGTGATGGCCGATCCGCAGTACCGCGCGCTCGGCTCCATCGTCCGCGTCGAGGACGAGGAGTTGGGGCCGGTGCAGATGCAGAACGTCCTCTTCCGGCTCTCCGCGACACCCGGCGCCGTCAAATGGGCGGGCCGTCCGCACGGCGCCGACACCACCGAGATCCTGGCCGAACTGGGCCTGAGCGACGACGAGATCGCCGGACTGCGGGAAGGCGGCGCGCTGTGAGCACGGGATCCGTCACCGCGCCCCGCGCGCCGGGCGCCATGGACACCGTACTGACCTGGCTGTACGCGCCGGGCGACCGGCCCGACGTGGTGGCCAAGGCGCTGCGGTCCGGCGCCGATGTGGTGCTGGTCGACCTGGAGGACGCGGTCGCCCCCGACCGTAAGGAGTACGCCAGGGCCGCCACCGCCGAGTTGCTGGCGCAGCCCGCGCCGGGCCCGGCCGCCGTCCATGTGCGGATCAACGCGATCGGAGGGCAGCACGCGGCGGCCGACCTGGCGGCGCTGGCGTCGCTGCCGGGGCTCGGCGGTCTCCGGCTGCCGAAGGTCGCTGTCGCCGCCGAGATCGCCGATGTCGTACGGCAGCTACGGGCCCGGCCGGACGGCGACGCGGGCCACGGCGGCGCCGTCCCCGGTCTCTACCCGCTGCTGGAATCGGCGCTCGGCATCGAGAACGCCTTCGCCGTCGCCACCGCCGATCCCGCCGTGCGGGGGATCGCGCTCGGCGAGGCGGATCTGCGGGCCGATCTGGGCATGAGCGACGAGAACGCGCTCGCCTGGCCGCGCGCCCGGGTCGTCGTGGCGGCCCGCGCGGCGGGACTCGCGCCACCGGCGCAGTCCGTCTACCCCGACGTCAAGGATCTGGCCGGGCTCGCCGAGTCCTGCGCGCGGGGCCGCGCGCTCGGGTTCCTCGGCCGGACGGCCATCCACCCACGGCAGTTGCCGGTGATCGAGCGGGCCTATCTGCCGACGGTCGCCGAGGTGGCGGCGGCCAGGGAGACGGTTGCCGCTGCCGAGACCGACGGGGGAGCGCTGGCGCTGCCCGACGGCCGGTTCGTGGACGCGGCCGTGGTGGCGGGGGCCCGCCGCACCCTCGCACTCGCGGACCGCGCGGCGGCGCCCCGGCACAACTGACGCCCCGTCACGGCCGTGGTGCCCGTCGGGCGTCGCCGTCGTGCCTGGGCGGCCTCGCCGCAAGCGCTCAGCGGGAGGTGGACCTGACGATCGTGAAGACCGCGCCCTCCGGGTCGGCGACCTTCGCCGCCCGGCCCGTCTCCTCCTCGTGCGGCGGCTGGATGACGTCCCCGCCGAGTTCGGTCACGAGCCGCGCCGCCGCGTCCGTGTCCTCCACCTCGAAGTACGTCATCCAGTGCGAACCCAGCTCGCGCGGGAGGGAGTTGCCCAGGCCGTGCAGCGAGGCGACAGGCCGTCCTGCGAGCCGCAGCGTCAGATAGTCGAAGTCGGCGGAGACGACCGCCTCGGCGTCGTAGCCGAAGACCGCCTGGTAGAACTTGGCGACCGACGACGTCTCCCGGGTCAGCAGCTCGTTCCACGCGGGCGTGCCATGGGACTGCGCGACCGCGGTCCCGGTGTGCGCCCACGCCTGCCAGATGCCGAAGACCGCGCCGGCCGGGTCGGAGGCGATGGCCAGCCGGCCCGCCTTGCCCGCGTCCAGCGGGCCCACGCCGACGGTGCCGCCGCAGCTCCTGATGGTCTCGGCGGTCGAGTCGGCGTCGTCGGTCGCCAGATACGTCGTCCAGGCGATGGGCAGATGCCGGTCGGGCGGCAGCTCGCCGATGCCGGCGACCACCTGACCGTCGAGCGTCCCGCGCACATAGGGGCCGAGCTGCCCGGGGCCCTCCTGGAACTCCCAGCCGAACAGCGCGCCGTAGAACTCCTGGGTCGCGGCCAGGCCGTGCACCATCAGACTCACCCAGCAGGGCGTGCCTGGAGTGCGCCGGATCGCTGCCTCGGTCATCGACTCTCCTCGTGTACCCGGCGGACTCGCGGGGTGCGTCCCTGGGGCGTGTCCGCGAAGTCCCGCTCCGGGTCGCGGGGACACTCCCAAGCAGACTCTCGCACCACCCGGCCCGCCGCGCTTCTCGACTCCACCGCTTTTGGCGTGATCTGGATTCGGTGTTTACCGCGCGTTTTGGCGGCGTTACGCGGCTATGACGGGGTGCGCGAGGATGGCGGTATGACAGCCATCATCACCGCGACGGAACTCGCGGGCGAGTCGGCCGGACCCCGGCCGCCCGTCCTCCTGGACATCCGCTACACGCTGGGCGGGCCGCCCGGCCGCCCCGCGTACGAGGCGGGGCATCTGCCGGGCGCCGTTTACGTCGATCTGGACACCGAACTGGCCGGTGAGCCCGGGCCCGCGGGGCGCCATCCGCTCCCCGACGCTGCCGCTTTCGGCGCCGTGATGCGCCGCGCCGGTGTGTCCGCCGACTCGTCCGTGGTCGTCTACGACGGAGCTCAGGGCTGGTCGGCGGCGCGCGCCTGGTGGCTGCTGCGCTGGGCGGGCCACCAGGACGTCCGCGTACTGGACGGCGGTCTCGCAAGCTGGACAGGGCCGCTGTCCACCGAGATTCCGAAGCCCGAGGAGGGCGACTTCCGCCCGGCGCCCGGCGGACTCCCGGTGCTCGACGCGGACGGCGCCGCCGCGCTCGCCCGGCGGGGACTCCTGCTCGACGCGCGGGCCGCCGAGCGCTACCGGGGCGAGATCGAGCCGATCGATCCGGTGGCCGGCCATGTGCCAGGCGCGCACTCCGCTCCTACGAGCGGGAATCTGGCCGAAAATGGCACCTTCCTCCCGACTGCTGATCTTGTGAGCCGGTTCGAGGCCCTGGGCGCCACCCCCGGCACCGAGGTCGGGGTCTACTGCGGCTCGGGCGTGTCGGCGGCCCAGCAGGTGCTGGCGCTGGAGATCGCGGGCATCCCGGCGGCGCTGTACGCGGGCTCCTGGTCGGAGTGGTCGGCGGACACCACCCGCCCGGTCGCCACCGGACCGGACCCCGCCTAGGCCGGACAGCGCGATGGCCCGTACGCATCAGATGCGTACGGGCCACCGCGCTGTCGCGTAGAACGAAGCGCGTACGACGAAGCGCTACTCCTGCTTCTTGCGGCGCGTGCCGAAGACGATCTCGTCCCAGCTCGGCACCGCCGCGCGCCTGCCGGGCCGGACACCGTCCGCCTCGGCCTGCCGGTCCGTCGTGCCGGTGAGCCGGTCGCGGTGACCGGAGACCGAGCGCGGCATGAGCACGTCCGCGTAGGCGGACCCGGCACCGGCCGAAGCCGCGGGCGCCGGCGGCTCCTCGGCCTCCGGCTCCTGCGCGGGCTCGGCGGCGGGCGGCTCGGGCGGCGCGGGCCGCTCGGGCACGACCATGTCGCCACGGAAGCTCGGTACCGCCTCCAGCAGGCTCGTCAGCGAGTCGCGCTCACTGGTCTCGTCGGGCTCCGCCGGTACGCCGGGGCGCTCCATGGCCCGGTCGAGGGCGCGGTCGAGCGGCCGGTCGCGCGGCAGCCTGGCGATCCGGGGCACGAACGGGAAGCTCGGCTCCTGGCTCGGGGCCGCCAGCGTGTCGTCGGGATCGCCGATCAGCGCGCGCGCCTCGTCGTCGACGGCCTGGACGAGCCGCCTGGGCGGGTCGTACGTCCAGCTCGCCGAGTGCGGTTCACCGGCGACGCGGTAGACCAGCAGCACCTCCCAGGTGCCGTCGTCCCGCCGCCAGGAGTCCCACTGGACGGTCTCCTTCTCGGCGCCGCGCAGGGTGAGCCGCTCCTGCACCGCCTCACCGAGCTGGGGACCCGCGTTCTCGCCGGGCCGCCGGACAGCTGTCTTCCGCGCGCGCTCGGCCATGAAGGCGCGCTCGGCCAGCACGGGGCCCTCGAAGCGCCTGACCCGGTCGACGGGGATGCCGGCGAACTGGGCGACCTCTTCGGCCGATGCTCCGGCCCGTATCCGCGCCTGGATGTCACGGGGCCTGAGGTGGCTCTCCACCTCGATCTCGATCTGACCGAGCCTGGCACGGTCGTTCCGTACGGCTGCCCGCAGCCGCTCGTCGATCGGCAGCGTGTATTCCGTGCTGTCGGCAGCCTTGAGCACCAGTCGTGTGCCGTCGTTCGAGACGGCCACGACACGCAGTTCGGGCATGGGAACCTCCCGGGTGGTGCCTGCCGACGTCACGTGCGTCGCTGCTTCCGCTAGTCGAGTGTGGCCTGCCCGGGTGCAGCCTGCCACAACCTTGCCGTGTTGCCCGGCGTGTCGGGCAGGGGTCCTGGATCGCCGTTATGGCACGGTTACCTGTTTGCGACGCAGAGTGACGGACCGGTCACTCTGTGCAGCAGGCGTCCGTGCGGCGCAACGGCCCCGCCGGATCGAGTGCCACTTCGGCCCCCTTCCGGAGGTCCCGGACACCCGCGAGGGAGTCCGGCCCCAGGGCTCGCCACAGTACTCCATTCGGGCCATCCGGGTGGGCTGACGCGCCGCCCAAGTTCTCCGTGACCACGGGAGTTGAGCCCTTCCCCCGGCCGTCGTCCGGTGTTGCGCTTCACACAATCCGCAGAATCGGAAGGTTTCACTTCGCCCAATTGTCCCTTCCTGATGCAGGGTGGGGCAGATGGGCAAGCAGGGGCTGGAGATGAATCAGCGGCAGGACGGCGGGGCGACGCCGGGCGCGGACGACGAAGGGGGGCGCGGGGGGCGGCGGCTCGACCTCAGCCTTCCGCAGGTCGCGGGCAGTGCGGTCGCCGCCATCGCGGCTGCGGTGCTCGCCTCCCAGCTCGGCGTGTACGGCACGATCATCGGCGCGGGTGTGGTCAGCGTGATCGCGACGTGCGGGGCCTCCGTCTTCCAGCATCTGTTCCGGCGCACCGGCGAGCAGATACGTGTAGTGACGGTCCAGGCGAAGCCGAAGGGCCGTCAGGTCCCGGTGCGGGACGCGGGCTCGGGCCCGGTCACCCTCGCCGAGGCGCCGGACGGGGAGTTCGGTGAAGCCACCACGCACGGCACCCGGGTACGGGGCTGGAAGCGCCCGGTCATCGCCGCGGCCGTCGTCTTCCTGGTGGCGATGATCGGCATCACCGGCTTCGAACTGGTCTCGGGACAGGACCTCAGCGGCGGCAAGGGCACAACCGTCGGCTCGGTCGTCGGAGGCAGCGGCGGAGGAGGCGGTGGCGGGCAACCGTCCGAGCCGTCCCCTCAGCCCGGTGACACCCAGCGGTCACAAGACCCAGGTCAGGACCCCGGTGGCGCCCCCGGCGACGACGGGACCAGTCAGGTCACCCCGTCCCCCGGCGACTCCCCGAGCAGCGGGGACGGCGGGCAGCAGGTCGGACCTTCGCGGAGCCCCGGCACCCCGCAGCCCTCGCCCTCCGACAGCGCGCCCACCCCTTCGGCACTCGCCCCGACGCCTTCGCAGGGCGACGGTGGCGCCGCCACGTCGGAGACCGGTACGGGCACCTCGGGGCAGTGAGGTGCCGTGGGTCCGTCAGTCGCCGAGCACCCGGCGCAGGTAGTCGTTGGCGAACAGCCGGTCGGGATCGAGCCGGTCGCGCAGCGCCGTGAACTCGCCGAAGCGCGGGTACACGCCCGCCAGATACTCCGCGTCCCGGGTGTGGATCTTCCCCCAGTGCGGCCGGCCGCCGTGCGCCGTCATGATCCGCTCCACCGCGGTGAAGTACGCCTGGTGCGGGGTGCCTCGGTAGAGATGCACGGCGAT
Organism: Streptomyces sp. NBC_00370; assembly: GCF_036084755.1. Classification (NCBI taxonomy): domain Bacteria; kingdom Bacillati; phylum Actinomycetota; class Actinomycetes; order Kitasatosporales; family Streptomycetaceae; genus Streptomyces; species Streptomyces sp. NBC_00370. The sequence goes on from NZ_CP107968.1 coordinate 6,420,565, forward strand.
GTAGACGCTCTCCCGGCCCGAGGCCGTCGACAGCGCGATGTCGTCGGCGGGCGCCGTCCGCACCTCCACCGGAAAACTCACCCGCAGCGGTGAACTCTCCACCATCGCCTTGACCTCGCGCAGCGCGTCGGCCGCAGCGGCGCGCGGCAGCGCGTACTCCATCTCCACGAACCGCACCCGGCGCGGTGAGGTGAAGACCTTGTAAGGAATGTCCGTGTACGTACGGGCCGACAGCGCGCGGCTGGAGACCTTCGCGATGGCGGGGATGGTCACCGGCACGGCCCGGCCCAGCGAACACGCGGCCTGGAAGACGCCGTTGGAGAGGAACTCGTCCTCGATCCAGCCGCTGACCCGGCCGGGCGGGGCGGCGGGGCCCGCGCTGCGGTTGTTGCGCTTGGTGTTGCAGTTGCCGGTGTGCGGGAACCAGTAGAACTCGAAGTGCTCGTTCTCGGTGAAGTGCTCGTCGAACTCGGCGGTCACCCGGTCGAAGCTCATCGGCTCCTCACGGGCCGTCAGCAGGAAGACCGGCTCGACGGCGAAGGTGATCGCGGTCACTACACCCAGCGCCCCCAGCCCGATCCTGGCGGCGGCGAAGACTTCCGGGTTCTCGTCGGCGGAGCAGCGCAGCAGCGAGCCGTCGGCGGTGACGAGTTCCAGCGCGCGGATCTGGGCGGCTATCGACGCCGAGTCGCGGCCCGTGCCGTGCGTCCCGGTGGAGGTCGCGCCCGCGACGGTCTGCTCCATGATGTCGCCCATGTTCGTGAGCGACAGGCCCGCGCGGGCCAGCCCCGCGTTCATCCGCTTCATGGGGGTGCCCGCCTCGACGGTGACGGTCCTCGCCGCCCGGTCGACCGAGCGGATGCCGGTCAGCAGGTCGGGCCGTACGAGCACCCCGTCGGTCGCCGCCGCCGAGGTGAACGAGTGGCCCGTACCGACGGCCTTGACCTTGAGCCCGTCCTCCGCCGCCCGGCGGATGACCGCGGCCAGCTCGTCGACGGACCTGGGGGAGACCGTGCGGGCCGGCCGGGCGGTGACGTTCCCCGCCCAGTTACGCCAGGCTCCGCCCCTCGTCGTGGTCGCCGTCCTCGTCGACTGGCTCCAGCTCATCGGCCCCGCTCCCTCGTCGCACAGTTTCCGGCCGTACGGCCGTCGGCACGCGCAGCCGGCGAGCCCCCAGGACCGCCACCACGGCCGCGAGCGCCCCTGCGGCGGCGGGTACCCAGTACCCCGCCTCGGCCCCCGCCGCATCGACCACCCAGCCGCCCGCCGACGAGCCGAGCGCCACCCCGACCAGGAGCCCGGTACTGGTCCAGGTCATTCCCTCGGTCAGTTCGGTACGCGGTACGTGCGCCGCGACGAGGGCCATCGTGGTGACCATCGTCGGTGCGACCAGGAGCCCCGAGACGAAGAGCGCCACGGCCAGGAACGGCAGGCTCCCGGCCAGTTGGAGAGGGATCATACTCACGGCCATCGCACAGACACCCACCAGCCATCTCCGCGACGCCGAGCCGGTGAAGTGCAGCAGCCCGAACACCGCCCCCGCGAGACAGGACCCGAGCGCGTACACGGCGAGCACCAGGCTCGCCCACGACTTGTGGCCCTGCTCCTCGGCGAAGGCGACCGTCACCACGTCGATCGCGCCGAAGATCGCCCCGGTCGCCAGGAAGGTGGTCACCAGCACCCGCAGCCCGGGGGAGCGCAGCGCCGAACGCCCGGTGTGCTCCTCGCGCGGCCGCGCACGGGCTCGGTGGCGCGCTGCGCCGTCAGCCACAGGACACCGACCGCGAGGATGCAGGCGGCGAGCAGCGGACCCGCCTCGGGGAACCACGCGGTCGACAGACCGATGGAGACGATCGGGCCGACGATGAAGCACATCTCGTCGACGGTCGACTCCCACGCGTACGCGGTGTGCAGCTCGCGCGGTGAGTCCCGGTAGATCTCGGCCCAGCGCGCCCGCACCATCGAGCCCACGCTCGGCACGCTGCCCGCTCCGGCCGCGAAGACGAACAGCGTCCACTCCGGCGCCTCCTGCTGGGCGCAGAACAGCAGTCCGGCGACGGCCGCCACAGCGGCCAGTGCGGCGGGCCGCAGCACCCGCCGCTGGCCGTGCCGGTCGACCAGCCGGGAGATCTGCGGGCCGAGCGCGGCCGAGGACATCGCCAGCGTCGCCGAGAGCGCGCCCGCGAGGCCGTACCTGCCGGTGAGCTGCGAGATCATCGTCACGACGCCGATGCCCATCATGGACAGCGGCAACCTGCCGAGCAGACCGGCAGCGCTGAATCCCTTGGCGCCGGGAGTGGTGAAGATCGCCTGGTACGGACTGGGCAAGGGAACGCTCCGGTAAGGAATGAAGAAGGTCCGTACAGGTTACGAGTGCGGCGGTTGTCCGAGCGGCCAGGGCGGATGGCAGGATCGAAACATGCCCGAAGAGCTTGTGACTTCCCCCTACGACGCCCTGCTCCTGCTGTCCTTCGGCGGCCCCGAAGGCCCGGACGACGTCGTCCCGTTCCTGCGGAACGTGACCCGCGGCCGCGACATCCCCGAGGAACGGCTCAAAGAAGTGGGGAAGCACTACTTCCTGTTCGGCGGCGTCAGCCCGATCAACGAACAGAACCGCACCCTGCTGGCCGCGCTGCGCGCGGACTTCACCGAGCACGGCGTCGAGCTGCCGGTCTACTGGGGCAACCGCAACTGGGCGCCGTACCTGACCGACACCCTGCGGCAGATGGTCGCGGACGGCCGGCGCAGGATCGCGGTCCTCGCCACCAGCGCCTACGCCTCCTACTCGGGCTGCCGCCAGTACCGCGAGAACCTCGCCGACGCCCTCGCCACGCTCGCCGACGAGGGGCTTGAGCTGCCGCGCGTCGACAAGCTGCGGCACTACTTCAACCACCCGGGCTTCGTCCGCCCCATGATCGAGGGCGTGCTGGCCTCGCTCGCCGACCTGCCGGAGGATGTACGGGCCGGCGCGCACCTCGCCTTCACCACCCACTCCGTCCCGGAGGCCGCCGCCGACACGTCGGGGCCCGCCGACGCGCACGGCGACGGCGGCGCCTACGTCGCCGAACACCTCGACGTCGCCCGGCTGATCGCCGACACCGTGCGCGAGGAGACCGGCGTCGACCACCCCTGGCAGCTCGTCTACCAGTCGCGCAGCGGCGCCCCGCACATCCCGTGGCTGGAACCCGACATCTGCGACCACCTGGAGAAGCTGCACGGCGAAGGCGTCCCCGCCGTCGTGATGGCCCCCATCGGCTTCGTCTCGGACCATATGGAGGTCCTGTACGACCTGGACACCGAGGCCACGGCCAAGGCCGCCGAACTCGGCCTGCCCGTCCGCCGCTCGGCGACGGTCGGCGCCGACCCGCGCTTCGCCGCCGCCGTACGCGATCTCCTCCTGGAGCGGGCGGCGGCCGAGCGGGGCCGCGACCCCGAGCGCTGCGCGCTGGGCGCCCTCGGCCCGAGCCACGACCTCTGCCCGGTCGGCTGCTGCCCGGCCCGCGCCCCCAGGCCCGCCGCCGCGGGCGCCGACAGCCCGTACGCCTGAAGGAGCCCCTTGTGTCCGACGACGCCTCGACCGACGACTCGCTGACCGCCGAACTGCTCGCCCTCGCCCTGGAGGCCGCGCGGCAGGCCGGCGCGCTGCTGCGGGACGGCCGCCCCGACGATCTCGCCGTCGCCGCCACGAAGTCCAGCCCCATCGATGTCGTCACCGAGATGGACATCGCGGCGGAGAAGCTGATCACGACGTATCTCTCCGAGCACCGCCCGGACGACGGCTTCCTCGGCGAGGAGGGCGCCAGCTCGGCCGGCACCAGCGGGGTGCGCTGGGTGATCGACCCGCTCGACGGCACCGTCAACTATCTGTACGGGCTGCCGACCTGGTCCGTGTCCATCGCCGCCGAACGCGACGGCGAGACGCTGGTCGGTGTGGTGGAGATCCCGCTGCGCCGGGAGACCTTCCAGGCGGTACGGGGCGGCGGCGCTCTCGTCAACGGCCGGAGCGTCACCTGCCGCCCCTCGCCCTCGCTCGACCAGGCGCTGGTCTCCACCGGCTTCAACTACGTCACCACGGTCCGTACCCATCAGGCCGCCGTCGCCCAGCGGCTGATCCCGCGGCTGCGGGACATCCGGCGGGGCGGCTCGGCCGCCGTCGACCTGTGCGACGTGGCGGCGGGCCGGCTCGACGGCTACTTCGAGCGGGGGCTCTTCCCCTGGGACCTCGCGGCGGGCGAGCTGATCGCCAGGGAGGCGGGAGCGCTGACGGGCGGACGCCCCGGCGCGCGGCCCGACCGCGAGCTGACCGTGGCCGCGTCGCCCGGTGTCTTCGGACCCCTCCAGACGCTGCTGGAGGAGTACGGCGCCTGGCACGACTGACCCGAAGCCGGGGCATCCGGACGCCCGCACACGGAAGGGCCCCGGCGCCATCCCCTCGGCGCCGGGGCCCTTACCTGTGTGAACCTCGGGGACCCGCGCGTACCGACGCGGGCCGAACGTATGGGTCAGGACATGTACGGGGTCAGACGCTCGGCGCGCCGACCTCGACACCGTGTTCCGCGGCGAGGCGCCGCAGATCCTCCAGCTCTTCCTGCTCGACGTCCGCGAGGAAGTCGTCGCCCGTCTCACGGGCTCGTGTGAGGTCTGTCTGCGTGGCCCTTATACGCTGCAGCAGCCCTGCGGTGAATGCGTCCATTGCGCCCCCTCGTCGTGGGTCAGTGGCACGGGGGTGTGCCGACGTCATCGGTTCAGTGGCACGGGGGTGTGCCGACGGCGGTTCGATCTCGCACCCGTCTGTCTCTGGGGGACGGACCGGGCTATGACATGCCACGTACAGGGCGCGATCTCAGGTGTGAACTCGTCATCCCCAGCCCCGGCCGGGCAGAAACCTCAACTTCTCGAATAATCCTGTCTATTCCCGGTTGTGCCTGGTCGTCCGGCATCGTCTTACCGCCGGTTTATGGCCGTACCAGGCAGGATGGGGCAGCACCAGCCGTGGATGCGGCCCGGTAAGGACCGGTACAGAAGGCTTCGAGGAAGGAACAACGACGTGCGCGTACTCGTCGTCGAGGACGAGCAGCTGCTCGCCGATGCGGTGGCCACCGGACTGCGCCGGGAGGCCATGGCCGTCGACGTCGTGTACGACGGCTCGGCCGCCCTGGAGCGGATCGGCGTCAACGACTACGACGTGGTGGTGCTCGACCGTGACCTTCCGCTGGTCCACGGTGACGACGTGTGCCGCAGGATCGTCGAGCTGGGGCTGCCCACCCGGGTGCTGATGCTCACCGCCTCCGGCGATGTCAGCGACCGGGTCGAGGGCCTTGAGCTGGGCGCCGACGACTACCTCCCCAAGCCCTTCGCCTTCACCGAGCTGACCGCGCGGGTCCGCGCGCTCGGCCGCCGGACGACGGTGCCCCTGCCGCCCGTGCTCGAACGGTCCGGGATCAAGCTCGACCCCAACCGCCGCGAGGTCTTCAGGGACGGCAAGGAGATCCAGCTCGCGCCGAAGGAGTTCGCGGTCCTGGACGTCCTGATGCGCAGCGAGGGCACGGTGGTCTCGGCCGAGCAGCTGCTGGAGAAGGCGTGGGACGAGAACACCGACCCGTTCACCAATGTCGTGCGGGTCACCGTGATGACCCTGCGCCGCAAGCTCGGTGAACCTCCGGTGATCGTGACCGTGCCCGGCTCCGGCTACCGGATCTGATGCCGATGGCCGCCACCCCGGCGCCGCCCACGACGCCACCGAAACCGACCTGGGACCCCAGACGCCAGGAGCAGCTGCTCCCCTGGGTCCGCCCGACCATCCGGATACGGCTGACGCTGCTCTACGGCGGGATGTTCCTGATCGCCGGCATCCTGCTGCTGTCGATCATCTACATGCTGGCGGCGCAGGCACTGCACGTGGGCAGCGAGCTGCCGTTCAAGATCGTCTCGGGCAGGGTCAGCAGCCAGGTCTGCAACTTCCCCGCCAACGCCGATCCGGACACGTTCAACTCGCTGATGAACAGCTGCGTCAACCACCAGCGCCAGCAGGCGCTGGAGGACCTGCTGACCCGCTCGCTGTTCGCCCTGGTCGGCCTCAGCATCATCGCCTTCGCCTTCGGCTACGCGATGGCGGGACGGGTGCTCTCGCCGCTCGGCCGGATCACCCGTACCGCCCGCCGGGTGGTCGGCTCCGACCTGGCGCGCCGGATCGAGCTGGACGGCCCGGACGACGAGCTGAAGGAGCTGGCCGACACCTTCGACGAGATGCTGGAGCGCCTTGAGCGCGCCTTCACGGCGCAGCAGCGGTTCGTCGCCAACGCCTCGCACGAGCTGCGCACACCGCTCGCGATCAACCGCACGCTGCTGGAGGTCCATCTCTCCGACCCGGGCGCGCCGGCCGAGCTGCAGCAGCTCGGCAAGACCCTGCTGGCCACCAACGAGCGCAGCGAGCAGCTGGTCGAGGGGCTGCTGCTGCTCGCCCGCAGCGACAACCAGCTCGTGGACCGAAAACCGGTGGACCTCGCGGAGGTCGCCACCCGGGCCGTGGACCAGGCGCTGGCCGAGGCCGAGCAGAAGGGGGTGGAGATCCGCACCGCCTGTGTGCCGGCCGTGGTGCAGGGCAACGGCGTGCTGCTGGAGCGGATCGCGCTGAACCTCGTACAGAACGCCGTCCGTTACAACATCGCGGAGGGCGGCTGGGTGGAGGTCGGCACGGAGCTGCAGCAGGGTCAGGCGATCCTGCTGGTGTCGAACACGGGTCCCGTCGTTCCCGCGTACGAGATCGACAATCTCTTCGAGCCTTTCCGGCGGCTGCGCACCGAGCGCACCGGCAGTGACAAGGGGGTGGGTCTCGGCCTGTCGATCGCGCGCTCCGTCGCCAGGGCGCACGGCGGCCGTATCATCGCGGAACCCCGGGAGGGCGGCGGGCTCGTGATGCGCGTCACGCTGCCTGTCTGAAGCCGGGCCTCATGATGACGGACCTGAGCCATCTTTGTTCGCTTTGCGCGGAATTTTCTGGACACTTTCCTGTTGTGTCCATGTGTGATCGATCGCACGGTCGATTTCACGCCTATCTACGCTCCGTGATCAAGCCACCGCCGGAAAGCCAGTAAAGTCCGGGTTTCCAGAGGCCAGGATTACGGGAAGTACACGGGGTGGCGCCCGTGAAGTACGACATTCGGACCGTGTACGGTCCCCTTCGCCACCTGAAGCCGATCACTCGTGAGGGGTGCGGTTGGGTGTCGATTGAGTAACAGACCTTGATGTGAGGCAAAATCTCCGCCTCAGGTCGGGCACAAGTCCGGCCTCTCACGCGTTACGTGCGCTGGAGACACCACAGAAACCCAGAGGGGGAGAGCGACATGGCAACGGACTACGACACCCCACGCAAGACCGATGACGACGTCGATCAGGACAGCCTTGAGGAACTGAAGGCCCGTCGGAACGACAAGTCGACGTCAGCGGTTGACGTCGACGAGTTCGAGCAGGCGGAAGGCCTTGAGCTGCCCGGCGCGGATCTCTCCAACGAGGAGCTGTCCGTCCGGGTGCTGCCCAGGCAGGCCGACGAGTTCACCTGCATGAGCTGCTTCCTGGTGCATCACCGGTCCCAGCTGTCGAGGGAAAAGAACGGTCAGCCGATCTGCCGCGACTGCGACTGAGGTCGAGGCAGCCGTGGCAGACGACGCACCGTCCAGGAAACGACGCTTCCGGCGTAACAGTGCACCGGAGGCGTACCAGGGCGGCACAGGCCCGGCAGAAGGCACTGAGCCCTCTGCTGAGCACGCCGCTCTCCTGCACAGTCCCGGCGCACGTGACGACGAGCGAGGCCTGCCGGCCTCGCTCGGAGCAGACCAGGAAGACCACGACGACCCCGTGACCAAGGGCCGTCGCCTGGGTGCCGTCAAACGGGGAGTACGGAAAGGCGGCGCGAGCGCCAAGGCGGGGCTCGGCTTCGTCGCCGACCGGATCATCGACATCGCCCCGCGCGTGCCCGTGCGCGATCTGGCGACCCTGCGCGGGCAGTTCCCCGGCCTCGGGCCCGAGGAGCTGGCCGACAAGCTCGTCGCGGGCGCCGCCAACAGCACCTCGACCGTGGGCGCGGGCATCGGCGCCGCCGCGATGCTGCCCGTACCGCCGGCGATGCCGGCCGAGCTGGCCGCCGAGATCACGGCGGTCGCCGCGATCGAGCTGAAGCTGATCGCCGAGCTGCACGAGGTCTACGGACAGCGGCCGCCCGGCAATCTGCGCGAGCGCGGCACGGCCTATCTGACGTCCTGGACCGAGGAGCGCGGGGTCGACGTCACCAAGCCCGCCGCCTCCATCAACTCGGCCCTCAGCAACCGGATGAAGCGCGAACTGCGCCAGCAGATCATGAAGCGCACCGTCCGCAGCCTGCCGAACCTGGTCCCGTTCATGATCGGGGCCGCCGTCGGCGCCATGATGAACCGCCGCGACACCAAACACGTCGCCGAGCGCATCCGCGACGACCTGCGGACCAGGCAGGTCGCCTGGGACGCGCTGCCCGCCCTGCCCCCGCTGGAGCAGCCCAAGGAGCTGCCGCCCGAGTTCCCCAAGGAGCTGGGGAGCTAGGGCCTGTCGTCCGGCCCTGACGGCGCCGGCTCGTACGTACCGGAGTCAGCTCGCGCGCACCGCGTCGAGCGCCGAGGCGAGCGCCTGCGGGTCGCGGGTCGACAGATACAGGTACGGCGTCGGATCGTCCGGGTCGACGACCGGCACCCGCAGCGCCGTCGGGACGTAGCTGCGCAGCAGCATGAACGCACGCGGGTCGGCCTTGTGCAGCCGCCAGGCCCGCGCCTCCTCGCCGTCCAGCACCTCGGCCTCGCCGAGCGCCGAGACCGGGATCCTGGCGTCGCCCGCCACCAGCGAATCGGCCACCACCCGGATCCGCGCCGAGCCGTACGCGCTGACGCCGCCCGCCGCCAGCGCGCCCGCGCCCACCAGCCCGCCGAGCATCGGCAGCGGCCCCAGCGGCAGCAGGATCAGCGCGCCCGCCACCCCCACGAGGGCGGCGATGCCCCACCAGGAGGCCGGTGCGGTCAGACGTTCGTCGTAGCGTGCGGCGGAGTGCTCCATGGACCAAGCTTGGCACGGTGCGCCCGGCGGGCCGCCGCGCGGGTAAGGTCTGCGCCTGTGAGTAACGCGCCATCACCGGGAACACCCGCGGGCACCTCCGGGGGTTCCCCGGCCCTGACACCTCCGGCCGACGCCACGGCCCCGGTGCGGCATCCCGACGCCCCGGCTCCCGGAGAGCTGCTCGGCTCGCACTACCAGCACTGTTTCGGCTGCGGCGACCAGCAGCCGCACGGACTGCACCTCCAGGCGCGGGCCGGCGAAGGCGTCAGCCTCACCGCCGAGTTCACCGTCGGCGCGGCCCACCAGGGTGCGCCGGGGCTCGCCCACGGCGGGGTGCTGGCCACCGCGCTCGACGAGACGCTCGGCGCCCTCGGCTGGCTGCTGCGGGTGGTGGCGGTGACCGGGAAGCTGCAGACCGAGTACCTGCGTCCGGTGCCGGTCGGCACGGTGCTGTTCCTGGAGGCCGAGGTCACCGCCGTGCACGGCCGGAAGATCTACTCGACGGCCACCGGCCGGATCGGCGGCCCCGACGGGCGGGTGGCGGTCCGCGCCGACGCCCTGTTCGTCGAGGTCAAGGTCGATCACTTCGTCTCACACGGCCGCCAGGAGGAGATCCGGGCAGCCATGGCCGACCCCGACCAGATCAAGCGCGCACGTGCCTTCGAGGTGAACCCATGAGCCGTCCCCCTGTCGATGTGCTGATCCGCAGGACCGATCCGCAGGTGCCGCTCCCCGCTTACGGGCACCCCGGCGACGCCGGGGCGGATCTGGTCACCACCGAGGCCGCCGAGCTGGCGCCCGGTGAGCGTGCCGTGCTCCCGACGGGCGTGTCGATCGCGCTGCCGGACGGCTACGCGGCCTTCGTGCACCCGCGTTCCGGGCTCGCCGCCCGGTGCGGTGTCGCCCTCGTGAATGCCCCGGGGACGGTGGATGCCGGGTACCGTGGAGAGATCAAGGTGATCGTGGTGAATCTGGACCCGCGCGAGAGCGTGCGGTTCGAACGGTTCGACCGGATTGCCCAACTCGTCGTCCAGCAGGTCGAGAAGGTGCGCTTCCACGAGGTGGCGGAGCTTCCCGGTTCCGCGCGGGCCGAGGGGGGCTTCGGGTCCACCGGCGGCCATGCCGCCGTGGACGGCGCACAGGGTGGGAATCGATACGCTTCGGTCGTATCCGACCGGGAAGGACAGTGACGTGTTCGGACGTCGCAAGAAGAGTGGTTCCGCAGAGGACGCGACGGACGCGGCCGGCGAGGCAGGGCAGGACGTCGAGTCGTACGACGCCGCTGACGCCGACGCAGGCGCTGCCGACGCCGAGCCCGCGAGCCGCCGGGTGAACCTTCCTCCGGCCCCGCGGCCCGACGGTCCCTGGGACATCTCCGAGGTCAGCAAGGCCGACGACGGCCGGGTCGACCTGGGCGGCATCTTCGTGCCCGGAGTCGAAGGCATGGAGCTGCGGGTCGAGGTCGCCGGTGACGCGATCGTGGCCGCCACGGTCGTGGTGCGCGACAGCGCCGTACAGCTCCAGGCGTTCGCGGCGCCCAAGAAGGAAGGCATCTGGGGCGAGGTCCGCGAGGAGATCGCCACCGGCATCACCCAGCAGGGCGGCATCATCGACGAGGTCGAGGGCCCGCTGGGCTGGGAGCTGCGCGCGCAGGTCCCCGTACAGCTGCCCGACGGCACCGGAGGCGTCCAGCTGGTGCGCTTCATCGGGGTCGACGGCCCCCGCTGGTTCCTGCGCGGCGTGATCTCCGGGCAGGGCGCCGTGCAGCCCGAGGCCGCGGGCCTGCTGGAGAGCGTCTTCCGGGACACCGTGGTGGTACGTGGCGACGGACCGATGGCGCCCCGTGACCCGATCGTCCTGAAGCTCCCCAACGACGCGCAGATGGTGCCCGAGGGCGTCCAGCAGGACGAGCAGGAGGGCTCCCGGTTCTCCGGCGGCATGGGCTCGCTCCAGCGCGGCCCCGAGATCACCGAAGTGCGCTGACGAAGGGCCCGTCGGACGACGGGCGGAACACAGCTGAGAGCAGTGGGTCGTACCCCGGCACCCGGGGTGCGGCCCACTGGCGTTTCCCCTGGTCACGGCCGCTGACATATGGAGTGCGTCAAGCCGGTGCCCGTGGCCGTATGGGACACGTCAACGCGAGCGGAATCGGGCGGACGAGGAGGTTTCCTCAAGAAGTCAGATTCCGCCTCATCTCAGCTAGGAGCAGACCGATGGCCGACGTGGCCTTCGTCCTCACCACGATCGCGGTGTTCGCGCTGGTGGCTCTCATCGCCAAGGGGGTGGCGAAACTGTGAGCGCCGAGACAATCGTCGGCCTCGTCGTCGCCGTCGCCCTCCTGGTGTACCTCGTCCTCGCCCTCGTCCGTCCTGAGAGGTTCTGAGTGATGAGTCCCGTACTCGCCGGGGTGCTCCAGATGATCGCCCTGATCGTGGTACTCGGTCTGGTGTACCGCCCGCTGGGCGACTACATGGCACGGGTGTACAACTCGCCGAAGCATCTGCGCGTCGAGAAGTGGATCTACAGGGCCATCGGCGCCAACCCGGCCACCGAGATGCGCTGGCCCGCCTACCTGCGCGGCCTGCTCGCCTTCTCGCTCATCAGCGTGCTCTTCCTGTACCTGATGCAGCGGGTCCAGGGGAGCCTGCCCGGCTCGCTCGGCTTCTCGTCGATCGACCCCGACCAGGCCTTCAACACGGCGGCGTCCTTCGTCTCCAACACCAACTGGCAGTCGTACTACGGCGAACAGGCCATGGGCCACGTCGTACAGACCGGTGGCCTCGCCGTCCAGAACTTCCTCTCGGCGGCTGTCGGCATGGCCGTCGCCGTCGCCCTCATCCGGGGCTTCGTCCGCTCCCGTACCGGTGAACTGGGCAACTTCTGGGCGGACATGGTGCGCGGCACCGTCCGCATCCTGATCCCGATCGCGTTCATCGGCGCCGTCGTGCTGGTCGCCTGCGGCGCCGTCCAGAACTTCTCCGGGATCCACGAGGTCGGCCAGTTCGCCGGCGGCTCGCAGCAGTGGAACGGCGGCGCGGTCGCCTCCCAGGAGGCCATCAAGGAGCTGGGCACCAACGGCGGCGGTTACTTCAACGCCAACTCGGCCCACCCGTTCGAGAACCCGAGCGGGATCTCGAACCTCCTGGAGATCTTCCTGATCCTGGTCATCCCCTTCGCCCTGACCCGCACCTTCGGCACGATGGTCGGCTCGGTCAAGCAGGGATACGCGATCCTCGCCGCGATGGTGACGATCTGGATCGGTTTCACCGCCCTGATGATGTGGACCGAGTTCCACCACGGCGCGCCCGCCTTCAACATCGCGGGCGGTGCCATGGAGGGCAAGGAGACCCGCTTCGGGGTCGGCGGCTCGTCGCTCTTCGCGACGACCACCACGCTCACGTCGACGGGCGCCGTCAACTCGTTCCACTCGTCCTTCACCGGATTCGGCGGCGGAATCACCCTGCTGGGCATGATGCTGGGCGAAGTGGCGCCGGGCGGTGTCGGCTCCGGGCTCTACGGCATGCTGATCCTCGCGATCGTCGCCGTCTTCATCGCCGGCCTGATGGTCGGCCGTACGCCCGAGTACCTGGGCAAGAAGATCGGCACCCGCGAGATCAAGTTCGCCGCGCTCTACATCATGATCACGCCGGCCCTCGCGCTCGGCTTCACCGCCGCGTCCATGGCGATGACCACGCCGAAGAACTCGATGCTCAACAGCGGCGCGCACGGCTTCTCCGAAGTCCTGTACGCCTTCACGTCCGGTGCCAACAACAACGGCTCGGCCTTCGCCGGACTCAGCTCCGACACCCAGTGGTACAACACCACGATCGGGTTGGCGATGCTGCTCGGCCGGTTCCTGCCGATCGTCTTCATCCTGGCGCTGGCGGGCTCGCTCGGTGAGCAGAAGAAGATCCCGGCGTCGCTGGGCACGCTGCGCACCCACAAGCCGCTGTTCGCGGGGCTGCTCGTCGCCACCGTCATCGTCGTCAGCGGTCTGACCTACTTTCCCGCGCTCGCGCTGGGACCGCTGGCCGAGGGGCTGGCGTCATGACCACTCGTCTGAAGCAAGAGGACTCGATGTCCACGTCCACTCCGACCCGTGCGCCGCACAGCGACCTACCAGCGGGCCACAACAGCCAGGGCAACCGCGTCGGCGGCGGCATGTTCGACCCCAAACAGCTGCTGACGTCGTTCCCGCAGGCCGTGCTCAAGCTCGACCCGCGCGTCATGTGGAAATCGCCCGTCATGTTCGTGGTCCTCGTCGGATCCGTCCTGACGACCGTGTTCGCCTTCAAGGACCCGGGCAACTGGTTCGGCTGGACCATCGCCGGCTGGCTGTGGCTCACCACGATCTTCGCCAACCTGGCGGAGGCGGTGGCCGAAGGACGCGGCAAGGCGCAGGCGGACACGCTGCGCAAGGCCAAGACCGACACCGTCGCCCGGCGGCTGAACGGCACGGCCGAGGAGCGGGTGCCCGGCACCGAACTGCGCATCGGCGACCTGGTCGTCTGCGAGGCGGGCGACACCATCCCCGGCGACGGTGACGTGGTCGAAGGCGTCGCGTCCGTCGACGAGTCGGCCATCACCGGTGAGTCCGCCCCCGTCATCCGCGAGTCGGGCGGTGACCGCTCGGCCGTCACCGGCGGTACGAAGGTCCTCTCCGACCGGGTCGTCGTGAAGATCACGACCAAGCCCGGCGAGACCTTCATCGACCGGATGATCAAGCTGGTCGAAGGCGCCGCACGGCAGAAGACACCCAACGAGATCGCGCTGAACATCCTGCTCGCCTCGCTGACCATCGTCTTCCTGCTCGCCGTCGTCACCCTCCAGCCGTTCGCCATCTACGCGGGATCGCGGCAGACGACGATCGTGCTGGTCGCCCTGCTGGTCTGTCTGATCCCGACCACCATCGGCGCGCTGCTCTCCGCGATCGGCATCGCCGGCATGGACCGGCTCGTCCAGCGCAACGTGCTGGCGATGTCGGGACGGGCCGTCGAGGCGGCGGGCGACGTGTCGACGCTGCTGCTCGACAAGACCGGCACCATCACCCTCGGCAACCGCCAGGCGTCCGAGTTCGTGCCCGTCCACGGGGTGCGCGAGGACGAACTCGCCGACGCCGCCCAGCTCTCCTCGCTGGCCGACGAGACCCCCGAAGGCCGGTCCGTCGTCGTCCTCGCCAAGGAGCGGTACGGCCTGCGCGAGCGCACCCGGGGCGAGCTGACCGGGGCCGACTGGATCGCCTTCACCGCCCAGACCCGGATGTCGGGCGTCGACCTCGAAGAGGAAGGCGTACGGCGCAAGGTCCGCAAGGGCGCGAGCGGTTCGGTCGTGGCCTGGGTCCAGGAGCGCGGCGGCCAGGTGCCCGACGAGGTGCGGATGCTGACCGAGACCATCTCCCAGGCCGGCGGCACCCCGCTGCTGGTCGCCGTCGAGGACGGCACGGGAGCCAGGGTCCTCGGTGTCGTCCACCTCAAGGACGTCGTCAAGGAAGGCATGCGGGAGCGGTTCGACGAGCTGCGCAGGATGGGCATCAAGACGGTCATGATCACGGGTGACAACCCGCTGACCGCCAAGGCCATCGCGGACGAGGCGGGCGTGGACGACTTCCTCGCCGAGGCCACGCCCGAGGACAAGATGGCGCTCATCAGGCGTGAGCAGAGCGGCGGCAAGCTCGTCGCGATGACGGGTGACGGGACGAACGACGCGCCCGCGCTCGCCCAGGCCGACGTCGGCGTGGCCATGAACACCGGTACCTCGGCAGCCAAGGAGGCCGGGAACATGGTGGACCTGGACTCCAACCCGACCAAGCTGATCGAGATCGTCGAGATCGGCAAGCAGCTGCTCATCACCCGCGGTGCGCTGACCACGTTCTCCATCGCCAACGACGTCGCGAAGTACTTCGCGATCCTCCCGGCGATGTTCACGGTCGCCTACCCGGGCCTCGACAAGCTCAACGTCATGGACCTGTCGTCGCCCGAGTCCGCGATCCTGTCGGCGGTCATCTTCAACGCGCTGGTCATCGTCGCGCTCGTACCGCTCGCCCTGCGCGGTGTGCGCTACCGGCCGACGACCGCCGACAAGATGCTGCGCAGGAACCTCGCGATCTACGGCCTCGGCGGCCTGATCTCGCCGTTCATCGGCATCAAGATCATCGACCTGATCATCTCTCTCATCCCCGGCATCGGGTGAACGGCATGAGCATGAACAATTCGGCAGGCAGCGTGCTCCGGCTCGGCTGGGCCGGGCTACGCGCCCTCATCGTCCTGAGCGTCCTGTGCGGCGTGATTTACCCGCTTGCGGTAATGGGGATCGGCCAGGCCGCCTTCCACAACAAGGCGAACGGCTCCGAGATCAAGGAGAACGGCAAGGTCGTCGGGTCGTCCCTCATCGGGCAGCGCTACGACCTGCCGCTGAAGAAGGGCCAGGAGACCCCGGCCCCCGACCTCAAGTGGTTCCAGCCGCGCCCGTCCAACGGTCTCGGCGAGAACAGCGTCAACACGCGGTACACGCTGATCCTCTCCGGCGCCACCAACCTGGCGGGCGACAGCAAGGACCTGATCAAGCAGGTCACCGACGCCAAGGCCGCCGTGATCAAGGACAACTCGACCCCGGGCTACACGGTCAAGCCGTCCGCGGTGCCGGCCGACGCCGTCACCTCGTCCGGATCGGGACTCGACCCGTCCATCTCCCCGCAGTACGCGCAGCTCCAGGCGCACCGCGTGGCGGAGAAGAACCACCTCACCCTCGCGCAGGTGGAGAAGCTGATCGACAAGAACACCGTCGGACGCACCCTCGGTTTCATCGGGGAGCCCCAGGTGAACGTCCTGAAGCTGAACATCGCACTGAGGGAGCTGGCGGGCTGACGCACGGCAGATGGTGATCGACGGCCATTGCTCTCACTCATGGGCTCCGCACATACTGGCGCCCATGAGTGAGAGCATCGGCGTCCGTGGCGCGGCGGCCACCCTGGCGGAAGAGGCCGGCGGCCCCATGGTGCGGGTCGAGGACGTGCACCGCTCGTACGGGGCGGGCGCCTCCGCCGTACACGCCCTGCGCGGTGTCTCCTTCGACATCCCGCGCGGCGAACTCGTCGCCCTGAAGGGCCGGTCGGGCTCCGGCAAGACGACCCTGCTCAATCTGGTCGGCGGCCTCGACACCCCGGGCCGGGGACGGATCACCGTCGACGGCACCGAGCTGTCCACGCTCGGCGAGGACGGGCTGCTCGCGCTGCGCAGGGACCGGATCGGTTTCATCTTCCAGTCCTTCGGACTCATCCCGATCCTGACCGCCGCCGAGAACGTCGGAGTGCCGATGCGGCTGCGCAGGACGAACGCCCGCGAGCGCGACGAGCGGGTGGCGCTGCTGCTCGCCCTGGTCGGTCTCGCCGACCACACCGCCCAGCGGCCAGGCGAGCTGTCGGGCGGCCAGCAGCAGCGGGTGGCCATCGCCCGCGCCCTCGCCAACCGGCCCGCCCTGCTGATCGCCGACGAGCCCACCGGGCAGCTCGACGCGGAGACCGGGCTCGACGTGATGGAGCTGCTGCGCGCCGTCGTACGCAGCGAGGGCGTCACCGCGCTCGTCGCCACCCACGACACACAGCTCCTCGGCCTCGCCGACCGGGTGCTGGAACTCAGCGACGGCCACATCGTCGAACACGCCTAGGTCGGACACTCCCTGGCGCCGGTCGTCCGGATCGGGCACAACCGTCGGTCACGGTGGATTCCGGCGCATCAGGGTCGCGTCAAGACCCACTCCGGAGCAGACCGCATGCCCCAAATGTCCCTATCGGTGGCTGTAGCTTCGAGAGAGCCGCCCGCCCGACGCGGACGGCTCTTCCGGAAGACAATGGGGCCATGGGACGCGGCAAGCTTCGGATCTACCTGGGCGCGGCGCCGGGCGTCGGCAAGACCTACGCGATGCTCTCCGAGGCGCATCGCCGGGTGGAGCGCGGCACCGACTGCGTCGTCGCCTTCGTCGAGCACCACGACCGGCCGCGCACCGAGGTCATGCTGCGCGGCCTCGAAGAGGTGAGCCGCCGCGAGATCGAGTACCGCGGCACCGTATTCACCGAGATGGACGTCGACGCCGTACTGGAACGCCGGCCGGCCGTCGCCCTCGTGGACGAGCTGGCGCACACCAACGTCCCGGGCTCCCGCAACCACAAGCGCTGGCAGGACATCGAGGAGCTCCTCCAGGCCGGCATCAACGTGGTCTCCAACCTGAACATCCAGCACCTGGAGTCCCTCGGCGACGTCGTCGAGTCCATCACCGGGGTGCGGCAGCGCGAGACCGTCCCCGACGAGGTCGTCCGCAGGGCCGACCAGATAGAGCTTGTCGACATGTCGCCCCAGGCGCTGCGCCGCCGGATGGCGCACGGCAACATCTACAAGCCGGAGAAGCTGGACGCGGCGCTGTCCAACTACTTCAGACCCGGCAACCTGACCGCCCTGCGCGAGCTGGCCCTGCTGTGGGTGGCCGACCGCGTGGACGAATACCTCCAGCAGTACCGCGGTGAGCACAACATCCGCTCCACCTGGCAGGCCCGCGAGCGGATCGTCGTCGGCCTCACCGGCGGCCCCGAGGGCCGTACGCTGATCCGCCGCGCCGCCCGGATGGCGGCCAAGGGCTCCGGCAGCGAGATCCTCGCCGTCTACATCGCCCGCAGCGACGGGCTCACCTCGGCCTCGCCCAAGGAACTGGCGCTCCAGCGCACCCTCGTCGAAGACCTCGGCGGCACCTTCCACCACGTCATAGGCGAGGACGTGCCCTCGGCGCTCCTCGAATTCGCCCGCGGCGTGAACGGCACCCAGATCGTCCTCGGATCGAGCCGCCGCAAGACCTGGCAGTACATCTTCGGACCCGGCGTCGGCGCGACGGTCGCCCGCGATTCGGGCACCGACCTCGACGTCCACATCGTCACCCACAGCGAGGTCGCCAAGGGGCGCGGACTGCCGGTGGCGCGCGGCGCGCGGTTCGGCCGCTCCCGGATCATCTGGGGCTGGCTCGCCGGGGTCGTGGCGCCCGTCCTGCTCTCGCTGCTGCTCTCCTCGCTGGCCGACCCCCTCGGGCTCGCCAACGACGTCCTGCTGTTCCTCTTCCTGACCGTGCTGTCCGCGCTGTTCGGCGGACTGAAACCGGCGCTCGCCTCGGCCGCCGTCAGCTCACTGCTGCTGAACTTCTACTACACGCCACCGACCCACACCCTGGACATCGCCGAGCCGAAGAACATCGTCGCGCTCGTGGTCTTCTTCGCCGTCGCCGTGGCCGTCGCCTCCGTAGTGGACCTGGCGGCCCGCAGAACCCACCAGGCGGCCCGGCTGCGCGCCGAGTCGGAGATCCTGTCCTTCCTCGCCGGGAGCGTGCTGCGCGGCGAGACGACCCTCGACGCCCTCCTCGAACGCGTACGCGAGACCTTCGCCATGGACTCGGTGGCCCTGCTGGAGCGCTCCAGCGACGTCGACCCCTGGACCTGCGCGGGCAGTGTCGGCCCCAAGCCCGCGACCCGCCCCGACGACGCCGACGTGGACATGCCCGTGGGCGACCACATGGCGCTGGCCCTGTCCGGCCGGATGCTGCCCGCCGAGGACCGCAGGGTGCTCGCCGCCTTCGCCGCGCAGGCCGCCGTCGTCCTCGACAGGCAGCGCCTCGTCGGCGAGGCCGAGCAGGCGCGCGAGCTGGCCGAGGGCAACCGCATCCGCACCGCGCTGCTCGCCGCCGTCAGCCACGACCTGCGCACCCCGCTCGCCGGGATCAAGGCCGCCGTCTCCTCGCTGCGCTCCGACGACGTCGAGTGGTCCGAGGAGGACAGCGCCGAACTGCTCGCCGGCATCGAGAACGGCGCCGACCGGCTCGACCACCTGGTGGGCAACCTGCTCGACATGTCCCGGCTGCAGACCGGCACCGTCACCCCGCTGATCCGCGAGATCGACCTCGACGAGGTGGTTCCGATGGCGCTCGGCGGCGTGCCGGAGGACAGCGTGGAGCTGGACATCCCCGAGTCGCTGCCCATGGTGGCCGTCGATCCGGGACTGCTGGAGCGCGCCGTCGCCAATATCGTCGAGAACGCCGTCAAGTACAGCCCCGACGCGCAGCCGGTCACCGTGGCGGCCAGCGCGCTCGGCGCCCGGGTCGAGGTACGGGTCACCGACAGCGGCCCCGGCGTGCCCGACGAGGCCAAGGACCGGATATTCGAACCGTTCCAGCGCCACGGCGACGCACCGCGCGGCGCCGGCGTCGGCCTCGGACTCGCGGTCGCCCGCGGCTTCGTCGAGGCGATGGGCGGCACCCTCGCCGCCGAGGACACCCCCGGCGGCGGTATGACCATGGTCCTCACACTCAGAGCGGCGACCGGCCTGCTGCCGGCCCGCCCCGAACTCTCCTCCCGGGTCATCTCGTGACCGGGACGGCGGAAAGGCAGACCCCCATGACCCGGGTGCTCGTGGTCGACGACGAGCCGCAGATCGTACGTGCCCTCGTGATCAACCTGAAGGCGCGCAAGTACGAGGTGGACGCGGCATCCGACGGCGCCTCGGCGCTGGAACTCGCCGCCGCCCGCCATCCCGACGTCGTGGTGCTCGACCTCGGCCTGCCCGACATGGACGGCGTCGAGGTCATCAGGGGACTGCGCGGCTGGACCCGGGTGCCGATCCTGGTGCTCTCCGCCCGGCACACCTCGGACGAGAAGGTCGAGGCGCTGGACGCGGGCGCCGACGACTACGTCACCAAGCCCTTCGGCATGGACGAGCTGCTGGCCCGGCTGCGCGCGGCCGTCCGGCGCACCGAGCCGGTCGGCGGGGACGGCGACGACGGGGTCGCCGTCGTCGAGACGGAGGGCTTCACCGTCGACCTGGCGGCCAAGAAGGTGCACAGGGACGGCCGCGACGTACGGCTCACGCCGACCGAATGGCACCTGCTGGAGGTGCTCGTCCGCAACACCGGCCGGCTCGTCAGCCAGAAACAGCTCCTCCAGGAGGTCTGGGGCCCCTCCTACGGCACGGAGACCAACTATCTGCGGGTCTACATGGCACAGCTGCGCCGCAAGCTGGAGGCGGACCCCTCGCACCCCCGGCACTTCGTCACCGAGCCGGGTATGGGTTACCGCTTCGAGCACTGATTCGACAGCGCTCCGATCCCGGTACCCTTGGCGCATGAGTGCTGACAAGCCGAGCGGCCGATTCCGCCGGATGCTCGACCGGCTGTCCAGCTCCCAGGAGGATCTGGAGTCCGAGGAGCTGCGGGAAGACGCACACGCGTCCGGGTGCACCCGGATCTCCGAGTGCAACGACCGCCAGATCGTCCGGGTGACTGGTACGTTGCGGACGGTCACCTTGCGTCCGCGGGCCGGTGTGCCGGCTCTGGAGGCGGAGCTGTTCGACGGCACCGCACCGCTGGACGTGGTGTGGCTGGGCCGGCGCTCCATCGTGGGGATCGAGCCGGGCCGCAAGCTGATCGCCTCCGGCCGGATCTCCGTGAGCCACGGCCGCCGGGTGCTGTTCAATCCCAAATACGAGCTCCGACCGCTCGGACAGGAGTAGCCGGTGACGTCAGTCGACAAGTCAGCCGCCTCGACCGCTTCTCACACCTCGCCCGCCACGGGGGACCCCCAGGGCCCCGAGGATCCCAGGACCACGGAGGAGCAGGACGCGCGGGCCGTCACCGAGGCCGCCCTTTTCGAGGCGTTCGGCGGACTGCGCGGGATGGTGGAGACGGTCCTGCCGGGACTGCTCTTCGTCACGATCTTCACCATCAACAAGAACCTGTACGCCTCGGCGATCGCCGCGCTGGCCATCTCGGTGGTGCTCGTCGCCGTCCGGCTGATCCGCCGCGACACCGTCAAGCACGCCTTCAGCGGTGTCTTCGGGGTGGCCTTCGGTGTCGTCTTCGCGATGATGACCGGCAACGCCAAGGACTTCTACCTGCCGGGGATGATCTACACGCTCGGCCTCGCCGTCGCGTACATCGTGACGACGGTCGCCGGGGTGCCGCTGATCGGTCTGATCCTCGGGCCCGTCTTCAAGGAGAACCTCTCCTGGCGCACCCGCAACCCCGGCCGCAAGAAGGCCTACGCCAAGTCCAGCTGGGCGTGGGGACTGATCCTGCTCGCCAAGTGCGCGATCCTCTTCCCGCTCTACTGGTGGGCCGACACCACGTCGCTCGGCTGGATCCTGATCTCGCTCAAGATCCCGCCCTTCCTGCTCGCGGTCTATCTGACCTGGGTCTTCCTGGCGAAGGCGCCGCCGCCCATCGACGTGTTCGCCGAGATGGAGGCCGAGGAGCAGGCCGAGAAGGAGCGCAAGGCAGCGGCTTCGGCGGCCTCGGCCGAGGGGCCCGCGGCCGACCGGCCGGCGCCACGCAGCCACCGCCGCGAGGCGTGACGCGGTCGGCGTAGACATGGGTGGGGCCCCGCACCGGCCGGTGCGGGGCCCCACCCATGTCCACGCATGTCTACGGCGCCGGGGTCACTCGCCCTCGCGCCGTACCGACAGCAGGTCCTCCAGCTGTTCCTCGCGCGCCTGCGCCGCCACGAACAGCAGCTCGTCGCCCGCCTCCAGCGTCTCGTCCGGGGTCGGCGTCAGCACGCGCGTACCGCGGATGATCGTGACCAGGGACGTGTCCTCGGGCCAGGTCACATCCCCGACCTGGGTACCGGTCACCGCGGACTCCGGCGGCAGCGTCAGCTCGACGAGGTTGGCGTCGCCGTGGCTGAAGCGCAGCAGCCGTACGAGATCGCCGACGCTCACCGCCTCCTCCACCAGCGCTGACATCAGCCGCGGCGTGGAGACCGCCACGTCGACACCCCAGGACTCGTTGAACAGCCACTCGTTCTTGGGGTTGTTGACCCGGGCCACCACGCGCGGCACGCCGTACTCGGTCTTGGCGAGCAGCGAGACGACCAGATTGACCTTGTCGTCACCGGTCGCCGCGATCACCACGTTGCACCGCTGCAGCGCCGCCTCGTCGAGCGAGGTGATCTCACAGGCGTCGGCCAGCAGCCACTCGGCCATCGGCACCCGCTCCACCGAGATGGCGGTCGGCGCCTTGTCGACCAGCAGGACCTCGTGCCCGTTCTCCAGCAGTTCGCCCGCGATGGAACGACCCACCGCGCCTGCCCCCGCAATCGCGACGCGCATCAGTGCGCCCCTCCTTCAGGACCCTGGGCGAATGCCGCCTCGACCTTCACGATGTCGTCGGTACGCATCATCACGTGGACGAGATCCCCCTCCTGCAACACCGTCTGGGACGTCGGCAGCATCGCCTCGCCCAGCCGCGTCAGGAACGCCACGCGCACGCCGGTCTCCTCCTGGAGGGTGCTGACCTTGTGGCCGATCCAGTCGTCCGGGGTGTGCACCTCGGCGAGCTGGACCCCGCCGCTCGGGTCGCGCCACAGCGGCTCGGCGCCCGAAGGCAGCAGCCGGCGCAGCATCTGGTCGGCGGTCCAGCGGACCGTGGCGACCGTGGGGATGCCCAGCCGCTGGTAGACCTCGGCCCTGCGCGGGTCGTAGATCCGGGCCGCGACATTCTCTATGCCGAACATCTCCCTGGCGACCCGGGCGGCAATGATGTTCGAGTTGTCACCGCTGCTCACAGCGGCGAAGGCGCCCGCCTCCTCGATCCCCGCCTCGCGGAGCGTGTCCTGGTCGAACCCGACCCCGCTGACGCGTCTGCCGCCGAAGCCGGAGCCGAGCCTGCGGAACGCCGTGGGGTCCTGGTCGATGACCGCGACCGTATGTCCCTGCTGCTCCAGGGTCTGCGCGAGTGCGGAGCCCACCCGGCCGCAGCCCATGATGACGACGTGCACGCCCCTACCCCGCCGTCCTGGTTGCCACGCTGACCTGCGAAAACACCTGTTCACTCTTTCTTGTCGACCTGCCGGGCACCATTGGGGCAACCGTACGCGGCATTCCCCGAGCCACGAGCTTATGCGGGAACGTGCACGTTGCCTTCATCACGATCGTCCCAAGAACCCGTGCCCAGGCCGGGTAATAGGGGTACTGGCCGCACGGTGACCTGTTCGAACGCATACGATCCTCCCCGTGTCCAAACTGACCGACGTGCCCAAGCGGATCCTGATCGGACGGGCGCTGCGCAGCGACAAGCTCGGTGAGACGCTGCTGCCCAAGCGCATCGCGCTGCCCGTCTTCGCCTCCGACCCGCTGTCCTCGGTGGCCTACGCACCCGGGGAAGTGCTCCTGGTGCTGTCGGTCGCCGGCGTCTCGGCGTACCACTTCAGCCCGTGGATCGCGCTGGCCGTCGTCGTCCTGATGTTCACCGTCGTCGCCTCGTACCGGCAGAACGTGCACGCGTACCCCAGCGGCGGCGGCGACTACGAGGTGGCCACCACCAACCTCGGCCCCAAGGCCGGCCTGACGGTCGCCAGCGCCCTGCTGGTCGACTACGTGCTGACCGTGGCCGTGTCGATCGCCTCGGGCGTCGAGAACCTCGGCTCCGCCATCCCCTTCGTCGTCGAGCACAAGGTCATCTGTGCCGTCGTCGTCATCGTGCTGCTGACGCTGATGAACCTGCGCGGGGTCAGGGAGTCCGGCAAACTCTTCGCCATCCCGACCTATGTCTTCGTCGGCGGCGTCTTCATCATGATCATCTGGGGCGCCATCCGCGGCCTGGTGCTGAACGACACGATGAACGCGCCCACCGCCTCCTTCCACATCAAGGCGGAGCACAGCGGCCTGGCCGGCTTCGCCATGGTCTTCCTGCTGCTGCGCGCCTTCTCCTCCGGCTGCGCCGCGCTCACCGGCGTCGAGGCGATCAGCAACGGCGTACCGGCCTTCCGCAAGCCCAAGAGCAAGAACGCGGCGACGACCCTCGCCCTGATGGGCGGCCTCGCCGTCACCATGTTCTGCGGCATCATCGTGCTGGCCATGACCACGCACGTACGGATGGCCTCGGAGCCGGCCACCGACCTGCTGAAGAACGGCGTCCCCGTCGGCAGCGGCTTCGTCCAGGACCCGGTCATCTCCCAGGTCGCCGCGGCCGTCTTCGGCCAGGGCACCTTCCTCTTCGTGGTCCTCGCAGCGGCCACCGCGCTCGTACTGTTCCTGGCGGCGAACACCGCGTACAACGGCTTCCCGCTGCTCGGCTCGATCCTCGCGCAGGACCGCTACCTGCCGCGCCAGCTGCACACCCGGGGCGACCGGCTCGCCTTCTCCAACGGCATCGTGCTGCTGGCGGGCGCCGCCGCGCTGCTCGTCATCATCTACGGGGCCGACTCCACCCGGCTGATCCAGCTCTACATCGTCGGGGTCTTCGTCTCCTTCACCCTCAGCCAGACCGGCATGGTCCGGCACTGGAACCGCCACCTGCGCACCGAGCGTGACCAGGCCAAGCGCCGCCACATGGTCCGCTCCCGCGCGATCAACGCCTTCGGCGCCTTCTTCACCGGGCTCGTGCTCGTCGTCGTCCTGGCGACCAAGTTCACGCACGGCGCCTGGGTGGCGCTGCTGGGCATGGTGATCTTCTTCGGGACGATGACGGCGATCCGCAAGCACTACGACCGGGTGGCCGACGAGATCGCGGCGGCCGAGGGCCCGTCCGACGACACGATAAAGCCGTCCCGCGTGCACTCGATCGTGCTCGTGTCCAAGCTGCACAAGCCGACCCTGCGGGCGCTCGGCTACGCGAAGCTGATGCGCTCCGACACCCTGGAGGCGCTCAGCATCAGCGTCGACCCGGCGGAGACGAAGGCGCTGCGGGCGGAGTGGGAACGGCGCGGCATCAACGTGCCGCTGAAGATCCTCGACTCGCCGTACCGGGAGATCACCCGGCCGGTCATAGAGTACGTACGCGGCCTGCGCACCGAGAATCCGCGTGACGTGATCAGCATCTACATCCCCGAGTACGTGGTCGGCCGCTGGTACGAACACCTGCTGCACAACCAGAGCGCGCTGCGCCTCAAGGGCAGGCTGCTGTTCACGCCGGGGGTCATGGTCACCTCCGTGCCGTACCAGCTGGAGTCGTCGGAGCTGGCGAAGCAGCGGGCGAAGCGGCGGGGCATGTACAACGCGCCGGGGGCGGTCAGGCGGGGTCCGGTGGACGCGCGCCCGAAGGACACGTCAAAAAAGTGACTGGCGATCGGCCGGACGGCAGCCAAGTAGACTGACGGGCTGCGGTCCGGCCGATTCGCTTTGACCCGTCCTTCCGTTGGTCCGTTGGTCCGTCCTTCCGCCTCGATCCACCGTTCCCCCCTGATCCCTGGAGCCACCCCTTCATGTCAACGCAACCCCAGCCTTCAGAGCAGGCTTCGCTGGTCGGGGAGGAGTACGAGGTCGAGGTCGGCCCCGTCGCACACGGCGGCCACTGCATCGCCCGTACCTCGGAGGGCCAGGTGCTGTTCGTCCGGCACGCGCTGCCCGGCGAGCGGATCGTCGCCCGGGTCACGGAGGGCGAGGAGAACTCCCGCTATCTGCGCGCCGACGCGGTGAAGATCGTCGAGGCGTCCAAGGAGCGCGTCGAGGCGCCCTGCCCGTACGCGGGCCCCGGCCGCTGCGGCGGCTGCGACTGGCAGCACGCCAAGCCCGGCACCCAGCGCCGCCTCAAGGGCGACGTGATCACCGAGCAGCTGAAGCGCCTCGCGGGCCTCACCCCGGAGGAAGCCGGCTGGGACGGTACGGTCATGCCGGCGCCCGGCGACAAGCTCCCGGCGGGCGAGGTGCCGGCCTGGCGCTCCCGCGTGCAGTACGCGGTGGACGAGGACGGCCGGGTGGGGCTGCGCAAGCACCGCTCGCACGACGTCGAGGTCATCGACCAGTGCCTGATCGCCACCGAAGGCGTCAGCGAACTGGGCGTCGAGCACCGCGAATGGCCGCAGATCGCCTCGGTCGAGGCCATCGCCGCCTCGGGCTCGGGCGACCGTCAGGTCATCGTCGCCCCCCGCGCCGGCGGCCGGCTGCCGCTGGTCGAACTCGACAAGCCGGTCTCCGTACTGCGCGTCGAGGAGCACGACGGGGGAGTGCACCGCGTCCACGGCCGCGCCTTCGTCCGCGAACGCGCCGACGGCCGCACGTACCGCGTCGGCATGGGCGGCTTCTGGCAGGTCCACCCGCAGGCACCGCAGATCCTGGTGGAAGCGGTCATGCAGGGCCTGATGCCCCGTAAGGGCGACAGCGCCCTGGACCTCTACTGCGGCGTCGGCCTCTTCGCGGGCGCGATCGCCGAACGTGTGGGCGAGACAGGCGCGGTGCTCGGCATCGAGTCGGGCAAACGCGCGGCGGAGGACGCGGTCCACAACCTCCAGGACCTGACCCGGGTCCGCATCGAACACGGCAAGGTCGACGCCGTCCTGCCGCGCACCCGCATCACGGAAACAGACCTGATCGTCCTGGACCCCCCACGCGCGGGAGCAGGCAAGCAGGTGGTCAAACACCTCACCACCCTGGGCGCCCGCAGAATCGCCTACGTGGCCTGCGACCCGGCAGCCCTGGCCCGCGACTTGGCCTACTTCCGCGAGGGAGGCTACAAGCCGCGCACACTACGAGCGTTCGACCTGTTCCCGATGACCCACCACGTGGAGTGCGTAGCCATCCTCGAACCGATCGCAAAGGGCGCCTGACGAGTCAACACGCCTCAGTGGCCGACCAGTTCACTGCCTGGCAGCGCGATCTCCAGATAGGGGTTGGCGATGCGACCGGTGCGCAGTCCGAGGAACTCCGCCGCACGGGACAGGGTGAGCGAGTACGAGCTGAGTGCCCTGTCCACGTTCGGGGCGTCCAGTACGTCCGCGGTGACCAGGCGGTCCAAGTCGATGTAGGCGGAGCGGACGATCTCGATGCACCGGTAGTAGCGCCACTCTTCCTCCCAGCCCTTGGTGAAGCCACTGTCCAGTTGACTGCTCCAGCGGTGGAGCATCCGGTCGCGCATGCCCGGGCTGTGCGGCGTCAGATGAAGATGCCGCACCAGATCGTAGAGCGGGTCTCCGACCATGGCCATTTCCCAGTCGATGATGGTGAGTTCGCCGGACTCACCGTCCCTGACGAGGTTCCAGGGGTTGAGGTCACCGTGCAGCAGCACCGAGTTCCGCGGTGTGACGAACCGGCCTCCCAGCAGATCTCGCAACCGTGTCGCGTCGGGCAGGCCCAGGGCGACGGCGAGTTGCCGTGACTCCTCGGGCAGCGCGGCCACCATCTTGACGAGTTGCGCGCTCAACCACTGGTAGAAGTCCCCGTACGACGGGCTGGAATGAAGGCGCTCCGTCGGCACTCGCGTCAGTGCGCACAGCTGGTCCACCAGGTCGTCCGCCTCGCGGGGGCTCAGTCCGTCCACCGGGTGCTCGGGCGGACGGATCCTGTCGGCCGTACCGACGTAGGAATGAACGGCGAAGGCATCGTTGGGCTTGCTGGTTCCGAAGGCGAGCAATTGGGGTGCGCGCACGTCGCCCTTGACCGCCGCGAGGGCAAGCAGCACGTCGTGCTCTTCCAGGAAGCGCGGCTCCCTGCGGGTCCTGTCGTTCAGTCGTCGCCGCACGATCACGGGTCTCCCGTGCCGGCCGACGCGGACGGCCGTGTTGAGATGCCCGGTCCCCTTGAAGACGTGTTCGGCGGGGGCGGCGCCCTCCCTGCTCAGCGCTTCGACCACCGCGTCATACGGCAGGCCGACTCGCGCCCCGTCGCTCTCCCCCCAACCGGTGCCGCACCACTCCACAGTCACGGCAGAGGCGGCGGCCCTGGACGCCCGGCCGGGGAGCGCCGCGTGCCAGCGGTAGAGAGCGCTGCGGATCTCTTTCGCGTCCGGAACGCCTCTGAGCCGCAGAGGTCGGGCTGCCAGTTCGAGTGCGCGCCGGACCGACTCGGTCGCTGTTTCGAGGCCCGTCGGTTCGGCTTCCAGGCCCAGGGAATGAGCCGCGCGCATCACGTCCGGGTAGACGGACTGTGCGTGTTCGAAATCGATGTAGTGCTGTACATCGGTATCCAGTCCGTGCACCGCCTCTGGCCGCACGCTCCGCATCGCGCGCGCCCATGCCTCTTTGACGTCGTCCCACTGGGCGGCGGGGTAGTGCATCCGGACGAGGTGGGTGGCGAGGTCGTGCAGCGGGTCCCCGTAGGAGGCGAGTTCCCAGTCGACGCAGATCAGCGGCGCGTCCGACTCGGAGTAGGAGAAGATGACGTTGTCGCGGTGGAGATCGGTGTGCAGCAGGCTGAACGGTCTGTCCACCATCGACGGGACCCGCCCGGCGAACTCCTTCATGGCGTCTTCAGGGACGCCGAGCGCCGCGAACAACCCCCCGAAAGCGCGCCAGTTCGGCAGCCGCACCTGTGCTTCGGTGAGGGTGGTGAGTGTCCGCAGAAAGCTGCCGCTGCTGCCTTCACAGGGCCACGACGGGGGTAGTTCAGGGAGACGCTCCCTGTGGACTGCGGTCATCTCGGCGAGCAGACCGGCCAATGCATGCAACAACCGCTCATCCAGCGGCATTTCATCAGGGCAGACGGTCGAGAGCGGTACTCCCTGGACATAGCTGTGCACGGCCGAGCCGTCGCCTTTGGCGAGGCACTGCGGGACGTACCTCAGCAGCCCTTTGATGGATTGCAGGATCTGGGTCTCGTCCTGCCAGGTGCGCAGGACGACAGGAAGCGGACCGGCGTGCCGACGGCGCAGGGTGACGGGGACACCCGGTTCCAGACCGAGCAAGGCGGCCATGTCTTCGGCCGGGGACACCACGAAGTTGTCGTGGTGGTGTCCGCGCTGTTGGACGCCCTGGCGCAACGCATAGCTGGCGAAGCTGTCGTACGCGCCCAACGATGCCTTATCGGACAATGGGACTCCGGCCGCATGGGGAATTGCACCCAGCGTCGTTCCCACAGTATCGATCGCCAGAGTGATCGGTGCATATCTAACCACCAAACCCCACGCGTTTACTCAGCTCCCACGTTAACAACGCCGTCACGGATGCCCGTGGTTACCCCGTACGGATGACGGCGCAGCACGATGACGATGTGTCATCGTGCGTCTTCCGATGCTGCCTGTCATGCCTCGGCACCTCCTATTCACCCCGAACGGCTTCGAGCACCTGATCCAACGAACTGACGATGCGCTCTGCCCCCGCACTCTTCAGCTGAACCCGCTTGGTCTCGTTCTTCGCGTAGCCGATGAAGGCAATGCCTGCCTTGTGGGCCGCCTCGCAATCCGCTCCGGTGTCGCCGATCATCAGGGACTCCGCAGCCGCGGTGCCGGTCGATTCCAGAGCTCGGATCAGACAGTCAGGGTCCGGCTTGAGGCGGAGCAGATCCTTCGTACGGCCGTGGACATGCGGGGTGAAGTAGTCGAGGAGCCCCTTCGTGCTCAGGTAACTCTCCACGACAGAAGCTGAGTTGTTCGTCGTAACGGCGAGCTTGTAGCTCTTCGCCCACAAGGCGCGTATCAGCTCGTCGGCGTGCGTCGTCGGTATCGCCCCGTGTGCGGCGCGCAGTTCGTGCGCGGTGAGCCTCTCCTCCAGTGTCTCGACCAGACCACTGTTCGGGTAGAGCCGGCCGGCGAGCCTCACCACCGCGTGCGGGTCCTTCCAGTTGACACCTTCCGTGAGCAGCAGTTCCTCGGCGTCCAGCGTGCGGAGACGGCTGACGAGGTCGTCCGCCACCTGCTCCGCCGGGTGGCCGGCGAACAGGTGGCAGACCGGTCCGTCGAAGTCGAACATCACGCACGTCACTGGTTCGAGGAGTTCCAGGAGAAGAGACACATCGTTCCGTCCGTCGAGTGCGGGTCGGCAACTGCGCGGGAAAGGCCTGGCAACGGTGTTGTTCCCCTGAACCTTGCGCCACTGCCTTACCCGCGAGGGCGGAGTGCGGCCTCCGTTCGGCACCGGCATCGTCAGAACCACATAAGAACGCTACAACGGGAGCGTTCCGGAGTGGCCCGGATACCCGCCGTCGGGTGCCCGTTGCCTGTCAAGAGGCTCAGTCGAG
Organism: Streptomyces sp. NBC_00370; assembly: GCF_036084755.1. Lineage (NCBI taxonomy): Bacteria > Bacillati > Actinomycetota > Actinomycetes > Kitasatosporales > Streptomycetaceae > Streptomyces > Streptomyces sp. NBC_00370. The sequence goes on from NZ_CP107968.1 coordinate 6,450,546, forward strand.
CGCCAGGTCGGTTGCGATGGTCTGCCAGAGCGCGTTGAACCACGCCTGGGACTGGGTCACGAACGCTCTGTCCCGTTCGAGTTCGTCGGCGCGGAACGCGAACAGCGGCGATTCGCCGCCGATGGCGTCGAACATCTCGACGGCCGTCGCGTTGATCTGCTCCTCACGCTTCTGCACCCGGTAGTAGGCGAACAGTGCCTCGGAGCCGTTGAGGAGGTAGAGCTTGACCGGCGGCGTGAAGGGCATCGCCCTGAATTGGATGTCGATGTCGATGTCGTGCGCGGCGCCCAGGCCGAGCAGATGGTCCCTCAGGACCGAACCGTGGGAGTTGCGCTGCCTGAGCCAGCGCCGGTGCACCGGGTCGCGGTCGTTCGGGTTGTCCACCATTCGGGGAAAGGCCAGGTCGATGTCCCGGTTGGGCAGCAGCACGCGGACCGTGACGGTCGACGGCGCGGCGGCGCGTTCGTGGATCAGCCTGCGCTGCTCACCGAGCGCGGCACTCAGCGATTCGGCCGTCAGGCACAGGGCGTCGATGCGGACATCTGTGGCCGCGAACGCGTCGTTGATGCGGGGGCCCAGGGCGACCAGCGTCTCCTGAGGCATTCCGGCCACGGCTTCACGGCGTATACCGCGGCCGGCGATGCGGGGCGGCGCTCCTCGGGTGACCTCGGTGAGCAGTCCGTCCCTCTGGAGCAGTTTGACCGCCTGGCGGATCACGCCTCGCTGCACACCGAACTCCTCGGCCAGCGCAGCCTGGGTCGGCAGAGCCGCGCCGACTGCGATGACTCCGTCGTCTATGCGTCGGCGCAGGACCTCCGCCACGTCGTCCGACGTGGGCCTTCCCGTGCCGTCCGGTGCGCTGCGATCAAAGGTCACAGGATCACGCTACAACTTGTCGCCATCTGGCGGGAGTTATCCGGAGAGTTGGTTATGAGTGGCAACCAAGAGGGAATAACTCCCATAGTTGGTCGCCAAGTCGCCTCCAACTAGCCGAACGAGGTGAACGACCCGCTCCGACCGTGGCCCGCCCAGTGTCGTACGGGCTGCTCGATCCAGGCGCGTCCAGTCGCGCTCCCCCTCCTGCGCGTGGTGCATCTCCGAGTTGTCCGCTGTCGAAGGAGCGACGCACATGCCTGTGATCGCCATCGCATTAGAACAGTTCATCCAGTGGAAGTACGGCACGGTGGGAGCCGTCGCGCTCCTGCTGCTCAGTGTCGGGTTCAAGATCAAGAACTCTACCTGCGCAGGAATCGGCGCCATCATCCTGGCCCTGCTGGTCATGCAGCCGGGCCTCGGCTGACCGGGCCCGGTAGGCCGGTCGTCCCGGCCGGCCTCCGCCAAGGGGTGGGTCCAGCGGATCGAGGATGCGAGGTTGCACGGCTTCTGGGCCGGGCTGATGCGGCAGCTCCGTGACCGGCGGCCGCAGCCGGTCGGGGTCGTATGAGCAGCCGTCAGAACGTGGACGCTGCGCTGCTCATGGGCTCGGGGTTGGTCCGTCGGGTTTGCCGCGCTTGATGGCGGCTTCGACCGCGGTGCCGATGCGGCGCAGTGTCGACAGCTCGTGGGGTTCGAGCTCGTCCATCAGGTACTCGCGGACCGCGGCGACATGTCCGGGCGCCGCGGCGACGACCTCCTCGTAACCCGCCTCGGTCAGCGTCGTGTTGGTGCGTCTGCCGGGGCCGGGAACCCGGGCTCGTGTGAGCAGTCCGCGCTTCTCCAGCCGGCCGACGACGTGCGACAACCGTGACAGCGACGCTGACGTGCGAGCTGCCAGGTCGCTCATCTGGAGGGTGTGGGCCGGCTCCTCGGACAGTACCGAGAGCACCATGTACTCGAAGAAGGTCAGTTGGGACTCGCGCTGCATCCGCGCGTCCAGGGCCGCGGGCAAGCTGATCATGATCGCGGAGTTGGCCAGCCATGCCGCCAGCTCGTCACGGTTCAGCCATCGCGGCGCTGCGGCAGATCCGTCGGTATCCGCCGCACCAGGCCCTTCTGCGGCCGGTTCCTCCTGGGCCTGACTGGGGCGCTGTCCCCTGCCTCCCGCTGGTGTCTCTGCCATGCCACGACTCTAACAGCAGTTGTTGACGCTTCAAGTCCGGAGGTGTAGTTATTGACGCATCAAGTTCACTTCGCGTCGCAGGAAAGGACTACCGGATGCAGGTCACATCGCTGGGTGGGCTGGAGGTCTCGCGCATCGGACTCGGAGCCATGGGCATGTCGGCGTTCTACACGGGCGCCGGACGTGCGGACGCCGAGTCGATCCGTACGATCCACCGCGCTCTGGACCTCGGTGTCACGCACCTGGATACCGCGGAGGTGTACGGGCCCTACGTGAACGAGGAACTGGTGGGGCGCGCGATCAAGGGGCGCCGGGACGAGGTCGTACTCGCCACCAAGTTCGGCCTCGTCTCCCACACCGGCCGACCTGGTCTCGACGGCACGCCCGCCAGCGTCAGAGCCGCCGTGGACGGCTCGCTGCGGCGGCTCGGCACCGATCACATCGACCTCTACTACCAGCACCGGATCGACCCCAGCACCCCGGTCGAGGAGACCATGGGAGCGTTGAGCGCTCTGGTGGCGGCGGGCAAGGTGCGCCACGTCGGGCTGTCGGAGGCATCCGCGGCGACGATCCGCCGGGCCCACGCCGTTCACCCGGTGTCCGCCGTCCAGACCGAGTACTCGCTGTGGACCCGCGACCCTGAAACGGAAGTGCTGCCCACACTGCGGGAGCTCGGGATCGGACTCGTCCCCTACTCGCCGCTCGGACACGGCTTTCTCACCGGTGACATCCGCTCCCTCGACGGCCTGGACGCCACCGACTGGCGGCGCACCAATCCCCGTTTCACCGGCGACAACCTCACATGCAACCTGCGCATCATCGACGAGGTCAGCGAGATCGCCGTCGATGTCGACGCGACGCCCGCCCAGGTCGCTCTGGCGTGGCTGCTCGCACAGGGAGAAGGCATCGCGCCCATCCCCGGAACGAAACGTGTCGACCGGCTGGAGGAGAACAGCGCGGCCGACGGCGTCCGGCTCACCGCCGGCCACCTCGCCCGTCTGAACGACCTGGCCCCGGCGTCCGGTGCTCGTCACGCGGAGCCCGACATGGCCGTGATCGATCGCTGACCCACCGGTTGAGCCCCTCGGGCTCGGACCGGATGACGGCGGTGGACAACCCTCGCGGCACGGATCGGCCGTGCCGCGTTCGAAGACGAATGAATGGAGCTGGACAACGTGCGGAGCAACGTGATCCGTGTCGGCATCATCGGAGCTGATACGAAGGCGAGTTGGGCGGGGGCATCCCACATTCCCGCACTCGCGGCGCAGCCGGAGTTCTCCTTGGAGGCCGTGGCCACCCGGCACGAAGAGAGCGCTCGTCGCGCGGCCGAGACCTTCGGGGCCAGGCGGTGGTTCGCGGATCCCTACGCGCTCATCGGCGACCCGTCGATCGACCTCGTCACCGTCGCGGTGAAGATCCCGGCCCACCGTGAGCTGGTCCTCGCCGCCCTGGCGGCGAACAAGGCGGTGTACGCGGAGTCCCCGCTGGGCGCGACCGTGGCGGAGGCGGAGGAGATGGCCGAAGCGGCCGGTTCGCTGCACACCGCGATCGGTCTGCAGGGCCGGCTCAACCCGTCGGTCCGCCGGGCGGCGGAGATCATCGCGCAGGGCCGGCTCGGGCGACTGCTCTCGGCGCGGGTCACCGCGACGACATTCGGCAACGGCCCGGAGTCGGTGAGCGCGTACGAGTACTTCGACAAGGCGGCGGCGGGTGCCGGGTTCCTGACGGTCGCGGCGGGACACGTCCTGGATGTGGTCGAAACGGTTCTGGGTGACATCACCGAAATCGACGCGCGTACGGAACTCCTCTGGCCGGAGGTCACGTTGGCCGACACCGGCGTGACGACCGTCCGGGAGGTCCCGGATCATCTCGACGCCATCCTCAAGACCTCGTCGGGCGCCCCGGTGGGCGTGCAGATCCTGGCCGGCGTGCCCGTACCGGATGCCCAATTCCGGATGGAGGTCCGTGGATCGGACGGCTGGCTGAAGTTGACGGGCAGTCACCCTGCGGGCGTTCAGGTCGGCGACCTCGTGTTGTCGTCAAGCGTGGACTTCACCCCGCCGGACAGCCCCGTCGCCACAGGTACGGGCCCAACTGCCGCCGAGATATGGGCAGGTGCGTCCATCAACGTGGGCGAGGTGTACGCCGGCCTTGCCCGCGACATCGCGAGCGGGACCCACCACACTCCAGGGTTCCGGCACGCGGCCCACAACAGTCGCTTGATCGCCCGGGTCGGCCGGGCCGCGCAGACCGGCATCCGTCAGTAACGCGGCGGTAGAGCTGCGTGGTTGGGATGCGCTGATTGGCCTGGTCGCCTTGCCTGTGCGGGGTGACCTAGCGCCCGCCGGCCGTCGCGTAAGCCCGCATCTGTTCGGCCAGCCGGTCGAGTTCGGCCACCGTCGAGGGCGAGGCGTCGCTGAGTCCGCTGTGTACGGCCGTCGGGCTGCGCAGGAAGCGGCGCAGCAGGGGTACGAGCAGGCCTTCCGGCAGAGTCCGCAGCGCGGCGAACGCGCGAGGGACCGGCGGCGTCGGCAGGGCGGTCAGGTTCTGCCGTACGACATGGAGCATGGCGCGGACCGCGTTCGGGTCGTCGGCGAGCGCCACCGGGCCGCCCGCCGTGTGCACGGCCTGCCCGAGCGGCACCTCGAAGGCGGCGTGCGTCTTGAGCCAAGCGTCCATGCGGGGCTGAGCCTTGGCGTTGATTCCGGCCGTGCGGAACGCCCGTACGATCCGTTCCAGTCGAGGGGTCGTCCGGCCGTCGGGTTCGCCGATCGGCGTCGCGACCCGGCGGGTCGTGAAGTTGGCCGCGCGGTAGCGGACGACGTCGCCGTCCATCGTGCCGCCGTCCGTGGGGAAGCCGAGCAACACCCGCTCGTGGCCGATCGCCGCGCCCAACGGCTCTGGACCTGCCGCCCAGTTGAGCAGAAACAGTACGGGGGCTTCGAGGCCGGCGAGTGACTCCAGCACCGCGTCCACCTGGTGGGTGCGGACGAAGACGGCGATCAGGTCGTACTCGCCGGCGGGATGGTCGACCACCGGTACCGGTACCCGTCTGACGGTCGGGCTGTCTCCTTCGGCGAGCTGTACGCCGTGTCGGCGCAGGGCGGCCAGGCGCTCGCCCCGGGCGAGGAGTGAGACGTCGAGCCCGGCCTCATGCAGGCGGGAGGCGAACAAGGTGCCGGTGACCCCGGCGCCGTACACGAGCAGTTTCATGGCAGCTCTCTTTCGCGCGCTCGGTTGAGTCAAACGTTCGTTTCAATCAAACGACTGTATAGTACGCCTGCATGGCGACACCCGACACCCGCACCAAGATCCTCGACGCGGCCGAGCACCTCTTCGCCGAGCGCGGTTTCCGCGGCACCTCGGTCCGCGCGATCACCGACCTCGCCGGGGCGAACCTGGCCGCCGTCGCGTACCACTTCGGCTCGAAGGCGGAGCTCCTGGCCGTGGTCGTCCGCCGGGTGGTCGAGCCCATCAACGCCGCGCAGAGCGCCGGACTCGACCGGCTGCTCGCCAGCGGGCAGGAGCCGTCGGTCGCCGAACTGGTGGAGGCGTTCGCCGGCCCGCTGTTCGACGAGATGCCCGGCGGCGACGAGGGCGGCGCCCGGACGTCACGGCTGATCGTGACGATCCTGGGTGACCCGGCCGAGGAGATGCGCAGCTGGACGGGCCCGGCCGAGGACGCGGTCCGCGACCGCTACCTGGCGGCCTTCGCGCGCGCACTGCCCGAACTGGCCCCGGAGGAGCTGTGGTTCCGGATGCGAGGGATCCTCGCCGTGACGGCCGTGGACCGCGTCGACGTATACAACCGGCACCCCCCGGTCGGCGTGTCCCCGCCGCCGGGCGACGCGGCCCGGCGCTGGGCGATCACGTTCCTGGCGGCGGCGATGAGCGCGCCACGGACGGGGAGTTGACGGCCGTGGGGTGCTGACGACTGCGCGGCGCTGGGGCCTGGTGCCCCGACGGCCCGTACCGACAACTCGTGCAGCGTCGTGCGCTCTTCGGGGGTGAGCGCGTGCAGGATCTCGTGCCCTCATCGTTTTCGATTTACTTCGATTCAATTCGCCGTAATTTCATTGTTCATCCAGTGCTCGACGATAGTGGATCTGTAAAAGCGCACACTCTCGGCGATTCGCTCGCAAATCATCGATATGTGATCCACGTCACTGTTGATTTCCTGTGAGGTTCCTTGGTTGGATCTACGCAATATTCGTGAAGCTTTTGTGTCCTTGGGGTGGGGCCTGTGAATTCACATGGTGGACGGGTTTTCTATGGATAGCGCGCGAGTGCGGCGAGTCGTTGCGAGGTTTTTGGCAGGGGCGTTGTTCGCCGGTGGAATTGTCGTCGTGAATTCCTCGGCTGTGCACGCACAGACCTCCGCTGTAACGGACGCGACGCACACGCTCAGGCAGGCGACGGCACCGGGTGTCCCGACCGATGTCGGTGTCATTCCGGAGGTGGCCGGGGGCGGCTCGGCCGGATCCTGCCAGCCGGCCGGCGCTCCGCTGGCGGTCACGGTGGACCGGCCTACCGTACGGGCAAGGGCGGAGGCGGAGGTCTCGCCGGGCACGAACGGCAGCAGTGGCCAGCTGAGGGTCAACTACCGCGTCGCGCGCAAGCTCGACACCGGTGCCTGGGAGGATATTTGGGCGGCCGACAGCCCTGACAGCGGTTATGTGCCGGACGGCACGCTGCTGGACAAGCAGACGACCCAACTCACGGACGGCACCCAGTACCGCTACCGTGCCCGCACGCAGTCGCATTGGTCTTCCAACGGCGACAGCGGCGAGCTGTACTCCGTCTTCTCGCCGTGGTGTTACTTCACCGTCGACACCTCCGCGCCCAAGGCTCCGACGATCCAGCCCGAGGACCCGGTCAACGGTTCGCCCTACGTGGAGTGTGTGCCTGGCCGGTGCACGCCCAAGGGCGGTCCCGGTGTCGCCGGCAGCTTCGTCCTCACACCGAACAGTGCCGACACGGACATCACCAAGTACGAGTGGACGCTGAACGGCCCCAGCGGTCAGGTAGGCACGGCGCACACCGTAACGGCGAGGGCCGATCACACGGCCGAGATCAGCGACGTCGTCCCGGCCGCGGGCGGAGTGCACACCTTGAAGGTGTGGGCCGTCGACGTCAGGACCCGGCTCGGTACGCCGCAGACTTTCGACTTCCAGGTGAGCCCGCCGCAAGGCCCCGTCGGCCGCTGGCACTTCGACGACGCCGCGCCCGGCTCGGGGGAGACCATCGCCAAGGACAGCTCCGGCGAGTATCCGCAGCACGACCCGGCGCATGACTTGACGCTGCGCGGCGGCTCCGACTTCTCCCCGCTGGCCCGAAGGGGCGAGGAGGACAACTCGCTGGGGCTGGACAGCGGCGATCCCGCGCAGCAGCAGGCGTACGCCGACGCGTCGGTGCCGGTGGTGAACACCGCCGACTCGTTCACCGTCTCGGCCTGGGTGAACCTCACGGACGCCTCGTCCAGCCGGATGATCGTCACGGCACCTGGCGAGCAGGCTCAGGCGTTCGCCCTGTACTACTCGTCGTCGTCCAAGTCGTACGCGTTCCACTACACGGCCACGGACTCGGCCACCCCCGTCATCGTCAGGTCGAACGCGTCCACGGTCGAACCGCCGTTGGGGGTCTGGACGCATCTTGCCGGTGTCTTCACCGCTGCCACCGACACGAACGGCAACCGGACGCCGCAGGGCGACACCATCCAGTTGTTCGTCAACGGCCGCCCCCAGGGCAACCCGGTCAACCTGCGCGCCGCAGCAGCCAGTTACATCCCTTGGGAGGCGAACAAGGGCTTGCAGGTCGGCCGTTCGATCGTCCGGGGCGCGCCGGGGCAGTACTTCCGCGGTCTCATCGACGAGGTCGCGGTCTGGCAGAGCGCGCTGCCTGCGGACAAGGTCGTCGCGGAGGCACGGGCAGCGGAAGACAGTCAGCCGGCCGTCGAACTGGTCGCCGACTGGAACGCGGAGGGCTCGTCAGGGACGGCGATCGGTGAGTATTCGTCCTATCCGAGAGATGGCATGGCACTGTCCGGCGGGGCAAGTCTGGATGCGGAATCCGGCACTTTGGTACTGGACGGCAGTTCGGGTTATGCGTCGGTGGCCGGACCTGCGGTCGACGAGACGGGATCTTTCACGGTCTCTGCCCGGGCTCAGATCAATGCGGACGTACTCAATACAAAGCCCGACGGCTATGTGGCGCAGATCGCGGGCCAGCAGGGAAGCGGGGGCGCCTCGTGGGCCCTTACGGTGCAGAAGGCGGGGCCAGACATCTATCTGTGGAAATTCCTGCGCACCACGTCCTCCGGAACCACCGTGACAACGGCTGATGTGACGGACAGGTCCGAGGCGGCCGACACGAGCTCCCCGGTAACGCTGACGGGTGTGTACGACGCGCAGGAGGAGGGCGGCCGTATGCACCTGTACGTGGGCAGCACCCTGGTGGAAGACGGCCCCGACAACGCCGTCAGCGAGCCCCAGCAAGGCACCGGCGTTCTAACCATGGGCGGTACTGCCGACAGCGACCGTTTCGCGGGGCAGCTCGGCCGTCTGCGGATCTGGGCCGGAGCGATGACTGCCGACCAGGTCCGTTCGCACGTCATCGCCGGCGACTGATCCGGTCCCGGTGGGTGAAGCGGATCTCCCTCTTCGTCCACCGGCTCGGCCCCGTCCAGCCCCGCAGGGGCGGAAAGGCAGAACCGGCCGGAATCGAACCGGCGTCCTCGCGGTTTTGGAGACCGCGCGCGACGACCGCTGCGCTACGGCTCTGCCCCGACCGTCATCCTTCCTCATCTCGCCCCCGGTCTGTTGTCCGCGTACGTTTCGCCGTCCCTCGGCGGGCGGGTCCAGGAGCGGTTGGTGGTGGGGGCGGTGAAAAATGTTCGGGAGTCGTGTCGATCCGCGGCTGCGCCGTTCGACCTTGGAGTACGAGGCGCGAACGGCGACCTCTTGAGCGAAGGAGACCGACTGTGGCGAAGTACATGCTGATCATGCGGGGCACGGACGAGACCATGGCCACGATGATGGAGACGCCCTTCGAGCAGATGCTGGAGACGGTGGGGCGGTTCAACGACGAGCTGATCAAGGCCGGTGTGCTCGTCGCCGCCGAGGGGCTCGACGATCCCGGTCAGGGCGTGGTGGTCGACTTCGCGGGCGAGAAGCCCGTGGTCACCGACGGGCCGTACGGCGAGACCAAGGAGCTGTTCGGCGGCTTCTACCTGATCGATGTGGCCTCCAAGGAGGAGGCGGTCGAGTGGGCCAAGCGGCTGCCGTCGATCCCGGGGAGCAAGGTCGAGGTGCGCCGGGTGCCGGGCATCGACGAGTTCCCGCAGGACAACGAGTGGATCATCAAGGAGCGGGCCTGGCGCGAGCGCACCGGTCAGCTCTGATGTCGCAGGGCACCGACGGCCCGCCGATCACCGAGTCGGTACGGCGGGTCGTCGAGGCCGTCTGGCGGATCGAATCCGCCAGGATCGTCGGCGCGCTCGCCCGCTACACCCGGGACTTCGAGCTCGCCGAGGACATCGCCCAGGAGGCGGTCGCCGAGGCGCTGCTCGTCTGGTCGCGCGACGGGCTCCCCGCCGACCCGGTGGGGTGGCTGCTCGCGACCGCGCGGCGGCGCGCCATCGACGGTTTCCGCCGCCGGTCGGCCCTCGACGAGCGTTACGCCGTGCTCGCCGGCACGCTCGGCGAGGGTGAGGCGAGTTCCGGCGCGGCGGTTCCGCAGGGCCGGTCGGACGAGCTGCCCTGGGACCCCGACCGCATCGACGACGACGTCCTCGCGCTGATGTTCGTGGCCTGCCATCCCGTGCTCTCGCCCGAGGCCCGGGTGGCGCTGACGCTGCGCGCGGTCGGCGGTCTGACGAGCGAGGAGATCGCCCGCGCCTTCCTGGCGCCCGTACCGACGGTCCAGGCGCGGATCACCCGGGCCAAGAAGACGATCGCGGCGGCGCGGGTCCCGTTCGAGCTGCCGCCCGCCGAGGAGCGGCGGGAGCGGCTGGTCGGTGTCCTCGGCGTGCTGTACGTGATCTTCACGGAGGGCTCCACGGCGACGGCCGGCGAGTCCCTGCTGCGTACGGACCTGGCCCACGAGGCGATCCGGCTGGCCCGCGTACTCGCCGCGCTGCTGCCCGACGAGCCCGAGGTGCACGGTCTCCTCGCCCTGTTCGAGCTGACATCCGCGCGCTTTCCCGCGCGCACCGGCCCCGACGGCGAGCCGGTGCTCCTGGAGGACCAGGACCGGAAACTCTGGGACCGGTCCGCGATCCGTCGTGGACTCGCCGCGATCGGCCGCGCCTCCACACTGGGGCGCGGCCTGGGGCCGTACGGGCTGCAGGCGGCGATCGCCGCCTGCCACGCGTCGGCGCCGTCGGTGTCGGAGACCGACTGGGAGCGCATCGTGCTGCTGTACGAAGCGCTGGGCCGGGTCGCGCCTTCCCCCGTCGTCGAGCTGAACCGGGCCGTCGCCGTCGCCATGGCCCACGGACCGGGGCAGGCCCTGGCGATGGTGGACGAACTGGTCGCCACCGACCGGCTGTCGGGATCCCATCTGCTGCCGAGCGTGCGCGGGGAACTGCTGATCCGCCTCGGCCGGACCACCGAGGCACGCACCGAGCTGGAACTCGCCGCCCGGTTGTGCCGCAACGCCCGCGAACGCTCGGTGCTGTTGCGTAAGGCCGCCGCACTGTCGTGACGGTACTGCCGTGACGGCGTGCCGTTAGGTGCTGACCGTTCCTCGGCTGTACGGGCGGTTCCTCACGCGCGTTGAGCGGTGCGAGTGGCCTCCCAGGCCGCCTCGATCATGCCGAAGATCTCGTCCACCGCGGCCTGGGGATCGGCCGCCTCGCGGGCCAGCGAAAAGGCGTCGAGGACGAACCGCGCGATGGTCCGGCTCGCCGTTGTGGTCCGGGACAGCTCCGGATCGGCGGCGATGGCCGCTGCCAGTGTTTCCGCGTGGCGCGCCCGCATCGACTCCTCGTACTTCCGCAGGGCGGGTGATCCGTCGATCATGTGCCAGATCGGGACGCGGCTGTCCGCCGTGCAGTGGGACACCAGGGCCAGGATCTCGCCGCGCAGCGCGGGGATGAGCGGCTCGTCCGGGGCCCGGTCGGTGACCGCTCGCGTCAGGCGCTGCTCGAAGTCCGCGTCCTGCTCGAATACCAGGGCTTCCTTGCCGGCGAAGTGGGAGAAGAGCGTGGTCACGGCCACGTCGGCCTCGGCTGCCACTTCACGGATGCCCACCGCGTCGTACCCGCGTTCCAGGAAGAGCCGCAGGGCGGCGTCGGCGATCTTCTGACGGGTGGCTGCCTTCTTGCGCTCACGGCGTCCGGTCGGCTCGGTCATGAGATGACGCTATCAGGTGCGAAGCTGCATCGGTTGTTAAAAGCTAACCGTTAGCGCTACGGTCGGCGGCATGAAGAAAGTGAGCTTCGCCGAGTTCGGCGGTCCGGACGTTCTGCAACTGACAACCGCCGAGGAGCCCCACGCGGGCCCCGGCCAGATACGCGTCGCCGTGCGGGCGGCAGGTGTGAACCCCGCCGACTGGCGGGTCCGTGAGGGCCAGGTCCTGAAGGCCCATCCGGTCGTATTGCCCGCCGGAGTCGGCCTGGACGCCGCCGGGGTGGTGGACGAGATCGGTGAGGGCGTCGCAGGGGTCGCGGTCGGCGACCGCGTGTTCGGCGAAGGCGCCGACACCTACGCCGAGTTCGCCGTGCTGACGGCCTGGGCCGTTATGCCCGAGGGGCTGAGCTTCGAGGAGGCGGCCGGATATCCCTCCGTCGTGGAGACGGCGTTGCGTGTCATCCGCGAGGTCGGTGTGCGGCCCGGGCAGACGCTGCTGGTCAGCGGTGCGTCCGGGGGAGTCGGCTCGGCGGTGCTGCAGATCGCCCGTGAGCGTGGCATCGCGGTGATCGGCACGGCCGGCGCCCCCAACCAGGACTATCTGCGGAGCCTGGGCGCCCTCGCCACGACGTACGGCGACGGCTGGGTCGAGCGGGTACGGCGCCTCGGCCGTGTCGATGCCGCGCTCGATCTCGCCGGTTCGGGAGTGATCCGTGAACTCGTCGAGCTGACCGGGGACCCGCAGAAGGTGATCTCCATCGCCGACCTCACAGCGCCGGAACTCGGCGTCCGGTTCTCCGGCGTGGCCGGGAGTGTGCCGCAAGCGCTCGCCGAGGCGGCCGCCCTCATCGCGCGGGGCAAGCTGCACATCCCGGTCGAGAAGGCGTACACACTGGCCGAGGCGGCGGCGGCGCACACCGACAGCCAGGCAGGCCACACGCGGGGGCGCCGGGTCATGGTCGTCTGAGCCGTTGGCCGCCCCGGGGCGAGCGGCGCGGCGCCGGTGGCGTCAGGCGCGTGCCGGGTGGTCCGGCGGGAGGTCGGCCGGGGTGGCTCCTGGGGGGCCGAGGACGAGGTCGCCCAGCTCCTCGGCCACCGCGCTGAACAGCTCGACGTCCAGTGTGGTGGCGTCAGTGGCCAGGTGGAGCGGGGTGCCGGCCCGGGCGATGATCTCGGCGAAGCCGGCCGGTGACGAGATGTTGAGGGCGCGGGCACCCTCAGGACCCGCCGCTATCGCGTGCGGGACGCGCAGGGGGATCGTGTAGAAGTCCCCCGAGCCCAGGGTGACCTTGTTGTCGCCCGCCCATACGGTCAGCGAGCCTGAGGAGACCCAGAGGCGCTCCTCGTACTTCGTGTGGGCGTGCAGCGGGGTGGCCGCGGCGGCCGGCATGAACGAGTCCGTCACGTCGTGACGGCCGTCGGTCTCCTCCGCCGAGGTGAGAATGGAAACCCGCAGTTCCTGACCGAGCACGTACTGGCGGTCGGGATGGTCGGGGTTGGTGGACAGGGAGGGGAAGTAGCTCACTCGTCGTCCTTCGATGAGGCTGCACTGTAATGAATAGAGGAACCCTATAGTGAAAGTCGGTCCGGTGGGGAAGAAGGGTGCCGCGCGCCCGGGAACAGCCCAGCAAGCGGCTCGGGAAGTCGCGCGGCAAGCCGCTCAGGAAGCTGCCCGGCAAGCCGCTCGGGAAGGAGCTCCGACGGGTGGTCCGGGCGGCGACTTCGCCCCGTCCCCGCAACGACGCGCCTACCACGCGCCCCGCCGTACGAAGGCGGCCGCGCAGACCCGGGAGGCGATCCTCGACGCGGCGACGCGGCTCTTCCTCGACCACGGGTACGCGAGTGTGACCGTCGCGCAGATCGCCCGGGAGGCGGGTGCCGCCGTTCCCACGGTGTACGCCAGTACCGGTGGCAAGGGCGCCATCCTGACGATTCTCATCGTGGACGGCCTGCAGAGCTCCGCATCGGCCGAGGCGCTGGCTGCCGTGCGCGCGACCGGCGTACCGCGCGAAGCGCTCGCCGCCGCCGCCCACGGCACTCGGCTCGACAACGAGCGGCACCACCGTCTCGTCCGGGTCATGGTCAGCGCGGCGCACGCGGACGAGCACGCCGCCGCCGCTCTCGTCCGCGCGAATCACGCGTACCGGGAGGGCCTGGCCGCCGTGACGCGCCGGCTCGTCGAACTGGACGCGCTACGGCCCGGTCTGACGTCCGCGCGTGCCACGGACATTCTGTGGTTCTACCTCGGTCACCACTCCTGGCACGAACTCGCCGTCGGGCAAGGGTGGTCCTGGGACGTCACGGAGGAGTGGCTTGCCCAGCAGGTCACGACGGCGCTGCTCGCCGACGCGGGGTCCGGTCTCGATCCCGGCTCCGCGCGCAGCGGTTGAGGGTCTTGCCGGACCCGCGATCAGAGTGCCTGGAGCTGCTGGAGCATCTGCAGGGTGTCGGAGTTGAGCCAGTACTCGACGAACTTCCCGTCCCGTACGAGCAGCGTGTCGGTGCCCGTGAAGGTGACCACGGTCCCGAGTTCGGCCTTGGCGCCGGGGAAACCGCCGCCGTACGTGCCGGTGGCCGTCCAGCGCACGGACAGATAGGCGCCGTCGATCAGCGGGGGGACCTCGATGGTGAACTCCAGGTCGGGGAAGGCCGCGCGGCTGTGCAGGATCCAGCCCACCAGGCCGTGGGCGCCCCGGATGGAGCTGCTGTCGCCGCCCTGGATGAGGGCGGTGTGGAGGCGGAAGTCGTCCGAGACGATGGCCGGCGCCAGGGCGTCCTCGCCGTTCCAGAGCCTGAGCCAGGCGTCGAGCAGGGACTTCAGGTCGGTGGCGGTAGCCAGGTCGGTGGTCATGGTGGGCCTCTCGTGACGTGTGACAGGTGACAGGTGACAGGTAGCGGCGGCGAGGAGTGTCGCTCGCGGACTTACGATCGTAAGACTACGCTTGTAATCTTTGGGTTCGCAAGGCGCCGCGTAACAAACTTATCTCTGTAAGGTTACGGGCGTATTCGGTGATGTCGTGGCAGATCGGCCCTGGTCATGTCCCTCGGGCGCCGCTGGCGAGGCCGTTGAAGGTGGTCCGGCCCCACTGGGATGTGCAGTCGACCGAGACGCCCTCCGGCATGAGCCGCTCGCCGAGCCGCAGGATCCGCGCCTGCAGGGCCCGTCGGCTCATGGGCTCGCCCGCCGTGCCCAGCAGGAGGCACAGCTCGTGGCAGCACCACGGTCGCGCCGTTGTGCGCAGCAGGTCGAACAGCACCTGCTGGGTGCCCTGGCGGGGGCGGAGCGAGCGGTACCGTGGTGAGTCCACCGGGCGGCGCCGCGGCGCGGACCCCGTGTCCAGCCAACGCCGCTCGGCGAGGATTCTCCCCGCCAGCTCGCGGGGGTGGGTGTCCCGGGGGATGACGTTGGCGGCGCCGGCCAGCAGCAGATCCACGGAGTCCGTCCGGTCCGGTACCAGCACCACCACGGACGACAAGTGGCTGAGGGCGCTGACGCGTTGCTCCAGATCCTCGTTCCACCGTGGCCCGGGCACATCCAGGACGGTGAGAGGGGTGCGGGTCTTGCGCAGCAGTGTGGCGTAAGCCTGCTCGGAGCCCCAGGCGTGGCTCAGCGCGGGCAGTACGTGCTGACTGCGCATCGCGCGGAGCAGAGTTGACGTCCGCTCACGCTGAAGTGAGAGAACGACGTGTACGGGATAGGGGAACTGCCCCTCGACGGGGACGGCATGCGTGATGTCGTGGCTCAACGCGGTAATAGGCATCGCAATTTCTCTGCCTCAGACCTCTCGTGTGAGTGGTCGCAGCCGACTGCTGCCCGGCTGTGCCCATCGCTTGGTCGCGAGACCGGCGAGCACGACATTACTGAGCGCGATACCCGAAACCTCATGGCTGAGCACTGGTTGGCCATCAAGTGAGCACAATCCCGGCGTCGATGGACGTGGGGGAGGCGGCCGTGGTGACCGGCTCAACAGTGCGGGGACATTATCGTCTGATATATCTGTGCGAACGATCGGCCCACTCAGTAGGGCCAATACGCGGCCATGAAGCCAGGTACTAACTGACCGTGCGTCACACGGCCTTCCGATCATCCAGGGGACGACACATGAGGCGTTGGGTCTCCCACCTCTTCCGCCAGGGCGGCGGGCCGTCCGGCGACAGAGCCTCCGGGGGTGGCTCCCGCGACGCCGCCGGTGGGCCGCCCGTCGAGGATATCGACGGTGTTCTCCTGGTGCGTTCGGTGGACGACGACTCCTTCCCGATCGCCATGCTGGCCGAAGTGGCGCATGCCTTCGGCGCCGAGGACGACGTCGTCACCGTACTGGTCGGCTCGGGCGGTGGCGGTCAGGCAGGTGGTGGGCAGGCCAGCGGCGGTCAGCCGGGTGGCGGGCAGGACGGTGGTCACTGGTCGCGGCTGGCCGGACTCCTCGACTCGCTGCGCGCGCGGGGCACCAGCCGGGTCCGGCTCGTCCTGTCCGGTGCGGGCGACGAACGGCCCGGCCGTCCCAGCACCGCCCGAAGGATCGCCGACGCCTGGGAGTTGGAGGTGTTCGCGCCGGACGGCGTTGTGCTCATCACCCCCGGTGGCACACTCTTCGTCGACGGCGGCTCGCGCCCCGACGGCGCCTGGTGGCGCTTCGCGCCCGGCGAGACCCCCCGGAAACTGGGCCCCCGCGCCCCGGCCCCTGCCTGGCAGGACGCCGTCGGCCGGGTGCCGCAGCGCACCACGGGCGGGTGCGTGGTGGAGCAGATACCCGCAGGCGTGCTGATACGCCCTGCCGACGCCCCCGCGCCGCGCCCCGACGACCTGTGTTTCGCGATTCCCCTCGACACCGAACACGCCACCGTCCTGGTCGGCGCCCCGCAGGCGGAGGACGTCGCGGCCGACGAGGTGGCAGCCGTGCTGACCGCCCTGCCCGCCGAACACCGCTCCCGCGCCCGCCTCGCCCCTGGTGGACGCCGTGACCTTCTGCGGCTCGGCCACGCGGTCGCCGACCTGCTGGACGGTACGGTCGAAGTCCTGACGGGCCTGCCGCTGCTGGCCGACCACGCGCCGCCCGGAGCCGTCCCCCGGCCGTCCCTGATCGGCTTCGACGGGGAACCGAGCTGGCAGCCGTACGTCACGTCCGTGGCCTGTCTGCCCACCGACACGCAGGGCAGAACTCCCGTTCCCCGTCTGCTCGGCAGCCATCCGCCCGCCTGGCTCCCCGGCGGTACGGAACCGGGCACCGTACGGCTCACCGACCGCTGGCAGGCCACCGTGACGCGGTCCGGGCTCGCCCTGTGGGCACGCGGCGGCCCCCGCCCACCGCTCGCGGGAGCGGCCGTGGACCCGGAGACCTGCGCCATCGAACTGGGCTTCCCCGGGCAGCCCTTGGACGCCTCGCTGCTGCCCGCGCTGTCCCGGCTCCTGACCGGTCTCGGCGCCACTGCGCGGGCCAGGACCACCCTGCTGGTACGGGGCCGAATCGTCGGCGGCGAGGGCGAGTTGCGGCGGCTGGCGGCCGAACACGGCGTACGGGGCATCCGTTACGTGACGGCCGGGCGACCCGGCGGGCCCGTGCCCTCCTGGCCCGCGCCGCGCCGCCGGGGACCGGCCCCGGGGCTGCCCGCGTCCGCACCCGCTCCCGCACTCCCGCCCGGTGCCGTACCCCCACCCGTCGTGCGAGCGCCTGCCGAACTGCCGCCCGCCGCCGCACGGCCTCCTGCCGTCAGTGGGCCCGTCGGTACGGGGGCGGCGCCGCGTACGGAGCCAGGGCGTCGACCCGTACCCACCAACGCGCTCACCAGCAGTGTGCCCCCGGCCGGGGACGCCGCTGCCGGCGGAACGCTCGTCCGTACGTCCTCATCTGCGGCTCCGCCGACCCCAGGCGGCCAACCCGGGCCCGTGGAGCCGGAGTCCACGGCGGTGACTGCTCCGTTCCTCCCCGTGCTCCCCGGGCATGTCAGTGACGCGGCCGAACGCGCGGCGTTCCGTGAGTTCGCCGGCGACGGCTGGGACCGGCATGCCGCCGCCGTGTCCCGGCTGCTCTCCAGGATGCCCGTGTTGCGCGGCCGTGAACTGGAGGCGGTACGCACCGACCTCGTCGCCGTACACGCCTATCTGACCGCCGAGAAAGGCCCGTTGCACCATCGCGAGCTGGTCGACGACCTGCGCGCGGGGGAGGGGCGACTGCTCCCCTACGCCGGATGCGTGACATCCGCGCTGCGTACGCTGCCCTCCTACCGAGGCGTGGTCCTGCGCGGTGGTGGTGCGGCGGACAGCCCCGAGCCCGAGCCCGAGACCGGCGCCCTGCTCCAAGATCCCGCGCCGGTCAGCGGGTTGGTCCTCGGCCCGGCGCTGGCCGGCGGAACTCCCGTGCGGTACGCCATCTTGTCCGCCACGGGACGCAAGGTCCGCCGACTGACCGAACCGGCGGACACCGCGCCCGACACGAACGACGAAATCGTCTTCGCGCCGGGCACCGGATTCCGGGTGCTGGGGAGCTGGACCCCGCCCGCCGGGCCCTCCGTCGTGCTGCTCAGGGAGCTTCCCGCGCACGCGACCGCATACATGGACGGGACGCAGGAACTGAGCCAACGGGACCTCAGGGCGCGCACTCAGCTCAAGGACGCGCTCGCCGCTGGGCTGCCCGGCGGCGAGGGGGCGGGCTGGCCCGAGCGCTGCGTCGGGCCCGTCGGCCACCAGCCGCCCCGAGCCGCCGTACGACCGACCACCCACCAGGCCGAAGGAGAACAATGAGCAGTCGCCAGACCCGACCCGACCCCGAAGGGCCGTCGCGTCGGCCCGCGGAGGGCGCCGGCGGTTCTTCGGTGCGCAGAGCCGTGGCACTGGGGCCGGTGGTGTCCGCCCCGGGGGCGGAACTGACCCCCGCCGGGCCGCCGTCGGCCGGTACGGTCCGGGGCGCGAGCGAGGAGGCGGTACGGCCTCGCTCTACGACGTCCGCTACCTCGCGGCAGTCGGCGGAACCGGAGTCGGCGGAACCGGAGTCGACCCCCGGCCCGGACGCCGCCCCCACCACCGTCCTCCCCGTCACAGCGCCCGTCACGGCACAGGCCACGGCGCCCGCCCCTTCGTCCCCCACTCCCACTCGCACCCCCACCGCCACCGCGGCCCGCGTATCCGCGCGCCCGGACGACGAACCGCCCTCCGGGCCCTCGCGAAAGCCGCTGCTCGCCGCCGCGGGCGTAGTCGGTGTGGCCCTCCTCGCCGTGCCCCTGGTGGTCTGGGCGGCCGGTGAGTCCGGGCAGAAGAAGGACAACGTGTCGACGGCGGCCAACACCGAAGACCGTTCGGCCGGTGCACCCCTGGTCGCCGCGCAGCCCGTACACCCGGCCGAGAAGCCCAAGGCCACGCCCACCAAGAAGCACACCACCAAGAAGCACACCACCAAGCCGTCGCCCGCGTCGAAGCCCGAGCTCGAACCCGTGGTCAAGGCCGAGAAGCCGGCCGCGGCTCCGCACTGGGCGACCAAGCCGAGTCCGCCGGCGCCGAAGAAGGTCACCCCGTACCTGGCTCCCGGCCCGCAGATGCCGACGGACAGATCCGCCGCGACCAGGGTCCAGCAGCTGGTGGCACACGACCCGGGCCGGCACATCTGCTACCGGGTCTACGTGAAAACGTTCGGCTGGCAGTCCGCGGTCTGTGACGGCACAACGGCGGGCTCGGACGTGGACAGCCGGAGCGTCAAGGCCATTCAGATCGCCGTGTCCGGCACCAGCGGCACATCCGCCACCGCCTACATCCAGGCCAAGGGATGGGTGAAGAAGCCGTGGATGACCGTGGCGGACGGCAGCAATCTCACCCTGGGCGAGGCCAGGCAGGACGCACCGAACCTGTCGGGCTTCGGCATCAGTGTCGGCAAGGGCAACGTCTGCCAGAACACGTACAGCAGCAAGGGTCCGTGGCAGGGCGTCGCCTGCGACACCCCGCAGACCGCCAACAATTACATCTTCGGCGGGACCATGGATGTGACGCGCTGGCTGGACGCGGTGCGGTTCACCGTGTGACCCACAGGAGGGCAAGCAAGCAAGAAGCGTGCCAGGGGCGCCCCCTGGCACGCTTCTTGTGATCAGAACCTGTTCAGGTGCTGCTCACACGCACCGACGGCACTCGTGACGGTGTTTGACTGGGTGTCACCGGCTCAGCGACATCGGTCAACGTGGGACCGATCCGTACAGCTCGCGCTCCCGCAGCACCTGCGCCGCTGTGCTCAGCGCCGTGGACAGCCGGCGCCGGTAGGTGCTGAAGGACAGCGCCGCCCGGCTCGCCGCGGCCTGCTGGCTGCGCGGCCCGCTCAGGTACGTGATCTCCAGGACGTCGCCCAACTGCCGTCGTCCGGGCTGTGCACGCAACTGCGTCACCGTTTCCGTCAGCACCTTGCGCAGCCCTTCGGCGTCCGCGCCCGGTGCCACGAGCCGGGTGCCCAGCAGCGCGTTCTCCGCGAGCTGGCGGGGGTCGAGCAGGCTCCGGTAGGCGTCCTTGACCGCGTTCACGAACTCCGGCCAAGGCATGGCGGGTTCGGCCGTGACCGTGACCGGTGCGGGGCTCGCCGACGACTCGTCGGTCAGCAGCCGGCCGCGTACGGCCGCCGCCCAGTGGTCGAAGGGCGCGTTGCGCCAGTCCTGCACGAACGGCAACACCCGCCCGGTGTCCGGGTCTTCGGCAGGGACGGCACGCTGCTGGCCGTACAGGTCGAGCAGCGCCGCCAGCCCCGGCTGATGCCGCGCCGTGCAGGTCCAGCTCATCGCCAGGCCGGGTGTGGTCGCCCACAGTGTGGTCAGGGCGAAGCCGGCCGTCGCGGCGCTGCCGGTGCTCCAACGCCCCAGCAGCAGCCGCTCGCTGCGGCGCAGCGGTGACCGCTCGGCCGCGTACGCCAGCGCCGCGCGCGCCACCGGGTCGTCGGGCAGCCCGGCGGCGTCCGGTTCCAGACAGAGTGCGGTGAGTGTGCCGGCGAGTCCGCCGCGGCCGTCCTCGGCGACGGTGAAGGCGGCCGGCTGCTGGTCCCACCACTGCCGGGCCAGTCCGGCCGCCACATCACCGTGTTCCTTACCGATCGCGGCCAGCACGTCGTCCTGGTCCTCCGGGCGGGCGGCGCGCAGCCGGAGCCGGTCCGTACCGTGCCAGTCCACCGCGTCGCGTACGGCGCGGCTGGTCCTGCCCAGGTAGGCGAGGCCCGCTCCGAACGCCCAGCGGCTGCCGGTGCGCCGTGACAACTGCCCGGCCAGGTGCGAGTGCAGCCTGCGGAACAGCCGCTCGTACGCCGACAGGTCACGCCAGCGCAGATCGACCAGCAGCGCTTCGCGTACCAGCTCGTGCGGGACCAGCCCCTCGGCGGTGCTGCGTACGAACGACTGTCCGCGCAGCCAGGTGCAGAGCCTGCGGGCCTCGGCCGACGGCACCTCCAGCGCGTGCCGCAGCAGTTCCTCGGTGGTGACCCGGGCCAGCGCCAGGACGTGCAGGGCGTCGGCCCTGGCGAGCGACACGCTCTCGCGCAGCAGCAGTTGCAGCAGCTCGCCCACCAGGTCGGGGGAGTCGCGCAACTCCCAGCCCGGGTGGGGTTCCACGGCGTCGGTGGCGCGTTCCCTGGCGTCGGCGAAGAGCGCCAGCGCCAACGGCAGTCCGTGCGCGGCCCGTACGATGTCGGGGACTGCCGCCTCCGGCACGTCCCGGTTGCACAGCAGTTTCGCGGCCTCGGCGTCGTCCATGCAGCGCAGCTCCACGCTGCGCAGCGCCTGCCACCATTGCGCGTCGGTGCGCCATTCGGCGGCGGGGGGCCGGCGGCTGCCGACCACGAGCAGCAGATGCGCGGGCATCCGGGGCAGGAACTCGTCGCGCAGCCACTGCTCCAGCGGGCCGAGTGCTTCGCCGCCGTCGATCAGCAGCAACTGCGCTTCCTCCGGCGGCCCTTGTGCCTCCAGGGCGGCCAGGAACGCTTCCGGTGCCGGGTCCGTGACCCGCATGTCGACCGTGCGGACCGTCCTGCCGTAGGTCGTCGCCGCCTCGTCAGCGAACCGGTGCAACAGGCTGCTCTTGCCGATGCCGCCCATGCCGTGCAGCCACACCACGAAGCAGCCCCGCTGGTCGCTGAGCAGCAGCTCCCGCAGCAGCCGCAGTTCGGCGACCCGGCCGGTGAACACCCTGCGCCGTCGCGCCGCCAGCGCGTGCCCGTGGGAGTCGACCGGCGGGGGCGTGGGGGATATCCGCATAGACCGTCCTCCCGACGACACATTAGTGCCTATCCTAGTAGGCCGATGCTAGACCCCTCAGTGGACACTTGGCGCACTACAGACCCGTAGTTCGGGGTTCAGGCGGCAGGTTAGGTAGTTTTCACCTAGTGCGCTGGGTCAATGGGTGGCGATGGTCGGGCATATCTCCGATCCCGTCGGCCCGGGTAAGGTGGTCCGGCTGTGTTGTGTGACGGAGAAACGCGATCGTTGGTTGTGTGACGGGGAAAGTCGGGCACCGGGTGGACAGCGAGCTACAGGTGAGTCGTCACTCCGACATGCCCATCTACCGGCAGATCGTCACTCAGGTGTCGTTCATGATCGAGACCGGCGATCTGGCGGTCGGCCAGACCCTGCCCAGCGCCCGGCTGCTGGCCGACAACCTGCAGATCAACCGCAACACCGTGGCCCGTGCCTACGCGGAGCTGGGTGACCTGGGTCTGGTCGAGAGCCGTGGACGCGGCGGGACGACCGTCGTCGGGACGGGCCTGGCGCAGGAGAGTGCGCCCGCCCGCGACCGGGCACGCATGGTGCTCGAAGCGGCGGCCAAGGAATGCGTCGCCCTCGGTCTGTCCGCCGTCGAGATCCAGTCGCTCGTGACGAGCCTCGCCATGCGTGCCGAGGACGATCTCCTCAAGGTCTCGTTCGTGGAGTGCAACGCCGACCGGGCGAGCTATTTCGCGAGTGAACTCGGCCTGCATGTCGGCCTCAAGGTGAAGCCGCTCGTGCTCGGAGATTTCACCTCGGACGAGGAACAGGCCGATCTCGTGCTCACCACGTTCTTCCACCTGGCCGAGGTGCGCAGGCTGTGGCGCCGGCCGCAGACCGAGGTGGTCGCCCTCGTCGTCGCACCCCATGTGCAGACGCTGGTGCAGATCGCCTCCGCCGCCAAGAACGGCAAGGTCGGCATCTGCTACTACACCGACGGCCAGGCCGTCAGCATCCGGGACTCCCTGACCCAGTCGGGCATCGCCAACATCAAGGTGCTGGACGGTTCGGACGACGCCGCCGTCGCTGACATGGACCTCGTGGTGGTCCCCAACAACATGCCCGAGCTGAAAGCCCGCTTCGACGGGCGGGTCAAGGTGATCGAGTTCGGCAACGTACTGGACGCCGCGTCCATCCGTATGGTGACCCAGGTCGTCGGTGACATGCAGGCCGCCAAGCGGATTCCCGCCCCCGACCTCCGCGGCTGAAGCGACAGGCGCACCGCGGCGGACGTGCTGCGGCGGACGCACCACGGCGGACGCACTGCGGCCGCCGGTCGGCGACCAGCCTCCCTGTTCCAGCAGGCCTTCATTACCTTGCCGTCGAATACGCGAAAATCTATGGCGGCCGGAGTAGACATTGGGTGGCGGGGTGGCTAGTGTTTCTCTCGTAGCCGAGATCAGCAAGGCCCGGCAGAGACGAACTGGCGGGCGGAAGTACGCGTAGTACGCAGCACGGTGCGGTGGTGGAGTTCCGAAGCCAGGGTTGTCGCAGGACGGTGACGGGACTGACGACCGGACCGGGGGGCCCGCAGTGATCAGGGGCCGCCATGAGCAACACCGCAGTACATGACATCAGTAGTTGACCAAGAGGGAAGAACGGAGGAGCCAGGCGCCATCAGGATCGCCCGGGCGCACCACTTGGGCCCGGGTACCGCAGGACATCGATAGTGAGGTGGTCTCCGGTCAAGCAACCGCGATCCCCGCAGTTCTCATCCCCCACGGGATGGGCACGCGGACACAGAAGGCCGGCGCCGTAGGTGGGCCGGCAGATGGTGTAGCAGTTCCTTCGGGGCCTTGGTGCCGTTCGGCACCAAGGCCCCTCCAGCGTGTTCCACAGAGAGGTGCAAATGGCAGCAGACGATTCGCTCAGCCGTCTCGACGACGACGACTACCCCGCCTACACCATGGGCCGGGCCGCCGAGATGCTCGGCACCACCCAGGGCTTCCTGCGCGCCATCGGCGAAGCCCGGCTGATCACCCCGCTGCGCTCCGCCGGCGGACACCGCCGCTACTCCCGCTACCAGCTCCGCATCGCGGCCCGCGCACGGGAACTCGTCGACCAGGGCACCCCGATCGAGGCCGCGTGCCGCATCGTCATCCTTGAGGACCAGCTCGAAGAGGCCCAGCGCATCAACG
Organism: Streptomyces sp. NBC_00370; assembly: GCF_036084755.1. Taxonomy (NCBI): domain Bacteria; kingdom Bacillati; phylum Actinomycetota; class Actinomycetes; order Kitasatosporales; family Streptomycetaceae; genus Streptomyces; species Streptomyces sp. NBC_00370. The sequence goes on from NZ_CP107968.1 coordinate 6,474,305, forward strand.
CCGAATACCGTCGCGCCGCCCGGTCGGCGGATCCGACGGCCACGGGCTGAGGGCCCGGCGCTGTGCTTTGTCTTCCCGGCCACCATCCGGGAAGGTGCAGCTATGACACGCACGCAGAACGCACCGGTAGAACCCGCCGAATCGACCAGGACAGCGCGACCCCAGGGGTTCGACGGCGCGGCGGACGGCGGTGACGGGGATGCGCTCCTCGACGAACGCGTCCGGCGCACCAGACGCCGGCTGGAACGGCTCATAGGCATAGCGGCCACCGAGGGCAACGCACTGGTCCCGCTGCGCAACGGGGACGAGATCTTCACCGCCATGCTCGACGGCATCGCCGCCGCCCGGCACACCGTGGACATGATGACGTTCGTGTACTGGAAGGGCGAGATCGCCCAGCGGTTCGCCGACGCGCTGGCGGACCGGGCGCGCGCGGGGGTGCGGGTGCGGCTCCTGCTGGACGGCTTCGGCAGCCGGCTCATCGACAAGGGCCAGTTGGCGGTGATGCGGGAGGCCGGTGTGCAGGTGACCTGGTTCCGCAAGCCCCTCTATCTGTCCCCGCTGAAGCAGAACCACCGCTGCCACCGCAAGGTCCTCGTCGTGGACGAGGAGACGGCCTTCACCGGCGGGGTCGGCATCGCGGAGGAGTGGTGCGGCGACGCCCGCAACCCCGACGAGTGGCGCGACACCCATGTGCAGGTGCGCGGACCGGCGGTGGACGGACTGGCCGCTGCGTTCGCCCAGAACTGGGCCGAGTGTCACGACGAACTCTTCGACGACCGCGACCGGTTCATCTCCCCGGCCGCCCAGGGCGATGCCGTCGTACAGGTGGTGCGCGGGTCCGCCAGCTTCGGCTGGCAGGACATGCAGACGCTGTTCCGGGTGGTCATCGAGTCCGCGGAGGAACGAATCCGGCTGGCCACCGCCTACTTCGCGCCCGACGCGTACTTCATCGAGCTGCTGTGCGCGGCCGCGCGCCGCGGCGTCGAGATCGAGATCCTGCTGCCCGGCCCGCACACCGACAAGCGGGTCTGCCAACTGGCCGGACAGCGCTACTACGAAGACCTCAACGCCTGCGGCGTCAAAATCTTCCAGTACCAGCCGACGATGCTCCACACCAAGGTCATCACCGTGGACAGGACAATGGCGCTCATCGGCTCGACGAACTTCAACCGCCGCTCACTCGACCACGACGAAGAGGTCATGCTCGCCGTGCTCGACCCGGCGTTCACCGCGACCCTGGACGGCCACTTCACGGAGGATCTGCAACACAGCGAACTCATCAGGCCGGGCCGCTGGAAGCGGCGCTCACCGCTCCAGCGCGCCAAGGAAACGGCCGTCGTGCCGATCAGGCGCTTCCTCTAGTACGGAACGTCCTGCGCTTCCGCGAGCGTCCGGTAGGTGTTCAGCACGGCGTCGACACCGACGATGCTGAACAGCCGGTCCAGCGGCGGCCGCAGGCCGACGATGCGCAGATCGGTGCGCTGGTGCGTGCGGAGCAGCAGGTTCAGGAAGGTGGAGTCACCGAAGGTGACGTCACTGACGTCCAATATCACCGCGGGGGCCGCTGCGCTGGCCTCCTGGAGCTGGACGTCGAGCGGTTTCAGATTGTCGGCGTCCAGGTCACCTGCCGCGGTGACGACCGGCAGTTGCGTGGGAGCGTGGTCGCTTGTCGACATAGCTTCAGTATGTCGAAGACCGGGTTGCTCCGGGGCAACGCGATGAGCTGCGTCGGGCAAAGAGCCAGAACCGTGATCTCCGTCATCGCCGCCCCCAGTTCCGTGTAGCTCCGGGGATCGGGGTAGAAGCAACCAGTCGACGGATATGGTGCGTCCTGCACACACTCGATGCCCGTACTTCGTGCGGTGCAACGGTGGAAGACCGTCAGCAGGATCCTCCAGTGGGAGATGGTGACGTGCGGAGCAGTGAGAGCTACCCGGGGGAGCCTGGAGCGGTAGCCGCTGCCCGGCACTTGGCGGCGCGCTTCCTGTCCCGGGTCGGCATGGGCGGCGCGGCGGCGGCCGAGCAGACCGTCCAGATCGTGCAGTTGGTCGTCTCGGAACTGGTCACCAACGCGGTGCGGCACACCGACGGCCCGTGCGGTGTCGACCTGGAACTGACCGGCCAGACGGTGGCGATCACGGTCTGGGACACCTCGCCGCAGCTGCCGGTGGTGACGGAGCACGATCCGACGCGGGTGGGCCGGCACGGGATGGAGATCATCACCGCTCTGTGCGGGGGCTTCCAGGTGGCCCGCAGGGAAGCCGGCAAACAGATCACCGTACGCCTGCTCCTGGCGGACGCCGCCGTCTGACGGGACGGCGGGACCGCGCGGGGTTGCGGGGCCGGGTGGTCGGAATCCTGGTCAGGTGCTGGTCAGGTCAGTGACGCGCTGGCCGCGCGCAGCTCGTCCAGGGCCGTCAGGATGTGCCCGGCGAGTTCGTCATCGTCGCCGCGCTCGCCCTCGGCCCACTCGGCATAGCCCCGCTTGAACGCGAGAAGCCCCAGCTCACCCGCGAGGGCCGCCGTCGGGTCGGGTACGCCACGGGCGACCAGGGCCGTGGTCATCGCTGCCGTGAGGCTGACGCTCTTGAGGGCGTCACGCTCCTGGAGCTCGGTGCTGGCGGCGACGGCCGCCTTCAGCCGCGGGGCGAGTTCCCGGTTCATGGGACCCATCACGCCGGAGGCGCGCTCAAGACCGGCGGCGACGGCCGCCAGCGGCCCCGCGCTGTCGGGCGCCTCGGCGATCCCCTCGGCCAGCAGTCGGCTCAGCGTCTCCTGCCCGGCCACCAGCAGCTCGCGCTTGTCGGGGAAGTGCCGGAAGAAGGTGCTCTTGGTGACTCCGGCGCGCTCGGCGATCTGCGTGACCGTCGTGGCGTCGTACCCCTGCTCGGTGAACAGGTCGACGGCGGCCACGACGAGGCGTTCCCGTGCCCCTGCTTCCCACCGCGCCATACGTTCATCATACGTGATGGGACTCTTGTCCCATCACCCTGTTAGGCTGATGGGACAAGAGTCCCATCACTCGCGGGAGAGTTCCATGCGCGTCTTCGTCACCGGCGGTACCGGCCTGATCGGATCCGCCGTCGTCGCCGAACTGCTCGGCAACGGCCACACCGTCCTCGCCCTCGCCCGCTCCGACGCGTCCGCGCGTGCCGTCGAGGCGGCCGGCGCGCAGCCGCTCCGGGGAGGCCTCGCCGATCTGGACGTCCTTCGTACCGGCGCGGCGCAGAGCGAAGGGGTGATCCATCTCGCGTTCGGCAACGACTTCAGCAGCCCCGAAGCCGTCGCCGACGCGGTCGCGGAGGAAAGCGCCGCCATCGCGGCCCTCGGCGAGGAACTCGTCGGCAGCGACCGCCCCTTCGTCACCGTCTCGGGTACGCCCTGGGTGCCCGGCCGCCTCTCCACCGAGACCGACCCGCTGCCGACCGACGGGCCGGTCGGCGGTCGGGGCCGCGCGGTCACGGCCATGCTCGGGCTGGCCTCGCGCGGCGTCCGTACGACGGCGGTACGCATGCCGCGCACGGTGCACAACCAGGGCGACGGCGGGTTCGCCGGAATGCTGACCGGTATCGCACGGCAGAGCGGAGTCTCCGGGTACGCGGGCGACGGCGAGCAGCGCTGGCCGGCCGTGCACGCGCTCGACGCGGCGGTCCTCTTCCGGCTCGCCCTCGAAAAGGCGCCGGCCGGCACCTCCTGGCACGCCGTGGCTGACGAGGGCGACACGGTGCGCGACATCGCCGCGGTCATCGGCCGTCGGCTGAACCTGCCGGTCGAGTCGGTGCCGCCGGAGACGTACGGCCCGCTCGGCCCGATCTTCGCGACCGACCAGCCGTCGTCCAGCACGCACACCCGGCAGACGCTCGGCTGGGAACCGAAGCACCCGAGCCTGCTGGCGGACCTGGAGAACATCCAGCCCTGACGTCACGCACCGCTGGGTCGCTACGCCGTCCCGCGCGGGGCAATGGCAGCCCCCGCCGGCCGCTCCCCGGCCGGGCGGCTCAGACGTCCGTCAGGCTCTGCTCGGCCCAGATGGTCTTGCCGTTCTCCTCGTAACGTGTCCCCCAGTGCCGGGTGAACGACGCGATCAGGAACAGCCCGCGGCCGCCCTCGTCCTGGAGCCTCGCGTGCCGCAGATGCGGGGCGGTGTCGGCCTCGTCCGAGACCTCGACGGTCAGGGTCCGGTCGAGGATCAGCCGCAGCCGGATGGGCCCCGTCGCGTGGCTGAGCACGTTGGTGGCCAGTTCGCTGACCACCAGGTCGGTGGTGGGAGCGTGCTCCTCCAGACCCCACTCGGCCAGCTGGTGGTGGGCCGCGCGCCGTGCCTCACGTACCGAGACGGCCTCGGCCGGGAAGGTCCAGGAGGCGACGTGGTGCGGATCGAGCCGGTTGAGCCGCGCCGTCAGGAGCGCCATCCCCTCCCGCGAGGCGCCGCGCAGCAGCTTGTACGTCGCCGAGTCGCAGACCTCCTCGGGGGTCGCCGAGGGGTCCGCCAGTACGTCGCGCAGCCGGCTGAGGCGTTTGTCCGCCTCCGCCGGATACCGGCCGGCGACGCTGTCGGAGTACAGACACAACAGGCTCCCGACCGCGACGTCGACCGTCCGCATCTCGTACGGGGTGCCCTGCCCGAGCGGCGCCCCGCGCGGGACCTCCAGCCGGCTGACGGTGCCCTCGGGATCGGCGAGCAGCGGGCCGTCGTGCGCCGCCGACGCCAGGGCGCACCGCCGGCTGACGGGGTCGTACGTCAGGTAGAGACACGAGGCGGTGAACGGCGGTCGGCCGCGGTGCCTGCTGCCGGGATCCGCCTCCTGCTCGCGGCCGAGGCTCTGGGAGACGTCGTCGAGGTGTGCCATGAGTTCGTCGGGCGGCAGGTCCATCGAAGCGAGCGTCGAGGCCGCGGTCCGCAGCCTGCCCATCGTCGCCGATGCCCACAGGTCCTCGCCCGGCACATACCCGAGGACCAGCCCCACCCGGCAGCTGGACAGCGGGAGGACGTCGAACCAGTGGGCCCCGTACTCACCCGGCAGGTAGCACTGGGCGGAGCGCACCGCCGCCACCCGCGGTGGGGTCCGGGGCAGCAGACTGCGCTGCAGCGCCGTCGCGACGGTGTGTTCACGGGTGAAGCGGCGCGCGTTGTCGACACACAGCGCCGTGACGCCCGCGATCTGCGTCGCGAGTGACAGGTCCGCCTCGTCGAAGGGCTCGGGACGGGCGCCGTCCCGGTAGAAGGTCGCCATCCCCAGCACCAGCCCGTGGACGGTCAGCGGCGCCGCGATGAACGAGTGCACACCTGTCCTGGCGATGAACTCGGCGCGCGGCTGGTCCTGGGCGAGCCACTGACCGTACGGCGCGACCGAAGCGACCAGGCGGGGCCGCAGATCGCTCAGCGCCTGGGTGTACGGCGTGGGGAACGCGTAGTCGCTGGCGCTGCCCACCGGATAGGCGCCGTACGCACCGTCGTGCGACTGGAACGCGGCGCGCCGCATGGGCAGCCGGCCGCTCACCGGGCCGATCGGCGCGTCACCGGACAGGACGGACTCCACCACGTCGACGGCGACGCTGTCGGCGAAGCCGGGGACGGCCGTGTCGGCGAGTTCCTGGGCGGTGCGCAGCGCGTCCAGATGGCTGCCGATGTGAGCGCGCGCCGTGCTCAGGAGCTCCAGGCCCGCTCGCTCGCGCAGTTGCTCGGTGACGTCGTGGACCATCGAGGCGGCGCCGGTCGTCCGGTCGCCGTCCCGCAGGGGGTAGCCGGTGACGACGTACTCGCGCCGCTGCCCCGCGTCGGACCTCGGATGCGCCGTCATCGGACGGTCCTCGACCGTCGACCCGGTCCGCAGCACTTCTTCGATGACGGGGGAGACCGGGAATCCCCGGTCCAGGTCTCTGACGTCGGCGCCGATCACGGCAGCGGCGGTCCTGTCGCGCATGCGCAGGACGGCGGGATTCGCCCGGAGGACCCGGAAGTTCGTGTCGTACACCTCAAGACCGGCCCTGGCCTGGTCGAACAGAGCCTCGACGCTGCCCGCCCCGGCTGCGCCGGGACCGCCCGCCGGGCCGCCGTTCATCGGTCCGACCGCCGCTGCTGTTGGCGTGGCATGGTCGACCCCGCTACCAGGGGATGGTGCCGTTGGCGTCGAAGAACCCACCGGTGGGCCCCTCGGCCCTGAGCATGTTGACCGCGGCCTTCGACGACGGACAGGCGATGTCGGAGCAGAAGTGCGTATTGGTCTCGAACACGTCCCGCATCGCTCCGGTGATCAGTGTCGCGGCCATGGCCTGTCTCCCTTGGCGAGGCGTACCCGCACGCACAACCCATTCAAAGCGACAAACCGCAAGTCGGCATCTTCGAGTTGCACAGGCTGCCCGCCAGGTCGGGGTGATGCCCGGAGTCGGTTGCCCGGACATCCGGACATCACCCCGGCGCGTTCAGCCGGTGATCTTGAAGGTGTTCGGGGAGTCGTTCCGCTGGGCCACCTGGCCCGGGAGCAGGTTCCGCACCGTGTTGGCGGTGAACTTGCCCGTGCCGGTCACGCCCGCCGCTATCAGGATTCCCTGGGTTGCCGGGTGGTCGATCGTGTTGTTCGTCAGTGTGACGTTCGCGCGGGTCTTGTCGACCATGAGGCCCGTGCTGAGGGAGCCGCGGATGATGTTGTTGCTCATGGTGACGTTCGTGTAGGCGGTCGGGAACAGCGAGGTGGGGCCGGGGGAGCCGATGTGTACGCCCTGGCGGGGGCCGTTCCAGCCGCCGCCGCCGGTCAGGACGTTTCCGGTGATCGTCGCTGACTCCAGGGGGTGTCCCGAGTCGCCGAACACACTGACTTCCAGGGCGTTGTTCGACGACACACTGTTCACCAGGTTGTCCCGCACCTCGACGTTCTTCCCGCCCGCGACCCGGATGCCGTTGGCCCACCAGGGCGCTACCGCCGTGTTGTTGAGGATCTTCGCGCCGGTGATCTGGCCGTTCTTGCCGTCGGCGCCGGCGTCCGAGTACGTCGCGAAGGAGTCGTCACCGGTGTTGCGGGCGAAGTTGTTCTTGACCGTGATGTTGGTGCCGAGCTTGTCAGGGCTCGGGGTGTTGCCGTTGTTGATGTTGAACCCGTCGCCGTAGCTGTCCGCGGTCCGGCTGTTCTGGACCACGCCGTTGCTGCCCGACAGCCAGTTGGCGTCGACATGGCGCGTCCAGATGTGGTCGATCTGCCAGCCGCCCGCGCCGCTCGCGTTGACGCCGTAGTCCGAACCGCCACTGCCGCCGATGTCCCGCCAGACGGCGTTGGCGTCGATCTGAAGGTCCGTCAGTGTGGTGCCCGAACCCACCGTGATCTGCGAGCGCCACGCGTTGGCCGGCAGCGGGACCTTGCGGTAGATGGTGGTGTACCACATGCCGGCGCCCTGTACCTTCACGCCGGTGAAGTCCAGCGGCTTCGACACGAGGCTGTTCGTCAGGTACTTGCCCTGCGGGATCCACACCGACTTCTTCTGGGTGCGGGCCGCGTTGACCGTGTTCTGGATGGCGACCGTCGAATCCTTGCCGAAGTTCGGATCCGCGCCGTTGCTGACCACCGATATCGAGTTGGCCGGCTGGGCCAGGGCCGGTCCCACGTTCTCCAGGTCGACGGAGTCGACGTCGTAGACGGCGGCCGTGTTGGCCGCGTCCTTCTGGAGTTTGATGCTGCTGCCCGCGGCGATCGGGGCGCCGGTCACCCGGACGGGGAACTCGTTGTAGAAGCGGTACGGCACCCCGCCCGCGTGCGGGTCGTCCGGGTTGGTGGTCGCGCCGCGGTAGTTCCACGCCTGGCGGGAGCTGAGCGCGATCGCCTGGCGGAACGTCCCGTTCACGTACAGGTTCAGCGTCGCGTCGATACCGCCGCCCGCCGGGGCGTCGGGGATCGAGGCGCGGACCACCAGGGTGTTGGCGGCCTTGCCCGTGTTGTTCGGCATGGTCACCGAATCGCCGTTGGCCTTCAGCTCCGTCAGTGCGTAACCCGAGGCCTCGGTCTCCAGCGATGCGGCCGTCGGCTTCGGCGCCCCAGGGCTGATGGAACGGAGTCGGGCGCCGCCGCCGAGGGTGCCGGATTCCGCTTCGACCGTGACGAAAGGTGTGGTGGCGCCTGCGGCTGCCGCGACGGACGCGGTGCGGGCGGTGGCGGTGATGTCCGTGGGCGCCGCGCCGCCGGGCTGTGCGACCAGGACGCCCGCGGTGAGCAGTGCGGCACCGCACAAGCCGGACAAGATTCTTCGGTACATGTGTCACCCCTTGATGGGTTCAGTGACGTGTGGGGGGTAGTGACGGATCGTCACGGTAAACGCTTTCTATTCTTAACGGCCAGCATCTAGGCGCCAATATGGGAAGTCAAGACTGGTACACCTCGTTCCTTCTGGTTCGCTCGGTGGAATCGGGAAAGCGCTTGTTTCCGTGCGGCGCTAGCATCGCGGGGTGAGCGCGACACACGAAGTGGCCGTACTGGCCTTCGACGGGATGGCGCCCTTCGAGCTGGGCGTGGTGGTCGAGGTGTTCGGCCTGGCGCGGCCGGAGCTCGGCGAACAGCCCTGGTACGACCTGCGGGTGTGCGCGCAGGAGCCCGGCCGGGACCTGCGGGTCGTCGGCGGAGTCACCCTGCGCGCCGAGTACGGCCTCGCGGAGCTGGCGGCGGCGGACACGGTGATCGTGCCGGGCGTCGCCGAGGTGGGCGGGGAGGTCTCCCCTGAGCTGGTCGCCGCGCTGCGCCTGGCGCACTCGCGCGGTGCGCGCCTGGTGTCGATCTGCTCGGGCGCGTTCGCCGTCGCCGCGACCGGCCTGCTGGACGGCCGCCGCGCCACCACGCACTGGCGGTACGCGCGCACCCTCGCCGAGCGCCATCCGGAGATCGACGTGGATCCCGACGTGCTGTACGTCGACAACGGCGACATCCTGTCCAGCGCGGGCAGCGCCGCCGGCATCGATCTCTGCCTCTATCTCGTACGGTCCGACCACGGCGCCGCGGTCGCCAACACCGTGGCCCGGCGCTTCGTGGTCCCGCCCCATCGCGAGGGCGGCCAGGCGCAGTTCATCGAGGCGGCCGTCCGTCCCGTCAGCCCTGACAGCGACGGGGTCGCGTGCAGCATGGCCTGGGCGCTGGAGCGTCTGCACACCCCGCTGAGCGTGCCGATGCTGGCCCGGGCGGCGAGCATGTCGGAACGCTCCTACCTGCGGCACTTCACCCGCCGCACCGGAACCAGCCCGATGCGCTGGGTCGTCGCCCAGCGCGTAGCGGCGAGCCTGCCGCTGCTGGAGTCGGGCGAGGGCTCGGTCGGCGAGGTGTCCGCAGCCGTCGGCTTCGACAGCGCGGCCACCTACCGCCACCACTTCGGCAGGGAGATGCGGACGACACCGACCGCGTACCGCAAAGCGTTCGTGCGGACCGCCGGGTAGTTTCCGGTCGCCGGGCGCAACGTCGTCCGACGTCTGCGTACGCGGTAAGTCCGCAGGTCAGAGTTGGTCCGCGCTCTCGCGGCTGCGCTCGTTGGCGCGGTCGATCTCGGCCATGTGTTCCTCGGCCCAGGCGCGTACGGCGGCCAGCGGCCCTTCCAGCGACAGGCCGAGCGGGGTGAGGCGGTAGTAGACGCGCGGCGGCACCGACGCCTCGACGCGGCGCTCGACCAGGCCGTCCCTGGCCAGCCCCTGGAGGGTGACCGACAGCATCTTCTGCGAGACGCCGGTCATCCTGCGCTGCAGTTCGGCGAAGCGCACCTCGTCGGGGGATGCCTCCGCGAGCACCTTCACGGCCATCGACATCCACTTCGTGCCGATCCTGTCGAGCAGCCGACGGGTCTTGCACCCCGGGTCGAACAGGTCACCGCGCCCGTCGGCGGAGCGCGGTGCCGACGGGGTCGGGCGCGGTGCCGATGGGGTCGAGGAGGTCGAAGGGGTCGAACGAGTCGAAGGGGTCGAAGAGGAGGTCACCCGAAGCTCACCACCTGAGTCAGAAGTGCCGTCTTGGCATCCCCAGTCTAGTTACCTACCGTTTTGTTGTCACCATTGGTAACTGCTTAGGAGGCGGTCCCGTATGTCTGTCGCACTGCGCCGGGTCACGGCCAACGGAATCGATCTCAACGTGGCCGTCACGGGCGAGGGCCCGGCCGTCCTGCTGCTGCACGGCTTCCCGCACACCTGGGAGCTGTGGACCGACGTCATGGCCGGGCTCGCCGACCGCTACCGGCTGATCGCACCGGACCTGCGCGGGGCCGGTGCGAGCGCGCGGGCGGTGGACGGGTACGACGCCGGTACGCTCGCGGCCGACGCCGAAGCGCTCCTCGGCGCGCTCGGCGAGACCTCAGCGGCGGTGGTCGGCATCGACGCGGGCGCCCCGCCCGCCTTCCTCCTCGCCATGCGCCGACCGGACCTCGTCCGTCAACTCGTCGTGATGGAGTCGCTGTTGGGCACGCTGCCCGGGGCCGAGTCGTTCCTCGCGCACGGCGCGCCGTGGTGGTTCGGGTTCCACGCGGTCCCCGGCCTCGCCGAATCCGTACTCGTCGGCCACGAGGCCGAGTACATCGACTGGTTCCTCGACGCGGGCACCCTCGGTGCGGGCGTGCGGCCCGCCGTCCGCGACGCGTTCGTCCGCGCGTACACCGGAAGCGAGGCGCTGCGCTGCGCCTTCTCGTACTATCGGGCGCTGCCGACCAGCGCCCGGCAGATCCAACAAGCGTCTGAAGCGGGCCGGTTGACCGTACCGACGATGGCGATCGGCGCCCAGCCGGTCGGTCCGGTGCTGGAAGGGCAACTTCGTCCGCTCGCCGACGATCTCGTCGGGCACGTCATCGAGGACTGCGGTCACATCGTCCCGCAGCACCGCCCTGACGAACTGCTCGCCCTCCTGGACCCGTTCCTGGACTCGACCCTGGACTTGTATCGAGCCGAGGGCAACGCTCAGCGACGCCAGGGGCGTTCATCAGCTGACGACGACGGCAGCCGGGTCGGGAGATAGACGTCCGGCGCATGCTGCGACAACTCGGCGTGCAGTTCGGCGAACGTACCTTCCGTCCAGGCGGGCAGGACGAAGCTCAGCGACAACCAGGCCCGGTCGGCTGCCGGTTGGGTGCGGGCGGGGCCCGGCCCTTCGCGGAAGACGTTCGGCACACTGCCGTGTTCGGGCAGCCCCATGACGACGGTCAGCTCGAAGGACGACGGATGCTGGACGGTCACCCAGCTCAGCTCCTCCCACCTCCGGGACCAGACGACGCTCCCGGAGGTGAAGTGCAGCCCCTGCGGATCCACCTGGACGGAGGTGGCGTTGTCCCGGCGGTTCCTCCTGGCCACGATCGCCACGACGACGGCGGCGATGAGGAGCATGGGCAGCAGGGTCAGGACCGTCATGACGTTGCCCATGAAGTACAGGCAGACGCAGACGACGACGAAGCCGAGCATGACGAGACGGCCGGTGGGGAGCTTGGTTCCCGTGGCCCGGTACGCGGAGTCCGCAGGCGTGATGGCGCCTGCGCCTGCATACCCACCTGTGCCGGTACGCGCTGCCGCCCCCGCGCCCGTACCGGTCCCGGCGCGGGCTCTGGACCGGCCGGTCGGGGTGGCGGCGGAGGCGGGAGGCCGGACCGGACGCGGCGACTGCGCCGGCCGCCGCGCCGGTGCCTGTGCCTGTGCCGGTGCTGCCGGTGCTCGTGCCGCCGGTGCCGGTGACACGGGCGGTCCGGGCGTCGTTCGGGTGCGGGTGTTCTGCCGGGCGGCGGCGTCGTCCACCACCGTCGGCGACGGCGGCGGAGCCGGTACCGGAGGCCGGGCCGCGTGGTCACCGCCCGCCGGGGCCAGCAGGTCCAGCACTTCCTTGGGACGCGGGCGCTTCTCCGGCTTCTTGGTGAGGCAGGCGGCGACGACGGACCGCAAGGACGCGGGCAGTTGGGACAGGTCCGGCTCGTCGTGGACCACGCGGTACAGCAGCGCCGGGGCGGTGCCCTCACCGAAGGGGCCGGCTCCGGTGGCGGCGAAGACGAGAACCGAACCGAGCGAGAAGACATCGCTCACGGCGCCGACCTCCCCGCCGATGGCCTGCTCGGGGGACATGAAGCCCGGTGTGCCGATGACCGTGCCGGTGCCGGTCAGTACGGTCGCGCCCTCCAGGGCCTTCGAGATGCCGAAGTCGATCACCCGCGGACCGTCGTCGGTGACCAGGACGTTCGACGGCTTCATGTCGCGGTGCACGAGACCCGCCTGGTGGATGGAGTCCAGCGCCTCCGAAAGACCTGCGCCCAGGCTGCGTAACTCCGCTGCGGGAAGCGGGCCTTCGTCGGCCACGAGCGTCGCCAGATCGGGGGCGGGAATGTACTGGCTCGCCACCCACGGGGTCTCGGCGTCGGGATCCGCACCGATCACCGGAGCGGTCCAGAAGCCACCCACCCGCTGCGCGGCCTCGACCTCGCGGCGGAAGCGGTCGCGGAAGCCCGGCTGGTCGGCGATGTGCGGCCGTACGATCTTGACCGCCACCTTGCGGCCGCCGCGCGAGCGGCCCAGGAAGACTTCCCCCATGCCCCCGGCGCCGAGCCTGCCGTGCAGCGCGTACCCGCCGATCTCCTGCGGATCACCGGCCTTGAGCTCCTGCGTCGTCACCGAGCACCCCCCGTCCTGGTCGCGAAGCAGCACGATAGTGCAGCGAGGCACGGGAGTTGGCCACACGTGCATAACACCTGACGGCCGCCCGCAGGGCCGTGGCAGGATGGGGATATGACAACCAACCGAAAGGTCCATGCCGCGTAGACGGCCAGGGCGTGTCCGGGCCGAACTCCCGGACCGGCAGCGCGCACAACAGGGCACGCGAAGCGCGGGCACGCGGACCGCGATCGACCGTCTCTCCTCGTCGGCGGTGTCCGAGATCGCGCGCATCGAACGCACCAGGAACTATCTGCTGCCCGGCGACACGGCCTCGGCGCTGAGCCGGTGGAAGGCGTACGGCCGCCGTACCAGGCGCCAGGTCCGGCACGACGACGAGTTCGGCGACACCGACTGGTACTGCTGCGGCGATCCGCTCGAAGGACGCACTCTCCTCGACCGTGTGATGGCATCGATGTCGCGGCAAGGTGCCCGCGAACTACGCAGCGTGGTCACCGCACTTGACGCCCGGTTCGAGGACGGCTGACACGACCGCGGCTGACCCGCGTACGGCTGCCACGCGTACGACTGAGCCGGCGGGCCCGGGCGGAATGTGCCGCCCGGGGCCGCCGACTTGTCGCACCACACACGGGTTGCCGCGTCAGTGCGCCCTGCGCACCGTCACCTCCGTGGTGTCCGTGTGGCGCGAACCCGCGCCGAGCGCCGTCAGTGACGTCCTGCCGCTCGGAGTCGTGTCCGGGATCCGTACGGTGAAGGACACCGCGCCGTGCTTGTCAGCGACGGCCCTGCCGAGCGAAGCCGCGCCCAGCGTGAACTCGACGCTCTCGCCGCGCCGGTAGCCGTCCGCGCTGACGCGTACGGTCGAGCCCGCCGCGACGGAACCCTGGACGCGCAGCTTGCCGGGCTTCAGCGACGCCTTGTACTCGGCGCACGCGCTGCCGGGGACGCCGGCCTCCGGAGCCTGCGTACCGGCGGTGACTCCGTCGTCCTCGCGTACCGTCAGGGTGTTGAACCCCTGGTCACCCATCACCCCGCCCGCGATGTCGGTCACCGACACCTTGAACGCGGTGGATCCGGTGGTGCTCGGCAGTGTGTCGCCGTACGTGGGGACCCGTACCGGCACACAGACCTGGCCGGGGGCGAAGGTCACCTTCTGCATCGCCGCGCCGGTCTTGCCGGTCGTGGAGCCGAACACACTGACATAACCGGTGACCGGATGCCGGGAAGGACGGGACAGTACGGCGGCCAACTCGGCCGTTCCGGGGCCCGATCCCTCCTCGACGTAGGCCGGAGCCAGGTCGACGGTCGTCTGCTGGGCGGGGACCCGGGAGCCAACGGCGCGGTTCTCGGCCGAGAGGTCGGAGAGGTAGACACCGCCGGCCGCCGCGCCGTCCGCGCCCCTGGCGGCCGTGAAGCGCACCTCACGGACGTCCCGCAGATCGATCCGCTTGAGCGAGGAGGTCGGGATCGTCACCTGTTGCAGGATGACCTTGCGCAGCCACGGGGAGCTGACGCCCGGCAGCCGGGTCACGGCGGCCGGGTTGAGCGCGGAGACCGGCGACGACCAGGCGCGGCCCGCGCCGTCGACGACGCTGAGGGTCAAGTCCGTCCCGGCGGGAACGAGTTCGTCGGCGGCCACCTTCACGGAGAGCTGCTGGTAGTGCCGGAGGTCGCGGTTGCCGCGCGGCACCGTCACGCGTACCTGCCCGCCCGGCGCAGCCCACGTCATGTGCAGCATCGGCGACGACGGTATGTTCCAGGCCCACTGTGCGGGTGACCAGTGCGGTACGGCGGCCTCGTTGAGGGTCGTGGTGCAGTACGGCAGGGACTGCGGAAGTGTCATGCCGCCCTTGCCGCCCATACCGGCGCACACCTCGGCCTTGGCGCCCCCGGAGGCGCGTACCGCGGCGTCGGTGTGCTCGAACGTGTTGATGTCCGTGCGGGACTTGGCGGGCTGCGTCGCGGTCACCGCGATGCTCGCGAACGGGGTCGACGGCGGTGTGACGGCCGACCCGTCGAACATCGGCTGGAACTCCTTCTCCGCGCCGAGCGTGAGCCGGAAGAAGCCGGCGATGTACGCGGTGCCGACCTGGACCTGCTCCGCCGGGTCGAGTCTCGTCGTGGTCGGGGACTTCGGGTCGCACACCGGGTCGTCGGCACCGCTGGCCGCCGCCCAGTCGTCGCCGGTGCCGGACGGCCAGCCGCCCGGTGTCCAGATGGTGTTGAAGAAGTTGTGATTGGCGCCCTGCACCAGCACGGCCGAACGGAGCACGTTGTCGGTGAAGTTGTGGCGCGAGTCGTCGACGATGTGCTGGCCCATCAGGTTCTCCACGTCCCCGTCGCAGTACGGCAGGACCGTCGCCGTCGCCACATTCGGGAGGGAGATACGGTCGTAGTCGACCGGCGCCAGCGGCAGTACGGCCTTGATGCCGAACTGCTGCGAGAGGGGCAGGGCGTCGTTGAGCGTCGAGGCCGCCACGACCCCTTCGCCGCCGCGCGAGTGCCCCATGATCCCGACATCGCCCAGGTCGAGTCGACCCGCCAGGTCGGACGGCCGCACGTCGCCCGACAGCGCCTGACCGAGACTTACATCCTTGTTGGTGAAGGCGTCGTGGTAGACGGCCTTGTCGCCGGCGTTGGCCTTCTTCAGCATCCGCAGGGTGTCGAGGACGAGTTCGCCACGGGCCTGCGCGCCGTAGTCGGCGGCGAGTTGGTTGTCCGTCGCGTTGATCGCGTTGGCGGACACGGAGACCACGACGTAGCCGTTGCTCGCGAGCGCGCGGGCCGGCGCCTCGTACCCCAGGAAGCTGGGTATGGGGGCCCGGTCCTCCGTGCTGTCCGGCGACGTACGGCAGGGCCAGCCCGCCGGGTTGGCCCTGCCGGTGCCGTAGCAGGAGCTGTGCCGGCCGTGCTCGAAGATGACGACGGGCTTCTTGCCCCGGCCGTCCGGCAGATAGATCTTGCCCTCGAACTCACCGCGCGTGCCGCCGATGTTGAGCAGCGGCAGCGCCTGGTCGCCGAAGTCGTAGACGGCCTCGGAGACATGGTGGCTGCCGAGCTTCGAAGGATCGGCCCGGAGGGTCTGCGGGGTGATCGTGGGCGCCGCCGGTGCGGCGGGAGTCTTGGGGGCCGGTGTCGCCGGAGCGCTGCTCGACGGCGACCCGAAGGCGTCGGTGGTGACGGAACTGGCGGCGGCGACCGAGGAGTCGGTGGTCACCAGGGAGAGCGATGTGCCGTCCGCGGACTCAGTCGCCGGTCCGAGGTTCTTGCCGTCCGCCGAGAGCGTCGGTGCTCCGGCCGTGACGGGAAGCGGCTTGTCGAGATCGAGGGTGACCCGGAATCCGCCGGCGACGCGGTCGACGGACCCCTGCTGGCGGGCGGTCGGCTTGGGGGAGGGGGCGGCGGTCGCGGTCCCCTGGATCAGCGTGAGGGGCAGGCATGTCAGTGCCAACACTGTGGCGATACGTCTCGCACGTCTGGTGAGTTGAGACAAGGGAGGGCCTTACTCGTGAGCGAACCAATGCCCTCGCCGTCGTTGTCGAACGATGGCGAGGGCTGTGCGATTCGCAACGTATGCAGGGCCGGTGAAAACGGCGAGACGATCTTGTTACCTGGATGTTCCGTCGGCTGATGCGGAGATATGAGGCAACAAGACGGCGTAAAAGGGGCCGCCTTGTTGCCGGTACACCGTCCGTAAGCGGCAGCTCACAGCTGCGGAAGCCGAGGAGGACGGGGTCAGACCGCGGTGCGCGGAGTGGCGTCCGGCCGGTGGTACGTGTCGCCCGTCATCGACTCCAGCTCCTGCTGCTTCGTCTCGGGCACCTTGCGCAGCACGAAGAAGAACGACGCGAGGGCGAAGAAGGCGAACGTGCCGTAGAGCCAGGAGAGTCCGACGTGCTTGGTCATCGGCTCGAAGGCGAAGGTGACGATGAAGTTGAAGATCCAGTTGGACGCGGTACCGATCGCCAGCGCCATCGCCCGCATCCGGTTCGGGAACATCTCGGCGAGCATGATCCACAGCACCGGACCCCAGGAGAGCGCGAAGAACACCACGAAGGCGTTGGCGCCGACCAGCGCGAGCGGGCCGTACGGGCTGGGCAGTGCGACGTTGTCGCCGGTGCCGTGCTGCTGGGAGAAGGCGATGGCGGTCAGCAGGAGCGCGAGGAACATACCGATCGAACCGATGGTGAGGAGCCGGCGGCGGCCCACCCGGTCCACGAACAGCATCGCGACCACCGTCATCACCACATTGATCCCGGCGGTGATCACGGACGTGGTGAACGAGCTGGACTCGCTGAAACCGACCGACTTCCACAGGGTGGTGGAGTAGTAGAAGATCGCGTTGATGCCGACGAGTTGCTGGAAGGCGGCCATGATGATGCCGACCCACACCAGCGGATGCAGCCCGAACCTGGTCCCCCTGATGTCGGCGAAGCTGCTGTTGCGTTCCTTCTGCAGTGTGTTCTTGATCTGCTCGACCCGGTCGTGCGGATCGGCCTCGCCCGAGACCCGTGCCAGCACCTCGGCGGCCTTGTCGTTCTGGCCCTTGAGCACCAGATAGCGCGGTGACTCGGGGATCATCATGGCCAGTACGCCGTACACGACGGCCGGAATCACACCGACCAGGAACATCCAGCGCCAGGCCTGCATGCCGAACCACAGCTCCTGCGAAGCGCCGCCCGCCGCACCCGCGATGCCCTTGTTGGAGCTGAGCACCACCAACTGTCCGATGGTGATGGCCAGTTGTTGCAGCGATCCGAGCGCGCCACGGCCCTTGGCCGGTGCCACTTCCGAGATGTAAGCCGGTGCGATGACTGAAGCGATCCCGATACCGAGACCGCCGATCACCCGCCACACCATCAGGTCGGGCACGGAGAAGGCGAAGGCCGAACCAATCGAGCTGATGACGAACATGACGGCGCCCAGCACCATCACCCGCCGCCGGCCCCAACTGTCCGCGAGCCGTCCCGCGTACCACGCGCCCACCGCGCAGCCCAGCAGCGCGATGGAGACCACGAAGCCGGAGAGGAACGAGCCGAGATGGAAGTGGGACCCCAGGGCGTCCACGGCTCCGTTGATCACGGAGGAGTCGAAACCGAAGAGGAAACCGCCGACGGCGGCGGCTATCGAAATACCGACTGCTTTACCGTGTGGTCCTGGTATGTCGGACTTGGGGGTTTCTGCTCCGAGGGCGGTTCGGGCCATGAGTGCCACCTGACTAACTGTCGACCTTTTTTCAACCCGTGCTCGCGTGCCCGCGCCCTGGGCGGGCAAACCAGGACGGGTGGGCGCGGGCCGGATGTGCGGCGGAGCACGCGGCGGCGCCCGTATTCCCCGACGGCCGAGCCGTGTCGCTGTTGAGCCGAACGGGTGAGGAGCGGGAGGATGGCCGAATGCGGATGCAGACACAGGGCACGGGAGGGGTGGTTCGGTGAGCAGGTACGACAGGGACCGGTACGACGTCACCGACGAACAGTGGGAGGGCCTGGCCCAGGTCGTTCCGCTGCGCAGCCGAAACGAATGGCCGTCCCGGGTCGACCACCGGACGGTGCCCGAGGAGTACGCGGCCGAGCAGCGGCGCTTCGTCGTGCTGCGGGTGCAGGTGTTCGCCGACGCGCGCGAAGTGGCTGAATATCTCATCGCCCAGATCCCGGTCCTGCTGGATCTGACCAGCGCCGAGAGCGATGTGGCCAAGCGGATTCTGGACTTCAGCAGCGGCGTCGTTTTCGGCCTCGGCAGCGGTATGCACCGGGTCGACAAGAACGTCTTCCTGCTGGCGCCGGTCGGCACGGAGGTCGAAGGCATCGCGGCGGTCGCCGCACCCAGGCCGTAGCGGAGAGGGTGGCCGCAACGGAGAGCACAGAGGAGAGGCGCGTACGTGACGCAGGACGCTCGGGACGGTACGGAGTCCGCGGCGAAGCTCGATGTGGCCGGGCTCCAGAGCCGGCTGGTCGCGTTCGCCGCCGCTCGGGACTGGGAGGAGTTCCACACTCCCAAGAACCTGGCGGCGGCGTTGAGCGTGGAGGCGTCGGAGCTGCTGGAGATCTTCCAGTGGCTGACGCCCGAGCAGTCGGCGCGGGTGATGGCGAAACCGGAGTCGGCGCACCGGGTGGCCGACGAGGTCGCCGACGTGCTGGCGTATCTGCTGCAGTTCTGCGACGTGCTGGGGATCGACGTCCTGGCCGCGCTCTCGGCGAAGATCGACCGGAACGAACACCGCTTCCCGCCGAAGGCGTCCTCTGATCATCGGCCTGGTCACTCTTCGGAGTGAGTGAGTTTCGCACAACTGCCCCGCTGTCCACAGATTTCCGTATTCCTCTGGCCTTTCGGCCGCCTGTCGCTCACTCTAGGTAGTGGGTCGAGGCGGGCTGGGTGACGGGACGGACGATCGGGGGTGGGCGATGGACGCGGAGCGGCTCATCGGGGTGAGCAGGAATGTGCTGGCCGGCAGCGCCGACGCGCGTGCGGTGCTGGCCGAGGCGGGGCAGGCGCAGGCACTCGCGCAGGCGATCGGCAGCCGGCTGGCGTACGGCGGCCCCGCGGAACTGCGCGCCGAGGCCCGCGAGCTGGGCGAGGCGGGCGAGCGCGGCGGCGGCGCCGTCGGTCCCCCGGCGCTGCGCGGCGGTGCGGAGATCAGGGCGGCGCAGCTGTCCGGGGTGGCCGATGTGAGGGGTGCCCTGACGGCGCTCGACGGGCTGTTCGGCGAGGTGGGGATCGCCTTGGTGGCCGTCGCGTGTGCCACGGACGAGGAGGGGCTGTACTGGCAGTGCATCGAGGCGATCGACGCGGCGGACGAGACCGGGGACCGGCTCGGCGGGATGCTGCGCAGACTGGGCGGGGGAGCGCCATGACGTACCGCGCGGGGTCGCTACGACCGACGGCGGGGCAGCTACGACACGACCGCGGGACCGCTAAGACAGGGGAGTGGCGGCGTCGGCCGCGAGACGTTCCGCCGACGTCTGGAGATCGGCGTCCAGCTGGGAGAGATCGGCGGTCAGCGTCTCCATCAGCTCCTCCATCCGCTGGAGCAGCCCCTTGGGGGCCTCGTCCTGGCCCGACTGCTCCGGCGCGGACTCGGCGGATGTTGCTTCCTGGGACATGACGGCCTCCTCGTGGGCCGGACGGTCCGGCTCCGCCCGAGCCAACGATCATCGCGGGCCGCCGGTCACTGCCCGGGCGCCGTGAGGTTGACGCTGTTCGATGGTGCGGGTCGGAAGGTGCAGGATGGATGTCATGGATCTTCGAATTTTCACCGAGCCCCAGCAGGGGGCCGGCTACGAGACACTGCTGCGGATGGCCAAGGCCACCGAAGACCTCGGCTTCGACGCCTTCTTCCGCTCGGACCACTACCTGAAGATGGGATCCGCCGACGGGCTGCCGGGCCCCACCGACGCGTGGATCACCCTGGCGGGTCTGGCCCGTGAGACCAAGCGGATCCGGCTCGGCACGCTGATGACGGCGGGCACGTTCCGGCTGCCGGGAGTGCTGGCCATCCAGGTCGCGCAGGTGGACCAGATGTCCGGCGGCCGGATCGAACTGGGCCTGGGCGCCGGCTGGTTCGAGGAGGAGCACAAGGCGTACGGCATTCCGTTCCCCAAGGAGAAGTTCGCCCGGCTGGAAGAGCAGCTGGCCATCGTGACGGGCCTGTGGGGGACGCCCACCGGGGAGACGTTCAGCTACGACGGGACGTACTACCAGCTGACCGACTCGCCCGCGCTGCCCAAGCCGGCCCAGGCCAAGGTGCCGGTGCTGATC
This sequence comes from Streptomyces sp. NBC_00370, assembly GCF_036084755.1. Lineage (NCBI taxonomy): Bacteria > Bacillati > Actinomycetota > Actinomycetes > Kitasatosporales > Streptomycetaceae > Streptomyces > Streptomyces sp. NBC_00370. The sequence continues at coordinate 6,494,655 of NZ_CP107968.1, forward strand.
GGCGGCCACGGCGCGACCCGTACGCCCCGGCTCACCGCGCAGTACGCCGACGAGTTCAACATGCCGTTCGGCTCGATCGAGGACAGCGAGAAGCAGTTCGGCCGGGTCAGGGCCGCGCTGGAGCAGGAAGGGCGCCCCGGGGACGATCTCGTGTACTCCAACGCGCTGATCGTCTGTGTGGGCAAGGACGACGCCGAGGTGGCGCGCCGCGCCGCCACGCTGGGAAGGGAAGTGGAGGAACTGAAGGCGAACGGGCTCGCGGGCACGCCGGCCGAAGTGGTCGACAAGATCGGGCAGTACGCGGCAGTCGGCTCCCAGCGGATGTATCTCCAGGTCATGGATCTGGACGACCTCGACCATGTGGAGCTGATCTCGGCGCAGGTCCAGTCCCAGCTCGGCTGAGCAAGCGGGACGGAGCCAGAAGCGGGACAGCAAGAAGCGCGACAGGAAGAACAAGGAAGAAGAGGGAGGGAGAAGCTGTGAAACCCGTCCGTACGCTCGCCGCCGCCCTCGCGCGGGAGACCGTCCTCCTCGACGGTGGCCTTTCCAATCAGCTCGCCGCGCAGGGCTGCGACCTGTCGGACGAGCTGTGGTCGGCGCGGCTTCTCCTCGACGATCCCGGGCAGATCGAGGCGGCCCACACGGCGTATGTGCGGGCGGGTGCCCGGGTGTTGATCACCTCCAGTTATCAGGCCGGGTACGAGAGCTTCGCGCGGCGCGGAGTGCCGCGCGAAGCTGCGGACAGGCTGCTGGGACGCAGCGTCGAGCTGGCCCGTGCGGCGGCGGACACCGGCGAGGACGAGATCTGGGTGGCCGCGTCCGTCGGTCCTTACGGCGCGACGCTGGCCGACGGCAGCGAGTACCGGGGGCGGTACGGCCTGTCCGTGGCCGAACTCGAACGGTTCCACCGGCCGAGGATCGAGGCGCTGGCCGCAGCCGGCCCCGACGTCCTCGCGCTGGAGACCGTGCCCGACACCGACGAGGCGCGGGCGATGCTCGCCGCGGCCGAGGGCTGCGGGGTGCCGGTCTGGCTCTCGTACACCGTCGGGGGGGAGCGGACCAGGGCTGGCCAGCCGCTGGCGGAGGCGTTCGCCCTGGCGGCCGGTTCGGAGCAGGTGATCGCCGTGGGAGTCAACTGCTGCGAGCCGGGCGACACCGAAGCCGCCGTGGCGCTGGCCGCTTCGGTGACGGGCAAACCCGTCGTCGTGTATCCCAACAGCGGCGAGCGCTGGGACGCCACGGCCCGGAGCTGGCGTGGGGCGGGCACGTTCGATCCGTCGATGGTGCGGGCCTGGCAGGCGTCGGGGGCGCGGCTGGTCGGTGGCTGCTGCCGGGTCGGACCCGAGGAGATAGCCGGGCTGGACGCGCTGACCGGACCGGAATCATGGTGAAAACCCGTGGTCGGGGCGGGCCGGGCAGACAATACTCAATCGGGTGTTCCTGACGATCAGTACGACCGGCACCCCTGAGCGTCCGGCGACCGACCTCGGCTTCCTGCTGCACAAGCATCCCGACAAGGCGCAGACGTTCTCCACCGCCCACGGCACGGCGCATGTCCTCTACCCCGAGGCGACCGCCGAGCGCTGCACTGCCGCGCTGCTGCTGGAGGTCGATCCCGAGGCGCTGCTCCGGCGCGGCCGGGGCAAGGGCAGGGGCGGCGCGCCCGACGCCGCTCTCGCGCAATACGTCAACGACCGCCCCTACGCGGCGTCCTCCCTGCTGGCCGTCGCGCTGAGCACGGTCTTCAAGAGCGCGCTGCGCGGTGACTGCCGGGCGCTGCCCGAGCGCGCGGCCAATCCGCTGCCGCTGCGGATCGACGTACCCGCCGTGCCCGCGCGCGGCGGCGCCGAGCTGGTCCGGCAGCTGTTCGGACCGCTCGGCTGGAGCACGGTGGAGGCGCGTCCGGTGGCACTGGACGAGCGGTTCACCGAGTGGGGCGAGTCCCGCTACGTACAGCTCGTCCTGGAGGGTGAGCTGCGCCTCGCCGACGCGCTGCGCCAGCTGTACGTACTGCTGCCGGTCCTCGACGACGCCAAGCACTACTGGGTGGCGCCCGACGAGGTCGACAAGCTGCTGCGGGCCGGGGAGGGCTGGCTCGCCGACCACCCCGAGAAGAAGCTGATCACCAGCCGCTATCTGGCCCGTCGCTGGGGTCTGACCAGGGCGGCCATGGAACGGCTCGAACTGGTACGGCTCGCCGAGGCCGACGACATCGACGTCGAGGCGCTCGACAACGCGGTGGAGGAGCCGCAGACCGAACCGGAAGGGGAAGCGACAGAGGTCGGGGAGACGACGGCCGAGGTGGCCGAGGTGGCCGAGGTGGCCGAGCCCGAGGTGAAGGAGCCGTCGCTCGCCGACCAGCGGCGTACGGCGATCCTGACGGCCCTGCGCGAGGCGGGCGCGAGCAGCGTGCTCGACCTCGGCTGCGGACAGGGCCAGTTGGTGCAGGGTCTGCTCAAGGACGTGCGGTTCACCCGGATCACCGGCGTGGACGTGTCGATGCGGGCGCTCACCATCGCCGCGCGCCGGCTCAAGCTGGACCGGATGAGCGAGCGGCAGGCCGGCCGGGTCAGCCTGACGCAGGGTTCACTCACCTACACCGACAAGCGGCTGAAGGGCTACGACGCGGCAGTGCTGAGCGAGGTCGTCGAACATCTCGACCTGCCCAGGCTGCCCGCCCTCGAATACGCGGTGTTCGGCTCGGCGCGGCCCGGCACGGTGGTCGTGACCACGCCCAACGTCGAGTACAACGTGCGCTGGGAGACGCTGCCCGCGGGCACGGTACGCCACAGCGACCACCGCTTCGAGTGGACCCGCGAGGAGTTTCGCCGCTGGGCGGCCGAGACGGCCGAACGGTACGGATACGGCGTCGACTTCGTTCCCGTAGGACCCGACGACCCCGAGGTGGGGCCGCCCACGCAGATGGCCGTGTTCACCGCACTGAAGGAGGCGAAGGCCGCATGAGCAGCAACACGCAGAACACCGCCACCGACAACACCGCGGGCCGCGTCCTGCCGGTGACCGACCTGTCCCTGGTGGTCCTCATCGGCGCCACCGGATCCGGCAAGTCCACCTTCGCCGCACGCCACTTCAAGCCCACCGAGGTCATCTCCTCGGACTTCTGCCGCGGCCTCGTCGCCGACGACGAGAACGACCAGAGCGCGAGCGGCGACGCCTTCGACGTCCTGCACTACATCGCGGGCAAACGGCTCGCGGCTGGCCGGCTCACCGTCGTGGACGCCACCAACGTCCAGGCCGAGAGCCGCAGACAGCTCGTGAAGCTCGCCCGCGAGTACGACGTGCTGCCCATCGCGATCGTCCTCGACCTGCCCGAGGACGTCTGCGCCGCGCGCAACGCCACCCGCCCCGACCGCGCCACCATGCCCCGCCATGTGATCAGGCGGCACCGCAGCGAGCTGCGCCGCTCGCTGCGCGGTCTGGAGCGCGAGGGCTTCCGCAAGGTGCACATCCTGCGCAGCGAGGAGGAGGTGTCCGCAGCCCGGGTCACCCTCGAACGCCGCTACAACGACCTCACCCACCTCACCGGCCCCTTCGACATCATCGGCGACGTCCACGGCTGCCACTCCGAGCTGGAGACCCTGCTCGGCAGGCTCGGCTACGCCGACGGCGTCCACCCCGACGGCCGCACGGCCGTCTTCGTCGGCGACCTCGTCGACCGGGGCCCCGACAGCCCCGGTGTGCTGCGCCGGGTGATGGGCATGGTCGCGGCGGGCAACGCCCTGTGCGTGCCCGGCAATCACGAGAACAAGCTGGGCCGCTGGCTGAAGGGCCGGAAGGTGCAGACCACCCACGGTCTCGCGGAGACCGTCGAGCAACTGGGGAAGGAGGACGACACCTTCCGCCAGGAGGTGCTGACCTTCATCGACGGGCTCGTCAGCCACTACGTCCTGGACGGCGGCAAGCTGGTGGTCTGCCATGCCGGGCTGCCCGAGAAGTACCACGGTCGCACCTCGGGCCGGGTCCGCTCGCACGCCCTGTACGGCGACACCACGGGCGAGACCGACGAGTTCGGCCTGCCCGTGCGCTACCCGTGGGCCGAGGACTACCGGGGCCGCGCCGCCGTGGTCTACGGACACACACCCGTGCCGAACACCTCCTGGATCAACAACACCATCTGCCTCGACACCGGCGCGGTCTTCGGCGGCAAGATGACCGCGCTGCGCTGGCCGGAGCGCGAGCTGGTCGACGTACCGGCCGAGCGGGTCTGGTACGAGCCGGCCAGGCCGCTGGCCACCGAGGCGCCGGGAGGCAGGGAGGGCAGGCCGCTCGACCTCGCCGACGTGCACGGCCGGCGCATCGTGGAGACCCGGCACATGGCCCGGCTCTCGGTCCGCGAGGAGAACGCCGCCGCCGCTCTGGAGGTGATGAGCCGCTTCGCGATCGACCCGCGGCTGCTGGCCTACCTGCCGCCGACCATGGCGCCGACGGCCACCTCCGGCGAGGAGGGCTATCTGGAGCATCCGGCCGAGGCGTTCGCGCAGTACCGCGAGGACGGCGTGGCGCAGGTCGTGTGCGAGGAGAAGCACATGGGCTCGCGCGCCGTGGCGCTGGTCTGCCGGGACGCGGCAGCCGCCGCCGAGCGCTTCGGCGTCGGCAACCAGAGCGGTGAAGGACCGACCGGCGCCCTGCACACCCGCACCGGACGGCCCTTCTTCGACGACCCCGCCGTCACCGAGGAGGTGCTGGACCGGCTGCGCACCGCCGTCACCGCCGCCGGGCTGTGGGCGGAGCTGGACACCGACTGGCTGCTGCTGGACGCCGAGCTGATGCCCTGGTCGCTGAAGGCGACCGGTCTGCTGCGCACCCAGTACGCGGCGGTCGGCGCTGCGGCGGGCGCCGCGTTCCCCGCCGTGACCGGCGCGCTCGAAGCGGCGGTGGCGCGAGGCGTCGACGCGGGCGCGCTGCTGGCCACACAGCGGGAGCGGGCCTCCGACGCCGCCGCGTTCACCGAGGCGTACCGCCGCTACTGCTGGGCGACGGACGGTCTGGACGGGGTGCGCCTCGCGCCGTTCCAGCTGCTGGCCGCCCGTGGCCGCAGCCTCGCCGCCGTGCCCCACGACCAGCAGCTGGCCTGGCTCGACCGGCTCGTGGAGCACGACCCGACCGGTCTGCTCCAGGTCACCCGGCGGCTGGTCGTGGACACGGGCGACGAGGAGTCGGTCCGCTCCGGTGTCGACTGGTGGCTGGAGATGACCGAGCGCGGCGGTGAGGGCATGGTGGTCAAACCGCTCCAGGCGCTGGTACGGGACGGCAAGGGCCGGCTGGTCCAGCCGGGCGTCAAGGTCCGTGGCCGCGAGTACCTGCGGATCATCTACGGCGCCGAGTACACCCGCCCGGAGAATCTGCTGCGGCTGCGCGGCAGGTTCCTCGGCCACAAGCGGTCGCTGGCGCTGCGTGAGTACGCGCTGGGTCTTGAGGCCCTGGACCGGCTCGCCGAGGGGGAGCCGCTGTGGCGGGTGCACGAAGCGGTGTTCGCCGTCCTGGCGCTGGAGTCGGAGCCGGTCGACCCCCGGCTGTGACCAGGGCGACGGATCGTCGTGGTCCGTTTGACGGGTGAACGGCGCGCCGTGCGGTGAGGATGGAGGCATGGGATTCCATGTCGACTCCGAGGCCGGGCGGCTGCGCCGCGTCATACTGCACCGCCCCGGCCTGGAGCTGAAACGGCTCACTCCGGGCAACAAGGACGCGCTGCTCTTCGACGACGTGCTGTGGGTGCGGCGGGCCCAGGAGGAGCATGACGGCTTCGCCGACGTGCTGCGCGGGCGCGGTGTCGAGGTGCATCTCTTCGGCGATCTGCTGCGGGAGTCCCTGGAGCTGCCGGCGGCGCGGCGTCTCGTGCTGGACCGGGTCTTCGACGAGAAGGAGTACGGCCCGCTCGCCACGGACCATCTCAGGGCGGTCTTCGACGAGCTGCCCACGGAGGAGCTGACCGAGGCGCTGGTCGGCGGGATGACCAAGCGCGAGTTCCTGGCGCGGCACGCCGAGCCGACGTCCGTCCGCTTCCATGTGATGGAGCTGGACGACCTGCTGCTCGACCCGCTGCCGAACCACCTCTTCACCCGGGACACCTCCGCCTGGATCTACGACGGGGTGTCGATCAACGCGATGCGCTGGCCGGCGCGGCAGCGCGAGACGGTGCACTTCGAGGCGATCTACAAGCACCATCCGCTGTTCACCGGCGATCTCGCGGGTCCCTTCCACCACTGGTCGGAGGGGCAGGACGACTATCCGTCCACGATCGAGGGCGGTGACGTCCTGGTCATCGGCAAGGGCGCCGTGCTGATCGGGATGAGCGAGCGCACCACCCCGCAGGCCGTGGAGATGCTGGCGCGCGGTCTCTTCGAGGCCGGTTCGGCGACCACGATCGTGGCGCTCGACATGCCGAAGCGGCGCGCGTTCATGCACCTCGACACGGTCATGACGATGGTCGACCACGACACGTTCACCCAGTACGCGGGGCTCGGCATGCTCCGCTCGTACACGATCGAGCCGGGCAGCGGCGGCAACGAACTCAAGGTGACCGACCATCCGCCGGAGCACATGCACCGGGCGATCGCCGCGGCGCTCGGGCTGCCGGAGATCCGGGTGCTGACCGCGACGCAGGACGTGCACTCGGCGGCGCGCGAGCAGTGGGACGACGGCTGCAACGTCCTCGCCGTCGAACCGGGCGTCGTGGTGGCGTACGAGCGCAATGTCACCACCAACATCCATCTGCGCAAGCAGGGCATCGAGGTCATCGAGATCCGGGGCAGTGAGCTGGGCCGGGGCCGGGGCGGTCCGCGCTGTATGAGCTGTCCCGTCGAGCGCGACGCCGGGTGACACCGGTCGCGTCACATCACTGAATAGCAATGCGACCCGTCGTATATAGTTTCAGTTTCCCGGTATGAGCCGTCCTCTATCTGTGCCCCAGGAGCAGTCATCATGGCGATAGACCTCGCAGGCCGCCACTTCCTCAAGGAGCTGGACTTCACGGCCGAGGAGTTCCGCGGTCTGGTCGAGCTGGCGGCCGAGCTGAAGGCCGCCAAGAAGGCGGGCACCGAGGTCCAGCGGCTGCGCGGCAAGAACATCGCCCTGATCTTCGAGAAGGCGTCGACCCGCACGCGCTGCGCCTTCGAGGTCGCGGCGGCCGACCAGGGGGCTTCGACGACGTACATCGACCCGGCCGGGTCGCACATCGGGAAGAAGGAGTCGGCGAAGGACACCGCGCGGGTGCTCGGCCGGATGTACGACGGCATCGAGTTCCGCGGCGACGCCCAGGCGACGGTCGAGGAGCTGGCCGCCCACGCGGGCGTGCCGGTGTTCAACGGGCTCACGGACGACTGGCACCCCACCCAGATGCTCGCCGACGTGCTGACGATGACCGAGCACACCGACAAGCCGGTGGACCGGATCGCCTTCGCCTATCTGGGCGACGCCCGCTTCAACATGGGCAACTCCTACCTGGTCACGGGCGCGCTGCTGGGCATGGACGTACGGATCGTCGCGCCCCGCGACTACTGGCCGCACGACGACGTCCTCACCCTCGCCAGGAAGGCCGCCGAGGTCAGCGGGGCCCGGCTCACGCTCACCGAGAACATCGAGGAGGGTGTCGCGGGGGCGGACTTCGTGCTCACCGACGTGTGGGTGTCGATGGGGGAGGCCCAGGAGGTCTGGGACGCGCGCATCAAGGCGCTCGGTCCTTACGCGGTAACCATGGACGTGCTGCGGGCGACGGAGAACCCCGAGGTCAAGTTTCTGCACTGCCTGCCGGCCTTCCACGACCTGGGTACCGAGGTCGGCCGGGAGATCCACCGGCGCCACGGCCTCACGGAGCTGGAGGTCACGGACGAGGTCTTCGAGTCGGCGTACTCGGTGGTCTTCGACGAGGCGGAGAACCGGCTGCACACCATCAAGGCGGTCCTGGTCGCCACCCTGGCCGGCGCCGCCGAATAGTCATGCGGCCGGCGGTGCGACGGTCGGTCATGTACGCGGCTGTTACGCGCCAGCGCGGTCGGCGGCCGGGCGGGCGGGGAGGGTGAACCAGACCGCCTTGCCCTGCTCCGTCGACCGGTGACCGCAGTCCGAACTGAGCGTCCGGATCAGCAGCAGCCCCCGGCCGTACTCCTGCCACGGGTCCGGCGGGGTGGAGTGGCCGTGCGTGAGGTCGCCGGGCGGCCTCGGGTCGCAGTCGTGCACCTCGACCTGGCAGCCGGTCGGCAGCAGCCGCACCACCAGCTCGATCGGTGTGGTCCCCGTCGTGTGCTCCACCGCGTTGGCCACCAGCTCGGCGGTGAGCAGCTCCGCCGTGTCGCAGTCGGTGACCGTCTCCCGCAGCTCGGCGAGCGCTGTCCGGATCAGCGCACGCGCCATCGGCACGGCGGACGCGCTGTGCGGGAGCGCGATACGCCATGCGGAGGAGCTGGAGGCCTGGGACAAAGGGGGAGATCCGTTCGAAGGGACACGAAGTATTAACTTCAACCTTACGGAGCGCAACCCGGGTGACAAGGGGCGACAGCCCGTCCGGAATGGGACCTGTGCCACATCTCGGGCGGGACCTTTGCCGGACCCGGGGGACACGGGCGATGTCCGTCAGAATATCGCGTCCCCGTGACGACGGTCACACACAAGTGATACCGTGCGGGAACCGCAGCACGCGCTGAAGGAGGCCGCACTCCATGAGCCCCTTTTCCGGTTCCGCACCCCGTACCGAGGAGTGGCGCCATCTCCGGCTGACGCGTGACGACGGCGTCGCCACCGTCACTCTCGCCCGCCCGGAAAAACTCAACGCGCTCACCTTCGGCGCCTACGCCGATCTCCGCGATCTGCTCGCCGAGCTGTCCAGGGAGCGCTCCGTGCGCGCGCTCGTGCTGGCCGGTGAGGGGCGCGGCTTCTGTTCCGGCGGCGACGTCGACGACATCATCGGCGCGACGCTCGCCATGGACACCGCGCAGCTCCTCGACTTCAACCGGATGACCGGGCAGGTCGTACGGGCGGTCCGGGAGTGCCCGTTCCCGGTGATCGCCGCCGTGCACGGGGTCGCGGCCGGCGCGGGGGCTGTCCTCGCGCTCGCCGCCGACTTCCGCGTCGCCGACCCCACCGCGCGCTTCGCCTTCCTCTTCACCCGGGTCGGGCTCTCCGGCGGTGACATGGGCGCCGCCTACCTGCTGCCCCGCGTCGTCGGGCTCGGCCACGCCACCCGGCTGCTGATGCTGGGCGATCCTGTCCGCGCACCCGAGGCCGAGCGGATCGGACTCATCAGCGAGCTGACCGAGGAGGGCGGCGCCGACGCACGCGCGGCCGAGCTGGCCCGCCGGCTCGCCGAAGGCCCGGCCCTGGCCCACGCGCAGACCAAGGCGCTGCTCACCGCCGAACTCGACATGCCGCTCGCCGCCGCCGTCGAACTGGACGCGGCCACCCAGGCGTTGCTCATGAACGGCGCCGACTACGCGGAGTTCCACGCCGCGTTCACCGAGAAGCGGCCCCCGAAGTGGCAGGGACGTTAGGGTCTTTCGTTCGGATCAGGCCGGATCAGGGAGCGGGTGCTGGTGTCGTGGATCGCAACGTGGAGGAGGGAGGCGACGCGGAGCGTCGCCGGCCGACGACAACGCCGCGAGGCGCGGCACCGGCACCCGCGAGCCCGGCACGATCCGAACGAGAGGCCCTGAGCGTGGCCCGGCCGTTGCGCGTCGCGGTCGTCGGGGGCGGACCCGGCGGACTGTACGCCGCCGCCCTGCTCAAACGGCTCGACCCGGCCCGCGAGATCACCGTCTGGGAGCGCGGCGCCCCCGAGGACACCTTCGGCTTCGGTGTGGTCCTCTCCGACGAGACCCTGGGCGGCATCGAGCACGCCGACCCCGCCGTGCACACCGCGCTCCAGCGGGAGTTCGTCCGCTGGGACGACATCGACATCGTCCACCGGGGCCGCACCCTCACCTCCGGCGGACACGGCTTCGCCGCGCTCGGCAGGCGCAGACTGCTGGAAATCATGCGCGAGCGCTGCGCCGGTCTCGGCGTCACACTCCACTTCCGTACGGAGGCACCGCCGGCCGGTCGACTCGCCGATGAATACGACCTGGTCATCGCCGCCGACGGGGCGGGCAGCCGCATCCGCGCCGCGTACGCCGACGTCTTCGAGCCCAGCGTCACCACCCACGGCTGCCGGTACATCTGGCTCGCCGCCGACTTCGCCTTCGACGCGTTCCGCTTCGAGATCGCCGAGACCGAACACGGCGTGATGCAGCTCCACGGCTACCCCTACACGAAGGCGGCCAGCACCGTCATCGTCGAGATGCGCGAAGAGGTCTGGCGGGCCGCCGGGTTCGACCGGTTCGACGAGACGCAGTCCGTCGAGCGGTGCGCGAAAATCTTCGCCGACGCGCTCGGCGGACGGCCGCTGCGCTCCAACGCGTCGGCCTGGACGGCGTTCCGTACCGTCGTCAACAAGCGCTGGAGCAAGGGCAACACGGTGCTGATCGGGGACGCGGCCCACACCGCGCACTTCTCCATCGGCTCCGGCACGAAACTCGCCGTCGAGGACGCTCTCGCGCTCGCCGCCTGCGTCGAGGAGCAGCCGGACCTGCCGGCCGCGCTCGCCGCGTACGAGAGCGAACGCCGCCCCGTCGTGGAATCGACCCAGCGCGCGGCGGCGGCGAGCCTGCGCTGGTTCGAGGAACTGGCCACCTACACCGACCAGCCGCCACGGCAGTTCGCCTTCGGCCTGCTCACTCGCAGCCGCCGGGTCACTCACGACAACCTGCGGCTGCGCGACGAGCGGTTCACCCGGGCCGTCGAGGACGAGTTCGGCTGCCCGCCCGGCACCCCACCGATGTTCACCCCCTTCCAACTGGGTGAACTGACCCTGCGCAACCGGGTGGTGGTCTCGGCCATGGACATGTACTCGGCCGTCGACGGGGTCCCCGCCGACTTCCACCTCGTCCATCTCGGCGGGCGCGCCCTCGGCGGCGCGGGACTCGTCATGACCGAGATGGTGTGCGTCAGCCCCGAGGGCAGAATCACCCCCGGCTGCACCGGCCTCTACACCGACCAACAGGGCGACGCCTGGCGCCGGATCACCGACTTCGTGCACACCCAGTCGCCCGGCACGGCCATCGGCGTCCAGCTCGGCCACTCGGGACGCAAAGGCTCGACGCGGCTGATGTGGGACGGCATGGACGAACCGCTCCCCACGGGCAACTGGCCGGTGTCGGCCGCCTCACCGCTGCCGTATCTGCCCGGGGTCAGCCAGACACCGCACGAACTCGACCACAGCCAACTCGTCTCGATCCGCGAGCAGTTCACCGCAGCGGCCCGACGCGCCGGCCGGGCCGGGTTCGATCTGCTCGAACTCCACTGCGCCCACGGCTATCTGCTCTCCGGCTTCCTCTCCCCACTGACCAACCACCGCACCGACGCCTACGGCGGTCCGCTCGCGAACCGGCTGCGCTTTCCGCTCGAAGTCTTCGACGCGGTACGGGCCGACTGGCCGGCCGACCGGCCCATGACCGTCCGGATCTCCGCCACCGACTGGGCACCCGGCGGCACCACACCCGAGGACGCCGTCGAGATCGCCCGCGCCTTCACGACACACGGCGCCGACGCGATCGACGTCTCCACGGGCCAGGTCGTCGCCGGTGAACGCCCCGAGTTCGGCCGCTCGTACCAGACGCCGTACGCCGACCTGATCCGCAACACCCTGGCGGTGCCGGTCGTCGCCGTCGGCGCGATCTCGTCCTGGGACGACGTCAACTCCCTGCTGCTGGCGGGCCGCGCCGACCTCTGCGCCCTCGCCAGGCCGCACCTCCACGACCCGCACTGGACCCTGCACGCCGCCGCCGACCAGGGGTACGCGGGCCCGGGGGCGCCCTGGCCACTGCCGTACCTGGCAGGCAGCCGGCCGCCCCCGACAGGCCGCACCGACGGGCCGAAGCCCCGGCTCACCCTTCGCTGAGGCCGTCCTTGAGCTGTACGAAGGCCAGCCCGGCCTCCCGCAGGCGGCCGTGCAGCGCGAAGAACACATCGGCGGAACGGGCGCCCGGCCAGTCGTCCGGCAGCAGTTCGGCCGGCAGGCCCGGGTCCGTGTACGGGAGATGCCGCCAGGAGTCCAGCGCCCGCAGATAGTCGCGGTAGGCGTCCTCGGGCGGCACCGAATCGCGCTTCTCCCAGGCCCGCAGCACCGGTTCGTGCCGGGCCAGGAACTCCTCGTGCTGCCCGGCGACCGCCGGCAGGTCCCACCAGCGGGTCACCGCTTCGGCCGTCGGCGCGAAGCCGCGATGGCTGCCGGTGAAGAGATCGACGTACGGGTCGAGCCCCAGCCGCCGCAGGGTGTGCCGGGTCTCCTCGTAGAACCTGCCGGGCGCGATCCACACACCGGGCGCGGCCGTGCCGAAGCCCAGCCCGCCCAGCCGGGAGCGCAGCAGATGGCGCTTGTTGCGCTCGGCCTCCGGGACCGAGAACACGGCAAGTACCCAGCCGTCGCCGAGCGTTGGCGCGGGCCGTAGGTAGATACGGCGGTCCCCGTCGTCCAGCAGCTCACGCGCCTCGCCCGACAGCGCGTACCCGGCGGCGCCCTGCGCCGTACGGCCCGGCACCAGCAGCCCACGGCGCTTGAGCCGGGACACCGAGGAACGCACCGAAGGCGCGTCGACACCGAGCGCGCCGAGCAGCCGGATCAGCTCGGCCACGGCCAGCGGCGCGTCGTCCGGGGTCCGGCCGTACGCGCCGTACAGGGTGACGATCAGGGATCGGGGGGTGTGCTCGGCCACGTGATCACTTTAGGGCCTGTCCCGGCACGTGGTCCCGCAGCCGGAAGCGCTGGAGCTTGCCCGTCGGGGTGCGGGGGAGTGTGTCCAGGAAGGTGATCTCACGCGGGCACTTGTACGGGACGAGCCGCTCGGCGACGAACTCCCGCAGCGCCGAGGCCGCCGCGTCGCCGCGCTCCACGCCCTCCCGCAGGACGACGTAGGCGGCGACGACCCGGCCCCGCAGCTCGTCGGGGCGGCCGACCACCGCCGCCTCCATGACATCGGGATGGGCCAGCAGTGCCTCCTCGACCTGCGGCCCGGGGACGTTGTACCCGGCCGAGATGATCATGTCGTCGGCGCGCGCGACATAGCGGAGATACCCGTCGGCCTCCCGCACATAGGTGTCGCCGGTCAGGTTCCAGCCGTCCCGCACGTACTCCAGCTGCCGGGCGTCGGCGAGATACCGGCAGCCCAGTGGGCCGCGCACGGCCAACAGCCCCGGCTCGCCGTCCGGCACCGGTACACCGTCGGTGTCCACGACACGCGCCTGCCAGCCTGGCACCGGCACGCCCGTCGTGCCGGGACGGATCGCCTCGTCGGCCGCAGAGACGAAGATGTGCAGCAGTTCCGTGGCGCCGATGCCGTTGATGATGTCCAATCCGGTCAGCTCCCGCCACGCCTGCCAGGTCGCCGCGGGCAGATTCTCGCCCGCCGAGACACAACGCCGCAGTGAGCTGATGTCGTAGGAGGCGGAGCCGAGTTCGTCGAGCATCACCCGGTACGCGGTCGGCGCCGTGAACAGCACCGACACCCGCTCGCGTGCCACCGCCGCCAACAGCTGCTTGGGGTGGGCCTGTTCGAGCAGCAGCGCGGACGCACCCGCGCGCAGCGGGAAGATCACCAGACCACCGAGGCCGAAGGTGAAACCGAGCGGCGGGCTGCCCGCGAACAGGTCGTCCGCGCTCGGCCGCAGCACATGGCGCGAGAACGTGTCGGCGACGATCAGTACGTCCCGGTGGAAGTGCATGCACCCCTTGGGCCGGCCCGTCGTGCCCGACGTGAAGGCGATCAGCGCCACGTCGTCCGCCGCCGTCGCCACTGCCTCGTACCGCTCCGGCATCGCGGCGGCGCGGTGCAGCAGATCGTCCGGCGCCTGCCCTCCGTACGTGACGACACGCAGTCCCGGCACCTGCGCCTTCGTCAGACCGTCCACCGACCGCACATCGCACAGCGCATGGCTGACCTGGGCGATCTCGCAGATCGTGGCCAGCTCCCCGGGCCGCTGCTGGGCCAGAACGGTCACCGCGACCCCGCCCGCCTTCAGCACCGCCAGCCAGCACGCGGCGAGCCAGGGCGTCGTGGGGCCGCGCAGCAGTACCCGGTTGCCGGGCACCACACCCAGCTCCGAGGTGAGGACGTGGGCGATCCCGTCGACCTGGGCGCGCAACTGGCCGTACGTCCAGACGCCGCCCGCACCGTCCCGGAACGCGGTGCGCCCGGCGCCGAACCGCTCGGCCGTACGGTCCAGCAGCTCCGCGGCGCAGTTGAGCCGGTCCGGGTAGCGCAGCTCGGGCAGTTCGGCGGGGGCGGACAGCAACACCGGCCATTGTCCGGCCGGCGGGAGATGGTCGCGTGCGAAGGTGTCGAGGTGCGCCGAGGGTGTCAGCTCCATGGTTCGCCCCCTCTGTGTCTCGCGATGGGGTCGCCCATCGAGCGTATCGTGAAGATGACGACAGTCAACGGCCCGCGATAGACCTGTGTGAAGTGGAGTCCGGATGTCCGTATTCTCCCTTGATCCGGTACAGACCGCGTGGTGCGCGGAGCTGCGTGTCCTGGCCGCCGACCGGCTGCGTCCGCTCGCCGAGAAGGGCGAGCCGGGCCGTGTCGACCGGGCCCTGATCGCGGCGCTCGGCGAACTCGGCCTGCTGGACCGGCTGTTCGGCGCTGGGGCGCTCGACCTGTGTCTGCTGCGCGAGTCGCTCGCCTACGGCTGCACCGAGGCCGAGACCGCGCTCGCCCTGCAAGGGCTCGGTACGTACCCGATCGTGCAGGCGGGCACCGACCGGCAGCGCGCCCGCTGGCTGCCCGAGGTGCGCGCGGGCCGCGCCGTCGCCGCCTTCGCGCTGAGCGAGCCGGGCGCGGGCTCCGACGCGGCGGCGCTCGCCCTGCGGGCCGAGGCGGACGGGGACGGCTGGCTGCTGACGGGGGAGAAGCGCTGGATCTCCAACGCGCCCGACGCGGACTTCTACACGGTGTTCGCCCGTACCGGTGACACGGGCGACGGGGCACAGCGTGGCTCCGGCGGTGGATCAGGCAGTGGATCCGGTGGTGGATCCGGCGCGCGGGGGATCACCGCCTTCCTCGTACCCGCCGACCGTCCTGGGCTGACCGGCACGCCCCTCGCGATGCTCTCGCCGCATCCCATCGGCGCCCTGGCCTTCGACGCCGTACCCGTCACCCGGGGCGATGTGCTCGGCGAGACCGGCCACGGCTTCCGGGTCGCGATGAACACCCTGAACCTCTTCCGCCCCAGCGTCGGCGCCTTCGCCGTCGGGATGGCGACGGCCGCCATCGACGCGACCCTCGCGCACACCGCGGGGCGCACCGCGTTCGGCGGGCCGCTCAAGGACCTCCAGGCCGTGTCGCACCAGGTCGCGGAGATGGCGACCCGCACCGAGGCGGCCCGGCTGCTGGTGTACGCGGCTGCCGCGGCGTACGACGAGGGCGCCCCCGACGTCCCGGCGCGCTCGGCCATGGCGAAGCTGTTCGCCACCGAGACGGCCCAGTACGTCGTCGACTCGGCCGTACAGCTGCACGGTGCACGCGCGCTGCAACAGGGTCATCTGTTGGAACACCTCTACCGTGAGGTGCGGGCACCGCGTATCTATGAGGGTGCCACCGAGGTCCAGCGCACCATCATCGCCAAGGAGCTGTACGCATGAGCCTGGAGCGCATCAACCCCGAGGAGCTGTCCCCGGCGTCCGGCTTCTCGCACGCCGTCACCGCGACCGGCGGCACCCTGGTGTTCCTGGCAGGACAGACCGCGCTCGACACGGCGGGGAAGGTGGTCGGGGAGACCGTCACCGACCAGTTCGAGACGGCGCTGACCAATCTGCTCGACGCGCTCGCCGCGGCCGGCGGCGCACCCGCCGATCTCGCCAGGGTGACGGTCTACGCGACCGACGTGGCCGACTACCGCGCGCACGCCGCCGACCTCGGCCGGGTCTGGCAGCGGCTGGCGGGCCGCGACTACCCGGCCATGGCGGTGATCGGGGTCGTCCGGCTCTGGGACGAACAGGCACAGGTCGAACTGGACGGCATCGCCGTCCTTCCCTGACGCCGTCCTTCCCTGACACCCGTCCTTCCCTGACGCCGATCCGGAGGGAGCTGTGATGCCCGACATCGAACTCACCGCAGGACCGATCGCCTACGAGGACACCGGGGGCGAAGGCCCCGTCGTCGTCCTGCTGCACGGTCTGGTCCACGACGCCACGGTGTGGCGCCACGTCATCGCCGATCTGCGGGCCGACCACCGCTGTGTCGCACCGACGCTGCCGTACGGCGCGCACCGCAGGCCGATGAGCCCGGACGTGCCCCTCGACCCGGACGCCGTCAACGAACTCGTCGTCGAATTCCTCGACCGGCTCGACCTGCGCGACGTCACCCTCGTGGAGAGCGACTGCGGACGTGCCCAGACCGTGGCGGGACACCACCCCGAACGGCTCGGCAGACTCGTCCTGATCTCCTGCGAGGCGTTCGACAACTACCCGCCCGGGCTGCCCGGCAAGCTGATCGGCGTCGCGGCCAGGCTGCCCGGCGGTATCTCCCTGCTGGTCCGCACGCTCGGCGTCAGGGCGCTGCGCCGGCTCCCCGTCGGTCTCGGCGCGCTGACGAAGCGGCCGGTACCCGACGAGATCGTCGACGGCTGGCTGCGTCCGCTGCGTACCGACAAGGCGATCAGGGAGGACTTCCGCCGCTACACCCTCGGTGTGCGCAGGACGGAACTGCTCGAAGCGGTCGACGGAATGCGGACGTTCGACAAACCGGCGCTGGTGGTGTGGGCCGCGGAGGATCTGATGATGCCGCGCGAACACGGCCGCAGACTGGCCGACGTACTGCCGCGCGGCCGGCTGGTGGAGATCGCGGACAGCCGCACCCTCATCAGCGAGGACCAGCCGGAACTGCTCGCCACCGTCCTGCGGGAGTTCATCGCCGAGCCCGGCTAGGAACACGACCTGGGACCCGCTGGGTACCCCTGCCTCCCCGGGGTACCCGCAAGGGACAAGAGCCAGGATTTCGAGGGGAGTTCGCCGATATGAGGGCGATCAGAGCCAGGACGGCCATCAAGACGACGGCGGATGTGCTGCTGCGCAGCCTGCCGGGGCAGCTCGGCGGCTGCTTCCTGCTGGTCGCTGCCGTCATCCGGCTGATCCGGCCGGACCAGTCCCTCGTGTGGTGGCTGGTGCAGAGCGTCTTCTGGACCGCGCTCGGCGCGGGGATCGACGCACTGCGGCGCCGCGGCGACCGGTCGGCCATGGGCGGTGTCTCGGCCGGCGAGCACCTGTCGGTGGAACACGGCCTGCAGCACGGCCTGGTCCCCGCCGACCCGGCCGAACGGGCCGCGATGCACCGGCTGGTGATCCACCGGCGGCGCCGGATGGGCCGCTACTCCTGGCTGTTCGGGCCGCTGCTGGTGCTGATGTTCGCCCCGCCGGTGCTCGGCGTGCTGCTCGGGGCGTGGACGCCGGCCATGGCGCTGCTGGTGTTCGCGATCGTCTTCGACAGCTGGATGCTGTGGCTGCGCGGCCGCAACCTCGACCGCCTTGAGCGCATGGACCGGGCACTGTCGGCGGCGGCCAACACCCCGGCCATGACGCATCATTGATGCTTCGTCAGGTCAGGGTGGCCGCCGCGGTGTGGAACGCGTGCCGTACGGCCACGATGCCTTCGCCGTCCCGCGAGGGGTGCACCCGGTTCGTCAGCAGAACCGCGTAGCGGCCGGTCGCCGGATCCACCCAGACGCTCGTCCCGGTGAAACCGGTGTGGCCGAACGAGTCGGGGCCGAGCGAAGGGCCGACGGGCGAGCCGACCAGGTCCTGGCCCTGCCAGGCGAGTCCGCGCCGCAGAGCGAGAGTGTCCGTGTGGGCGGCCGTCATCAGCGCGAAGGTCTCCGGGCGCAGCAGCTCCTTCGCCCCGCCGGCGAGTGACTGCCCGAGCCGCTCCACATCGGCGAGCGGTGCGAACAGACCGGCGTGCCCGGCGACTCCGCCCAGTACCACCGCGTTCTCGTCATGCACCTCACCCGCCACCACCTGCCCGCGCCACGGGCAGTCCTCCGTGGCGACGGCCCGCGCACGGCCTGCCGCGTCGGGGTTGAAACCGGTGTCCTTCATCCCGAGCGGTACGCACACCAGCCGGTCCACCAGTGTGTCCAGCGGCTCGCCGGCCGCGCTCTCCGCGATCAGTCCGAGCAGGATGAAGCCCTGCGAGGAGTACTCCACCCGGACGCCGGGGGCCGAGCGCGGCGGCAGCAGCCGCAGCGCCTCCAACAGCGCCTCGCGGGTGGGGTGTTCGCGGTAGAGCCGGACCTGGCCCGGCAGTCCCGAGGTGTGGGTGAGCAGTTGGTGGACGGTGAGGCCGGCCTTGTCGCCGCCCCGGTACGCCGGCAGATACTGGCCCGCCGTGCCGGCGAGATCCAGCGCGCCGCGCTCGACCAGCGCCATCACGGCGAGCCCGACGACGGGTTTGGTCACCGAGGCGAGGTCCCACAACTCGTCCCCGGTGAGCGCGGGACCGTCCCAGGCGCGGGTGCCGGTCCAGCCGCGGTCCAGCGGCCCCGCCGCCGTGCCGACGGACCACGCGGCGCCCGAGTACGCCCGTCGGGTGCGGCCCGCCGCCAGGATGTCGCCGAGGGCGCTCACGCGAACTCACCGGCCTTCCCGTCGACCGCCGCGTCCGCTGCCGTATCCCCTGCGGTGTCCGCTGCCGTGTCCGCGACGAGGAACGGCGTCCGGGGCGCGCTGCCCAGGCCGGCCGAGACCGTACGGGCCGCGGCGCGCACCATCGGACCGAACAGCTCCACGTTCCGCTCGTCGAGGGTGAAGGTGAGGCCGCAGACGCCGATCGCGCCCACCACCTGTCCCTCGGCGTCGAGGACGGGGGCCGCTACCGACCGTACGTCCGGCTCGTCGTACTCGTCGTCCACGGCGTAACCGACCCGGGCCGCCTCCCGCAGCAGCGCGCGCAGCGCGGCGGGTTCGGTGGGGGTGCGCGGGGTACGCGCGGCCAGCCGCCCGGTGTCGAGCAGGGCCGCCGTCTCCTGCGGCGGCAGGGCCGAGAGCATCGCGAGGCCCACGCCGCTGCTGTGCAGCGGGGTCCGGCCGCCGGGGCGCCCGCTCATCCGGTACTCCCTGGCCGGCTCCGACCCGGCGAGCAGGACGGCTTCGTCGCCGCTGCGCACGGCGTACCGCGCGAGCAGTCCGGTGCGCCGGCGCAGATCGGCCAGGACGGGCCGGGCGAGCGCGAGATCCCTGCTGTCGTCCAGCGCCGCTGCGGCGAGCCCGAGCAGCCGGGGACCCGCGCGGTAGCTGCCGCCCTCGGCCGGCTGCGCGAAGCCGTACTCGGCGAGCGTTCTCAGATGACGGTGGACAGTCGGTTTGGTGAGTCCTGTGCGGCGTGCGATATCGCCCAACCGGTGTGGCCCACCGGCCTGTACGAGTGCTTCGAGCACCTCCATCGCCTTGTCGACGGGGCCCTTCGCGGGCTCTGGCTCGCTGGCACGGGTGTTGACCGCTTTCGACATGTCGCTTAGCTTAACCCAACCGCATTCCATCTGCCGGAACGGATGTGTTGTTCAATGGAACGAATACGTCAAGGGCGGGCCGTGGACCGCAGCGGCCCACGCCGCCGCGACGTCCTGCGCCTCGGCGGCCTGGTCGTGCCGGCCGTGGCCGCGCCCGCGCTCCTGACGGGGTGCGGCGCCAACCCCGCGAGCAGCGCGGGCAACGTCCTGCGGGTGTCGCAGCCCGGGGACCCCGTGACCATGGACCCGCAGAAACAGGGCGACATGGTCTCGATGAACGCCCTGATCAACATGTTCGACACCCTCACCACCCGGGGCGCCGACAACAAACTGCACCCACGGCTCGCGCTGTCCTGGACCGCGCGCGACGAACGCACCTGGCGCTTCACCCTGCGCCCCGGCGTGACGTTCCACAACGGCGAGGTGTGTGACGCGGCCGCGGTCAAGTTCTCCATCGAGCGGCTGCTCGACCCCAAGACCAAGTCGCCGATCGTCGAGCTGCGTTACGTGAAGGACGTCGCCGTCGTCGACCCGCTGACCGTCGATGTGCACACCACGCTGCACGACCCGATCCTGCCCGACAAGCTCTCCCTGTTCGGCGGGGTCGCCGTACCGCCGCGCTATCTGGCCGACGTCGGCGACCAGGGCTTCGCCGCCCACCCCGTCGGCACGGGCCCGTTCACCTTCGTCAGCTGGCAGCGCGACCACGAACTGCGCATGCGGGCCTACCCGAAACACTGGGCGGGCCGCCCGCACGTGGACGAACTGGTCTTCAGCCCCGCGCCCAACGCCTCGTCCTCACTCGCCGCCCTCCAGAGCGGCGGCGTCGACCTCGTCGCCGGACTCACCCCCGACGCTGCGCAGCAGCTCGACGGCTACACCGGGGTCACCCTGGACGGCTACACCGGGATCCGCACCTCCTACCTGTCCCTGAACACCCTGGACAAGGGGCCGCTCAGCGACCGGCGGGTGCGCCAGGCGCTCAACCACGCCATCGACGTACCGCTGTTGATCAAAGCGGTGCTCGGCGGCAAGGCGCGTGAAGTGCCCGCGATGATCCCGCACGGCGCCTTCGGCTTCGACCCGTCGGTCAAGCCGTTCACCCGCTCGGTGAAGACGGCACGCGCGCTGCTCGCCGAAGCCGGCTATCCGCACGGCTTCAGCACCACGCTCACCGCCTCCAACATCGACTCCAACGTCGCGGAGGCCCTGTCCGGGCTCCTCGCCAAGGCAGGGGTGGACGCCAAGGTCGACCTGCTCGACCCCGGCACCTACTCCAGCAGGCTCACCTCGGCCAACCACGCGGCGCTCGGCCCGATGTACCTCGCGGCCAGCACCATCTGGACGCTGGACGGCGAGAGCATGATCCAGTCGAACGTACGCAGCGACCGCAGGCAGAGCCGCTGGCACTCCAAGGAGGCGGACCGGCTCGTCGACATCGAGGAACTCTCCGTCGACCCCGCCGAGCGCACCAAGGCCTTCTCCGACCTGCAACGGCTGATGCGGCAGGAAGCGCCCTTCGTCTTCCTCTACCAGCTCGACAACATCTACGCCCGCAACCAGCGGCCCCGCTGGAAGCCGGGTCCCGCGGGCGTACTCGCCATGGCGGGCGCGGAGGTCTCCCGATGACCGAACTCTCCCTCCAGCAACGGCCGCAGACGGCCGGCGAGCCACAGGAACGTACCCGCGACCGGGCGGGGATGCGGCTGCTGCGCACCGTCCTGCTCAGGCTCGGCACCGCGCTGCTCGTCCTGCTCTGTACGGCGACCGTCTCCTTCTTCCTGGTCCGGCTCTCCGGCGACCCCGTCAAACTGCTGCTGCCACCCGATGCGACGGCCCATCAGGAAGCCGTACTGCGCGGCTCGTTGGGCCTCGACCGGTCGCTGTTCTCCCAGTACGTCGACTTCCTGTGGGGACTGCCCCGCCTCGACTTCGGCAACTCCCTCTTCTACAACGAACCGGTGCGCACGGTGCTCGCCGACCGGCTGCCCGCCACCCTCCAACTGGCCGCAGCCGCACTGGTGGTGACGCTGGTCATCGCCATCCCCGCCGGGATCTTCGCGGCGATGCGGCGCGGCAGGGCCTCCGACCGCGGTGTGATGACCGGGGTGCTGCTCGGCCAGTCGACCCCGCCGTTCTGGGTCGGCATCCTGCTGATCCTGGTCTTCGCCGTCGGCCTGCACGCCCTGCCCGCCTCCGGGTACGGCACGTTCGCCAATCTGGTGCTGCCCGCGGTGACCCTCGCCGTGTACTCCGTCGCCGTCGTCGCGCGGCTGCTGCGCTCGTCACTGATCGACGTCCTGTCCTCGGACCACATCCGCACCGCGCGCGCCAAGGGCTTCGGACCGGTCAAGGTCGTGCTCACACACGGCCTGCGCAACGCTTCGCTGCCGGTGGTGACCGTGATCGGACTTGAGGTCGGCAGCCTGCTGGGCGGCGCGATCCTCACCGAACAGGTCTTCTCCTGGCCGGGTGTCGGACAGCTGACGATCGAGGCCATCTCGCACCGCGACTTCCCGCTCGTCCAGGCCACCGTGCTGTTCTTCGCCGCCACCTTCGTCGTGGTGAACCTGCTCGTCGACCTCTCCTACAGCTTCCTCGACCCGAGGGTGAGGACGTCCCGATGACCGTCACCACACCGGCAGCCGCCGCACCGGCGGCGACGGCAGCGGAGCGCGGCCCACGCGCCGCCGCCCTGCGTACCCTGCTGCGCAACAAGCTCGCCGTCGTCGCGCTCGCGGTACTCGCGATCATGCTGATCTTCGCGCTCTTCGCACCGCTGATCGCCCCGTACGACCCCAACGCCCAGGACCTGCTGCTCCGGCTGAAGCCGCCGGCCTGGCAGTCCGGGGGCAGCGGCGCCCATCCCCTCGGCACCGACCAGCTCGGCCGCGACATGCTCTCGCGTGTCATCTACGGCACCCGGATCTCGCTGCTCGTCGGCGCGGGCGCCGCGCTGCTGGCCGGCGTGATCGGCACCGTCGTCGGACTCGCCTCCGGCTACTTCGGCGGCTGGCTCGACCGGGTGCTCATGCGGCTCGCCGACGTCCAACTCGCCTTCCCCGCCATCCTGCTGGCCCTGGCGATCGTCGGCTTCCTCGGCTCGGGGCTCTGGTACGTGATCCTCGTGCTCGGCTTCACCGGCTGGGTGTCGTACGCCCGTGTCGTGCGCTCCGAGGTGATGTCGCTGCGCTCGCGTGACTTCATCACCGAGGCCCGCGCCATCGGGGTCACCGACGGCGCCATCATGCGTCGCCATCTGCTGCCCAACGTGATGGCCCCGCTCGCCACCATCGGCACCCTGCACATCGCCGCCGCCATCGTCGCCGAGGCGTCCCTGAGCTACCTGGGACTCGGTGTGCCCAAGGAGACCGTCACCTGGGGCTCGATGCTCGCCGACGGCCAGCTCTACCTCGGCACCTCCTGGTGGGTCGCGGTGTTCCCCGGGGTCGCCCTGATGATCACCTCGCTCGCCGTCAACATCACCGGCGACGCCCTGCGCGACGTCGCGGACCCGAAGGCGTACCGCCGATGACAACAGACCGCACCCCGCCCGTACATGAGACCCGGCCGGTACGTGAGACTCCGCCGGTACGTGAGACCGCGCCTGTGCCTGAAACCGCGCCCGTGCTCGAAATCGACGACCTCAGCGTCGACTTCAGGCTCGACACCTCCACCGTGCACGCCGTCCAGGGCGTCAGCCTCCAGGTCGGCGCGGGCGAGACCCTGGCCGTGGTGGGGGAGTCCGGCAGCGGCAAGACCGCCACCGCGCTGTCCGTGCTGCGGCTCAACCCCGCCCCGCCGTGTGTGTACGCGGGCGGTGAGATCCGCTTCGCCGGACGCGACCTGCTCGCCCTGAGCGAGAAGGAACTCTGCGCGATCCGGGGCCATGACATCGCCATGATCTTCCAGGACCCGATGACCAGCCTCGACCCGCTCCAGCGCGTCGGCACCCAGGTGGCCGAGGTGCTCAGGCACCACAGGGGCGTCTCACGCGCCGAGGCCAAGGAGGCCGCCGTCGCCGCGCTCGACGAGGTCGGCATCCCCGACCCGGAACGCCGCTACCGGCAGTATCCGCACGAGCTGTCCGGCGGCCTCCGGCAGCGCGTGATGATCGCGACGGCGCTGGTGGGCCGGCCGCGCGTGCTCATCGCCGACGAGCCGACCACCGCGCTCGACGTCACCGTGCAGCGGCAGATCCTCGATCTGCTCGTGGCACTCCAGGAACGGCACGGCATGGCCGTCGTACTGATCACCCACGACCTCGGAGTGGTGGCCGAGACGGCCGACCGGGTCGTCGTCATGAACGCGGGCCGCGTCGTGGAGAGCGGGGACGTCATGGACGTCTTCGACCACCCCGCCGAGGACTACACACGGCGGTTGCTGGACGCCACCCCACGATTGGAGTCGGCATGACGCTGCTCGAACTGGACGGTCTGCGCAAGGAGTTCGGCGGCAGGCCGGCCAATGTGGCGGTCGACGACGTGTCCCTGACCGTGACCGAGGGAGAAACCCTCGCCCTGGTCGGCGAGTCGGGCTGCGGCAAGACCACCCTGACCCGGCTGCTGCTGCGGCTCCTTGAGCCGACCGCCGGAAGCGTACGGTTCGACGGGCAGGACCTCGCCGCCCTGTCACCGGCCCAACTGCGCGCCGTGCGCCGCCAGATGCAGGTGGTGCTGCAGGACCCGTACTCCAGCATGAACCCGCGCATGCGGATCACGGACATCGTCGCCGAGCCGCTGATCACCCACGACCCGGCGGCCCGTGGCCGGCGCGGCAGGGCCCGTACCCGCGAACGCGTCGGTGAGCTGCTGGAGTCGGTGGGGCTGCCCGCCGCGATCCAGGACCGCTACCCGCACGAGTTCTCCGGCGGCCAGCGCCAGCGCGTCTCGATCGCCCGCGCGCTCGCCCTCGAACCCCGGCTCGTGGTGCTCGACGAACCCACCAGCGCCCTCGACGTCTCCGTCCAGGCGCAGGTCCTCGATCTGCTGGCGGAACTGCAACAGCGGCTCGGACTCACCTACGTCTTCGTCTCGCACAACCTCGCCGTCGTGCGGCAGGTGGCCGACCGGGTCGCCGTCATGCGGCACGGCAAACTGGTGGAGGTCGGTGCGGCCGCCGACGTCTTCGGCGTTCCGCAGCACCCGTACACCCGGCAGCTGCTCGACGCCGTGCCCGTACCGGACCCGCGCCGTGCCCGCCGCACCAGGGACCGCCCGCACACGGAGGCGGTGTAGCCGTGGGGCGTCCAGAGGTGACCCGGCCGGCGGCGGCGCGGCCGACGGCCTCCCTAGAGGTGGGACAGCACCAGACCCGCACCGCCCAGCAGCGCCACATCGTCCACCGCGGCGCCGCTCACCAGCACCTGCGGCAGCTCGGCGCCGACCGAGGCGACGTCGGAGCGCAGCCGCTCCTCGATGAGGGTGCGGAACCGCTCGCCGCCCTCCCGTGCCTCGCCGTGCAGGACGAAAAGGCCCGGAGCGAAGAGCTGCTGGACGTTGATCAGCCCCAGGGCGACGTTCTCCGCGTACTCCTCGACCGTCCGGCGGGCCGGCTCGTCGTCGCGCTCCACCAGCGCGGCGAGCGTGGCCCCCTCGCCGAGCCCGGCCGTACGGGCGCGGTCACGCAGCCAGCGGGTGGTGGCCACCGTCTTCCAGCAGCCGCGCCCGCCGCAGGTGCACGCCTCGCCGCTGGCCGACACGGTCATGTGCGCGCCGCTGCGCCCGCCCGCCGGGGCGAGCACTTCGCCGTCGTACAGGATGCCGACGCCCAGCACCTCGCCGGTCGACACCGAGGCGAACGTACGGCGGCCACGCCCCGCGCCGAACCACCGGTCGCCGAGCACCTGGAGTCTGGCCCGGTGCTCGACCCGCACCGGTGCGCCGGTCAGCGCGGCGAGCCGGGCGGTCACCGGATAGCCGTGCAGTGCCGGTACGTCGTTGACCTCGTTGATCAGACCCGCGGCCGGATCGACGATCCCGGCCGCCGCCACGCCGACCCCGACCGGGGCGTAGCCGGCGAAGACCTCGGCGGCCAGCGCGAGCGCCGAGTCGATGTCGGCGGGCAGGGCCGTGCCGGCGTCGTAGGACGCCTCGGCCCTGCGCAGCACCGTGCCGGACATCGTCAGCACCGCGGCCCGCACCCGTCCGGGCACCAGTTCGACAGCGCCGAGCGTCCGTGGCGGGCGGGGCGCGACAGGACCCGGCGCGGGCTCGGGCACCAACCGCAACGGAGAACCTTCATGGACCATGCGCCGACTCTGCCACGACAGTGTTTCCAGGGGGTAGCGCTGTGAGAGATCTGACCGGGCTGACCTGGCGCGAAGTGCGCGGATCCGGCGAGCGCGGGATCGCGCTGCTGCCCATCGGATCGCAGGAGCAGCACGCCGCCCACCTGCCGATGGGCACCGACACCCTCCTCGCGGAGGCCGTGCTGGACGGGGCTGCGGCGCTGCTCGCCGACGACCCGACGGCGTCGGAACTGGTGCGGCTGCCCGCCCTGCCGTTCGGCCACAGCCCGCACCACCTGTTCGCCGCGGCCGTCTCGCTGTCGGCCGCCACCCTCGGCGCCGTCCTGGACGACGTACTGGACTCGCTGGTGACCAGCGGCTACCGGCGGATCATGGTCGTCAACGGCCACGGCGGCAACGACGAGATCATGCGGCTGGCCGTGAAGCGCTTCGCGCTGCGGGCCGACGTGACCGTCGCCGCCTGCTCGTACTGGACGGTCACGGCCGGCGACGGTGAGCCGGACGGGGCGAGGCCCGAGGTCACGCCCGGCCACGCGGGCTGGTTCGAGACCTCCCTGATGCTCGCCGCCCACCCGGAACTCGTCCGTACCCCGGTCGCGGCCAGGGCCCCGGTCGAGCCACCACCGCTTTTCGACAACCCGCCGTATCCGGGCCTGACCGTGGAGCGCCACGGCGAATGGGCTCGGGTCGGCGGATCGACCGACGACGCCTCCGGCGCCGACGCCACCGCGGGGCGCCGGCTGCTGGACGACAGGGCCCGGGGACTCGCCCGGGCGATCCGTGCGTTCGACGCGGCCACCATCCCAGCTGAGGAGAAGAATGAAGATCACTGACGTCGACGTATGGGTGGTCAACCTGCCCCTGATCAACCCGTTCACCAGCTCTTTCGAGACGAAGACCGGGGAGACCAGGACCGTGGTGCGGATCCGCACCGACGACGGGGTCGAGGGCTGGGGCGAGACGATGTGGGGCCGTCCGGTCGCCGCGATCGTCCGGGCGATGGCCGACGATCTGATCGGCACCAGCCCGTTCGCCCTGGAGAGCTTCCACCGCAAGCAGCACATGGTGCCCTTCTTCCACGGCTACCTCGGGTACGCGGCGATCGCCGCCCTCGACGTGGCCTGCTGGGACGCCATGGGCAAGGCCACAGGACAGTCCCTCACCGACCTGCTGGGCGGGCCGGTACGGGACGAGGTGCCCATCACCGCTCTGGTGACCCGCGCCGACGCGCCGGGCGCGAGCGCCGACGCCCTGCCGGGACAGCTCGCCGAGCACGCGACCCGCGTGGTCGAGGAAGGCGGCTTCAGCGCCGTCAAGCTCAAGGGCACCACCGATGTCGCGGGCGACGTGGCCATCCTGCGGGCGCTGCGCGCCGCCCTGCCCACCGTCAATCTGCGGGTGGACCCGAACGCGGCCTGGTCGGTCCCCGACTCGGTGCGCGCCGGGATCGCCCTCGAAGAGCTGGACCTCGAATATCTGGAGGACCCCTGCGTCGGTATCGAGGGCATGAGCCAGGTGAAGGCGAAGGTCCGGATACCGCTGTGCACCAACATGTGCGTCGTACGGTTCGAGGACTTCGCCCCCGCGATGCGGCTCAACGCGGTCGACGTCATCCACGGCGACGTCTACAAGTGGGGCGGCATCGCGGCCACCAAGGCGCTCGCAGCGCACTGCGAGACGTTCGGACTCGGCATGAACCTGCACAGCGGTGGTGAGCTGGGCATCGCGACGGCGGCGCATCTCGCGGTCGTCTCCAGCACCCCCGTGCTCTCCCGCGCGATCGACAGCATGTACTACCTGCACGCGGACGACATCATCGAGCCGCTGCACCTCGCGGACGGCCGTCTGCGGGTGCCGACAGGACCCGGCCTGGGGGTGAGCGTGGACGAGGAGAAGCTGCGCCACTTCGCCGGGGTCAACGAGCGGGAAGGCGATCTGACCGGATGACTTCTGACTGGACGAGTTCTGATCGGGTGAGCAAGGAAGCGGTACACACGGAGCGGGCGCCCCAGCCGGCCGGGGCCTACAGCCAGGGCGTGGTGGCGGGCGGCTTCCTCTACACGGCGGGGTTCGGCCCCAAGGACCCGGCGACCGGAGAGGTGCCCGAGCAGGTCGGGGACCAGACCCGGCAGGTGCTCAAGAACGTCTCGGCGGTGCTGGCCGAGCGCGGCCTCACCCTGGACGACGTCGTCAAGGTGACGGTGCATCTGCAGCATCTGCGGCGGGACTTCGCCGAGTACGACGCGGCCTACCGGACGTTCTTCGCCGAGCCCTACCCGGTCCGTACGACGGTGGGCTCCGACCTGATGAACATCCTCGTGGAGATCGACGTCGTGGCCGTCCTGCCGGACTGACCCTCTCCGGCCTTACTGAGCCTGTGCGGCCTGACGGCCCGTCGCGCTTCGGTGCGGCGGGCCGTCAGGCTTCCACCTTCGGCGCCGTCAGGTCCCGGTGTATCCCGCCCGACAGCTCGGAGAGCCGGCGGCCCGTGCCGCCCCAGCGGGTGGCGATGATCTCGGCCGCGATGGAGACCGCCGTCTCCTCCGGGGTACGGGCGCCCAGGTCCAGCCCGATGGGGGAGGCCAGCCGCGCCAGGTCCGCCTCGCCCACCCCCTCCTCGCGGAGCCGGGCCAGCCGGTCCTCGTGCGTACGCCGGCTGCCCATCACCCCGAGATAGCCGGCCGGGGTACGCAACGCGGCCAGCAGCAGCGGGATGTCGAACTTGGGGTCGTGCGTGAGCACACACACCACCGTCCGCTCGTCGACCACCGTCCGCGCCAGATAGTCGTGCGGCCAGGCACGGACGACCTCGTCGGCGGCGGGGAACCGCTCGGGCGTCGCGAACGCGGGACGCGCGTCGCACACCGTCACGCGATAGCCGAGGAAGGCGCCCATCCGGGCGGTCGCGGCCGCGTAGTCGATCGCACCGAAGACCAGCATCCGCGCGGGCGGCCGGAACGCCTGGATGAAGACCGCCACGTCGTCCATCCTGCGCTGGCCGCGCGCCCCGTAATGCCGCCGTACGGCCGGAGTGCCCTGCGCGAGCAGTCCCCGGGCGTCGTCGGCCACCGCGCGGTCGAGCCAGGGATGGCCCAGCGAGCCGTCGGCCGACCCGCCCTCGATTCCTGTCCCTGTCCCTGTCCCCGCTCCGGTCTCTGTTCTGATCACGAGCTGAGCGCCCAGCGGGGCCGATCCCGCCGTCACGGTGGCCACGGCGACCGGCTCTCCTCGCTCGACGGCGTCCAGCAGGTCCAGCAGACCGGGCGTGGGGGCCGACCCGCCGCGCGGCTCGGTCCCGTACGGCCGGATCAGGACCTCCAGCGTGCCGCCACAGGTCAGGCCCACGGCGAACGCGTCCCCGTCGCTGATCCCGTACGTCTCCGTCCGCGCCTCGCCGCTCGCCAGCACCTCCGTCGCCGCTTCGTACAGCGCTCCCTCCACACAGCCGCCGGAGACGCTGCCGACGACGCGCCCGTCGTCGGCAACCGCCATCGCGGCGCCCGGACCGCGCGGCGCGCTGCCGCGTACGCCGACGACGGTGGCCAGGGCGAACGGCGTTCCCGTGCGCAGCAGTTCGCGCAGCTGGGGGGTGATCTCACGCATCGTCGTCTCCCTCCGTGCGTGCCGCACCGAGCGTGCCGCTCCAGCGCGTGTACAGCGTGTGCGGCACGTCGATCACGTCGAGCACCTTGCCCGCGACGAAATCAATCAGCTGCTGGATGTCCTGCCCGCCCGCGTAGAAGCCGGGCGAGGCAGGCAGGATCACGGCTCCCTCACCCGACAGGTCGGCCATCTGCTGGAGGGTGACCCGGCGCAGCGGCGCCTCACGCGGCACGATCACCAGCCGTCTGCGTTCCTTGAGCGTGACGTCGGCCGCCCGCTGCACGAGATCCTTGCTCATGCCCGTGGCGACCCCGGCGACCACCGCCGTCGTCGCCGGCACGATCACCATGCCGCGCGTGCGGTAACTGCCGCTGGCCGGGCCCGCGGTGAAGTCGTTCTCCTTCCACACCCTCATGTCACCGGGGTCGCGGCCGAGGAACGCCTTGACGTCCGTCTCCCACTGCGCCTCGCGGAACGTCAGCCCCGTCTCGTCTAGCATGGTCAGCCGGGCGGCCTTGCTGACCACGAGGTCGACGGGTTGATCCGCGTCCAGCAGACCCCGGACGACCGCCGCCGCGTAGGGCGTCCCGCTCGCCCCTGTGACGGCGACGACCCAGGGGATCCTGGCTGTGGTGCGGTGACGGTCGTCCATGGCGGGACCTTTCACGGTAGGGCGACGAGGGGATGCACGGCAGTGGCGGTGGACGAGGCGGCGGGCAGCTCCCGGGCGGAACAGTCGAGGGACGTGCTCGCCGGATCGGGCCTGACCGCGGGGGAGCGCGAGATCCTGCGCGTCCTCGGCAGGGCCGAGGACCCCGACAGCGTCGGGGCGCAGATCCTGCTCTCCGTCGGCGCGGCCATCATCGAGGGCCGGCTGAAGCCCGGCGACGACCTCAACTCCGTAGAGCTCGCACGGCGGTTCAGCAGCAGCAGGACCCCGGTGAGGGAGGCGCTCGCCACCCTCGAACGGGAAGGCCTCGTCGAGATCGCCGCCCGCAAACGGCCCCGGGTGCGCCGGCTCGGTATCGAAGAGGTGCGGGAGATATACGAGCTGCGCGGTGAGCTGTACGGGCTGGTGAGCCGCCGTATCGTCGCCCGCTGCTCCGACCGGGACCTGGACGAACTGCGCAGCGCCCAGGACGACTTGGAAGAGGCCGCTGCCGCCGACGACCTGGACGGGTACTTCTGGGCCAATGTCGCGTTCCGCAACACCGAGGCGCGGCTGGCGGCCAATGAGACCGTACGCGACGTCCTCGACTCGGTCGGCGTCAGGACGCTCCAGCTGCGCCACCTCAGCCTCTCGCTGCCTGGTCGTGTTGCTACCTCGGTCGCCGACCACCGCCGGCTGCTCCAGGCGTACGAGGACCGGGAGGGGCCGCTGGCCGCCGCCCTCACGCGCTCCATCGTGCACCGTGGTCTCGCGGCGGTCGAACGCTCGGGGTGGCCGGGCTTCCCGCGCTGACACCCGCGCCCGTCGGGCCGCCGCTCGCCAGCAGACCGGCCCCCGCCAGCACGGATGCCTGCCCGGCGGCGGCCAACTCCGCCGCTTCCAGCGCTTGGACGGGCCGGTCGACCCGCATCGGGAACGGGTAGTCGCTGCCCATGACCACCCGCCCGGCGCCCGCCACGCCCACCAGATGACGCAGGGCCGCGTCGTCGTGCAGGACGGAGTCGAAGTACAACTGGCCGAGCACCTGGCGCGGACTCCGGGTGCCCCGCGCCCGGAACGCGGGCGGTGCCGCGCTGAATCCGCGCTCCAGCCTGCCGAGCTGGTACGGCACGAACCCGCCGCCGTGCACCAACAGCACCCGCAGTGCCGGATGTTTCTCCAGCACCCCGCCGAGCATCAGCGCCGCCGCGGCGAACGTCGTCTCCGCCGGGTTGCCGACCAGGATGTGCAGGAACAGCCGCCTGCTCCGCTCCGGTACGTCCAGCTCGGCCGGGTGCACGACGACCGGCACCCCCAGCTCCTCGGCCGCGGCCCAGAAGACGTCAAGGCTCGCGTCGTCCAGCCCCAGTTCGCCGACCCGGGCGCCGATCTGCACGGCCGAATGGCCCAGTTCGATGACGGCCCTGCGCAACTCGGCCACCCCCAGCTCCGGTTGCTGGAGCGGCACGGCCGCGGCCGTACGGAACCGCCCGGGATGTTCGGCGCGCAGCCGGGCCGCCGACTCGTTCTGGAGCTCCGCCAGCCAGAGCCCGTCCTCGGCGTCCAGCTCGTACCCGGCGAGGTCCATCCAGGGGGCGACCAGCTGGATGTCGACGCCCGCCGCGTCCATCCAGTCCAGCCGCGCGGCCACATCGCTGAGCGCGGGGACCAGCGGCAGCCCGCTCGGCCTGCCGGCCACCTCGACCCGGGTGACCGGCTTCCCACCGGCCTCCGAGGTGACCAGCCGGACATGGTGGGCGGCGCCCTCCTCGCGGATGCGCTCGATCGCGTACGTACCGACGTGGTGGGCGTGCATGTCCACCACCGGCAGCGGCCCGCCCGCCGTCATGACCGGTCCCCGGCTACTGCCACACGGCGCAGCAGCTTGTCCAGCGCCTCGACCACGACGGCCGGATTCTCCAGCGGCGTGAGATGCCGGGTGCCCGGCACGACCGTGGCGGGCCCGTCCCCGATCAGTCCGGCGAGCGCCCTGGCCATCTCGGGCGGGGTCGCCAGGTCGTCCTCGCCCACCAGCACGGCCGCCGGGTGCCCGATGGCGGCGGCCGACGTCCGCAGGTCGGCGGCGCCCAGCATCGCGCAGGTCGCCGCGTAGCACTCGATGTCGTTGGCCACGAAGACCTCGGTCAGCCGGGCCATCAACGCCGGCTCCGCCGCCCGGAACCCGTCACCGAACCAGCGGGTGAGCTGGAAGGGGATCAGCGAGTCGAGCCCCTTCGCCCTGGCCGCCGCCGCCCGTCCCGCCCAGTCGTCACGTGCGGTCGGCCCGTACCAGGCGGTGGTGTCGACGAACAGCGCACCCTGGCTCCGGTCCTGGTACCGGGCGGCGAACGCCTGGGCCACGCAGCCGCCCATGGAACAGCCCACCACGGTCGCCGCCGCCCAGCCGAGATGATCGAGCAGATCGGCCAGATCGTCGGCGAACTGCTCCGTGGTGTACGGCCCGACCGGGTGACCCGAACGGCCGTGCCCCCGCGCGTCGTACGTCACCATCTCCGCCCCGCCTTCGAGGGCGGCTGTCACCCCCGCCCACAGCGACCGGTCCAGGGCCAGACTGTGGACGAAGACGATCCGCGGCGCACCGTCGGGGGCGAGGTGGCGGGTGAAGGACAGGGCCTCGCCGTCCCTGGTCCGGGCCTCGCCCTCGATCCTCTCGACGCTGTGGGCGGATGTGCCGGTGCCGGTCATCGGTTTCCTCCTGGGACGGCTGGGGCGGACGGATCCTGTCCGGCGCGCCGCGCGGCGGCCGTCAGCGCCCGGCGCGAGAACTCCGCGATCATCCGGGACTTGTAGGCGGCCGACCCTCTGACATCGCTGTACGGGCGGGTCGCTGCGACCGCGACCCCGGCCGCCTCCGCGACGAGCCGCTGGTCGAAGGGAGCGCCGAGCAGCTCGGACAGGTCGACGGCGACCGGACCGCCCGTCACCGAACCGACGGCCAGGGACAGCCGGACCGCCGTGCCGTCGGCGCCGAGCCCGACGACAGCGCCGACGTTGACGCACGCGTACTCCCACACCCCACGGACCAGGAACTTCTCGTACGCGGAGCCCGAACGCACCGCATCGGACGCCGTCGGCAGCGGCAGCCGGACGTGCTCGATCAGTTCGTCGGCGCGCAGCTCCCGGAGATCGCCGATCGCCAGCGTCCTGCTGCCGCCGGTACCGCGCACCAGCAGCTCGGCCCCGACGGCGGTGAGGGCCACCGGCGGATCATGGCTGTCGTCCAGGGCGGCGATGTTGCCGCCGAGCGTGACCATCCTGCGGATCCGGCCGGTGGCGACGGACCCGGCGGCTTCCGTGACGACCGGCCAGGCCGCCGTCAGCCGCGGGTCGGCGGCGCAGGCGCTCAGTTTCACACCGGCGCCGATGCTGACACCCCCCGCCGACCAGGTGATGTCGCCGAGGCCGGGCAGCGAACCCACCGAGACCAGGGTGGTCGCGACGGCGGGGCGCCGGTCGTGCCTGCGCAGGGTGTGGCCGACCCCGCCGCCGAGCACGGCCGCGTCAGGAGCGGCCAGCAGACGCAGGGCCTCGTCCATGGAGGTGGGGGTGATCACGGTGAGAGGGGCGAGCGGCGACTCTGCGGCGGAGAGCCTCGGGTCGAGCACAGTCATCAGCGGTCTCCTTCCTTTGACTCCATGCCCCAGAAGATCTTCTCGGCGGTGATGGGCAGTTCATGGATCCGGACGCCCACCGCGTCGGCCACCGCGCTCGCGATGATCGACGGCACCGGGTCGAGGGAGATCTCGCCCACTCCCTTCGCGCCGAACGGTCCGGTCGGCTCGTAGGAGTCGGCGAACTCGATGTGCAGCTTCGGCATGATGCCGGCCGTCGGCAGTTTGTAGTCGTTGAAGTTCGGCTTGGTCGGCGCGCCCGCCTCCCAGTCGAACCGCTCGGTCAGCGCCATCCCGATCCCCTGCGCGATACCGCCCTCCACCTGGCCCTCGGCGAGCGGCGGATTCAGGACCGTCCCGCAGTCCACCGCCGCCGCCAGTTCGACGACGGTCACCGCGCCGGTCTCCGGGTCGACCTCGACCTCGGCGGCCTCGGCCGCGAAGTTGTACGCGCCCGACTCGTTGCCGTACCGCGACTGGTCGGGGAATTCGGAGGGGTTGTCGAACGACCCCACCCCGACGATCGGCTCGCCGTCCGGGCGGTACAGCGCGGCCCGTACGACCGCGCCGACGGGCGAGCGAACGGGCCCCTCGCCCTCGGACCCCGCCGGACCGTGCACCACACCGTCCTCGACCCACAACTGTGAGGCCGGTCGGCCCAGTTGGCTCGCCGCCGCCTCCAGCAGCTGGGTGCACGCGTGCTCGGCTGCGCGCTTCACCGCGTTCCCCGCCACATACGTCACCCGGCTGGCCAGCGCGCCGAGCGCGTGTGTCGTGAGATCGGTGTCCGGGCGGGTCACCGACACATCGGCGACGGCGAGACCCAGCTCGGCGGCGGCGATCTGTGCCAGCGTCGTACGGGCGCCGGTGCCGATCTCGCCCTCACCGACGATGACGACAGCGCGGCCGTCCTCCGCCAGCCGGACGATCGCCGAACTCCCGTCGTAGTCACCGAAGCTGCGCCGGCCCGACACATGGACACTGACACCCATCGCGAGACCGCGGTTCGGTTTCGGGGCGGCCCGCTTGCCCGCCCAGTCGATCGCCTTGGCCGCCATGGTGATGCACTGCTTCAGCTCACAACTGGTGATCTTGTGGTTGTGCGGCGACACACTGCCGGTCTCCACCGCGTTGAGCAGGAACAGGTCCGGCACCTCGATGCCGAGCCGGTCGGCCGCCAGATCCCACGCCTGGCCGACGGCCCAGTCAGCCGACGGGTTGCCGAAGCCGCGGAAGGCACCTGTCGGCACGAGGTTGGTGTAGACGAGACGCGAATGGGCGCGCACGGCGCGGTAGTTGAACAGCGCGTCGTGCCGTACGGTCGCGGCGCCGAGCACCGCCTGCGCCTTGCCCGTGTACGCGCCGTTGTCGGCGGTGACCTCGATGTCCTTCGCCGTCACCAGGCCGTCGGAGGTGAAGCCGAGCCGGACCTTGTAGCGCATCGGGATCCGCGGATGGCTGGCGAGGAACTCGTCCTCACGGGTGTGCATGAGCTGCACCGCCCGCCCTGTTCTGCGGGCGAGGATCGCGCAGATCACCGAGGCGTTGTCGTCACCTGACTTGCCGCCGAAGCCGCCGCCGATCTCCGTCTGCACGACCCGTACGGCACGCAGTGGAAGCCCGAGCGCCGTCGCGTAGCGCTGGCGCGCCAGGAACGGCGTCTGCGTGTTGACCCACAGACTGACCCGGTCACCGGACCACTCGGCCGTGCAGCCGATCGTCTCGATCGACGCGTGCCACTGCCGGGCCGTCTGCCAGGTGCCCTCGACAATGACGTCGCTGCGCTCGAACCAGTCCTCCACACCGCCCCGGTCGAAGGAGAACTCGTGCGCCACATTGCCCGGGGTGTTCTCGTGCACCAGCGGCGCGCCCTCGGCCAGCGCCTCGTCCAGGCTCAGCACGGCGGGCAGCACCTCGTACTCGACGACCACCAGCTCGGCCGCCCTGCGAGCGGTCTCGATGTCACGGGCCGCGACCGCCGCGACGTCGTCCCCGACGTACCGGACGTAGTCGACGGCCAGCGGATACAGATCGGGCCGGAAAGCGCCCCACTTCACCTGCGCGGTGTCCGCCCCCGTGATGACCACGTGCACACCCGGCAGCCGCTCGGCGGCCGAGGTGTCGATCGAGACGATGCGCGCACTGGCGTGCGGCGAGCGGACCACCGCGCCGAACAGCATGCGGGGGAGCCGGGTGTCGGCGGCGTACGAGGCGCGGCCCGACACCTTCTCCAGGGCGTCGATGCGCTCGACGGCGCTGCCGATGAGCGGTGGCAGGACCGCGTGCCCCAGATCGAGGCCGGTCACGGGGACCGTGGTGGTCGACATCAGCGCGCCTCCCCTGCCGCCGTGTGTGCCCGGTCCAGGGCGACGGCCTCGCGCGCGGAGTCGAGGATCTTCGCATAGCCGGTGCAGCGGCAGTAGTTGCCGTCGACCGTCTGCCGGATCCGCTCCTCGCCCGGATCGGGCTCCTGGTCGAGCAGCGCCCGCAGCGCCATCACATGCCCCGGGGTGCAGAAGCCGCACTGGAACCCGGAGCACTTCACGAACGCCCGCTGGACGGGGTCGAGTCCGTCAGGACCGCCCAGATCCTCGACGGTCCGCACGTCACGCCCTTCGAGCAGCCCAACCATCTGCAGACACGCCGGGACGGCCGCGCCGTCCACGATGACCGTGCAGGCGCCGCAGTAGCCGATCTCGCAGCCCGATTTGGTGCCGGTCAGATTGAGGTCGGTCCGCAGGACGTCGAGCAGGGTCGCCGCCGGGTCCTGGACGTGGATCTCCACGTCCTCGTGGTTGAGCCGGAAACGCAAGGCGACCGACATGGTCTTCCCCCTCCTCACACCGTTCGTCTCTGTGCTGCTGGTCCCTGTGCTGGTTGTCTCTGTGCCGGTCATGTCTCTTCTCCGGTCCATCCCGAGCGCTCTATGGCCGCGAACCCCTTGCGCACCAGCGACTGGGTCAGGGCGGACGCCAGCTCCGCGTCCCTGTCCTCGTACGCCTTCAGCAGCCGGCCGTGGTCGGCGACCGAAGGGCCGAGCCGTCCGGGCTGCGACAGGCTGAGATGCCGCAGTTGCAGGGCGCGCAGCGCGAGTGTGTCGAGCACCCGGCGCAGTGTCGCGTTGCGGGCTATGTCCGCCTCGGTGTTCCTGAACTGGACGTTGACCCAGAAGTACCGGTCCACGTCGTCATGGGCGACGGCCGCCTCCAGCGCCCGCTGATGGCCGCGCAGCATCTCCAGATCGGCTTCCGTCGCGAGCCGTACGACGGCCCGGCTCACCACGGCGTACAGCTCGGCGCGCAGGCTGTACAGCTCGCGCACCTCACGGAGCAGCAGCCTGGCCACCCGTGGCCTGCGCCGGGCCGTGATCTCCACGAACCCTTCCCGCTCCAGCACGAGCAGCGCCTCACGGACCGGGGTCCTGCTGCTGTTGAACGTCCGGGCCAGCTCGACGGAGTTCAGGTCGTCGCCCGGTGACAGCCGGCCCTCGATTATCTCGGTCGCCACCGCCAGCGCTATCTCGTCGGCGATGCTGTGCCCGCTCATGCCCCGGCCGAGCATCTGGGTCAGTTCGAGCCGCTGGCCCGTGTCGCCGAGCGAGGGAAAGACCAGCGCGTTGCCCCGCATGGTCGCCCGGGCCGCCGTTTCCGCGCTCACCTTGAGCCCCCCAGCTGCTCGGGCCAGCGCCTCAGCACCTGGTCGATCAGTTCCCTGCTCGCCTCGGCGACCTTCGGGAACGCGGCCAGCCGGGTGTAGGGGCGGCAGGCGTCAATCACCGCGCGGGTGTTGAACGGCGGCAGTCCCTGCTCCCGCAGCGGATCGACCCGGCTGCCCCAGGTCTGCCGCATCGTCTCGATGTCCGCCGCCGGGTCCGTACGCGTACACATCGCCCACACCACGTCGTTGAGGCTGCGCGGGTCCACGTCGGCGTCGACGACGACCACGAACTTGTTCATGTACGCGGCGGCCGGGAGCTGCGAGGTGAGGATGCCGGCCTGGCGTGCGTGGCCCGCGTACTGCTGGTGTATCGCCACGGCCAGCAACTGCCGCCCGCCGCCCGCCTCGTGCGCCCACACTCCTTCGACGCCCGGCAGCCCCGTCCTGACCAGGGCGTCCTGGATCATCGCCGACTTCATGACACTGCGCATGTACGAGTAGTCGTGGGGCGGTTTGCCGGGAGGGGCCCCGAGCTGGATCGGGTCGTCACGGTGGTAGACGCGCTCGATGTCCATCGTGAGCACCGCCTCCGTGCCACCGCTGTAGTAGCCCGTCCACTCCCCGAACGGCCCCTCCTGCTCCTTGCGGTCCGGATACAGCCAGCCCTCGACGGCGAACTCCGAGGTCGCCGGGATCGGCAGTCCTGTGACGTCGCCCTCGATCACCTCGATCCGGCGCCCCAGCACAGCCCCCGCGTACTCCAGCTCGGACACCCCGCCGGGGACCTCGGTGCCCGCGACGACGAGCAGCAGCGGATCGTGCCCGAGCGAGACGGTCACGGGGGCACGCCCCTCCCGGGCGAACCACTCCCGGACATGGGCGGCGCCGTGCTTGCCGGCCTCGATGTTGATGCTCGCCGCCCGGCCGTCGTTCTGCACCTGCATCCGGTACGCGCCCGCGTTGAGCTTCCCCGTCTCCGGGTCGGTGGTGAAGACGGCGCAGCCGGTGCCGATGTACCGCCCGCCGTCCCCCTCATGCCACTTCGGGACGGGGAAGTCCAGCAGATTCGCCTTCCCGGCGGCGAACACGTTCTCCCGTACGGGACCGCTCTCCACCACGCGTACGGGATAGTCGGCGGCGTGCGCGACCCATTCGCCGGGCCGGGTGCGCAGCGCCTCGACCAGGGACCGGTCGTCGAGGTCGGTGCCCAGCCGCAGGGTCATTCCCAGCCTGCGGGCGTTCGCCATGGAGGCGGTGAGGACACGCTGCCCTGTGGAGTAGCCGACGATGTCGTCGAAGAGCAGCGCAGGTGGTGAGGGGCGCTTGTAGTTCACCTCGGAAGCGGCGCCGATCTCCTTGTCCCAGTGCGCACCTGTGATGGTTCTGACCTCGCCGAGCTTCTCGGCCAGCTCCAGCCAGCCGCGCAGATCGTTGATGTCGTCAAGTGACGCCATGCCACTCACCTCCGTAGTTTCCGGCTCAGTGGTAGAGCGAGTCGATGAAGCCGGACTTCCGCAGCTTGTCGACGTAGCTGTTGTCGATGTATTCGGACGTGTCCTTCGGCATCGTCCCGACCCCTTTCGCCACGGTGGCCGCGAACGCGTCCTTGACCAGGGCGGGATCGACCCTCGGGTCCTTGGCCCAGAGCGGGTTGAAGAAGTCGTACGAATACTCGGCGAGCGCCTTGTCGTTGACTCCGCTGTGTTTCATGATGCTTTTGACCGCGAGATCCTTGTTGTTGTGCAACATGGCCAGACACTCGGTCTCGGACTTCGTGAACGCGCTGACCGCTTTCTGGTTCGCGTCCAGATAGTTGGACTTGACCGTGTAGGCGTTGGCCGCTGCCGGCAGCCCGGTGAAGTCCATGATTTTCTTGAAGCCCTTCTTCCGGGTCTTCGTGCCGGTCGGCGGCTGGGTGACGATCGCGTCCACCGCGCCGTTCTCCAGCGCCGACACCTCGGCGGGGGTCGACTTCAGGAAGATCTTCTGGACGTCGTCGCCCGACCAGCCCTTGCTCTTGACGAGCGAGTCGACGGCCGCGTCCCCCAGCGAGCCCGGTGAACTGAGCCCGATCTTCTTGCCCTTGAGACCTTCACCCGGGGTGACGGACTTCTTCCCCCACATCTCCAGGTAGTAGCGGTTGATCGGCAGAGCCACGTACCGCAGGTCCACCCCCTTGAGATTCATGGCACCGGCGGCGGTCGAGGTGGTGGCGCCCACCCCGATCTGGACGCTGTTGCTCATCAGGGCGGCAACGAGCTGCGAGGAGCTGTTGAGCAGGGTGATCTTGACGTCGAGCCCGTTCTTCTTGAAGACGCCCTGGTCCTCGCAGATGTACAGGTCCGAGTAGGCGGCGCCGATCGCCGTGTAGCCGATCGTCATCTTCATGCTCGTCGGCGGGGTGGCCGCCGACGACGTCACCGCGCAGCCGGTGAGGCTCGCGGCGAGCACGGCGCCCAGCGACAGGCAGAGAGGTGTGGTGATGCGCATGCGGTGCCCCATCAGTCCGTGCCCGACCAGAAGGTGAAACGGCGCTCCAGATAACCGACGCCGCGTGTCAGGACGATGGCCACCACGGCGATGACGGCGATCGACGCCATGGCGTCGTCCATCTCGAAGTTCGAGGTCTGGAGCTGCACTTGATAGCCGAGGCCCGCCGACCCCATGAACAGCTCGGCGACGATCGCGCCGATCAGGGCGCGGCCGACGGCCTGGCGGATGCCGGCGAGTATGTAGGGGAGTGTCGCGGGAAAGGCGACCGAGCGCAGTGTCATCATCCGCGAGGCGCAGAAGACCCGGGAGACCTGTATGTGCGCCTGGTCGAGGTTGCGGGCACCCGCGATCACATTGATGAGCAGTGGGAAGAGCGCGCTCCACACCACGATGACCAGCCGCGCGTTGGAGCCGATGCCGAACCAGAAGATGAGCATCGGCAGGAACACCACATAGGGAACCGAGTACATGATGCTGATGATCGGGTCGGTCAGCCCGTAGAAGATCCTGCTCCGGCCGATCAGCAGCCCGGCCGGTATGCCGACGACGATCGAGATGGCCATGCCGAGGGCCACGATGGAGAGGGTCGACCCGAGCGGATCCCAGAGGGAGCCGGTCCGGACCGCGTCGACCAGCGCGGTGAAGGCGCCCGCCGGTGAGCTGCTGAAGTTCGGATCGACGATCTTCGTCGCTGCGCAGATCTGCCAGGCGCCGAGCACCACGATCATGCCGATGACACCGAGGATGAGATTGAGGTGACGGCCCGCCGGACCCTGCCCGCTCGGCCGCTTCACCATCGGGACGGGGGTGCGGACCCTATCCGACGACAGTTGCGTTGCTGTCATGGTCTTTCGCCCTTCGACCTGGTTGGGTCTGGCTCATCACGAGCCGGAGTATGTAGTCGCTGATCTCCTGGAATTCGGCCGTCCGCTTGATCTGCGCGTCGCGCGGTCGCGGCAGGTCGACCTTGACGACCTCGACCAGATGGGCGGGGCCCGCGGAGAAGACCACGACACGGTCCGCGAGGAACACCGCCTCGGGCACGTCATGGGTCACGAAGACCGCGGTGTTGCCGGTCCGGCCCCCGTCGGACTGCCAGATCCGGGTCAGCTCCTCCTGCATGACCTCGCGGGTCTGCGCGTCGAGGGCCGAGAACGGCTCGTCGAGCAGCAGCAGATCAGGATCGGTGGCGAGCGCGCGGGCCAGATTGACCCGCTGGCTCATGCCGCCGGACAGCTCCCGTGGGTACTTGTCCTCCTTGCCCGCGAGGCCGACCAGCTCCACCAGCTCGGCGACCCTGGCCCGGCCGCTCTCGTCGAGCCGCTTCTGGGCCTTGAGCCCGAACTCGATGTTCGCCACGACGTTTCGCCAGGGGAACAGCGACGACTGCTGGAAGACCAGGGACCTGTCAGGGGCGGCGCCCACTATCTGCTGGTCGTTGAGCTCCAGACGGCCCGAGGTGACCGGGATCAGCCCCGCCAGCGCCGTCAGGAAGGTGGTCTTCCCACAGCCGCTCGGTCCGACGATCGCCACGAACTCGCCCTCGGCGACATCGAACGTCAGCCCGTCGCACGCCAGGGAGAACGCTTCGGAGCGGCGCGACCAGTGGCCGAGCTTGAGGTCTTCTACGACCAGTTTCTGACGCGGATGGTTCACGGATACCTCCTCGATGGGAAGCCGATCACTGCAACCCGTCGCAAAGTGTCGACACTCTGATTCAAGCGCGCGTTCCGGCCGATGTCTAGGGGGTGACGTCCACACGACAGATCTGTTTCAGATGGCGATGGAAGCCCAGTAGGTGAGGGTGAGGGGTCGGATCCGCGAGACTCGGCCCGATTGAGGAGGTCGCGCATGGGATAGATTAAGTGTCGACACTTACCGAGGTGGAGTCGACCAGGAGAGAGCGCCGGGTCGACCACGAAAGGGAGACCGTTGACCGACGATCCAGGATTCGCCCACGTGCGCCAGGTCGACTTCGCGCGCTTCGCCGCGCTCGGCCCCGACGAGCGCCTGTCCCAGAAACTCCTCGACCGCGCCAGCGGGGCAGGCGCGGTCGAGGTGAACTACATACGCACACCGCCGGGCGGCGGCTCGCCCGAGGGCCTGCACACCCATGTCGTCCAGCAGGTGTTCTACGTGCTGGCCGGGACCATGACCGTCGAGGTCGACGGCCGTACGTACGACGCGGGCCCCGGCAGCCTCGTGGTGTTCCCCAAGGGCGTGCCGCACCGCAACTGGAACGCGGGCGACACCGAGACGGTGCACCTGGCGATCAACGCCCCGGCGCCGCAGCTGGACGAGCCCTTCGCAAGGCCCGTCCGCTGACCGTCCGCGCTTCGGGCCGGATCACTCCCGGGTGGCGGTCCCGCACTTCCCGTCGTCAGCGTCCCGCATGCGCTCCTCCATCGACGTGCTCCGGTCGTACGGGTCGACCTCGGGGCCCTCCCCGGCGGCCGGGCGCTCCGCGCGGAACGTGGGCACGAAGTAACCGGTGACGGTGTCACAGCCGCCGTTGGTGGAGTCCACCTTGTAGGAGACGAGCGAGAACGTCCCCGGCTCGGTGATCACCTTCGCCGGATCGTCCCAGCTCATGACGACCTCACGGCGCGCGATGGTGCGTACGACCTCGTCGCTGCCCTGCTCGGCGCGGGTGACCGGATAGACGTACGTGACGTCGGTGGTCACCTCGACCGCGCCGCGCTCTCCCTCCCGGTACGTCATCCGGCCCCGGGTCTTGACGACATCCCCGACGAGCTTGATCTTCGCCTTGGGAAAACGGCTGAACAGCAGCAGCGGATCGTTCTCGCGGGTGGGTGTGACGAACGCGGCCTTCACGTAGTCCCGTACATCGCGCTGACGCGGATTGATCAGCGCGATGGCCTCCGTGGGCCGCTGTCCTGCCAGCACACCCGGATCGAGACTGGACGCGGCGAGGAAGTCCCGGCTCTTTTCGAGCGTCCGCTCCACCTGCTTCTTGGTCATCCAGCCGGTGGCCCGCGCCGCCGGCACGTCGATCCCCGCCGTTCCGTCGGCCCACCGCACCGCCGGTGACCCTCTGAACGGCTCGCGCAGTGTGGGCTGTTGGGCCGCCGCCTGCGTCGCGGGCGGCTGGTCGGGCCGTTCCGACTCCGCCGCGAGCGGTGTGTTTCCGTTTCCGTCGTCGCCGCCGAACCATCCGGTGACCCGGTCAGGTGCCACCGCCACAACGATCAGCGCGACCAGCACCAGCAGCCCGACCACGTACCAGGCCTTGCCCTTGCGGCTCTTGGCCGGCTGGTGGGTCCGCCATCCCTGCGGCTGCCCGGACTGCTCGCGCAGCCGCCGCGTCACCATCCGGGCCCGGGCCGACGGCTCCTCGGGCGCACTCGGCGCCCCCGCCTCGGACTCCCGCAGAAAACGTTCCCACTCCTCGTCCGATATGGACGAGTCACCCTTACCCACCCCGAGATCCCCCTCGTACGCACTCAACCGGCGCTCCCCAGGGCCAGTTGCCGTCCTGCATCATCACATACGGCAACCCTAAGGGTTGAGCACGATCTTGCCGGCGACGGTGCCCGATTCGGCCAGCCGCATGGCGTCCGCGACGCTGGTCAGCGGCAGTTGGGCGGCGATCTGGGCGGTCACGTCACCCCGCTTCAGCGCCGCGAAGACCTGCGTGAGGTCGGCGCGCAGCCGGGCCCTGAACCGGTCCTTGCCCAGCGACCGCCCCGCCCAGATGTTGAAGAAGTAGGCGCGGCGGCGGTTGGGCAGCGCGTTCCACAGCCACACCCGGCCGAGCAGCTTGATCACCGGCCACTGCTTGGAGCCGGTGTCGTCGCGGGTGGAGGCGCTGCCGTACGAGACGAGCGTGCCGTCCGGCGCGAGGAGGCCCCAGGAGTCGACGACGCTCCGGCCGCCGACGTGGTCGAAGACGGCGTCCACACCGCCGGGGGCCAGTTCGCGCAC
Organism: Streptomyces sp. NBC_00370; assembly: GCF_036084755.1. NCBI lineage: Bacteria > Bacillati > Actinomycetota > Actinomycetes > Kitasatosporales > Streptomycetaceae > Streptomyces > Streptomyces sp. NBC_00370. Next base: position 6,538,426 of record NZ_CP107968.1, read on the forward strand.
CCGCGCCGCGACATTCCCCGCGCGGTAGTCGACGGGGACGACGCCCCGTTCCCGCAGGGCGTCGTGGTGGCGCTTCGACGCCGTACCGATCACCTTCACACCGGCGGCCTGTGCGAGCTGCACCAGGACCGAGCCGACACCGCCGTTGGCGCCGTGCACCAGGACGGTCTGCCCGGCGCGGACGCAGGCCTTGCGGTGCAGCATCTGCCAGGCGGTGATGCCGTTGACCACCACGGTCTCCGCCTCGGCGGCGCCGATCCCCTCGGGCACCTCCACCACGTCCGCCGCCTCGATCACCACATGGCTGGCCCAGCCGCCTACCTTGACCAGCGCGGCGACCCGGGTGCCGACCAGTCCCGGCTCGACGCCCTGGCCGGCCGTCAGCACCGTACCGACCACGTCGTAGCCGGGCACGAAGGGGAACGGCGGCTGGTCGTAGTACCGGCCGCGGCGCATCTGCTGCTCGGCGAAGGAGACCCCGGTCGCCTCCATCAGGACCACGACCTGGCCGGGGCCCGCGGAGGGGACGGCGCCGCGCCTGATCTGCAGTCCCTCCGGCTCGACCTTGCCGGGCAGGACGACCTCGACGAGTCCTTCGGTGCTCATGGCGACCTCCGCATGCTCTGTGATTCGTTATCGTGCTTCGCGTTAGTTAGAAGCTATAACGAAGGAGAGTGAGAGTCAATAGATCCAGTGATAGCCTCTAACTGGAGCTGGTGGATACGGGAGATGTGGAAGGTGGCAGGCCATGGCGGAGACGGGCACACGGACCCCGCGCGAGCGCTACCGCACGCAGGTGCGTGCGGAGATCAAGGAACGCGCGTGGGAGCAGATGGCCTCGGCCGGGGCGTCGGCGCTCTCCCTCAACGCCATCGCCAAGGGGATGGGCATGAGCGGACCCGCGCTCTACCGGTACTTCGCCGGCCGGGACGAGCTGATGACCGAGCTCATCAGGGACTCGTACCGCAGTCTCGCCGACGCCTTCGGCGCCGCCGCCGCATCGGGGCCCGACGTGGCCGCGCTGGCACACGCCCTGCGCGACTGGGCGCTCGCCGATCCGCAGCGGTACTTCCTCGTCTACGGCACGCCCGTGCCCGGGTATCACGCGCCCGCCGACATCACCGGGATCGCGGCCGAGATCATGGCGGCACTGCTCGACGCCTACACGGCGTCGGCGTCGCCCCCGTCCGTATCCGCGCCCCCGGACGGAGCGCCCACGGAAGCGCCCACCCGAGCGGCGACCACCTTCGACACACACCTCGAAGACCACAGGCAGTGGGCCGAAGGTCACCCCGCCCCGGTCGCCGCGCTGCGCCGGGCGCTGGCGTTCTGGACCCGGCTGCACGGCGTGCTGTCCCTGGAACTCGCGGGGCACTTCGCCGGGATGACCTTCGACCCCGCGCTGCTCTTCGAGGCCGAACTGGAAGGCCTGACCACGGTCACACCGGGTTGACGAGCACCTTCAGCGCCTCGCGGTCGGCCATGGCCCGGTAGCCGTCCGGCACCTCGTCCATGCTCACCGTACGGTCGAAGACCCGGCCCGGCTCGACCGTACCGTCCAGGACGTCGGGCAGCAGCTCCTCGATGTAGGCGCGGGCCGGGGCCACACCGCCGGTGAGGGTGATGTTGCGCAGGAAGACGGGGAAGTCCATCGGGACGTCCCGGTACTGCGGGGCGCCGACGCGGCTGATGGTGCCGCCGGACCGCACCACGCCCAGGGCGGTGTCGATGGCCGGCTTCAGGCCGACGCACTCCAGGACCGTGTGGGTGCCGTCACCATCGGTCAGCTCGCGGACCTTCTCGATGCCCTCGTCGCCACGCTCGGCGACGACATCGGTGGCGCCGAAGTCCTGGCCGAGATCCGTACGGTCCTTGTGCCGGCCCATGAGGATGATCCGCTCGGCGCCCAGCCGTTTGGCCGCCAGCACCGCCGAAAGACCCACGGCGCCGTCGCCGACGACCGTCACCGTCGTACGGGGTCCGACACCTGCGGTCACCGCGCAGTGGTGGCCGGTGGAGAACACGTCCGAGAGCGTCAGCAGCGACGGCAGCAGCGCGGAGTCCTCGCCGACGGGCAGCTTCACCAGCGTGCCCTGCGCCTGCGGTACCCGTACCGCCTCGCCCTGGCCGCCGTCCACGCCGTCGGATCCCCAGCCGCCGCCGTGCCGGCAGGAGGTCTGCAGCCCTTCCTGGCAGAAGTCGCAGGTGTTGTCGGCCCATACGAAGGGCGCCACCACGACGTCGCCGCGCTTCAGCCCCGACACCTCGGCGCCGGTCTCCTCCACCACGCCCAGGAATTCGTGGCCAATCCTGGCGCCCGTGTCGGAGGCTGGCCTGGAACCGTAGGGCCACAGGTCACTGCCGCAGATACAGGAGCGCAGTACGCGCACCACCGCGTCGGTGGGCTGCCGGATCTTGGGGTCGGGCACGTCCTCCACCCGTATGTCGCCTGCGCCGTAAATAAGAGTCGCTCGCATGAATTGCCTTTCGGTCCGCGGGTCGGTCCACCCGCCGACACTCGCCTGCCCCCGTCACGATCAACGGTGGCACGGGGTGGGGGCCAGGGCAACTGCCCTGGCCCCCACCCCGGATTACCGTCGCGCGTCAGGCGCGGTGCTCGCCGTAGTAGCCGCCGACCTGCTCGTGATAGCCCGCGTCACCGGTGTGCTTGTCCTTGTCGAACTCGGGCGCGTTCTTGATCTGGTCCTTGGTCCGGTCGACAAAGACCTTCTTGTCGTCGGTGTCGATGCGGCTGACGGTGCCGGCGGGCAGCAGGACGTGCTTCCCGAAGATCCATACGCCGGTGTCAACCACCAGGTAGGAGGAGCCCACCTCGTCGGAGTGCTTGTCGACCTTGCCGATGCTGCCGTCGGTCGCCTCGACCTTGAAGCCGGTCAGATCGGCGCCGGCGGAGTGGCCGGTCGTCGGCTGGTAACCCCAGATGTTGCTGCTCATAAAGATGGCTCCTCATTTGTTTATGGGCCACGGATAATCGTGCGTCCGTGGCGCGGCGGGTATTTGCTGATGAACCGCGTGCCCGGCGATTCCGGCCCTACACATCACTTCCGGCCGACTTCCGGCCGGCCGAAACCCGTACCGAAAAGAGACAGAAAAAGCAAAAGAAGATTTCGCCGTGTGCCCGGGAATTCCGTGGTCATGCGTCGCGGCGCGTGCTCGTCGCCGGCGCACCGGCGGTGTAGGCCGATCGAGTCGTTCTGCGGGCGCTTCCGCGTTGCGCGGTGGACTGGCGGGGCGTCAGGGCATTCAGTGACCCGGTGTCAGCCAGTATGACAATCGTTCTAACGCGAAAGAGGCCTCGAATGAGAATCCACGTGCGTGCGGACCGCGGTGGCGCGCGGCTCGGGTCGGCCCTTGTCGCCGCGGTGGCCGTGGGCGGCGTGTCCCTGATGGGCGCCGTGCCGGCTTCGGCGGCGCCCGGTGACAGCGGTGTGATCCGGATCCATGCCGCAGGGGTGCCGGCGGCGAACACGAGCGACGCGCCCAAGGTCTGCTCGTTCAACCTCTCGGCGGTCAACTTCCAGACCGTACCGTCCGTCACCTACACGATCTCCCCGCTCCCGAAGGCGGCAGGCAAGCCGACGCTGACGGGCCAGCTCGCGCTGAAGCAGGGCAAGGGCGCGACCCCGGACACCGCGCTGCCCGACGGCACCTACCAGCTCAGCTGGACCTTCCCCGGCGGAGTGCCCAAGCAGAAGACGTTCAAGGTCAACTGCGGCGGGGCCGGCGACGCGAAGCCGCAGGGTCCGGTGAGCGCGGGTGGCGGCGGCGTCCCGCCGATCGGCGGCGCCGGCGGCGGACACTCCACGGCGGGGCCGCTGCTCGCGGCGACCGCCCTGGGTACGGCCGCGCTGTTCGCGGTGCGGTGGGCCCGCCGGCGTATGCCCAGTGCGGCATAACGAGCGCCCTCGTCGTCGCCGTCGCCGGGGCCCCAGCCGCGCGTGCCGCCTGGCCATCACGCTCAGCGTGTGCTCGCTGCTGGTGACCGGAGTCGTGAAGGGGTGCGGCGGCGAGGAGCCCGCCGCCGCACCCCAGCTCGGCAAGGCGCGCGCCGCGGGGGCCGCCGTCACCGCACACGCCCGACCGGTGGTCAACCACGCTCCGCTGCCGCCGTCTGCGCCCAAGAAGGTGGCGGTGCCGGGCATCATGATCGAGGCTCCGGTCATGCGACTGTCCCTCGCCCGGGACGGCCGGCTCGGTACGCCGCCGATGAGCAAGCCGCGCTGGGTCGGCTGGTACGCGGCCGGCCCGTCCCCCGGCGAACGGGGAACAGCCGTCGTCGTGGGGCACCGTGACACCACGACGGGCCCCGCGATCTTCCTCAACCTCAACGCGCTGCACCCCGGTGACCTCGTCAAGGTGCGGCGGGCCGACCACCGTACGGCGGTCTTCACGGTCGACTCCGTGAAGACGTACACGCGGGGGTCGTTCCCGAACCGGCAGGTCTACGGCGACACGGGCCGCGCCGAACTCCGGCTCCTCACCTGCGGCGGCCGGTTCGACCACAAGAAGGGCTACTCCGCGAACGTCGTGGTCTTCGCCCACCTCACCGGCGTCACCACCCCGTGACCGTGGTGTCCACCTCGACCCACGGCGCGTCCACCGCGACCCGGTCGAACGCGTCATGGGTCAGGGCGTGCGGCGGCTGTCGTCGCATCCACCTCACCCGCGGCGCCGTGGGTGGATTCGGCCGTGCGGGTCAGGCGGCTGTGTCTGTCAGATGTCGGCGAGGCGGGGAATGACGGTCCTGCCGATCGTCTCGATGTATTCGACCGGGTCCGGGGTCCCCGGCATCACCTGGACGTGATCGACGCCGAGCCGCGCGTACTGTTCCATCTCTGCGAGGAACCCGTCGGGGTCGGCGAACGGGTCCCCGCCCAGGATGGTCTTCTCGATCTCGGCGATGTCGCGGCCCTCGCGCTCACAGTGCTCGGCCAGCACCCGCAGCTTGTGGGCGACTTCGTCGGGGGTCGTGGCGAACAGGTTGCACGCGTCCCCGTACTTGGCGACCAGACGCAGCGTCTTCTTCTCGCCGCTGCCGCCGATCAGGATCGGCGGGTGCGGCTGCTGCAGCGGGCGCGGGGAGCAGATCGTCTCGGCGAGCTGGTAGTGCCGCCCGTTGTACGGGCCTTCGTCGTCGCTCCACATCTGGCGGACGATCTGCAGCGTCTCCTCCAGCAGTTCGAAGCGCTCGGCGACCGGTGGGAACGTCACACCGTACGCGCGGTGTTCGCGCTCGTACCAGGCCGCCCCGATGCCCAGCATCGCGCGGCCCCCGGACAGTACGTCCAGGGTCGTCACGGTCTTCGCCAGCAGCGCGGGGTTGCGGTACGTCACACCCGTGACCAGCAGGCCGAGCCGTACGCGGCTGGTCCTCGCCGCCAGGAAACCGAGGGAGGTGTACCCCTCCAGCATCGGGTCCTGGGCGGTGGCCAACTGCTCCATCTGGAGCCAGTGGTCCATGAGTGTGACCCAGGCACAGCCCGCGTCGTCGGCGCTCTCGGCGGCCTTGGCCAAGGTTTCGGCGAGCGAGGGCGCGCCCCCCGGCAGGGTGTGGTTGGCGAAATGGATGCCCAGTTTCACGGCGATTCCTCTGTCTGTGGTCGTGACGTGTCTGTAGTCGTGACGCCGGCCCGGTCCTGCGCGGCGTCGTCAGCAAGAGCCTGGCACTTCCGATCAGCCGGCGGGGAAGCTGACACGGGTCAGATCCTCAGAAACTGTCCACATCCGTGTCGCTTCGGCCTCGTCGCGCGCGGGCTTGTAGACGTCCTGCTCGGCGGGTGCGCCGCCGAGGTGCTGGAAGCCGCTCGGCCCGTAGAAGGCGCCGCCGCGCGCCGCCGGGCCGGTCGCCGCGTACAGCGAGGGCAGCGGACCGTCCTCCAGCGGCTGGAAGAGGAACCCGGCCCGGGCGAACGCGCGGATCAGCCTCAGCGGCGGCGCGTCCTTGGTCCTGCCCATGTGCGGCTGCGCGGCCAGCAGATTGCTGGGCGTGATGCCCGGGTGGGCCGCGTTGCTGGTGATGCCCCAGCCGCCAGCCCGGCTGCGCCGCTCCAGCTCCAGGGCGAACATCAGCACCGCGATCTTGGACTGACTGTAGGCGCGGCTGCCGTTGTACGAGTCTTTCCAGGCCAGGTCGTCCCAGTTGATGCCGCCGGTGCGCGCGCCGACGCTCGTCTGGGAGGTCACGCGCGCCGACCCCGCGCGCAGCAGCGGCAGGAGGTGGGCGGTGAGGGCGAAGTGGCCCAGGTGGTTGGTCCCGAACTGCAGCTCGAAGCCGTCCTCGGTCTCCTGACGGGCGGGCGGAGTCATCAAACCGGCGTTGTTGACAAGGATGTTGACGGGCCGGCCCTCGCCGTTGAGCGTCGCGCCGAGCGCGGCGACGGAGGCCAGCGACGCCAGGTCCAGTTCGCGGGTGGACACCTTCGCCGCGGGGTGGTCGGCCTTGATCCGCTCGACGGCCGCCGCGCCCTTGGCCGCGTTACGCACCGGCAGGACGACATCGGCCCCCGCCGCGGCGAGCCGCCCGGCCAGCCCGAGCCCGATCCCGTCGCTGCCGCCGGTCACCACGGCCAGCTTGCCGGACAGCTCGGGCACGGTGAGATCAAGCGTGGAACGGGACATCAGCTGCTCCTTCATGATCACGGCCGGAACAGCCCCTTTACCCGTATGTCCAAGGGAATTACCGGCCCTCACGGACAACACTCGCGCGGTCGCGCACATGGATGAAGGCACAACAGATCCAGGGACCGCCGATCCCCCCTTCGCGCGCGTGCCGGAGGTCAGCCGCCGGCGGGGGCGTACTGCGCGGCCTGCGCGGCGAACATCGCGGCGTACCGCCCCTGGGCTGCGACGAGTTCGTCGTGGCTGCCGTGCTCGGTCAGCCGTCCGTGGTGCAGGACGTAGATACGGTCGGCATGGCGGACGCCGGACATGCGGTGGGTGACGAGGACGACGGCCCGGTGCGGCGCGGTGAGCCTGCGGATACGGTCGAACGCGGCGATCTCGGCCTCCGGGTCGAGGGCGGAGGTCGGCTCGTCCACGATGAGGACGCTGTCGGCCTGTGACGTCGAACTGCGCCAGTGGGTACGGGCCAGGCCCACCTTCTGCCACTCACCGCCGGACAGTTCGCTGGCCCCGCGGAACATCAGCGCCAGCAGGCTCCGCAGGCCGTCGGGCAGTTTCTCGATGACCGGTCCCGCTCCCGCGTAGTCGATGGACGGCTGGAGGTCGCCGGGGGCCGCCTCGTGGGACGGCCGGCCGATGCGGATGTTCAACGCCGCTGTCACGGGCCAGCGTTGGAAGTCCTGGGTGAGCAGGGAGACCCGGTCGAAGACCTCGGAACGGTCCAGCGAGGCCACATCGGCGTCGCCCCACAACACACTTCCGCCCTGCGGGAGCAACAGCCCCGACAGCACCTTCATCAGTGTGCTCTTGCCCGAACCGTTCTCGCCGACCACGGCGGTGACCGAGCCCATCGGCAGGGTGAGCGACACTCCGTCCAGGGCGGGGAAGTCACGGTCCGGGTAGCGGTATGTGACGTCGGCGAGGACGACTTCCCTTACCCGCAGGGGAACGGGATCGCCGCCGCCGGGGATGGTGCGCCGCTTCGCCTCGGCCAGGAAGCGGGAGTGGTCGCGCACGTACAGCGACTCCTCGTGCAGTGTGTTGAGTTGCATCACCAGGGCGCCCAGGCTCGCCGACCCGGAGCGTACGGCGATCACGGCGGTGCCGGCGACGGCCAGGCTCATGTGCCCGCTGACGGTCAGCCAGAACATGGCGCCGTACGTCGCCGCCATGGCCACCCCGGACAGTGCCGCGGCCACCCACTCGGTGACGGCCTTGCTCGCCGCCAGCCGCTCCTGCTCCGCCTCGGCGCTCTCGGCCATGCGCTCGTAACGGCTGAGCAGGAAGCGCCCGACGGCGTGGATGCGCACTTCCTGGGCGGCGGTGCGTTCGGTGAGCAGATTGCCGATGAGCCGGCTGGCCCGGACATGCTCGATCCAGCTCATGGCCGACACGTACCGCTCCTGCGCCACGCGCATCGCACCCCAGCCGCGCGGCGCCGCGATGAGGATCAGCATGGGCAGCAGGAGCGGATGCAGGATGGTCAGGACACCGGCCGTGGAGACCAGCGAGATGGTGCCGTTCAGCGCGGCCACACAGGCCCCGATCATGCGGCTCGCGGATGCGGCGCCGTACTGGGCGACGTCGATCAGCCGGCGGAACTGCGGGTCCTCGATGGCCTCCAGCTCCACCGAGGCCGCTGCGGCCAGGTACTGCGTCGTGGCGATCCGCTCCACGAGAGGTTCCAGCCGTCCTGCCCGCGAGGTGGACCAGCCGGCCAGCGCCGAGTTGACGACGGCGGCCCCGGCGCCGGCGAGCACGCCGGGCAGCAGCGCGTGCAGCCGCTCCACCGTTGTGCCCGCGCCGAGCAGCGCGTGCATGACGGCGTTGACCGCGAGCAGTCCGACGGCGGCCGCCACGCCCTGGCCTATCTCGCTGACGGCGACGGCGAGCAACGCCCGCCGGTCCGCGTGCCACGCGATCCGCAGGGTCGCCCCGACGAGCCTCGGCATCGAGCGCAGAGCGGACAGCAGGGTCAGGTCGAGCGCTGCGTGCTCGTGCTGGGACCAGCCCATGTCGTACCGTAACGGGCCGCCGAACAGCTCCTGTTCGGCGTCGGAGACCTGCGGCTCGGCCATCCGTACGCGTCCGAAGAGTCTTCTCACGGGCTGCCTCCCAGAGCGGATCCGCCGGCGCCTGTCGGCGGTTCGCGAAGAGCCGTCGTCGCGAAAGCCGTCGCCGTGACAGCGCTACCCGGAGGACGGGCCGGGCAGTCCGGGGCCCGGAGGCGGCAGGCGGTCGCACGGGAGCATCACGCGGCGCGCGGGCGCCGGGACCGTGGCGGCGCCGGGACCGTCACGCCGGTGGGCACGTCGCGGCGGTGGGCCCGCATGGAAGGCCGGTCGGAGTGACGGAGCCGGTCAGATCTGGGCGTGCCCGCCGTCGGCGAAGAGTTCGGCCCCGTTGACGAAGCTCGACGCGTCCGACGCCAGGAACAGCGCCGCCGTGGCGATCTCGGCAGGGTCGGCGACCCGGCCCAGCGGGACCTTCGCCGCGAAGGAGTCCAGCAGCTCCTGTTCCTGACCGGGCTCGGCAAGTCCGAGGAGACCAGGGGTCTTTGTGGGGCCCGGGGTCAGGACGTTGACCCGGATACCGCGTCCCCGCAGGTCGACCGCCCAGCTGCGGGCGAAGCTCCGCACGGCGGCCTTGCTCGCCGCGTAGACGCTCATGCCGGGCCCGTCGACCCTGGTCGCCGTGGTGGAGCCGATGAGGATCACCGAAGCGCCGTGCTCCATCAGCGGGAGTGCCTGTTGCACGGTGAAGAGCAGGCCCTTGACGTTGGTGTCGAACGTGGCGGCGTAGTGCTCCTCGGTGATCGTCCCCAGCGGCGCGCCACCGCCGCCTCCCGCGTTGGCGACCAGGATGTCCAGCCGGCCCTCGTGCTCCTCGACGGTCCGGTACAGGGCGTCGACCGCGGCGAGGTCGGCCACGTCGGTGCGTACACCCGAGGCGCGTGGGCCGATCGCAGCGACCGCGGCGTCCAGCTCCGCCTGTCTGCGGCCGGTGATGTACACGCGGGCGCCCGCCGCGGCGAGCGCTGCGGCGATGGCGTGGCCGATACCCGAGGAGCCCCCGGTGACGAGGGCGGTCTTGCCGTCGAACGATGCGGCTGGTGCGGTCATGGCGATTCTCCGTGACGGGACAGACGGGACGGACAGGACAGACGGGACGTAGGTCGAGCAGGTCGTCCCCCCACTGTCACGCCGAGCATCGATCACGTCCAACGATGGCTCATGCTGGGCGTCAGCACCGCGAGCGATAATAAAAGCCATGGAACTACGCCATCTCGAATACTTCCTCGCCGTTGCCGACACCGCCAGTTTTACGCGCGCGGCGAGCCGGCTGAACGTCGTCCAGTCGGGGGTGTCCGCCACGGTCAAGTCGCTGGAACGGGAGCTGGGTTCGGCCCTGTTCGTGCGCAGTCCCCAGGAGATCACCCTGACGGCCGCCGGGCGCGCCTTCCTGCCCCGGGCGCGGGAGACACTGGACGCTGCACGCGCCGCCAAGGACGCCGTCCACCGGACCCAGGGCGCCCTGCACGGCACGGTCACGGTCGGCACACTGACCTCGATCGACCTGGTCGACCTGCCCGGACTGCTGGCCGAGCTGCACGAGCGGCATCCCGGTGTCACGGTCCGGCTCAGGGCCGCGGTGGCGGGCTCGCTGGGCCTCGTCGACCACCTGCGCGACGGGCGGCTCGACGTGGCGTTCCTGTCCCTGCCGGGTCCCTCGCCCGCAGGCCTGGACACCAGGCCGCTGGCCGTCGCGCCCCTGCTGCTCTACGTGCCCCGGGTCCACCCGCTGGCCGGCGCCGGCCAGGTCTCCCTGGCGCAACTGGCCGAGTTCCCGTTCGTGGACTCCCCGCCGGGCTTCGGCAACCGCATCGTGGTCGACCGGGCCTTCGCCTCCGCGGGGGTGGAGCGGGAGGTGACCCTGGAGGTCGCCGACATCGGAACCGCCGTCACGTTCATTCGCGCCGGGCTCGGCATCGGCTTCCTCAGCCGCTTCCTCATCCACGACCTGACGGGGCTCGACGTCCTGCGGGTCGCCGACCACGAACTGACCTGGCAGCTCGGCGTCGCCACCGCAGCGAACCGCCGCCCCGGCGCGACCACCGAGGCCCTCCTCGACCTGCTCCGCGAGCGGCACCCCGCCCTGCGGCAGCTGGGCGGACCGGACGACGACAGGTCGTAGCCGCCCTGCCCTCATGTCCTGCCGTCTCGTCCTGCCCTCATGTCCGGCGCTCCCATCCGGCGCTCCTCTCCGGCCCTGCTTCCGGCGGTGTCGGATTTCAGGCGGTCCGCCTCTTGACTTCTCCGCGTCATCTGGGTGACTGTTGCTCCCGATAAGCAAACCGGTTTGCAAACGAGGAGTGCAGATGGCGGAGACGGGCGGTACGCCTGAGGCGGTCCCTGGGCAAACCGGTTTGGAGACTGAGGAGTCAAAAGGGCCCGCCACCATCTCGGACGTCGCCGCGCGGGCCGGAGTGAGCAAGACGACCGTCTCGCACGTGCTCTCCGGCCGGCGCCCGGTCTCCGAAGCCACCCGCCGCAAGGTGATGCGGGTGGTCGAGGAGATGGGGTTCCAGCAGAACTTCTTCGCACTCGGCCTGTCGGGCCGCCGCAGTCAGACCATCGCCTTGGTCGTCCAGGACCTGACCAACCCGTTCTATCCCGCCCTCGCCCGTGGCCTGCAGCAAGCGGTGGGTGAGCGCGAGTACGTCGTGCTCCTGGCGGACGTCGGAGCCGGCACGCCCCCCATCGAGGCCTTCCTCAACGAGGCAGTGCAGCGCCGGGTGGACGGGGTCGTCGTCGCCGCCGTCGACGTACCGGACCGGATGCTGGAACCGCTGCTCGGCTCGGGCGCCCGGGTGGTGACCGTCGGCTCGCCCCGGCACGGCACCTCCACCGACGTGGTGTCGTCCGACGACGAGCGGATCGCCGCCGACGCCGTCAGCTACCTGCACGGACAGGGCCATCGGACCCTGGGCATCATCTCGGGACCCAGCCGGGTCGCCCCCGGCTCCGCGCGTCTCGGCGGCTACCGGCAGGCCCTGCGCGACCACGGCCTGCGGCCCCTGCGGGCCGCCGAGGCGGAGGGGGACTGGACGCGGGAGTCCGGGGCCAAGGCGATGAACCAGCTCATGGACCTGGAGCGACGGCCCACCGCCGTGTTCTGCGCCAACGACCTCATGGCGATCGGCGCGCTCGACGCGGCCCGTTCGCTCGGGCTCGCCGTCCCCGCCGATGTCGCCGTCCTCGGGGTGGACGACATCGACGCGGCCAGCCTCGTCAGCCCTTCCCTGACCACGGTGCGGGTCCCCGCCCAGGAGATCGGGCGGGTGGCGGGCGAGCTGTTGCTCGGCCGCATAGACGACCCCTCGGGAACGCCCCGCCGCGTCCTGGTCCAGCACCACCTCGTTCATCGCGAATCTGCCTGAGGAGCTCACCGCTCGTGCACGACGTACTCGACCCACGCGATCTCGTCCCCGACGAAGCCGAACAGCTTCTGTCGTCGGGCCACGCCGCAGAAGAACTGCTGGCGGCGGCCCGCCGGGCCGCCGCCGCCGACGACCTCGCCGGACTCGCCTCCGTGGCGGCCGCCCTCGCCGCCCTGCCGCGCTCCGCCAGCTGGGACTTCGACGAACCGTCCGACGCCGAGGAGATATGGGCGGCGCTCGCCCCGCCGGCAGCCGCGCGGCCCGCCGCACCGGAACAGCTGCCCGGCCGACTGGCCGGTGCCTGGCTGGGACGGTGTGTGGGCAACACGATGGGCAAACCCGTCGAGGGCCTGACCCGCGACGAAGTCGGCATCTACCTGCGGGCCGTCGGCCAGTGGCCGCAGACCGGATTCATCCCGCTGCTGGACACACTGCCCGCCGGTGTCAGCCACCTCCACGAATCGGCTCCGTTCGCCGCGGCCGGCCGCTTCGACGCCGTCCCGAGGGACGACGACCTGGACTGGACGATCCTCGGCCTGCACCTGCTGGAGACGTACGGGCGCGGCCTGACGACCGAGGACATCGGCCGCGAGTGGCTGGACCGCGTTCCCTTCACCCAGACGTTCACGGCGGAGCGCGCCGCGTACCGCAACCTCATCCGGGGCCTGCGCGCACCCCGCACGGCCACCCACGACAACCCGTACCGCGAGTGGATCGGCGCGCTGATCCGCACCGACATCTACGGCTACGTACAGCCCGGCGACCCCCGTGCCGCGGCGAAGATGGCGCTGACCGACGCGGTCCTGTCGCACACCGCCAACGGCATCTACGGTGCGATGTGGTCCGCGGCGCTGAACGCCGAGGCGCTGGTGTCCACCGAGCCGATCGACGCCCTGCGGGCCGCGCTCACCGTCGTCCCACCGCGCTCGCGGCTGTACACGAGCCAGGCCGAGCTGCTGCGCATGGCCGAGCGGGGCGCCACCGGCGAGACGGTGCAGCGCTGGATCGACAGCGAACTCGGCCATTACAACTGGGTGCACACTGTCAACAACGCCGCCATCATCGCCGCCGCTCTGCTGTGGGGTGAGGGCGACTTCGTACGCAGCATCGCCCTCGCCGTCGGCGCGGGCCGTGACACCGACTCGACGGCCGCCACGGTCGGCAGTGTGTTCGGTGCCCTGCACGGTGTGGACGCCGTCCCCGGCCGGCTGGTGGAACCCACCGGGGGAGTGGTCCGCAGCGCCGTACGCGGCTTCGACCGGATCACCGTCACCGAACTCGCCGCACGGACGGAAGCCGTTCGTACCACCTTCGAACAGGATGTGCCCGCATGACCACCGCACGCAGGATCGTGATCGACACCGACCCAGGTCTGGGCGAACCCGGCTCCGACATCGACGACGGCCTGGCCATCGCGCTGGCCCTGCGGTCGCCCGAACTGACCGTCGAGGCACTGACCGTCGTCAACGGCAACGTCGACGTCGACACGGGGGTCGACGTCGCCCGCCGGCTGACCCAGCGGCTCGGCCACCCCGGCCTCCCCGTCCTGCGCGGCGCCGACCGCCCGCTGCTGCGGGACATGGCTCCACTGCGCGCCCTGTTCGACGACGTCGTCGGTGACCGGCCCGCCGTCCCCACGGCGGCGGCCGACCGGCTCGGACCGACCAGCGACCTCACCGCCGCCGCGTATCTCGTGGAGCTGGCAGCCGCGCATCCCGGCGAGATCACGGTGGTCGCCATCGGCCCCATGACCAATCTCGCGCTGGCCCTGCGACTCGACCCCGGGTTCGCCCAGAACGTGGCGGAAATCGTCATGATGGCCGGCTCCGCCACCGGCTACGCCCAGAACATCACCGTCGTCGGCGACTTCAACGCCTACGTCGACCCCGAGGCACTCGCGATGGTCCTCGCCAGCGGCGCCGAGCTGCGCATGGTGGGCATCGACCAGACCTCCCGGGTACGGCTCACCCGCGACGACGCCGCCGTACTGTCCCGCGGTGACTCCTTCGGCCGCTGGGCCGGGGAGTGCGCGCTGGCCTGGATCGACTTCCTGGCCAGGGCCTTCCCGCTGCGCGAGGAACACAGGGACGCGTGTTTCCTGCACGACCCCCTCGTCGTGGCGGCCGTGGCCGACCCGTCCCTGTGCACGTGGGCCGACGCCCACGTCGCCACCGACACCACCAGCGAACTCGCCCGGGGCCTGGTCGTCGCCGACCGCGGACTCGCCCTCGCCCCGCCCCCCGGACCCCCCAACGCCTCGGTCGCCGTCGACACCGACGTGCCTGGCTTCGGCCGCCTCTTCCTCGATCGCCTCACCGGTACGTCCGCCGGCGATTGACCCGTCATCCCATGACCGTCAGAGAGGACCGTCATGAAGCTTCCCACCCTTCCCCGCCCCGCCAGGGCCGGAACACAACTCGCCGTCGGCGCGATCGCCACGGCCCTGCTGGTCGCGGGCTGCGGATCCGGCTCCGACTCGTCCGGCGGCGGACAGAAGCCCGCGGGCCTCACCGCCGCCGACAGCCTCAAGGACCCGGCGAAGCCGGTCACCATCAACTACGCCGGCGCCGCGTACTCGGCCGACGACATCAAGCCGGTGCTCGCCGCCTTCCACAAGGAGCACCCGAACATCACCGTCAACTACCAGGCGGTGCCGTTCGACCAGTTCAACAGTGTGCTCAGCACCCGGCTGAGCCGCCGGGACTCGACGCTCGACCTGTACGACGTCGACATGCCGCGCACCGACGCCTACCAGGCACGGGGCTGGCTCACCGACCTGACGTCGGCGTTCCCCGACATGGCAGGCAAGGTCGACAAGACGTCACTGCAGGCGGCGACCAGCGACGGAAAGCTCGTCGCCATGCCCTTCCAGACGTCGAGCCAGCTGCTCTTCTACAACAAGACGCTGCTGAAGAAGGCCGGCATCCCCTTCCCCTCGGCGAAGCCAGCCGACCGGCTGACCTGGGAGGCGGTGACCGCCGACGCGAAGAAGACCCAGCAGGCAGGCGCCAAGTGGGGCCTGCTGTTCGACCAGGTCAACCGCTACTACCAGCTGCAGCCCCTGGCCGAGAGCCTGGGCGGCGGCCCGGGCGCCGGCGGGGACAAAAACCTCACGCCCAAGCTGGAGACCGCGGGCTGGGAGAAGGCGATGACCTGGTACGGCTCGCTGTACAAGGACAAGGTCTCCCCGCGCGGCGTACCGGTCGCCCAGACCCCGGAGCTGTTCGCCTCGGGCCAGGTGGCCTTCTTCCCCGGCGGCCCCTGGTGGGGACCCCAGTTCGCGTCCAACGCCAAGCTGGACTTCGGCGTCACCGCCTACCCGTACTTCAAGGGCGGCAAGGCGGCCACACCCACCGGTGGCTGGTCGCTCGGGCTGAACCCCGCGAGCAAGAAGGCGGTCGCCTCCGAGATCTTCATGAAGTTCATGGCCCTCGACAAGGGCGGCTTCGCCCAGTACATGCCCAGCCTCACCGTGCCGCCCTCCAACACGGCCGGTACGGCGACCTTCTACGACGAGAAGGTCTTCAAGGACCCCCGCATGGCGGGCGCCGTCGACCTGACCAAGTACGAACTGGCCAACACGGCCACGCTGCGCGCCAGGACCGCCGGCTACGTCGAGTTCGAGGACACCCTGTCCAAGACCTTCGACGACATCAGTAACGGCGCCTCCGCGAGCAGCGCCCTGTCCTCCGCCACCAGCACGATCAACCAGGCGTGGGCCAAGTACCGCTGACCCATGTGAACCGACCGGCCGGGGCGGGCCGACCAAGCCCCGGCCGGCGGGAGGGACTCCCGCAATGACACTCACCACGCACCCTCCGGACGCCGGAGAGACGGCTCCCGCGCCACGCCGTAAAGGCACACTTCACCGGCGCAGGCTCGTAGGCAATCTCAGCGCAGCCGCCATCTTCCTGACGCCCGCCCTCACGCTCATCATCGTGCTGCGGCTCATCCCGGTCATCCAGGCCGTCAACGACGCCACGCACACCAGTCTCCCCGGCAGCACACTGCCGCCGAGCTTCGTGGGCCTGGACAACTTCACGGCGCTCTTCTCGTCCCACGCCTTCTGGTCGTCCGTCCAGCAGACCTTGATCTTCAACGTCATCGTCAACCCGCTGCAGATCGTGCTGGCGCTCGCCCTCGCCGTGCTCCTCACCCAGAACCTGCCGGCCACCGGCATCTGGCGCACACTGATCTTCCTGCCCGCCGCCGTCCCGATGACCGGGTCCGCGGTGGTGTGGGGGATCGCGCTCCGCCCGGACGGTCCGGTCAACGCGGCGCTCACCGGCGTCGGCATCCACCAGCAGCCCTTCCTCACCGGACAGGGCCAGGTGGTGGCGAGCCTCATCCTCATCGCCAGCTGGATCGGCGTCGGCTACTGGATGATCTTCCTCATCGCGGGTCTCAACGACATCCCGACCGTGTACTACGAAGCCGCCGCCATCGACGGAGCGGGCCCGCTCCGTCGCTTCTGGTCGGTGACGCTTCCGCTGCTCCGCAGGCCGCTGCTGTTCGTCCTGGTCGCCGACACCGTCTCGAACTTCGTCCTGTTCGCGCCCATGCAGATCCTGACCGACGGGGGACCGCAAGGAAAGTCGAACTTCCTGATGTACGACATCTTCCACAACAGCTTCGAGCTCGCCGATCCGCACACCGCCGCCGCGGAACTGCTGGTGCTGCTCGCCCTGATGATCGTCATCGTCGCGGTCCAGTTCCGGCTGCTGCGCAGCGTCGAGGAGAGCTGATCATGAACCGCACCCCGCTCCCGAACCCTGTCAGGCCCGCGGCTTCCGCGTCCGGCCGCACGGGTGACACCGGTCGTACGGGGCACACCGGCCGCACCGGCCGGATCGTGCTGGCCGTCGTCGCCGTCGTCGTGGGCCTCGCCTTCCTGCTGCCGGTCCTCTGGCTCATCGCCAGCACGTTCCGCGGCGCCACCGAAACCTTCGCCAACAGCTCCTCCCTCAACTGGCACATGCTGTGGCCCGAGCACTGGACGTTCCACAACATCCGCTCCGCGGTCGACAACGGCTTTCTGCGCAACCTCTCCAACAGTGTGATCGTGGCGGCCGTGACCGTCGTCCTCGGCATCGTGATCTCCGCGATGGCGGCCTTCGCCCTGGCGGTCGTCGACTTCCCCGGCCGCAAGTTCGTCTTCGGCATGGTCGTGCTGAGCTTCCTCGTCCCCTTCGAGGCCATCGCCATCCCGTTGGCGCACACGTTCAGCGACTGGGACCTGACCAACAGCATTCCCGCCCTCGTCCTGCCCGGACTCGGGAACGGTCTTGCCATCTTCACCCTCCGTCAGTTCTTCCTGGGGATCCCGTCCGAACTGGCCGAGGCGGCGCGTGTCGACGGCGCCGGGTGGCCCAGGATCTTCCTGAAGATCTATCTGCCGCTGACCCGGCCGGCCCTCATCGGCACCGGTCTGATCCTCTTCCTCTTCCAGTGGCAGGCCTATCTGTGGCCCATCCTCGTCACCACCAGCGACGGGAAGGACCTCGCCCCCGTCGCCATCGCCAAGACCTTCAACGCGTTCAGCACCGACTACGGCCGCGTCTTCGCCGAGACAGCCGTGCTGGCGGTCATTCCCGCCGTGATCCTGCTCGGTCTGCAGCGCTACTTCGTCGCATCGGTCGCCACCACCGGGAGCAAGAATTGAGCCGCGTAGCCGTGGTCGGATCCGCGAACCTCGACCTCGTCGCCCGTACGCCCCGTCGCCCCGGCGCGGGCGAGACGGTCCTGGGCACCGACTATCGCCGGCACCCCGGGGGCAAGGGCCTCAACCAGGCGGTCGCCGCGGCGAGCGTCACAACGACGGCGTTCGTCGGGTGCCGCGGGTCCGACGACGCGGGCCGGGCGCTGGAGGCCGAGCTCGTACGACGGGGCGTCGACACCTCGCAGTTCGCCGTACGGGGAGAGTCCAGCGGCCTCGCCCTGATCACGGTCACGCCCGACGGTGAGAACAGCATCACCGTGCTCCCCGAGGCCAACAACCTGCTGCTGCCCGACGACGTCACCCGCGCACTCGACGCCCTCGCTCCGCGGCTCGTACTGACCCAGTTGGAGATCCCGCAGGCGACGACGGAGGCCACGGCGCGCTGGACGGTGGCGCGCGGCGCCCGGCTGATGGTCAACGCCAGCCCCAGCGCCCCGCTGCCCGAGCATGTCCTGGCCGCCGCGGATCCCCTCATCGTCAACGTCTCCGAAGCACACCATCTGACGGCCGCCGGCACACCGGCGGAAGCAGCGGCCCGACTCGCGGAGCGATGTGTTTCCGTCATCGTCACGCTCGGCTCCGACGGCGCGCTCGTCGTGGCGGACGGACGGACGACCCACCTGCCCGCACCGGCGCTGACACCGGTCGACACCACGGGGGCGGGTGATGTGTTCGCCGGTGTCACGGCGGCCCGTCTCGTCAACGGAAGCAGCCTCGTCGATGCGGCCCAGCAGGCCACCCAGGCAGCGGCCGAGGCGATCCGCACCCCGAGGGCCGGACGATAGGACCCGCACCTCTTGGACGGGCAGTCACCATCACCCACGGTGCTGGTGATCAGCATTAGACATCGTTGGACGTGATGGCTGCCTCGGCGTGACAGTGGTGGTACCGGCTTGAACCACTGCCACTGCGAGGAGGCGGGCATGTCCCTCCCACCCCGGACCGAAGAGCAGCCGCTGCTCGGTCCTTACGATCTCGGTGCGGGGCTGAGACTGCGCAACCGCGTGGTCATGGCGCCGATGACCCGGGCCAGGGCGGACAATCCGGCGCTGGCTCCGACGACGTCGCACAGCGAGTACTACCGGCAGCGGGCCGGCGCCGGTCTGATCGTGTCGGAAGGCACCTGGATCAGCCCGCAAGCGGTGGGGGCGGTGCGTGTGCCCGGCATCTACAGCCAGGAGCAGGTACGGGCCTGGGCGGCGGTGACGTCGGCCGTGCACGACGAGGGCGGAACCGTCTTCGCCCAACTCGCCCACACCGGCGCCGCCTCGCACCCGGACTTCCACCAGGGGCATCTCCCGGTCGCACCCTCCGCCGTCAATCCCGGCGGTACGGTGCACACGCCGAACGGGCCCACCCACGTCATCACGCCCCGCGCGCTGAGCACACACCAGATCGCGGACGTCGTGGAGCAGTACCGGTCGGCCGCGGCCAACGCGCGGCTGGCGGGCTTCGACGGTGTGGAGCTGCACGCCCAACGCGGCTATCTCATCGCCCAGTTCCTCAATCCCGTGCTCAACCTGCGTACCGACGCCTACGGCGGCACGGTGGAGGGCAGGGCCCGCTTCCTGTTCGAGGTGCTCGACGCGGTGACCGGCGTCTGGGGGCCGCACCGGGTGGGCGTCAAGTTCGCCCCGCACCAAGCGCTGGGGGCGTCCCACGAGGTCTCGCCGGAGATCCTGGCCGTGCACGAGCATGTGGCCGCGCGGCTCAACGACTACCCGCTTGCCTATCTGCACTTGATGATGACCCGGCGGCCCAACGAGAAGGTGACTCCGGCCCAACGGCAGGAATCCCTCGGGCTGTTCCGGCCGCTGTACCGCGGAACGCTCATCGCCAACGCGGGCCTCGACCAGGATTCCGCCAACGCCGTCATCGGCGAAGGCCTCGCCGATCTGGTCTCCTTCGCCGAGCTGTTCATCGGCAACCCCGACCTCCCCGCCCGCTTCCGGCACGGCCTGCCGCTCACCACGGGTGACCGGGCCACGTTCTACCAGGGCGGCCCCGACGGCTACACCGACTATCCGCCGGCGGCACCGATACGCGCCTCGCCGGCGGCGGAGGTCGGCCCGCAACCTGTTCCGTCTCAACCACAACCCCGGAGGACGTCATGACTGACACGACCCTGCGACTCCTGGCCGACCGCGCCGCCGTCGCCGACACACTGCACCGCTACGCGGCCGGACTCGACCACGGCGACGCCGAACTGTTCACGTCCTCGCTCACCGGGGACGCCACGGTCGATCTGACCCCCGCCACCACCAAGATCGGCCTGGAATTCCCGGTGCTGGCCCCGCGGGACGTCGTCGTCGGCGCGCTGATCCCCGCCGTCGGCCCCCTCGACACCAGCCACGTCATCAGCAACATCCGCACGACCGTGAACGGCGACAGCGCGAGCGTCCAGTGCTACGCGATGGCCCAGCACTTCCCGCCCGGCGAAGGACCCAAGCCCGACCGCACCCGTCACGCGCTGATGATGAACCGCTACGACGCCGACCTCGTACGCGACGGCGAGACCTGGCGCATCCGCCGACTCACCATCGACAGCGCATGGTTCACCGGCGACCCGACCGTGCTGCTCCCGGAGAGCTGATCCGCGCAGGCCCCGGACCGTTCCTCCGTCACTTCGCCAAGGCGGTGCGCAGGAACGCGAGGATCTCCGCCCGGGCGGCCTCGGCCTGTGGTTCCACGCCGGGCAGTGTGAGGAACGCGTGCTTCGCTCCCGGGTATTCGGTGAGCCGCACCGAGGTCCCCGCCGTGCGCAGTCGCTCGGCATAGCGCCGGCCGTGGTCGGCCGCCGGGTCCTGGGTGGGTACCACCACGAGCGCCGGGGCGAGCCCGCTCAGGTCGTCCGCGTACAGCGGTGAGACCGCGCGGGCCTCGGCCGCCGACGAGGCGGCGAGCCGCTGGAAGAGCCGCAGTTGCGGCAGGGCCAGGGTCGGGCTGTCCGCGTACTCGGCGACCGAGGGATAGTCGAACATCGTCCCGGTCACGTCGACCGCGGGGTTGACCAGCACCTGCGCCGTGAGCTCCAGGTCCGCCTCCCTTGCCCGGATCGCCGTCAGCGCGCTGATCAGAGCACCGCAACTCTCACCGAAGACGGCCACGCGCGCGGGGTCGACACCCCACCGCGCCGCGTGCCGCACCACGTGGTCGAACACGTCCCAGCCGTCGTCGGCGGCGTTCGCGAGCGGGCTGTCCGGGGTGAGGAGGCGGTGCTCGACGGAGACGACGAGGGCGGGCAGCCTCGCGGCGAGACGGCTGTTGGTCCAGTCGCACTGCACCGCCGTGCCCACGAAGCTGCCTCCGTGGACATGGACCACGAGGGGCAGGCCGGCCGGGGCTGCGGCCTCCTCGTCCCCCGTCGGGGAGGCTGCGGCCTCCTCGTCCCCCGTCGGCGCCGGCCGGTAGACCCGGACCGGCAGGTCGCGGCCGGGCAGCGCGATCTCCTGCCAGTCGATCGCGGCGCCCGGATCCGGCTCCCCGAGGAACGCCCGGGCCGCGCCGGAGGCCCGGAAACGGTTCTCCGCCTCGCGGTAGGCGAGCAGTTCCCCGGTCGTTATCGCCGCGAAGTCGGGCTCCGCCGGCCGCGTCCCGGCAGTGAACTCACTCATGGCTCCTTCTTCCCTCCCGGCCGGATGCCGGGTACGTCGTGGTGACCGGACGGTCCGTTGTCCTCATTATGCACGCACCGCGTGCATCGGCAAGTGCATGAATGAGTGCATCGATGAACGCATGGGCTAGGCTGAGTCCGGACGAGAGGGGCGAGATGACGGGTCGAAGGCGATGGTCGACCGACGAGATCCTGGACACGGCGGCGGAACTGCTGCGCACGAGCGACGCCGAGTCGTTCAGCGTGCGCAAACTCGCCGCAGCGCTCGGGACCGACTCCTCCAGCCTCTACCGGCACTTCCGCAACAAGACCGAACTGCTGCGCGCGGTTGCCGACCGGATCCTCCTGGCCGCCATGGACGGCTACCGGCCCGAGGGCAACTGGCGGCAGCGCGTCACCGCAGTGGCCCTGCGCCTGCGGGAGGCGTTCGGCGAACAGCCCCAGCTCGCCGCGGTGTGGGGACGCCATGCGTCCGGCGGCACCGGATCCCGGCTGGTCATGGAGGAAATGCTGCAGGCCCTGCGCGCGTCAGGCCTGCCCGACGAGGAAGTCCCCGTGCGATACCACCGCACCGTGATCCTCGTCGCGGCGCTCATCGCCTCCGAGGCCGGTATCAGCGCCATCACGCCCGAGGAGTACGAGCAGGGCATGGAGCAGTTCCGCGTCGCGGTGCTCGGCGCCGATCCCGAACGATTCCCCGCCCTGGCCCACTACGCCCGCGACCTCCGCCCCCTCGGAGCGGACCGCAGCGCGGCGTTCGAAGACGTCCTCGCGGCCCAACTCGACCGCATCGAGGCACTGATCCCCTGACGTACCGGAACGCCGACGCACCCCGTCCTACCCGTTTGGCGGCGGGTCGGACGGGGTGCGTCGGCGTGTGTCGGCGTGCGGCGACGTTCTTCGGTCAGATGTCGCGGAAGATTTCGATCTGCGCGCCCACCGAGTTGAGGCGTTCCGCCAGGTCCTCGTAGCCGCGGTTGATGACGTACACGTTGCGCAGCACCGATGTGCCCTCCGCCGCCATCATGGCCAGCAGGACCACCACGGCCGGGCGCAGCGCCGGGGGGCACATCATTTCGGCGGCGCGCCAGCGGGTGGGGCCCTCGACCAGGACCCGGTGCGGGTCGAGGAGTTGGAGCCGGCCGCCCAGCCGGTTGAGGTCCGTCAGGTAGATGGCGCGGTTGTCGTAGACCCAGTCGTGGATGAGGGTCTTGCCCTGCGCCACGGCGGCGATAGCGGCGAAGAACGGCACGTTGTCGATGTTCAGGCCGGGGAACGGCATGGGGTGGATCTTGTCGATCGGCGCCTCCAGCTTGGAGGGCCGTACGGTCAGGTCCACCAGCCGGGTACGGCCGTTGTCGGCCGCGTACTCGCTGGTCAGGTCGTGGTCGAGGCCCATCTCCTCCAGTACGGCGAGTTCGATCTCCAGGAACTCGATCGGGACCCGGCGGATGGTCAGCCGCGACTCGGTGACCACGGCCGCCGCGATCAGGCTCATCGCCTCGACCGGGTCCTCGGAGGGGGAGTAGTCCACGTCCGCGTCGATGGACGGTACGCCGTGCACGGTCAGCGTCGTCGTGCCGATGCCGTCGACCCGTACGCCCAGCGCTTCGAGGAAGAAGCACAGGTCCTGGACCATGTAGTTGGACGAGGCGTTGCGGATGACCGTCGCGCCGTCGTGGCGGGCGGCCGCCAGGAGCGCGTTCTCGGTGACCGTGTCGCCGCGCTCGGTCAGGACGATGGGGCGGCTGGGCGAGACCGAGTGGTCGACCTGCGCGTGGTACATGCCCTCGGTCGCCGCGATGTCCAGGCCGAACCGGCGCAGGGCGATCATGTGCGGCTCGATGGTACGGGTGCCGAGGTCGCAACCGCCGGCGTACGGCAGCCGGAAGTTGTCCATCCGGTGCAGCAGCGGGCCGAGGAACATGATGATGGAGCGGGTGCGGCGGGCAGCGTCCTCGTCGATGGCCGCCATGTCCAGTTCGGCGGGCGGCACGATTTCGAGGTCGACCCCGTCGTTGATCCACCGGGTGCGCACACCGATGGAGTTGAGGACTTCGAGGAGCCGGAAGACCTCCTCGATCCGGGCGACGCGGCGCAGTACCGTACGCCCCTTGTTGAGCAGCGAGCCGCAGAGCAGCGCCACACAGGCGTTCTTGCTCGTCTTGACGTCGATGGCGCCGGAGAGCCGGCGTCCGCCGACCACGCGCAGATGCATCGGCCCGGCGTAGCCGAGCGAGACGATCTCGCTGTCGAGTGCCTCGCCGATCCGGGCGATCATCTCAAGGCTGATGTTCTGATTGCCGCGCTCAATGCGATTCACGGCGCTCTGGCTGGTGGCCAGTGCCTCGGCGAGCTGTGTCTGTGTCCAGCCCCGGTGCTGTCGGGCGTCACGGATGAGCTTGCCGATGCGTACGAGGTAGTCGTCTGCCATAGCGAAAGGCTATCTCACGTGTGAGATAAGCGCCGCGCGAGGGGGGTCTGTCGCGTGAGGTCAACCCGTACGGCCCCACAGTCCGATGATCGGTCTGTGGGGCCGTATGGACAATCCGTATACCGCCGTTCGGGTTACTGTCCGGCCCTGAGCCGCCGGACAGGCCCTAACCGCGGCGCTTCGTCGTCGTCTTGCGCCAGCCGAAGGGGCCCGGCAGGTCCTGCGACGTCGTCTGCCGCCCTGTCGAACTTGACGTGTGCCGCGGCCCGTGCTTGCCGCCGCCTGTCGTGATGGACCAGGAGTGGCGGTTGATGTTGAGCCGCACCCCCGGCAGGATCCGGAAACTCTTGCGGAATGTGATCGGCATCTGCGCCTCCTCTGTCAGGGGTACGGATATCCCGTCAACGCCGATACATGCCCGGCAGGTTGGCCGGAATTTCGAGCAGGTGGCAGCGGTGCTCCGCCGGCTGGACGGGGGGCATCGACCGGCCCTGGGGCTGTCGTTCGGATCAGGTCCTGGGTCGTGTCCGCGAAGTCTCGTCTGGCTCGCGGGGGCTGGCACGCACGCTCGCGGCGTTGCCGACATGCCCAAGTAGCTCCGCTACAAGGGCACATCGGCGCCTTGCGATCGCACGCACCAGCCCCCGCGAGCCCCGCCCCGAGGGCGGACGACGATACTTCGCGGACACTCCCTAGCCGTTCTTCTCCCGCGGTCTGCCGTTGGCCGCCGACACCTCGACGAACACCGCCCTGCCCTGGGCGGTCAGCCGCAGCACCGGGACCGCTTTGTCGCGCGGGTTGCCGTTGTTCTGGAAGGACAGAAAACCGCTCGCACCGGCCACCTGCTGACCGCCGTCCATCTGGTGGAACATCCGCGCCACCGCGTCCCCGACGACCTCGCCCTGCGAGCTGGCCGCCATCTGTACGCCGGTCGCCGCCGTCAGCACGGCGTCGTGGGCCATGATGGCCTGGCCGTCGTCGCGGCTGTCGTTGGGGAACCACCGGTCCAGCTCGGCGCCTTCGGCGAAGAACTTGGCCGAGGGGGCCGAGACCGCGTCCGGGTTCTTCTTGTACATGTCGGGGTGGGCGAGGCCGGTGTACAGCACGTTGATCTTCGTCGCCGCCGCGTCGGCGAGCTTGTCCGCCGTGAGATTGCTGGTGTCGTCACCGGCGATCACGGTGAACTGCTCCGACTGGCAGTTCCGGTTGGCCAGCGAGTCGAGGAAGCTCGTGAGATGGATCCCGCGCCCGGCGAAGTAGATCACCTGAGGTTTCTGGGCGCACAACTCCACCGACATGAAGCGCAGTTCCGTCTGCCAGGCGCTGCGTACCGACGAGTCGAACGTCTTCGTCTCGGCCACCAGCCGATGGCCGGCCTTGTCGGGGAAGGCCCGGGTGAACGCGGGGCCCAGGGTGCCGGCGTAGAGGTTTCCCTTCGCCGCGTCCTGCACCACGACCGCCGTTTTGAACTTGTTCCGCTTGAGATAGCCGGCCGCCGCGTACGCCTCGTCCACGTTGGTGGGCGACACCCGCACGAAGTTGTGTATGTCCTGGATGTCGGTGGCCGTCATCGTGGAGGCGACCATCGCGATGCCCTTCTTGGACAGCTCCCTGATGGCGGCCAGATTCTCGTCCGTGCTGGGGCCGAGGCCGGTGACGGCGACGAGCCTGCCCCGCTTGTCGTCGGCGCGGGCGGTCAGTTCGCCGACCGTGTGCCGCCAATGGGCCGATCTGCTGCCGGTGTTGGCGAGCAGCAGCCGGATCTTCGGCTTCCCGCCGAGATCGCCCTCGTTGTAGCGGTACTGCGCGAGATAGGCGCCCTCCAGCTCGTGCCGCACCGACTCGGACGAGTTGCTGTCGTCGTCCTTCAGGGTGAAGGAGGTCATGTAGGCGACGCTCACATAACTGTCCTCGCCCTTCGCGACCTTGGCGTTCTCCTGCCGGATCTTCTTCTCGACCGGCGCGAGATGACCGGCGAAGGTGTACGAGCCGTCGGTCACCCCCACGCACTCGGCGTCGTCGCCCATCTTCACCACGCCCGCGCCGCACCGGGCCTGCGACTCCTGGAGCCAGGAGACCAAGAACCAGCCGCCCACCGCGAGTACGGCGGCGGTGACCACCCCGAACACGATCCGCCGAACGACGTGCAGCGGCCATTCGACTCTGACCATCACCGGCTCATGCCTCCCCGGACGTTGTCTGCGGATGACGCCAACTGCGGTACCGCTCGGCCTCGTTGAACAGCGGCACAATGTCGTAACTGCGGAGCCTGGAGAGCTGCGCGAACCCGTCGGCGATCATGTTGCCGAGCCGCATCCCCGGGTCGCCGAGCGGATCGCTCCAGACCCAGCGCGCGGCGACGAGACTGCGGATCACCGACTGCGGGCCGCCGTCCTGGACCGTCCCCGGCTGGTCGCCGCTCAGCCCGGCCAGCACCTCCAGCGGCCCGCCGGTGGACGGCAGCCGGTTGGGGGCCGCGGTGACCGCGCCGAACTCGCTGATCCACTGCGCGGCCGGTACGTCGAGGAAGCGCCGCTTCAGCTGCTCGGCGACCTCGTCGACCTGTCCCGTGGCCAGTTGGTGGTACATCTCCCGCACCGGCCGGCCCTCGGCCCTGTAGTGCTCGGCGAGCAGTTCGTGCGCCATGTCCCAGTCGTCGGGGCGCCGGGCCAGCTGCCACAGCAGCAGCCTGCGCAGCCACGGATGCAGCATGGGTACGAGGGTGCCGGGCCCGGCCAGCAGCCAGCGCGACCGCATCTCGCCGAACAGGGCGTCGCCCTGTCCCAGCACCTGCGCGCCCACCGAAAGGTCCCGTGCGGCGGCGACCTCGGCGAGCATGGTGCGCTCGATCGTGTCCAGCCCGTGCAGCAGATGGTCGGTCGCGGTGTCGGCCAGCGGCCTCGTCACCTCGCCGGCGAGCAGCGGCCGGTCCGGCAGTGTGCGCAGCCAGCGCTCCTGCTCGGAACCGCTCTCGGCCGGGACGTCGCTCGACTGCCTTAGTACGTCCAGGACTTGCTGCACCGCGCGCGGCAGACCACCGGTCAGCCGGTGCACGAACGGGGTGAGCCGGGTGTACGGCGCGTGGTCGGGGTTGCCGCCCAGCTGCAACTCGATCCGGATCCGCACCTCGTCGAGGCTGAGGTCGCGCAGCCGCAGCGGGTACCACCAGGTGTCCTCGCTGTCCCTGGTCGGCCGGTAGTCGTTCCAGTCCGTGAGCGAGGCGTGGTCGGGGCCGCGGAGCTGCCAGGGCCAGGAGTCGCCGGTGGCGGGACCCCAGCGGGGCAGCCAGCGGTTGGAACTCGCCACGACCGTCAGCGGATCGCAGTCGGTGCCCGCCACCACCGCGTCGTCGTGCCGGGCCCGCAGCAGCAGGTCCAGGAAGCGGCGTCCGTACGGTGCGTGCGACTCGTCCAGCAGCACCAGGTACGAGCGGGGCATGAAGGAGCGGGCGGCGTTACGGCGCAGATCCTCCAGGAACGCGGAGAACAGCACCCGGTCCAGGCGTTCCTGTTCCTGCGCATCGCCTTCGTGGCGCCAGAGGTTGAGCTCGACCAGGGCCTCCCAGCGGTCGCCGCTGCGGATCAGCGGGTGCGCGCCGAACCACTGCGCGCCACCGGTCAGCCGGCCCGCCAACGCCCGGCCCGGCAGCCGGTTACGACCGCGCCGCAGCGCGTCGGACGCGACGGCGAGCGCGATGGCGGACGCCCCCTCGGGCACTCCGACGGCGCCCATCCCGACCTCGAAGAAGGCCGCCAGATAGTCGCCGTGCCGGGCCTCGTTGGCCTCCTGGAACCGGTCGAGCTGCCGCTGCACCGCACGCCGGCCCTCGGGCAGGCTGCGGATGTGCAACTCCTGGTCGGACGCGAGGAGTCCGAGGCTCAGCAGGGGGAATCTGGACCGGCCGAAGCGGGGCAGTTTCCGCTCCAGCTGGCGGGCCAGCAGGGCCAGCGCGTAGCGCGGCAGCAACGACTGCGCGCCACCGAAGTCCAGGTAGGCGAAGGGATGTTCAGGTCCGAAGCGCTCCATCAGCGCACCGTGCGCCTCACTCGCGCCGCTGCCACGCGGACCGAGCAGCATCGTGACGGGGCGGTCGGCCCCCGGCGGTAAACGCAGACACTCCTCGACCAGCGACAGAATGCCGCTGCGACCGCGCAGTCCTATGCCGGCCCCGGGCTCCACCACGCCCTTCCCCCCTTCGACAACGGCCGGTCCGGCCTGTTGTGACCACCCACCGTAGGCGGCCATCCCCGTTACGTCACGCCGCTTGGGACACCGGTGGCGCGCCGGTTGGTTCCGCGTCCGCCCGGGCCCGTCCGTGTCCGTTCGCGTCGCCGTCCCGCGCCTGTCCGTGCCTGTCCGCGCCAAAGCTTGTGGGATACAACAGATTTGAATTGGTCTAGTCCAAGTCATTGACGTGTCCCTGGCGGTGCTCAATTCTGAAGGCTCCCTTCCACTCCTTCAGGAGACCTGCACATGAAGCGTCTTCGTGCTCTCCTCTGCGGCGCGGCGACCGCCGCGCTCGCCACGGCCGGCCTTGCCGCCTTCGCTACCGGCCAGGCGGCCGGAGCGACGGCGTCCGCCGACGCGGCAGCGCTCAGCAATCGCTGGTACGCCGCAGCGCCTTATCTGATGCCCCTCGACAACAACCCGCCCAACGCCGGCGCCATCATGGACGCCACCGGACTGAAGGCGTTCCAACTCGCGTTCATCCTCGCCCCCAACGGTGGTGGCTGCAGCCCGACCTGGGGCGGCACGGCGCCCGTCGCCAACGACACGGCGGTCGGGGGGGTCATCAACTCCATCCGGGCCAAGGGCGGAGACGTGTCCGTCTCCATCGGCGGCTACGGCGGTACCAAACTCGGCCAGGCGTGCGCCACTTCGGAGGCCACGGCCGCCGCGTACCAGCAGGTCGTGACCAAGTACCAGCTCAAGGCCATCGACTTCGACCTCGAAGAGCCGGAGTACGAGAACACCGCGGCCGTCGCGCACGAGATCGGCGCCGCCAAGATCCTCCAGCAGAACAACCCCGGCCTGTATGTCTCCGTCACCACGGCCGGCACGGCGGCGGGCACCGGCTGGTTCGGCACCCAGATGCTGAACGAGGCCAAGGCACAGGGCTTCACACCGAACAACTTCTCCATCATGCCGTTCGACGGCGGGTTCAACGGCGCGGCCTCGCAGACCTCCGCGCTGACGAACTTCAACTCGATCCTCCGCTCCACCTTCGGCTGGAGCGAGGCGACCGCCTACGCCCACGAGGGCTTCTCCGGAATGAACGGCCGCAGCGACACCGGCGAGTACTTCAGCCAGGCCGACTTCCAGACGGTCCTCGACTTCGCGACCAGCCACGGCATGGACCGGTTCACCTTCTGGTCGCTCAACCGCGACCGGCAGTGCACACCGGCCGACAACAACGGCGCGACGTCCGGCACCTGCAGCAGTGTGCCGCAGGCCGCCTGGGACTTCGCGAAGTACTCGGTGAAGTTCGCGGGGGCGACGCCGCCCACCAACCCGCCGACCGATCCGCCCACCGACCCGCCGACCAACCCGCCGGGGACCTGCACCACGACCCCGTGGAGCGCCACCACCGTGTACACGGGCGGCGAGGAGGTCTCGTACAGCGGCCACAAGTGGAAGGCGCAGTGGTGGACCCAGAACGAGAAGCCGGGCTCGACCGGCGAGTGGGGTGCCTGGAAGGACGAGGGCACCTGCTGAACTGACCGCCCCGGGTGCCCCGGTGGCCGGCGCGCGCCCCAGGGCCCGCCGGTCCCCGGGGCACCCGCGCGTCACGCCTCAGGCGGCGGCGTTGCCCACGACGCGGTCGGGCGTGATGCGGATCACGACCCGGACGACCTCCGGCGGCAGCTGCAGGAACTCCTCGCCCGCGCCCGGCCCCGCGTACTTCTCGGCGAGTGAGACGGCCAGCGCGCGGCCGGTGTCCTCGGTGACGGTCGCGGCGCCGCGGATCTCGATGTACCGGAGCGGGTTGTCCTTGTCGAAGACGCTCAGACTGACGCGCGGCTCCTGCCGCAGGTTCTTCTCCTTGCGCCGCCCGGCGGCGGTGGAGATGACCACGTCGTCGCCGTCCCTGCCGACCCAGACGACGGACGTCTGCGGACTGCCGTCCGGGCTGACCGTGGCGAGGATCGCGTAGTTGGTGTCGTCGAGGATCTGGCGGGCGGCTTCGCTCAGCTGGGCAGACATGCCGTGGATCGTATCGGCGGCATGCCGTCAAAC
Source organism: Streptomyces sp. NBC_00370 (assembly GCF_036084755.1). Lineage (NCBI taxonomy): Bacteria > Bacillati > Actinomycetota > Actinomycetes > Kitasatosporales > Streptomycetaceae > Streptomyces > Streptomyces sp. NBC_00370. Next base: position 6,568,511 of record NZ_CP107968.1, read on the forward strand.
TCCAGGGCGGGCGCCGTCACGCTCCAGGCGGGCCGGCTCAGGTGCGCGCCGGCTCAGGCGCGCGAGCGGCGGTGGGCCGCCACCCGCTCCCGCGTCGAGCAGCGGCGAGAGCAGTAGCGGCGTGGCGGGCCGCTTCCCTGCGTGAGGTACACGTTCCGGCAACTGGCCGACGCGCAGAGGCCGCCGGGCGGCCGCTGGTGGTCCCAGACGAGGACCGTCAGGGCCAGGCAGGAGGAGGCGAGGAACCACTCGCCCCAGGGCGCGTCGTCGTCGCTGTCGAGGTGGGGGTGCCAGGGCGAGAGACCGTCGTGCGCGGAGAGACGGACGGTGCCGACAGTGCGCCGGAGAAGCTGATTCAGCCGGGTCGCCGCGACGTCGACCTGGTCCGTGGTGAAGACCTCGCGCAGCAGCACGGCGGCGTCGCGCATCTCGGCGACGTCGGCCGGGGAGAGGTCGACGGAGCCGGTCTCGCCGTGCTCACGCAGCACTTCGGCGACCGCGTCGGCCGTCGGGCTCTCGCAGGCCAGGGCGTTGACGAGGGCGGCGGTCCGGCCGGCAACCGCCTGCACCGAATGCCGAGTTGACCAGTCGTCGTCTCTGAGGGGCACTCGACGAATGTAACGCATCTTGTGAAGTTTTGAGTTACCTCCGTAACGTGCTGTGGATGGGAAAGCGTTACGCGCTGTGGGGATATGTCGCCGGGGCGGCCGCGGCCCGTACCGGGGACGAGATGTCGGGTCCGGCCCTGCTGCTGGCAGGACTCGCGGTCACCGGATCGGCGTCCGCCGCTTCGTCGCTCCTGGCGGGCCTCATGATCTCGGCGGCGATCGGTGGACCCGTCTTCGGCGTGGTGCTCGACAGGTCGCCCAGACCGGGCCGCCTGCTGGCCCGGGCCCTCATTGGTTACGCCGCGATGCTCCTGGTCGTCCTGGCCGCCCTGGGCCACGGTCCGGTCGCCGACACGGTCCTGATCGCGGTGTGCGCCGGGCTGCTGGGACCTGCCCTGTCCGGCGGGTGGACCTCGCAACTGCCCGGCGTCGTCGCCCGGGAGAGCCTGCCCCGCGCCAACGCGCTCGACGCGATGACCTTCAACCTCGCGAGCCTGGCGGGTCCGGCGCTGGCGGGGATCGTCGCCGGCCTGGCCGGGGCGTCCGCCGGTGTGATCGTGGCCGTCGCGCTGATCTGCCTCGCACTGCCCTCGGCACTCGCCCTGCCCCCGGCCCGGACGCCGGCCCAAGAACGGCCGGCCGCCTCGGTCGCCACCGACCTCGCCGCCGGACTGCGGGCCATCACCGGCAACCGGCCACTGATCCGGGCGACCGTAACGTCGGTGGTCTCCTGCGCTGGCCAGGGCATGGTGATCGCGTGCACCCCGCTGATCGGACAGCGCAGCCTCGGCTCGGCCGATCGCGGAGCGCTCCTCCTCTCCCTGACAGCCGCCTCGGCACTCGCCGCCAACGCGGTACTGGCCCGCCACCCACGGCTGCTGCGCCCGGACACCGTCATCTGGTGCAGCACGCTCGTCCTCGCGGCGGCTTTCCTCCTCGCCGCGACAGGCCGGCCGGCCCTGCTCGTCACCGCGATGCTGATCGCCGGCATCGGCGAGGGCCCGCAGCTCACAGCCCTCTTCGCGGTCCGCCACCGCGAAGCCCCCAGCCGACTGCGCGGCCAGGTCTTCACCACCGGCGCGAGCCTGAAGATCACCGGCTTCGCCATCGGCGCGGCCACAGCGGGCCCGCTAGCGGCCCGTTCACTCCCCGGCGCCCTCCTCACAGCCGCCGCACTCCAACTCCTCGCAGCACTGTGCGCGGCCTGCTACCACCCAACCCGCCGCCGTGCCTCCGGACGCGGACCGGACAGGCCTGCTGCCTAGGAAGGGTCCCCGACGCGGGAGTTGTCCAGCGGGGTGCCGATGTGCAGGCCTTCGTCGAGCTTGGCAATCAGCGCGGGGGCCGATGCGGGCGCGTAGCGGGAGGCCCATTGTTCGGCGAGGGCGAGAAAACCGTTGAGCTTGTTGTGCACGGTCTGGAGAAGGTCCGGCAACTCGGCCACGGGAAGCTCGATGAATCGCTCTGCCGGTGTGTCCGTCTCCGGCCACACCCTGACGAGCGTTTCCTGCTGTTCGATGTGCGCGGCGGTGTCGTGGCCGAGCCAGAGCTCTTCGCCGTGCAGGAGGCCGAGCCAGTCGCGCCAGTTCTCCAGACCGAAGCAGCACCCCGGCTCGATCACGACGCCGGTCGCGGTGTCCTGCAGGAGGATGCCGCCCGGGGCTATGACGAGATCGACGTCCAGCAGCTCCTCGATACGTCGGATCCCGACTTCGGGGTCCGAGGCCCGGTCGTCGGAGTTGTAGCTGGTCAGGACGGCCATCGCTGTTCCGACTTCCAGCGGTGACAGGTGGCCGGAGAGGACCAGCAGGCGGTCCGCGCTCGGGGCGGCCGTGGGCCACAGGGCGAAGTCGACGGCATCATAGGTTTCCAGGACGGCATCCATGATCAGCACAGGCCCATTGTCGCCGTCCGGCGGCGGGCTTCCGACGGACGGGCTTCCGGCGGCAGGGGGGCGGTCAGGGATGACCGTGGACAGTGGGGCCAGACCCTCACGCCCTTGTTTCAACCCGCCGGATCTGTCAGGGCCTTGAACGCCGGGCGGAGCAGGCCGGCGATGCGGTCGGGTGGGGTGTCGCGAAGAGCGGCCAGGTCGAGGAACTGGTGGCCGATGGTGACGCCCAGCAGGGTGACGACGACCAGGGCGGCGCGCAGCTGGGGGTCTTCGGCTGCGGGCAGGGCAGCGCTGACGCTGTCGATCTGCCCGTCGAGGGCGGCGCGGACGTGGTCGGCCGCAGTCGGGTCGGTGAGCATGGAGCGCAACATCACCAGCGTGCCCTCGGGAAGACCCCCGAGCTTGAGGTCGAGCGTGGCCAGCAGCTGATCGACGAGCGCGTCGGTGTCAGTGGCCGCCGGCAGTGTGGGGACCGCCTGCACCGCGTGGGTGAAAAGCTCGCGCTTCGAGCCGAAGTACTGCATGACGAGAGCCGGGTCGACGCCTGCCGCGGTCGCCACGGCGCGGATGGTGGTGCGATCGAATCCCTTCTCGGCGAACAGCCCCCGGGCGCTGCTGAGGATGCGCAGTTCGGTGGCTCGGCGGCGGTCGGCGCGGGACCGGTGAGGGGAAGACACCGATTCACTCTACAGCCGTTGACCCAACCGTCGGCCGACTCTTACGGTGGCCTGGTCAACACGTGTTGAGCGAATGGAGTGATCCCTGTGCCGGACCTGGAGGCACCTGCCGTCCGCACCCCTCGCGAGGTGCTGGCCTGCTACTACCGGGCCATGCTCGACAAGTCCGCAGACGATCTCGCCGACCTGTATGCCGTGGACGCGGTGCACGAGTTCCCGTTCACCTCTCCCGGCTTTCCCGCGCGTTACGAGGGCCGCGAGGCGGTGCGTGCGGGATATCGGGCGGCGTGGGGAGCCAGCCCCGTCCAGGTGGAGGAGATCAGGAAGACCGCGGCTTACGAGACCGCCGATCCGGAAGTGATCATCGCTGAGCACGTGGTGGTAGGAACGCTGCCGACCGGTCGCACCACCTTCACCGTCCCCGGTCTCCTGGTGCTCCACGTCCACAACGGACTGATCACGCGCGTCCGCGACTACATGGACGGCCTGCGGGTCGCCGGTGCCGGAGAGTGAATGCCGCTCCGGCCCCGGCTCGAACCCGGCCCGTCGCGGGGCGCGGTCAGGGAGGTCGGAGCATGACCGGGCGGCGGTCATGTACTACAGTTATCTCGACATCGAGATATCTGCCGAAGGCGTACCGCAGCCGTCAGTCGGTTAGGGTCACCTAACTTAGCCATACCTTAGCGGATGGGCGACAGATCGAGGCGGCAGGATGCGGTAGTACGCGCACATTGATGAAGGAGACTGTCGTGTCGGCGAACAGCTTCGACGCCCGCAGCACGCTGCGTGTGGGCGACGAGTCGTACGAGATCTTCCGGCTGGACAAGGTCGAGGGCTCAGCGCGCCTCCCTTACAGCCTGAAGGTGCTGCTGGAGAACCTGCTGCGGACCGAGGACGGCGCGAACATCACCGCCGACCACATCCGGGCCATCGGCGGCTGGGACTCCCAGGCGCAGCCGAGCCAGGAGATCCAGTTCACCCCGGCCCGCGTGATCATGCAGGACTTCACCGGTGTGCCGTGTGTCGTGGACCTGGCCACCATGCGGGAGGCCGTCAAGGAGCTGGGCGGCGACCCGGCGAAGATCAACCCGCTGGCCCCCGCCGAGCTGGTCATCGACCACTCGGTGATCGCCGACAAGTTCGGTACGCCGCAGTCGTTCGCGCAGAACGTGGAGCTGGAGTACGGCCGCAACCAGGAGCGTTACCAGTTCCTGCGCTGGGGCCAGTCCGCCTTCGACGAGTTCAAGGTCGTCCCGCCGGGCACCGGCATCGTGCACCAGGTCAACATCGAGCACCTGGCCCGTACGGTCATGGTCAGGAACGGCCAGGCGTACCCCGACACCCTCGTCGGCACCGACTCGCACACCACCATGGTCAACGGCCTCGGCGTGCTGGGCTGGGGCGTCGGCGGCATCGAGGCCGAGGCCGCGATGCTCGGACAGCCCGTCTCGATGCTCATCCCGCGCGTCGTCGGCTTCAAGCTGACCGGTGAGCTGCCCGCCGGCACCACCGCGACCGACCTCGTGCTGACCATCACCGAGATGCTGCGCAAGCACGGCGTCGTCGGCAAGTTCGTCGAGTTCTACGGTGAGGGCGTCGGCGCGACCACGCTCGCCAACCGCGCCACCATCGGCAACATGTCGCCGGAGTTCGGCTCGACGGCCGCGATCTTCCCGATCGACGCCGAGACGATCAAGTACCTCACCCTCACCGGCCGCAGCGAGCAGCAGATCGCGCTGGTCGAGGCGTACGCCAAGGAGCAGGGGCTGTGGCTCGACCCGGCCGCCGAGCCCGACTTCTCCGAGAAGCTGGAGCTCGACCTCGCCACGGTCGTCCCGTCCATCGCGGGCCCCAAGCGCCCGCAGGACCGCATCATCCTGGCCGAGGCCCAGCAGAAGTTCGCCCAGGACGTACGGAACTACGTGACGGACGACGAGGAGTCCGGCAAGGAGTCCTTCCCCGCCTCCGACTCCCCGGCCGCCCACAACGGTGTGCCGACCCGGCCCACCCTCGTCACGGCCCCGGACGGCTCGACGTACGAGATCGACCACGGCGCCGTCACCGTCGCCGCGATCACCTCCTGCACCAACACCTCGAACCCGGCCGTCATGGTCGCCGCCGCGCTGGTCGCGAAGAAGGCCGTCGAGAAGGGCCTCACCCGCAAGCCGTGGGTCAAGACGACGCTGGCCCCCGGGTCCAAGGTCGTCATGGACTACTACGACCGCGCGGGCCTCACCCCGTACCTCGACAAGCTCGGCTTCAACCTCGTCGGTTACGGCTGCACCACCTGCATCGGCAACTCGGGCCCGCTGCCCGAGGAGGTCTCCAAGGCCGTCAACGACGCCGACCTCGCGGTCACCGCCGTGCTCTCCGGCAACCGTAACTTCGAGGGCCGGATCAACCCCGACGTCAAGATGAACTACCTCGCGTCGCCGCCGCTGGTCGTCGCCTACGCCATCGCGGGCTCCATGAAGGTGGACATCACCCGCGACGCGCTCGGCACCGACCAGGACGGCAAGCCGGTCCACCTGGAGGACATCTGGCCCTCCGAGGCCGAGGTCAACGAGGTCGTGGCCTCCGCGATCGGCCAGGACATGTTCAACGACTCGTACAAGGACGTCTTCGCCGGCGACGCGCAGTGGCAGGCGCTGTCCATCCCGACGGGCAACACCTTCGAGTGGGACCCGCAGTCCACCTACGTGCGCAAGCCTCCGTACTTCGAGGGCATGCAGCAGGACCCGTCGCCGGTCGAGGACATCACCGGCGCCCGCGTCCTCGCCAAGCTGGGTGACTCGGTCACCACCGACCACATCTCCCCGGCCGGCGCGATCAAGGCCGACACCCCGGCCGGTACGTACCTGACGGAGCACGGCATCGAGCGCCGCGACTTCAACTCGTACGGCTCGCGCCGCGGCAACCACGAGGTCATGATCCGGGGCACGTTCGCCAACATCCGCCTGCGCAACCAGATCGCGCCGGGCACCGAGGGCGGCTACACCCGCGACTTCACGAAGGACGGCGGCCCCGTCTCCTTCATCTACGACGCGTCGGTCAACTACCAGGAGGCCGGCACCCCGCTGGTCGTCCTGGCGGGCAAGGAGTACGGCTCGGGCTCGTCCCGCGACTGGGCGGCCAAGGGCACGGCGCTGCTCGGCGTCAAGGCGGTCATCGCCGAGTCGTACGAGCGCATCCACCGCTCGAACCTGATCGGCATGGGCGTACTGCCGCTCCAGTTCCCGGAGGGCGTCACCGCCGCCTCCCTGGGCCTGACCGGTGAGGAGACCTTCTCCTTCTCCGGCGTGACCGCGCTGAACGACGCCATCCCGAGCACGGTCAAGGTCACCACCGACACCGGTGTGGAGTTCGACGCGGTCCTGCGCATCGACACCCCGGGCGAGGCGGACTACTACCGCAACGGCGGCATCCTGCAGTACGTGCTGCGCAGCCTGATCAGCAAGTAGCCCAGCAGGTAAGACACATTGAAGGGCCGCATCCTCCGGGGTGCGGCCCTTCATGCTGAGCCCGACCAAGGGCGGGGGAGACTGTGACCATGGCTGATGCGCGGAGTGTGCTGGCGGGGCTGGGTGCGGTGTGTGCTGGTGTGTTGGGGGAGCACGGGTGTCCTTCCGTGTCCGTCGCCGTCGCCGAGCGTGGGGAGGTGGTGCTTGCCGAGGCTTTCGGGTTCGCCGATGTGGCTGCCGGGCGGGCCGCCTCGCCGCAGACCGCTTACGCGTTGGCGTCCATCAGCAAGCCGTTCACGGCGACGGCCGTGTGTGTCGCCGTCGACGAGGGGCTGATCGGTCTCGACGAGCCTGTGCCCGTGGCGGGCGATTCGCCGTGGGGTGAGCCGACGGTGCGTCAGTTGCTGCGGCATCGGGGCGGGTTCGGGATGCACTACGACTTTCACCACGGCGCCGACGAGCCCGCCGTCGACGCGGAGCGCTACGCGCGGCTCCGGCGTGCGCCGGGGTCCGGCTACGAGTACGCCAACCTCGGATTCCGGGCGCTGGGGCGGTTGTTGGAGAAGGCCGGCGGGCAGCCGCTCGGCTCGTTCGTGCGGGAGCGGGTCTTCGAGCCGCTCGGGTTGCGCAACTGCCTGCTGGCACCCGCCTATCCGGGGCCCGCACCGTCGGCGGTGCGGTACACGGTCGACGGCCGTCCGTATCCCCGTGTCATGGGCACCAGCCACCCCGGAGCCACCCTCGGCTGGGCGCCCGCGCCGGAACTCGCGCTCTTCGGCCAGTCGTACGCGCGGCTGCTGAAGCCCGCGACGGTCGCGGCCATGCGGGACGGGGTTCCGATCAACGCGCAGCTCGGGTACGGGCTCGGCTGGTGTGTGTCGTACGGGGGCGGGCCGTCGGTGATCAGCCACGGCGGCGGTATGGGCGGAGTGGCGGCGATGCTGGTCACGGTGCCCGACCGGGAGCTGTCGGTCGCCGTGCTGACCAACAGCACGAACAAGGCGGCCCGCGACGCGGTCGTCCAGTACGTGATGAGCGCGCTCGTACCGGACTACCGGCCCGAGCTGATCTCGCCGCTGACCCAGGACGCGGCGCGCCCCGCCGAACTGCCGCCCGGTGTGTGGAGCGGCCGGATCGTGGCGCCAGAGCGGGACATCCCCACGGAGGTGCGCGTACTGCCGGACGGCGGCGTCGAGGTGAGCGTGGACGGCGAGCGGGTCACCGGACCCGCCGACGCGTCGGCCGAGTGGGACCTGCGGGCGGACCTCCCGCTCCAACTGCCCACCGCCGACGCCAGGCTGGGCGGTCCCCGGCTGGGGCTCGCGCTACGGCTCGACGGCGCGGGGCGCGAGCTGACGGGCGTCGCGTACGCGTACAAGAACGGCGACGCCGAGGGGCTGATGGGCAACTTCCTCTCGCACTCCTGCGAACTGACGCGCCGCTGAAACCAGAACGGCACTCCCCGCGTCCGATGCACGGACGGAGGTCGGGCGGGGGAGTGTCGTGGGGCGTCAACAGTGGTCGCGGGCAGGCGCGTTACTGATCGCCGTCGTGCTGCTGCCCGTGGTCTGCGGCTGCGGTGCCGACGTACAGGGTGACCGGGCGGAGCCGGCCGACCGGCCCCACCGGCCCGTCGAGGTGCACACCCTGACCCCCGGCTTCGCACACGCCGCCCCACTGCCGCTGCTGTCCGCCGACAAGGCCGCAGGACTGACCGGACTGCCCTGGGCATCGGTCGACCACCGCACCGCCCCCGACGGCACCCTGCGGCTGACGGCCGACACCGGTGGCTGCGTCCGGCTCGTGGGGGCCCGTGCCGTGCGCGAGGGCGCCGCCGCCCGGCTGGCGCTGCTCGTACGGCCGCCGGCGGCCGGGACCCGGTGCGCGATGCGGCGGATGACCGGACTGTTCACCGTGCGGCTGCCCATGGCCCTGCGCGGGCTGCCGGTCACCCACGCACCCACCAGGCCGTAGCGCCCCTCAGTAGGCCGTAGCGCCCCCCTCAGCCCATTTTGACCCGGCGGCGCAACCATGTCATCGTATGTAGACATCATGCGATGACATCGCTTGTGGACTTGTGGATTTGCGGACATGTGGGAGCGAGCACCGACGTGAACATGGACAAGCGGACGCCGGCACCGCAGGCCGAGCAGCCTCCCCATCGCCTGATCGTGCCCGGCCTGGTGTTCATCGGCATGATCGTCGCCATCGTCAGTAGCCTGGGCGCGCCGCTCATCCCCACCATCGCCGAGACCGACCACATATCGCTGACCGACGCCCAGTGGTCGCTCACCGTCACCTTCCTGGTCAGCGCCCTCGCGACGCCCGTCATGGGGCGGCTCGGCGACGGCCCGCACCGGCGGCGGGTGATCATCGGGAGCCTCGCGACCGTGACCGTGGGCGCCGTACTGGCCGCCCTGCCGCTCGGCTTCGGCTTCCTGCTGGCCGGCCGGGGCCTCCAGGGCGTCGGCCTCGGACTCACCCCGCTCGGGATAGCCGTCGTACGCGACGCCCTGCCCGCCGAGCGCGCCAGGCCGGCCGCCGCGATCCTCTCGGTCACCACCGTCGCCGGTGTCGGCCTCGGCTACCCGCTCACCGGCCTCGTCGCCCAGTACGGCGGACTGCACGCCGCCTTCTGGTTCGGCGCCGTGATGAGCGCCCTCGGACTGGTCGTCGCCGTCCTCGTCGTACCGTCCCCCGGACCCCGTCCGCGCCGGCCCGTCGACTCCCTCGGCGCCGTCCTCCTGGGTCTTTCGCTGGCCGGGCTGCTGCTCGGCATCAGCGAGGGCGAGAGCTGGGGCTGGACCTCGCCCCGGCTGATCGGCGTCCTGGTCGCCGCGCTCGTCGTCCTGGCCGGCTGGGTGGTCCTGGAACTGCGCGTCGCCCACCCGCTGGTCGATCTGCGCTTGCTGCGCAGGCCCGCCGTGCTCACCGCCGACGTCACGGCGCTGCTGGCAGGCGTCGGGATGTATCTGCTGATCTCGCTGGTCACACGCTTCGTACAGACCCCGAGGAGCAGCGGCTACGGCCTCGGCGCCTCCGTGGCCGTCGCGGGCCTGGCACTGCTGCCGTTCTCCGCCGCCAGCGTCGTCTCCACCCGGATCACCCGGCTGCTGGTACGGCGCGTCGCGCCCGGCGTCGCGCTGGCCATGGGCTCCGTCGTCGTCCTGTTCGCCATGGTGATGCTCACGTACGCACGAGGCGCCATGTGGGAGATCCTCGTCCTCATGGCCCTCGCGGGCCTGGGCGTCGGCGCGATCTTCGCCGTGATGCCCGGCCTGGTCGTCGGCGCCGTGCCGCCCCACGAGACCGGCAGCGCGACCAGCTTCAACCAGGTGATCCGGTACGTCGGTTACGCGACCGGCAGCACCCTCAGCGCCGTCGTGCTCGAAGCCCACACCGCCCCCGGCCACGCCCTCCCGGCGAACAGCGGCTACACCGTCGCGGGTCTCATCGGCTGCGGGATGTGGCTCGTCACCGCCCTCGCCAGTCTCGTACTGCCGCGACTGCGCAGGGGCGCGGGCGCGGGGCCGGGTGCCGGCTCTTCGAAGGTCGTCGGCGGCGGGGCCACGACGCGGGTGGACCGGGCGGCCGAGGACCTGCTGGAGGTGGAGGGTGTCGCCGATGTCCCTGAGGTGGGTGACACGGCCTCCGCGGGCCGTAAGGATTGATCCATGACCAAGGAAGCGTCCCCAGCGTCCCCCCGCCGCCGCGACTCGGCCGCGAGCCGCGAACGGCTGCTGCGGGCAGCGGGAGAGCTGTTCGCCGAGCGCGGCTTCGACCGCACCACGGCACGTGACATCGGCGAACGCGCCGGCGTCGACCCGGCGATGATCGCCCGCTACTTCGGCGGGAAGGCCCAGCTCTACGTGGCGGTACTGGGCGCCGAGAACCCCTCGGACACCTTCGCCGACCTGTTCGACCCCGACCGGCTCGCCGGTCTGCTCAACCGCTTCGACCGCTCGGGCCCCGGGCCCGTCATGCAGGCGGCGGTACGGCCGTACGACGACCCGGCGGCCCAGGAGGCGGCGGCGGTCGAGCTCGACCGCCGTATCGTCGCCCCGCTGCGGGCGCACTTCACCCGGGACGGCGACGAACAGGCCGCACTGCGCGCCGAGCTGATCACGGCGGCGTTCATCGGTGTCATCCTCGGCCGCCGCGCCGGCACGCTGGAGCATCTGTCGGCCGCCGGTACGGACGAGTTGCTGCCGCTGCTCCAGGAACTGTTCGGCGGCCGGGGATAGTTCGCCCCGGCCGCCGAACGGCACTTCTCACCTGCGCGTCGGTGTGCCGGCGCACGCGACGGTGCGCCGGCACCCATGTCATCGCGTCAGCGCAGCAACTCCACCTCCGCCAGTGACGACTGACCCTTCGGGACGAGCCGGTACTGCCGGTAGGTGCCCGGGTGGGCCACCGTGAAGACCCGCGTCTGCTGGTCCCAGGCGAACTTCTGCCCGGACCGCGCGTCCACCGTGGTCCACCGCTTGCCGTCGGCCGAGCCCTCAAGCGTCCAGCCGGCCGGTGCCTCCGCCGCCTTGGCCGACGTCAGCGTGTACTGCACGGCGCGGGTCGCCGAATCGACCGGCAGCTCCACCCGCTCACTGACCGTCGCCTCCGTCGTCGACGTGTTGTCGAACAGCGGACCGGACCCCGTCAGCGCGTCGGAGCGAGGCGTCGGGGCCTTGTCGCCCTTGGTGATCGACACCGGCGCCGCGTCCTTGCCCGTGCCCCAGGCCGACGGCTTCGGCCCCATCGCGAAGTCCAGCGTGCCGCCGCGCGCCAGCAGGTCGTGCGGGAGCGCCGTGGAGTTCCACGTCTTCCCGTTGACCTTCAGACCCTGGACGTAGATGTTCTTCGCGCTGTTCTTCGGGGCCTTGACGACCAGGTCGCGGCCGCTGCCCAGATGCAGCGTCGCCTTCGTGAACTGCGGTGAGCCGATGGCGTATTCGCCGCTGCCCATGACCAGCGGGTAGAAGCCGAGCGAGGAGAACAGGTACCAGGCCGACTGCTCGCCGTTGTCCTCGTCGCCGTGGTAGCCCTGCCCGATCTCGCTGCCGGTGTACAGCCGCGACAGGACCTCGCGCACCTTTTCCTGCGTCTTCGACGGTTCGCCCGCCGCGTCGTACAGGTAAGTGACGTGGTGGGCCACCTGGTTGGAGTGGCCGTACATGCCCATCCGCACGTCACGCGCCTCGGTCATCTCATGGATGACGCTCCCGTACGAGCCGACGACGTCGGGTGACGCCGTCTCGGGTGTGGCGAAGTACGTGTCGAGCTTCTTGCCCAGGCCCGCCTTCCCGCCGTACAGATCGGCGAGCCCGCGGGTGTCCTGCACGGCCGTGAACGCGTAACCCCAGCCGTTGGTCTCGGTGTAGTCGTAGCCCCACACCTTCGGGTCGTACTCGGCGGACGGCACCCGCCACGCGCCCTGCGGGTCACGGCCCTGGAAGAAGCCGGCGTCGTGGTCGAAGAGCGAGACGTAGTTCTGGGCGCGGTTGAGGAAGTACGCCGACTCCTCCTTGTACCGCTCCTTGCCCGTCTTCTTGTAGAGCTTCTGACCCATCTGCGCGATGCCGTAGTCGTTGAGATACCCCTCAAGCGCCCAGGAAAGGCCCTCTCCCGTGTCGGTGGAGGTGTAGCCGAGGAACGGCGACGTCTCCATGCCCTTGCGGCCCACACCCGAACTGGGCGGCGCCACCGTCGCGTTCTTCAGCGCCGCCTCGTACGCGGCTGTCGCGTCGAAGTCGACGCCCTTCACGTACGCGTCGGCGAACGCCACGTCCGAACTGGTGCCGGTCATCAGGTCGGCGTAGCCGGGGGACGACCAACGGGAGATCCAGCCGCCGTCCTTGTACTGCTGGACGAACCCGTCCACCATCTCGCCCGCCTTGTCGGGCGTGAGGAGCGAGTACGCCGGCCAGGTCGTCCGGTAGGTGTCCCAGAAGCCGTTGTTCACATACACCTTGCCGTCCACGATCTTCGCGCCCGTGTGGGTCGCGGTGTCGGGCTCCGGCATCGGGGAGAACGGACTGGCGTACTGCTGCTTCGGGCGGGACGCCGAACCGGTGTTCTCGAAGCCCGAGTTGGGATACAGGTACAGCCGGTAGAGGCTGGAGTAGAGCGAGGTCAGCTGGTCCTTGCTCGCACCCTCGACCTCCACCTTCCCCAGCAGCTGGTCCCAGGCCCGCTGTGCCTTCTTCTCGACCTGGCCGAAGCCGGTGCCCGCCGGGATCTCGGCGGCGAGGTTCTTCTTCGCCTGGTCGACGCTGATCAGGGACGTCGCGAGCCGCAGATTGACCGTGCGGTCCTTGCCCGCGTCGAACCGCAGATAGCCCGTGACGTCGTCACCGCCGCCACCGGTGAGCTTGCCGCTCGCGGTGACCGGCGCGTCGAAGACGCCGTACACGAACAGCCGGGTGGCGCCGACCGAGAGCCCGCTCTTGACGTCGGAGAAACCGGTGAAGGACCGGCTGCCCGGGTCGAGGGTGAGCCCGCCGTCGTTGGAGATGTTGTCGAAGACCATGCTGGCGTCGTCACCGGGATAGCGGAAGCGCATCGCCGCCGCGTGGTCCGTCGGCGTCATCTCCGCCTTCAGGCCGTTCTCGAACGTCACACCGTAGTAGTGCGGCTTCGCCACCTCGTTCTCGTGCCGGAAGGGCAGCGCACGCGCCGTACGGTCCGCGTCGGGGGTGTCAGCGGCCACCGACGGCATCAGCTGGAACGTCTGCCGGTCGCCCATCCAGGGGCTCGGTTCGTGGCTGGCGCTGAACGCCTGGAGCGTCGGGAGGTTGTCGGCGTTGTTGTTGTGCGCGTACTCGTAAAGCCAGCTGTTGGAGCCCGCGTTGGTCACCGGCGTCCAGAAGTTGAAGCCGTTGGGCACCGCGGTGGCCGGGAAGGTGTTGCCCCGCGAGAACGAACCGCTGGAGTTGGTGCCGCGCACCGTCGACGCGTAGTCCGACAGATGGGCGAGCGGCTTCTCGGGCGGCGCGGGCGCGAGGCTGATGTCGTCGATCCAGCCCTGGAAGGCGGCGGGGCCCTTGGGCGAGTCGTACGCCACCAGGATCCGGTCGACCGTGCGTCCTGCCGCGACGGCGCCGATCCGCGCGTCCACCTGGTTCCACTGGTTCACGTAGAGCCGCTTGGCCGCGCCCTGCCCCTGCGGGGTGAGTGCGCCGCCGTGCGCGTCGACGGCCCCCAGCTCGCTGAGATAGCTGCCGTCGGTGAAGGCGAGGTCCACCGACACGTTGGTGGCCGGGTAGTTGAGGTCCGTCTCCGTCATGGAGGGGTAGATCCGGTAGGAGAGCGCGGTGTCACGGCCGACGGCCGTGTTCACGTCGAAGACCTTGTTGTACGAGTACGCCCGGCCGTCCGGCTTGTGCGTGCCCGCGTACTTCAGGGCCTTCGTGCCGGTGAAGCCCGCGTTGGCCTTGGCGGTCGGCGAGCCCGCGGGGCCCCGGTCGACCTGGGTGCGCATGTCCTGCGGCGCCGGGGGAGCGGTGTCGCCGTCGGAGAACTGCACATCGGCCAGTTGAAGGGCGTCGGGGGAGCCGTTGTTGGCGGTGAAGTCGATGCGGTAGTGCTGGTATTCGGCGGGCTCGGCGATGTCGTAGGACTTCGTCTGGAACCGTTCGGCGAAGGTCTGGCCGGTCTTGGCGTCCAGCTCCTTCCATGTCTTGCCGTCGGTCGAGCCCTGGAGCTTCCAGTCCTTCGGGTCACGCTCGGCGTGGTCGTTGGCCGAGGTCAGCGCGTACGTGGCGACCTTGACCGGGGCGTCGAGGTCGAACTCCGCCCAGCCGGTGGCCTCGAACGTCAGCCATTTGGTGCCGGACTGGACATCGACCAGATTCTCTTTGGTCTCGCCCGCGTCCGTGTTCTCGCCGCTGGCCCGCACATCGGTCACCCGGTCGGTGACATTGCCCGGAATTCCGGCGGTGAAGGCACCATCGACACCGGATGCCCGCTTCTTTCCGTCGGGTCCCACTTCGACGGTGTTCCGCCAGTCCGGCTGGGCTTCGTCCGTCTCGAACGAAGAGCTGAATTCCTTTTGCTGCGTGCGGTTTTCCGCCGCGCTCCGGCCCAGCGGACGGGCCTGCGCCGCCGACTGGGCGCTCACCACGAGGAGCGCGGCCGCCGCCACCAGGGAGGCGGTATGCCATTGTCTGCGCCGGCGTCCGGGTTTCTGCTGCATACCGAGCCTTTCCTCCCGAGGATCCCGTCCAATCAGGCCGGAACCACGTCGGACAACGTTGTCAGAGTGGTGCGCGAGGGACCAGTAGGGGACAAGAGCCGTGAGGTGTCAAGGGTGTTGGCCGTGGTGGGGGTGGTAAACCGGTCATTCCATCAGGACCGACCCGGTCGAATGAGTACACAACCGGCTCACATATCCGGGAGGTCTCAACTAGGGAAAGACTGCCGCCCAAACCTGCTTTCGATCTTGCTCACCTGGCGGGAAGTGGACTATACCTGTCGGCACCCGCCCCGCGTATCCCGTGGCGGCGGGCCAGGGGGACACGACCCGGAGGGGGACAGGGGCGGGGGGAAGGGCTCTGCTCGTACCCGACCGGCCGTTTCAGGCCGTTCCTCCTGCGAAAGCCGGTCCGACATCGGTACGACATTCCTGTACGACCCAGCTTCAATTGACCGCGGTGGCGGGGCCCTTCGCCTCAGAAGAGAAGGACGGGCGACCGGTACACCGCCTGAGTCCTGAAGAAGGCGAGGACTTGAGCATGGGATCCACCTCCGCTCAGCACAACGAGGGTCTTGACCGTCGCAACCTCATCAAGCGCTCGGCCGCGCTCGGCGTGATCGCGGTGCCGACGATGAGCTTCCTGTCCGCCTGCGCGAGCAGCGACAGCGGATCGGACAAGAAGGTCGACAAGGGCAAGACGAGTGCGAAGAACCCGCTCGGCGTGAACGAGACGGCGCCGCTGGACTTCGTACTGTTCGACGGTGGTTTCGGCACCGAGTACGCCACGGACGCCGTCAAGCTGTACAACAAGGCCCACCCGAAGGCGAAGGTGAAGTTCAGCTCCACCCAGAAGATCCAGTCCACACTGCAGCCGCGCTTCAACGGCGGCACGCCGCCCGACCTGATCGACAACTCGGGCGCCGAACAGATGGACATGGGCGTTCTCGTCGGCCAGAAGCAGCTCACCGACATGACACCCCTGCTGGACTCCCCGTCCGTCGACGACCCGTCCAAGAAGGTGCGCGACACCCTGCGCCCCGGCATCGTGGAGATGGGCCAGTACGACGGCGATCCCTTCTGGATCATGAATTACGCCTACACCGTGTACGGCGTGTGGTACTCGCAGACCGCCCTGGACAAGCTCGACGCGGAGTACCCCGAGGACTGGGACGCGATGCTGGCCCTCTGCGAGAAGGCCAAGAAGAAGGGCATCGCCGGCTGGACGTACGCGGGCAAGTACCCGTACTACCTGCCCTTCTCGCTCTACCCGTTCATCGGCAAGATCGGTGGCCGCGAGGTACTCGACGCGATCGACAACCTGGAGCCGAACGCCTGGAAGAACCCGGCCGTCAAGTCCGCGTTCGAGGCGTACTACGAGCTCTTCAAGAAGGGCTACATCCTCAAGGGCACCCCGGGGATCGACCACATCCAGTCGCAGACCGCGTGGACCGAGGGCAAGGCCCTCTTCATCCCCAACGGTTCGTGGGTGGAGAACGAGGCGGCGAAGACGACGCCCAAGGACTTCCAGATGAAGGTCGCAGCGCCGTCCAGCCTGGACAGCTCGGACAAGCTGCCGTTCGGCACCCTCTGGGCGGGCGGCGGCGAGCCGTTCATCGTGCCCGCCAAGGCGGCCAACCCCGCCGGCGGCATGGAGCAGCTGCGCATCATGCTCAGCGAGGCGTCCTCCAAGAACTTCACCACCAAGGTGAAGTCGCTCAGCGCCTTCAACGGGGGCACCGACGGCCTCACGCTGTCGACCGCCATGCAGTCGGCCGTCGACTCGCTGGCCAAGGCCGGTGACAACGTGCTCAACCCGCGGCTGCAGGACTGGTACGTCCAGCTCCAGAAGGACAAGATCGGCACGGGCGCGCTCGGCGAGATGATGGCCGGCCGGATGACCCCGGCCGAATGCGTCGCCAAGTGTCAGCAGTTCGCCGACGCGGCGGCCAAGGACTCGAGCATCAAGCACTACAAGCACCCGGCGTAGGAGCGGCAGTGACCGGAAGCCCCGCCGGGGCTTCCGGTTCCTCCTCACGGCAGCACGGCGGTGCCCGCCCAAGATTCGGGGTCTGGAGACATGCAACACGGCAAGTACCGTTTCATCGCGGGGTTCTTGATCGTCCCGCTGGCGCTGTACGCCATTTTTGTGATCTGGCCGTTCGTCCAGTCCATCTTCTACTCGTTCACGGACTGGTCAGGGCTGAGCCCGGACTTCAAGATGGTCGGCTTCAGCAACTACACACGGATGCTGCACGACGACACGTTCTGGAAGTCGTTCCAGCACAGCCTGACCTTCGCGTTGATTCTGCCCGTACTGGTTCTCGGGCTGGCGCTGTTCTTCGCGTTCATGGTCAACATCGGCGGCCGCCGCCGAAAGGGCGCCGCCATCGCGGGAGTCCGGGGATCGGGCTTCTACAAGATCGTCTATTTCTTCCCGCAGGTGCTGTCGATCGCGATCGTCGCGCTGCTGTTCCAGTTCGCGTACAACCCGAACAGCGGGCTGCTCAACGGGGCGCTCAGAGGCGTGGGTCTCGGCAGTTTCCAGCCGGACTGGCTGGGTGACCCGAAATTCGCCCTGTGGTGTGTGATGGCCGTTCTGGTGTGGAGCCAGACCGGTTTCTTCGTGGTCCTGTTCTCGGCGGGCATGGCGTCCATCCCCAAGGACTTCTACGAGGCCGCGCTGCTCGACGGCGCCAACCGCGTCACCACGTTCTTCCGCATCACACTGCCGCTGCTGTGGGACACCGTGCAGTCCGGCTGGGTGTACATGGGCATCCTGGCGCTGGGCGCCGAGTCCTTCGCGGTCGTCCAGATCATGACCGTGGGCCCCGGCGGGCCCGCCAGTTCCACCAACGTGCTGATCCTCTACGTCTACCAGAAGGCGTTCCGTGACGGTCAGGCGGCGTATGCGACCACGATCGGTGTCGCCCTTCTCATCGTGACGCTGGTCTTCGCCGGCCTCGTGATGCGGGTGGGCCGACGAGAGCGGCTGGAGTACTGATGAAGACCACCGACACCCCGCCGCCGCCCGCCGAAGCCGTCGAGAAGCGGCAGGCGGCGCCCGCCCCCGGTGCACCCGCCGCCAAGGGCGACAAGACCGGCGGGACGCTCAACGTCTTCTCGCACGGCGTTCTCGTCATCTGGGCGATCCTGGTCGCCCTGCCGCTGCTGTGGGCGGTGATGACGTCCTTCAAGGACGACAACTCCATCCTGACCACGCCCTGGGCGCTGCCCGACCGGCTGCACTTCGACAACTGGTCACGCGCCTGGACCCAGGCGCACATGAGCGAGTACTTCCTCAACACCATTGTCGTGGTGGCGGGTTCGCTCATCGGCACGCTGCTGCTCGGCTCGATGGCCGCCTATGTGCTGGCGCGCTTCGAATTCCCCGGGAACCGGTTCATCTACTTCCTGTTCGTCGGCGGGATGAGTTTCCCGATCATCCTCGCCCTCGTTCCGCTCTTCTACGTGATGAGCAACCTGGGGCTGCTGAACACCATCCACGGCCTGATCCTGGTCTACATCGCCTACTCGCTGCCGTTCACGGTCTTCTTCCTCACCTCGTTCTTCAGAACGCTGCCGACCTCGGTCGCGGAGGCGGCGCTCATCGACGGGGCCTCACACACCCGTACGTTCTTCCAGGTCATGCTGCCGATGGCGAAGCCCGGCCTGATCAGCGTCGGGATCTTCAACTTCCTCGGCCAGTGGAACCAGTACCTGCTGCCCACGGTGCTGAACACCGACCCCGACCGCAGGGTGCTCACCCAGGGTCTCGTGCAGCTGGCGAGCAGCCAGGGGTACAAGGGCGACTGGTCGGGACTGTTCGCCGGGCTGGTCATGGCGATGCTGCCGGTCCTCGGCGCGTACATCATCTTCCAGCGCCAGGTGGTCGCCGGGCTCACCGCGGGAGCGCTGAAGTAACGAGCGGAGCACGGGACCAGGCCCGACCGGCTGGTCCCGGGTACGGACCGCCCGCCCACCGTCACGGTGCCGGCGGGCGGTTCGTCGTGGTTTGGGGGGATGTCGTCAACTGGCCGGAGACCGCTCATGCGTGGCCTCACTCGCTCAAGGTCTTGACGGGGAGCTGTCCGAAAGGCTGAGCTTAGGGTTCACAAGTTGGAGATACGTCGGGGTCTCATTGGCGCGACCCCGGCCGGGGGCGGTGGTCGTGCCGCCTGCCTAGGGCAGGAGTGGATGAGTCGTGGAGACTCCAGGGTCGCAGTCGTCTCTGCACCGGGCCAACCTCGAGCGGGTGGTGCGCGCGGTGCGCATGGCCGGCTCGCTCACCCAGGCGGAGATCGCCCGGAGCACCGGACTGTCGGCGGCCACGGTCTCCAATATCGTCCGAGAGCTGAAGGACAGCGGGACCGTGGAGGTCACGCCGACGTCGGCGGGGGGCCGCCGGGCGCGAAGTGTCGCTCTCAGCGCCGACGCGGGCATCGTCATAGGAGTGGATTTCGGCCATACCCATCTGCGGGTCGCCGTGGGCAACCTCGCCCACCAGGTGCTCGCGGAGGAGTCCGAACCGCTCGACGTGGACGCGTCGTCGGCGCAGGGCTTCGGCCGGGCCGAGGAGCTGGTGGAGCGGCTGATCGTGACCACCGGCGTCAGCAGGCAGAAGGTGATCGGCGTCGGGCTGGGCGTTCCCGGCCCCATCGACGTCGAGTCGGGCACCCTCGGCTCCACCTCGATCCTGCCGGGCTGGACGGGGATCAACCCCAGTGACGAGCTGGCGGGCCGCCTCGGGGTGCCGGTCTACGTCGACAACGATGCCAACCTCGGCGCGCTCGGCGAGCTGGTGTGGGGGAGCGGTCGCGGGGTCAAGGACCTCGCCTACATCAAGGTCGCCAGCGGGGTCGGCGCCGGTCTGGTCATAGACAGCCAGATCTACCGGGGGCCCGGCGGCACGGCGGGCGAGATCGGGCACATCACGCTCGACGAGTCAGGCCCTGTGTGCCGCTGCGGGAACCGGGGGTGCCTGGAGACGTTCACCGCCGCCCGGTACGTCCTGCCCCTCCTGCAGTCCAGTCACGGGGTCGATCTGACGATGGAGCGGGTCGTCCAGCTCGCCAGGGAGGGCGACCCGGGCTGCCGCAGGGTCGTGGCGGACGTCGGACGCCACATCGGCAGCGGAGTCGCCAATCTGTGCAACCTCTTGAACCCCAGCCGGGTGGTGCTCGGCGGCGATTTGGCGGAGGCTGGGGAGCTGGTGCTCGCGCCGATACGCGAATCCGTCTCGCGGTACGCGATTCCCAGCGCGGCACGGCAGCTCTCGGTGCTTCCAGGCGCTCTCGGCGGACGGGCCGAGGTGCTCGGCGCACTGGCTCTCGTCTTGAGCGAAATGGGCGATTCGACCCTTTTGGAGAGCGCGCTGCCGGCGAATACACCTGCCTTCACTTAGATAACGAATGGCACCGTTGTCATCTCGTTAAGGATTTACTCCTTGACGTCGCCCTCGGACCCGAGTTGACTTCCAGCCACCTCGGCCGCAACGACGCGGCCTCGTCAGGGAGGTTTTTCGAAGTGAACGCGAACATGCGTCGTGCCGCCGTGGCTGTCGCAGCCACCGCAATGGCTGTTTCCCTCGCTGCCTGTGGCAGCGCCAAGGAGTCCGGTGACAAGGCCGACGCTCCCAAGAAGAAGTCCGACTCGAACGCCATAACCGTCGGTCTGCTCCTCCCGGAGAACCAGACGGCGCGTTACGAGGCGCTGGACAAGCCCCTCATCGAGAAGCGGATCTCCGACCTCACCAACGGTGAGGGCAAGGTCATCTACCAGAACGCCAAGCAGGACGCCTCGCTGCAGAACCAGCAGGCGGACAGCATGATCACCAACAAGGTTGACGTGCTGATCGTCGACGCCGTGGACTCGAAGGCGATCGCCAGCTCGGTCACGAAGGCCAAGCAGGCCGGTATCCCGGTCGTGGCGTACGACCGTCTCGCCGAGGGCCCGATCGACGCGTACACCTCGTTCGACAACGAAGAGGTCGGCCGTGTGCAGGGCAACGCGCTCCTGAAGGAGCTCGGCTCGAAGGCCACCAAGACGAGCGAGATCGTCATGATGAACGGCGCGAGCACCGACCCGAACGCCGCGCTGTTCAAGAAGGGCGCCCACTCCGTCCTCGACGGCAAGGTGAAGATCGCCCGCGAGTACGACACCAAGGAGTGGAAGCCGGAGAACGCCAACGCCAACATGGAGGCGGCGATCACGGCGATCGGCAAGAACAAGATCGTCGGTGTCTACTCCGCCAACGACGGTATGGCCGGCGGTATCATCCAGGCCCTCAAGCAGGCCGGTCTCTCGAAGCTTCCCCCGGTCACGGGCCAGGACGCCGAGCTCGCCGGTGTGCAGCGCATCCTCGCGGGTGAGCAGTTCATGAGCGTCTACAAGTCCTACCCGCAGGAAGCCTCCGTCGCCGGCCAGATGGCCGTCGCGCTGGCGAAGGGCCAGGACCTGGCCCCCATCGCCAAGGACACGGTCGACAGCCCCACCAACAAGGGCATCCCGACCACCATCGTCCCCGTCGTCTCGCTGACCAAGGCGAACATCAACGACACGGTGATCAAGGACGGCATCTACCCCGTCGACAAGATCTGCACCCCCCAGTTCAAGGCCGCTTGTGACGCGGCCGGTGTGAAGTAGTCCCTCTCCGGGTTCTCCCGGTGGACTGCTCCACCCCGTGAAGCCTGTCCGGCGCCTCGCCCGTCAACAGCCCCGCAAGCAGGGGCGGGGCGCCGGACGGAACACTTCACAACGAACCGTCGCTCACGCGGCGGGTTCCGTATGTTCTCTTCTGCTCGACCCACCGCGCCTCACCCCGGCGCGGCATCCCCGCCGGTCAGGCGGCGAAGGAGATGGTTCACGTGACCGCTACGCCCGTGTTGGCGTTGCGAGGGGTCTCCAAGCGATTCGGTGCCGTCCAGGCGCTCACCGATGTTCAGCTTGAGGTCCATCCCGGTGAGGTTCTCGCCCTTGTGGGCGACAACGGAGCCGGAAAATCAACGCTGGTGAAGACCATCGCCGGCGTCAACCCCATCGATGACGGCGTCATCGAATGGGAAGGCAGGCCGGTTTCGATCAGCCGGCCGCACGACGCCCAGAACCTGGGCGTCGCGACGGTCTACCAGGACCTGTCGCTCGCCGACAACCTCGATGTCGTCGGCAACCTGTACCTCGGACGTGAACTCCACCGCTGGGGTGTCCTCAACGAGGTCGAGATGGAACGCCGTTCGCGCGAACTGCTCGACACGCTGTCGATCCGTATCCCCAGCGTCCGGATCCCCATCGCCTCCCTCTCCGGCGGTCAGCGCCAGACAGTGGCGATCGCCCGTTCCATGCTCGGCAACCCCAAGCTCGTCATCCTCGACGAGCCGACGGCGGCCCTCGGTGTGGAACAGACCGCGCAGGTCCTCGACCTCGTCGAGCGGCTGCGTGAGCGCGGTCTGGCCGTCCTGCTGGTCAGCCACAACATGGCCGACGTCAAGGCCGTCGCCGACCGCGTCGCCGTGCTCAGGCTCGGTGGCAACAACGGCGTCTTCGACGTCAGGACCACTTCGCAGGAAGAGATCATCGCCGCCATCACCGGTGCCACGGACAACGCCGTGACCCGCCGTGCGTCGCGCAACGTGGAGGTTCAGAAGTGAGTATCGACAAGACCTCCTCACCGCGCCACAGGGCGGTGGACGCGCCGGCTGCCGCCGAGGGCGCCGTGACTGCGGTCGACCCCCGGCTGCTCGTGCGCGAGCAGGGCTTCGGTGGCTACATAACGGAGTTCCGCCGCAAGATCAAGGCGGGCGAACTGGGCTCCATGCCCGTCGTCATCGGCCTGATCATCATCTGGGCGATCTTCACCAGCCTCAACTCGCGCTTTCTGTCCGCCGAGAACTTCAGCAACATCTCGGTCACCATGGTCGGCACCGGCATGATCGCCGTCGGTATCGTCTTCGTGCTGCTGCTCGGTGAGATCGACCTCTCGGTCGGCTCGGTCAGCGGTCTGGCGAGCGCCGTCTTCGGTGTGCTGGGCATCACCCACGGCATGAACGCCTGGCTGGCGTTCATCGTCGCCATCCTCACGGGCGCCGTCGCCGGCGTGATCCACGGGTTCTTCTTCGCCCGGATCGGTGTGCCCGCCTTCGCCGTTACCCTGGCCGGTCTGCTGTTCTGGAACGGCCTCATGCTCCAGGTGCTCGGCGACGACGGCACGATCAACCTCAACGGCAACGATGTCGTCGGCAAGCTGACCTCGTACTACTTCACGGACGTGGCAGCCGCCTACATCCTGGCGATCGCCGCCGTCGTGCTGTTCTTCGTGATGACGTTCACGGACAACCGCAAGCGAGCCAGGGCCGGCATGCCGTCCAGGCCGAACAGCGAGATCGTGGTCCGCACCGCCCTGCTCGCCGTCGCCGCCTTCGTGGTCGCGATCCTGTTCAACCAGTACAAGGGCCTGCCGCTGGCCTTCGTGCTGTTCATCGTCGTCGTGGTCGGCACGGACTTCCTGCTGCGCCGCACCTCGTACGGCCGTAAGGTCTTCGCACTCGGCGGCAGCGTCGAGGCCGCCCGGCGTGCCGGTATCAACGTCACGATGGTCCGGATCTCGGTCTTCGCCATCGCCGGTACCTTCGCCGCCCTCGGCGGTCTGTTCATCGCCTCCAAGATCGTCGCCGCCAACCAGGGCGCCGGTAGTGGTGACCTCCTGATGAACTCGATCGCCGCGGCGGTCATCGGTGGTACCAGCCTCTTCGGTGGCCGTGGCCGCACCTGGAACGCTCTGCTCGGTGTACTGGTGATCTTCTCGATCCAGGCCGGGCTCAACCTCCAGGGCATCGCCTCGCCGATCCAGTACATGATCACCGGCGCGGTGCTGCTGGCGACGGTCGTCATCGACGCCGTCACCCGCAAGACCCAGAAGTCCGCGGGTCGCGCCTGACCGCGGTTCCCGCGGGTCGTGCCCGGCGCCCTCACCAGGGTGCCGGGCACGGCTGCGTCCAGGGGTACCCGCTCCAGGCCCCGCCCGCCTCGCCGGTGCGCAGGCCGAGGCCGAGCCGCACGGTACGAGCCGCCTCGGCGCTGAACCGCCCGGGACCGGGAGCCGCCCGCCCGGTCGTGGCCTGGCACAACGGGCGCGGGGACGCAAGAGAGAAGGGTGGTTCCCAGCCGAAGGTGTGACATACAAACGCGTCGCCTGACGAACGGCGTCCCTTCGGGAACATTAGACTCTGCGGATCGGTAGAGATCGGCAGAGCTCGACCAGCTCGAACGCTAGGAGGCACGGGTGCCGTTGCTGACCCACATCAAGGGACCGCGTGATCTGGACCGGCTCGGTCCCGAGCAGCTGGACCAGCTGGCCGGGGAGATCCGGTCCTTTCTCGTCGACGCGGTGTCCAAGACCGGCGGCCACCTCGGCCCCAACCTGGGCGTCGTCGAACTGACCATCGCGCTGCACCGGGTCTACGACTCGCCGAGGGACAGAGTCCTCTTCGACACGGGTCACCAGTCGTACGTGCACAAACTGCTCACCGGACGCCAGGACTTCTCCAAGCTCAAGAGCAAGGGCGGCCTGTCCGGCTACCCGTCACGCGCCGAGTCCGACCACGACGTCATCGAGAACTCGCACGCGTCGACGGTCCTCGGCTGGGCCGACGGCCTCGCCAAGGCCAACGAGGTCCTGAAGAAGGACGACCACGTGGTCGCCGTCATCGGTGACGGCGCGCTCACCGGCGGGATGGCCTGGGAGGCGCTGAACAACATCGCGGCCGCCAAGGACCGCCCGCTGGTCATCGTCGTCAACGACAACGAACGCTCGTACGCGCCGACCATCGGCGGCCTCGCCAACCATCTGGCGACCCTGCGGACCACCGACGGCTACGAGCGCTTCCTGGCCCGCGGCAAGGACCTCCTCGGCCGTACCCCGGTCGTCGGCAAGCCCCTGTACGAGACGCTGCACGGCGCCAAGAAGGGCCTCAAGGACTTCATCGCCCCGCAGGGCATGTTCGAGGACCTCGGCCTGAAGTACGTCGGCCCCATCGACGGCCACGACATCGAGGCCCTGGAGTCGGCGCTGCTGCGCGCCAAGCGCTTCGGCGGCCCGGTCATCGTGCACTGCATCACGGAGAAGGGCCGCGGCTACAAGCCCGCCGAGCAGGACGAGGCCGACCGCTTCCACGGCATCGGCCCCATCCACCCCGACACCGGACTGCCCATCGCCGCCGCCGGCATGGACTGGACCTCGGTCTTCGGCGAGGAGATGGTCAAACTCGGGCACGAGCGCGCCGACATCGTCGCGATCACCGCGGCCATGCTCCAGCCGCTCGGCCTGGAGAAGTTCGCCAAGGCGTTCCCCGACCGGGTGTACGACGTCGGCATCGCCGAGCAGCACGGCGCCGTGTCGGCGGCCGGCCTGGCCACCGGCGGGCTCCACCCCGTCTTCGCCGTCTACGCGACCTTCCTCAACCGCGCCTTCGACCAGGTGCTGATGGATGTCGCCCTGCACCGCTGCGGTGTGACGTTCGTCCTCGACCGGGCCGGCATCACCGGCACCGACGGCGCCTCGCACAACGGCATGTGGGACATGTCGATCCTCCAGTGCGTGCCGGGGCTGCGAATCGCCGCCCCGCGCGACGCCGACCAGGTGCGCGCCCAGCTCCGCGAGGCGGTCCAGGTCGAGGACGCGCCGACCGTGGTGCGGTACTCGAAGGGCGCCGTCGGCCCGGCCGTCTCGGCCGTCGGCCGGATCGGCGGCATGGACGTCCTGCGCAGGCCCGAGGGCGAGGCGGCCGACGTGCTGCTGGTCTCCGTCGGCGCGCTGGCGCCGATGTGCCTGGAGATCGCCGCGCTCCTCGACAAGCAGGGGATCTCGACCACGGTCGTCGACCCGCGCTGGGTCAAGCCCGTGGACGAGGCGCTGCCGCCGCTCGCCGAACAGCACCGGGTCGTCGTCACCGTCGAGGACAACAGCAGGGTCGGCGGTGTCGGCTCCGCCGTCGCCCAGGCGCTGCGCGACGCCGGGGTCGACGTACCGCTGCGGGACTTCGGCATCCCGCCGCGCTTCCTCGACCACGCGGCGCGCAAGGAGGTCATGGCCGAGATCGGTCTGACGGCGCCGGACATCGCCCGTCAGGTCACCGGGCTCGTCGCCAGGATCGACGGCCGGCTCGCCGACGCGCCCGCCGAGGCCGCCCGCGACTGACGGTCGTCCGCGGACACGAACCCCGGGCCTGCCGGATCCCCTTGCGTAGTCAGATCGTAAGGGTGGTCCGGCAGGCCCATCCGTGTGAAGGGCGACGATACGGGTAGCCGGGTGCGCAAGGTCTCTCGATCATGATCGGTAACCATGCGCTCGGAGGTACGCCGGTGACTAGCCAGCAGGACACGGAACCAGCCAAGAACGGTATGTTCCGCACGAAATCGGTCGAGCAGTCGATTGAGGACACCAAAGATCCTGAATACGCGCTCAAGAAGTCGCTGACCGCCCTCGACCTGACGGTCTTCGGCGTAGGCGTCATCATCGGAACCGGCATCTTCGTCCTGACCGGCAAAGTGGCCAAGGAGAACGCGGGTCCGTCCACGGCGCTCGCCTTCGTCGTCGCCGGCGTCGTCTGCGGCCTCGCCGCGCTCTGCTACGCGGAGTTCGCCTCGACGGTGCCGGTCGCCGGATCCGCCTACACCTTCTCCTACGCCTCACTCGGCGAACTGCCCGCCTGGATCATCGGCTGGGACCTCGTCCTCGAACTCGCCCTGGGCTGTGCGGTGGTGGCGGTCGGCTGGTCCGGCTACATCCGCTCACTGCTCGACACGGCGGGCTTCCATCTGCCCGCAGGCCTGTCCGGCACCCACGGCGGGCATTTCGGCTTCGACATCCTCGCCGTGCTGCTCGTGCTCGTGCTGACCGGCATCCTCGTCGTCGGGATGAAGCTGTCCTCGCGCGTCACGAACGTCATCGTCGCGGTCAAGGTCACCGTCGTCCTGATCGTCATCATCGTCGGCGCCTTCCTCATCACCGGCGCCAACTACGACCCGTTCGTGCCGCCCGCCCAGGACGTCAAGGGCGGCGACGGCCTGACCTCGCCGCTCATCCAGCTGATCGCGGGCTTCACGCCGTCCAACTTCGGCATCATGGGCATCTTCAGCGCCGCCGCTGTCGTGTTCTTCGCGTTCATCGGCTTCGACATCGTCGCCACCGCCGCCGAGGAGACCAACAACCCCCAACGCGACGTGCCGCGCGGGATCTTCGGCTCGCTGTTCATCTGCACCGTGCTCTACGTCGCCGTGTCGATCGTCGTCACCGGCATGGAGCACTACACCAAACTCACCGTGGACGCCCCGCTGGCCGACGCGTTCAAATCCGTCGGACACCCCTTCTGGGCCGGTCTGATCAGCTTCGGCGCCGCCGTCGGGCTCACCTCGGTCTGTCTGATCCTGCTGCTCGGCCAGACCCGGGTGTTCTTCGCGATGAGCCGCGACGGACTGCTGCCGCGGACCTTCTCGCACGTCCACCCCAAGTTCAAGACGCCCTACCGCTCGACCATCCTGCTCGGTCTGATCGTCGCGGTCGTCGCGGGGTTCACCTCCATCGACACCCTCGCCGAACTGGTCAACATCGGCACGCTGTTCGCCTTCGTCGTGGTCGCGATCGGCGTGATCATCCTGCGCAAGCAGCGCCCCGACCTGGAGCGCTCGTTCCGTACGCCGCTGGTGCCGCTCGTGCCGATCCTGTCGGTGCTCGCCTCGCTGTGGCTGATGGTCAACCTGCCCGCCGAGACCTGGGTCAGGTTCGGCATCTGGATGGCCGTGGGGCTCGTCGTGTACTTCGTCTACGGACGGCGGCACAGCCGCCTCGGCCGCACCGGCCGCTGATCACCGGGCCGCCGGCCGTACGGTTCTGGGCCCGGCGCACCGCGCGCCGTGCTCGCCCACCCGGCGGCGCAGCTCGCGGTCGGCCGTCACGACCACACAGTGACGGCCGGCCGTCGCCGCTGCCGCTGCCAGCTCCACGATCCGGTCGTCGCCACTGCCGGGTGCGGGCTCCACCCGTACGCCCGGCACGGACGCCACCCCGCGCGCGCCGCCCTCGGTGACGAGCACGACCTCCAGCGGGCCAGGAAAGCCGGTCACTCCGTGCTTGGCCACGGCCACCAGGGAGTCACGCAGCCGCTCGGCAGCCCCGTGGCGGTCGCGCCACCAGCCGTCGGGCACCGAGCCCACCACGTTCGCCGCGTCGACGATCAGCAGTATCCGCACCTCAGCAGCCTGGCACAGCGGGACGCGCCAGATGCCGCGCCGGCGCGTGCGAGTATCATCAGTCCGTCGAGATTCCTCCGAGTTCCTGCGCTCGGGAAGGTGGCGTTGGGCGATGGCAATGAGGTCCGCACGGACGTCGAAGCAGCCGGAGGACGGCATGGGTAAAGCTCCCGGTTCCGACCGTAAGAGCAGGCCCCCCATGGCCGCCGACGCCACACTCCCGGCGACCACCGGCTGGCTGCTGCGCGGCAAGGACGGCAGGCTCAGCGCCTACTCGCCCGTCGACCAGGCCCTGCTCCGGTGGACCGAGGCCAGGCCCGGTGGACCCGAATGGACCGGACCCGACCGGCTGGAAGCGCGCGGCATGCTGCCGTACCTCTCCATCTCGCAGAGCGCCGAGGGCTACGTGCACCTGATGGGCGTCCGCAGACGCCCCCGCACCGACGGCCCCGACGACATCGACTTCGCCTACGCCATCCAGTTCCAGACGGGCCGCCCGCTGCGTGACTGGCTGCCGCTGAGCAACCCGCACGGCAAGGACCGCGCCAAGGCCGTCCAGGTCGGGCTGCCGTCGGCGGTCCTCGACTCGACCGGCGGCATGCAGCTGTTCGTCCGCAACACCGACGGCGCCCTCTCCGTCCGCAGACAGAACCCCACCGGCGGCTGGCGCGGCTGGGGCCGGGTGCTGGCCGAAGGGACACCGGCGACCGGCGAGGCCGCGGCGGCCGTGGCGGGACACGGCGCGGTCGACGTGGTCGTACCCGCCGAAGGGACGCTGCTGCGCTGGCACCGCCCCGCCGCCGACAAGCCGCTCATCCGCGACACCGACGAGCCGGCGGCGAACGTCGTACCCGGCACCATCACCGTCGAGCGCACCAGCGCCGAAGGGCTCACCCACTTCTGGCGCGACGCGGGCGACGGCGCGATCCGCGCCTGGCGGCCCGGCACCGAGCCCGCCGTGCTCGCGGGACGCGGCACGGGCCCGGTCGCCCTGCTGCGCACCCCCGTGGACGGCTTCGACTGCACGATCCTCGCCCAGCGCGGCCTGGACGGACGGCCCACCATCGCCGCCTACCCGACCGAGGAGGAGTCGGTGGGCCTCAACTGGACCCCCACCGGCGAACCGTGCGTCGGCGCACCCGCCCTCGCCCTGGACGCCGAGGGCCGGGTGGTCCTGGCGGCCATCGGTCTCGACGGGACCCTGCGGGTGGCCCGGCAGAAGGCCGAGCAGGGGCTGGCGCTGGCCGCCTGGACCCGCTTCTAGCGTGCGGAAAGGGGGCCCTGCGGCTTGTCGCCGCAGGGCCCCCTTTTTATGGATTACGCGGGAACGGATTACGCGGGAACGCTGGCGACGCCCGGCGCCAGGAACGGCTTGCCGTTCACCCGCTCCGACACGCCCTCGCGGTCCAGATACGGCGTGACCCCGCCCAGGTGGAACGGCCAGCCGGCGCCCGTGATCAGGCACAGGTCGATGTCCTGCGCCTCGGCGACGACGCCCTCGTCCAGCATCAGCCCGATCTCCTGCGCCACGGCGTCCAGCACCCGCGCCCGCACCTGCGTCTCGTCCAGGACCGTGTCGCCCTGCTTCAGCAGCGCCGCGACCTCCGGGTCGAGCACCGGCGCGCCGGACTCGTACGTGTAGAAGCCGCGCTTGCCGGCCTTCACGACGGCCGCCAGATTCTCCGACACGGTGAACCGGTCGGGGAACGCCCGGTGCAGCGTCTCGGAGACATGCAGCCCGATCGCGGGACCGACCAGCTCCAGCAGCACCAGCGGCGACATCGGAAGCCCCAGCGGCTCCACGGCGCGCTCGGCGACGGCGACCGGGGTGCCCTCGTCGATGACGTTCTGGATCTCGCCCATGAACCGCGTCAGCACCCGGTTGACGACGAACGCCGGCGCGTCCTTCACCAGCACCGCCGTCTTCCGCAGCTTCTTCGCCACGCCGAACGCCGTCGCCAGCGAAGCGTCGTCCGTCTGCTCGCCGCGGACGATCTCCAGCAGCGGCAGGACCGCCACCGGGTTGAAGAAGTGGAAACCGACGACCCGCTCCGGGTTCTTCAGCTTCGACGCCATCTCGGAGACCGAGAGCGACGAGGTGTTCGTCGCGAGGACGGCATGCGCCGGAGCGACCGCCTCCACCTCGGCGAACACCTGCTGCTTGACGCTCATCTCCTCGAAGACGGCCTCGATGACGAAGTCGGCGTCGGCGAACCCGTCGGCCTTGTCCAGCACCCCGGTGACCAGCGCGGTGAGCCGGTTGGCCTTGTCCTGGTTGATCCTGCCCTTGCCCAGCAGCTTCTCGATCTCGGCGTGGACATAGCCGACGCCCTTGTCGATCCGGTCCTGGTCGATGTCCGTGAGGACGACCGGCACCTCAAGACGGCGCAGGAACAGCAGCGCCAACTGCGACGCCATCAGACCCGCGCCGACGACCCCGACCTTGGTGACCGGCCGGGCCAGGCCCTTGTCCGGCGCGCCCACCGGCCGCTTGCCGCGCTTCTGCACCAGGTTGAAGGCGTAGACCCCGGCGCGCAGCTCTCCGCTCATGATCAGATCGGCCAGCGCGCTGTCCTCGGCGTCGAAGCCCGCCTGCAGGTCGCCGTCCTTGACCGCCGCGATGATGTCGAGCGCGCGGTACGCGGCGGGAGCCGCGCCGTGCACCTTCGAGTCGGCGATGAACCGGCCGCGCTCCACGGCCTGGTCCCACGCCTCGCCCCGGTCGACCTCGGGCCGTACGACGGCCAGCTCACCCTTGAGCACCGAAGCCGTCCAGAGCAGCGACTGCTCCAGGAAGTCGGCGCCCTCGAAGATCGCGTCCGCGATCCCCAGCTCCACGACCTGGGCGCCTTTGAGCTGTTTGTTCTGGTTGAGCGCGTTCTCGATGATGACCGAAACCGCACGGTCGGCGCCGATCAGATTCGGCAGGATCGTGCAGCCGCCCCAGCCGGGCACCAGACCGAGGAACACCTCGGGGAACGAGAAGGCGGGGGTCGAGGCGGAGACCGTACGGTACTGGCAGTGCAGCCCGATCTCGACGCCGCCGCCCATCGAGGCGCCGTTGTAGTACGCGAACGTCGGCACCGGCAGCGCGGCGATCCGCTTGAAGACGTCATGGCCGCCCTTGCCGATGGCCAGCGCGTCCTCGTGGCGCTTCAGCAGCTCCACGCCCTTCAGGTCCGCGCCCACGGCGAAGATGAACGGCTTGCCGGTGATACCGACGCCGACGATCGTGCCCTCGGCCGCCTCCCGCTCGACCTGGTCGAGCGCCGCGTCCAGATTGGCCAGCGACTGCGGGCCGATCGTCGTCGGCTTCGTGTGGTCGAAGCCGTTGTCGAGGGTGATCAGCGCGAAGCGCCCGGCCCCGGGCAGATCGAGATGGCGCACGTGCGCCTGGGTCACGACCTCGTCGGGGTACAGCTCGGCCGCGCCCTTCAGCAGCTCAGCAGTCGTGCTCACTTGGTGCCTCCGTCGAAGTGCGGGTTCTCCCAGATGACCGTCGCGCCCATGCCGAAGCCGACGCACATCGTGGTCAGGCCGTAGCGCACATGGGGCTGCTCCTCGAACTGCCGGGCCAGCTGGGTCATCAGCCGCACGCCCGAGGAGGCCAGCGGGTGGCCGTACGCGATGGCGCCCCCGTACTGGTTGACGCGCTCGTCGTCGTCGGCGATGCCGTAGTGGTCGAGCAGCGCGATGACCTGCACCGCGAACGCCTCGTTGACCTCGAACAGGCCGATGTCGGAGATCGAGAGCCCCGCCTTGGCGAGCGCCTTCTCCGTCGCGGGGATCGGGCCGTACCCCATGACCTCGGGCTCGACGCCGGCGAACGCGTACGAGACGAGCCGCATCCTGACCGGCAGGCCCTGCTCGCGCGCGAAGTCCTCGGCGGCGATGATCGAGGCGGTCGCGCCGTCGTTGAGCCCCGCCGCGTTGCCCGCCGTGACCCGGCCGTGCGGCCGGAACGGCGTCTTCAGCCCGGCCAGCATTTCCAGCGTGGTGCCCGGACGCATCGGCTCGTCGGCGGTCGCGAGCCCCCAGCCGGTCTCACCGGCCTCCGGGTTGGTCCGCCGGATCGAGATCGGCACCAGGTCCTGCTGGATCTTCCCGTTCGCGTACGCCTTCGCCGCCTTCTCCTGCGAGCGCACGGCGTACTCGTCGGCGCGCTGCTTGGTGAGCTGCGGGAAGCGGTCGTGCAGGTTCTCCGCCGTCATGCCCATGAACAGCGCGGAGTCGTCCACGAGCTTCTCGGAGACGAAGCGCGGGTTGGGGTCGACGGCCTCGCCCATGGGGTGGCGCCCCATGTGCTCGACGCCGCCGGCGATGACGACGTCGTACGCGCCGAAGGCGATGGACCCGGCGGTCGTCGTCACCGCGGTCAGCGCGCCCGCGCACATGCGGTCGATCGAGTAGCCGGGCACGGACTGCGGCAGCCCGGCGAGGATCCCGGCGGTACGGCCGAGCGTGAGCCCCTGGTCACCGATCTGCGTGGTCGCGGCGACGGCGACCTCGTCGATCCGGGCGGGGTCGAGGTCCGGGTTGCGGCGCAGCAGCTCGCGGATCGCCTTGACGACCAGATCGTCGGCCCGGGTCTCGTGGTAGATGCCCTTGGGGCCCGCCTTGCCGAACGGGGTGCGGACGCCGTCGACGAAGACGACGTCCCTGACGGTACGAGGCACGATCTCTCCTCCAGGATGCGGGTGCGCCGTGCGGCGCGCGTGCGCCGTGCGGCGCGCTCCGGCCCATGCTACTCGCGGGTAACAGCGGTGCCCAGCGTTGGGGGTGACCGGGTCTTGGTTGCGGTGTCGCCGTCCGGCGCGGTTTGTGGTTGCGGGTCTGGGTTGCTGTTGGTGCCGGGGGCCGTTCCGGGGTCGTGTCCTGCGCTGCATGATTTACGGCGCGTACTCCCGTGACGCGGAGCCACCGCCGAGATGCGCCACAAATCACGCTCTACGCTCCGGACACCACCCCTGCACGACCCCCTTCACCCCAGCCGCCCGAATCGGCTGCGCCGCGACCACCAAGGGCCGGCGGCCGGGCGTTCACGCCAGGGATGTTCCCTCGGCCCGCAGGGCACCGCTCGGCCGCGCTGATGCGGGCGGGTGTGGCTGACCGCCGGGGGGAGGGGGCCGGGGCCGGAGGAGGGGGGTGTCCGGACGTAAAGCGAAGGAGCTCATGCGACAAGCAGTCCGGACACCCCCCTCCGCAGGACCCGGAACCCGCCACCGGATAAGCGCGGCGCAGCCCAAAACCCGCAACCCCCGCCGGACGGCGACTACGCCTCCGGGGTGAGTGCCTTCGACAGCAGTGGGGCCACCTGTTCCACCTGCCAGCGGCGGGCGCCGTGGCTGGTCAGGGCTTCCGCGACCGTCGCGACCGACGGGTCCGACGGCGGCTCCCAGCACACCCGTCGCACCGTGTCCGGCGTGATCAGGTTCTCCTGCGGCATGTTCAGCTGCTCGGCCAGCGCCGAGACCGCCGCGCGCGCCGCTGAGAGGCGGGCCGCCGCCTCCGGGTCCTTGTCCGCCCACGAGCGCGGCGGGGGCGGGCCCTGGAGCGGCTGGCCCGGCTGGGGCAGCTCCGCGTCGGGCAGGGCGCGTGCCCTGTCGATCGCCGCCTGCCACTGTTCGAGCTGCCGCCGGCCCATCCGGTGCCCGAACCCGGGCAGCGCCGTGAGCGCGTGCACGTTGACCGGCAGGGCCAGCGACGCCTCGACGATCGCCGCGTCGCTCAGCACCTTGCCCGGCGAGATGTCGCGCCGCTGCGCCGTCTGGTCGCGGGTGTTCCACAGCTCGCGCAGGACGGCCATCTGCCGGCGCCGGCGCACCTTGTGCATGCCGGACGTCCGGCGCCACGGGTCCTTGCGCGGGGGCGGCGGCGGAGCCGATGCGATGGCGTGGAACTCCTGGAGCGCCCAGTCGAGCTTGCCCTGGCGGTCCAGCTCCTTCTCCAGCGCGTCGCGCAGGTCCACGAGCAGCTCCACGTCGAGCGCGGCGTACCGCAGCCAGGGCTCGGGGAGCGGACGTGTGGACCAGTCCACGGCGGAGTGGCCCTTCTCCAGGGCGAAGCCGAGGACGTTCTCGACCATCGCCCCGAGGCCGACTCGTGGGAAGCCCGCCAGCCGGCCTGCCAGCTCGGTGTCGAACAGCCGGGTGGGCGTCATGCCTATTTCGCGCAGGCACGGCAGGTCCTGGGTGGCCGCGTGCAGGATCCACTCGGTGTCGGCGAGTACGTCGCCGAGCGCGGAGAGGTCGGGGCAGCCGATGGGGTCGATCAGCGCGGTGCCGGCGCCCGCGCGGCGCAGCTGGACGAGGTAGGCGCGCTGCCCGTAGCGGTAGCCGGACGCGCGCTCCGCGTCGACGGCCAGCGGCCCCGTACCGGCGGCGAACGCGGCGATCACCTCCGCGAGTGCCTCGTCGGTCGCGACCACCGGCGGAATGCCTTCGCGGGGCTCCAACAAGGGGATCGGCGCCGAATCGACGTCGGCCGGAGGAGCGCCCCCGGTGGTTCGCAGTGCTGCGTCTGCTGCGGTCTCTTGGGCGTCGGTCACCTGTCAAGGGTATCTGTCGACGGACTACGCCCGCCGACGATGCGTTCTGTCGGCGGGCGCAGGGGGTGAGAAGTGGTCAGTGGATGATTCCGGTACGGAGGGCCACGGCGACCATCCCCGCCCGGTCGCCGGTGCCGAGCTTGCGCGCGATACGGGCGAGGTGGCTCTTGACGGTCAGGGCCGACAGGCCCATGGAGACGCCGATCGCCTTGTTCGACTGACCTTCGGCGACGAGTCTGAGCACCTCGACCTCACGGCCGGAGAGCTCGCGGTAGCCGCCCGGGTGGCTCGGGGCCCCCGGGGGGCGGCGGTGCATGCGCTGGCCTGCGCCGATGGGTGCGGCGCCGGGACGGGTGGGGTGGCCGATGTTGTTGCGCGTACCGGTCACGACGTAGCCCTTGACGCCGCCGGCGAGCGCGTTGCGTACCGCGCCGATGTCGTCGGCGGCCGAGAGGGCGAGGCCGTTGGGCCAGCCCGCTGCCCGGGTTTCGGACAGCAGGGTCAGCCCGGAACCGTCGGGCAGGTGGACGTCGGCAACGCAGATGTCGCGCGGGTTGCTGACGCGGGGACGGGCCTCCGCGATGGACGAAGCCTCGATGACGTCACGCACTCCAAGGGCCCACAGGTGGCGGGTGACGGTGGAGCGGACGCGTGGGTCGGCCACGACGACCATGGCCGTCGGCTTGTTCGGGCGGTAGGCGACCAGGCTTGCGGGCTGCTCAAGGAGAACGGACACCAGGCCTCCTGGGGGAAGGTGCGGGACGAGCCGGCCTCTGGGGGGTGAAGCCGGGGCGAACCGTGTTTGAAGGGTCATAGACCTCTTCGGCACCAATCGCGCCCGCCTTTAGAGAAAGATCACGATTTGGTGAGTAACAATTCGGGCAATTCGGACGCGTGATCGATCATCCTACGAGCGGACGCCCCCGCTGAGGGCATGTCAGGGGGCCTGTGGGCCGCGCCGCTGAGGCAGCGACACCACGCCCGCCCCGGACTCGTGCTGGCCCGGCGCGGGGCCGGACGCGGCCGGCGGCAGTCCGGCGATCTGGCACAACAG
Organism: Streptomyces sp. NBC_00370; assembly: GCF_036084755.1. Taxonomy (NCBI): domain Bacteria; kingdom Bacillati; phylum Actinomycetota; class Actinomycetes; order Kitasatosporales; family Streptomycetaceae; genus Streptomyces; species Streptomyces sp. NBC_00370. The sequence continues at coordinate 6,604,179 of NZ_CP107968.1, forward strand.
ATCGCACCAGGCCGCCAGATGGGCCGCCGAGTCCGGCACCCCGCCGTGTCCCTCGCGCGGTGTCCACGACGCCCTGATCTCGATCTGCGTCGCCGGCCTGCGCTCCGAGAGGCCGCCGAAGTAGTGCGAGCCCGCGCGGGTCACCGTGCCGCTCGCCTCCCCGTACGACAGGCCGCGCGCCTCCAGCGCGCCCGTCAGCCACGACCAGCACACCTCGGGCAGCAGCGGATCGGCCGCCATCTCCGGCTCCAGCTCCGCCCGTACGAGCGTCACCAGGCGGAACGTGCCGTGCCATGCCTCGTGCCCCGCCGGGTCGTGCAGCAGGACGAGTCGGCCGTCGGCCAGATCGTCGTCACCGTCCACGACCGCCGCCTCCAGCGCGTACGCGTGCGGGGCGAGCCGCTGGGGCGGTTTCGTCGGGTCGATCTCGATCTCGGGACGCAACCGCGCCCCCCGGAGCGCCTCGACCGCGAGCCGGAAGGCGGGCGGCACGGAACTCCCCTCCGTACTGTCCGTACTGCCGTTGTCACCGGCGCCGTTGGAATGATCGGAAAACTGTCCCTGAGCCGCAGCCATGCGGGGAAGACTAGGCCGAACCAGGGCCGCGCGCAGGGAGGGACACCCGGCCCGGCCCTGCCGCTTACCCGTACATGCGAAGATTCTGGGCGTGAGCGTCAACGACCGCCCCTCGGGCCAGCCGACAAAGCCCCCCGTCAGTCACAATTCGCCCTTTTTGCGGGCGTGCAGGCGGGAACCGGTGCCGCACACCCCGGTCTGGTTCATGCGGCAGGCCGGCCGGTCGCTGCCCGAGTACCTGAAGGTGCGTGAGGGGATTCCGATGCTGGAGTCCTGCACGCGGCCCGAGCTGGTCACCGAGATCACGCTGCAGCCCGTACGGCGCCACAAGGTCGACGCGGCCGTCTACTACAGCGACATCGTGGTGCCCCTCAAGGCCATCGGCCTCGACCTCGACATCAAGCCCGGCGTCGGTCCCGTCGTCGCCGACCCGATCCGCAGCCGCGCCGACCTGGACCGGCTGCGTGACCTCACCCCGGACGACGTCAGTTACGTCACCGAAGCCATCGGGATGCTCACCGCCGAGCTGGGGGAGACCCCGCTCATCGGCTTCGCGGGTGCGCCGTTCACGCTCGCCAGCTATCTGATCGAGGGCGGCCCCTCGCGGACGTACGAGCGCACCAAGGCCATGATGTACGGCGACCCCGAGCTGTGGGCCGATCTCGTGGACCGGCTCGCCGACATCACGGGCGCCTTCCTGAAGGTGCAGGTCGAGGCCGGCGCGAGCGCCGTCCAGCTCTTCGACTCGTGGGCCGGCGCCCTCGCCCCCGCCGACTACGAGCGCCATGTGATGCCCGCCTCGGCGAAGGTCTTCGACACGATCGCCCCGTACGGCGTTCCGCGCATCCACTTCGGCGTCGGCACGGGCGAACTGCTCAAGCTGATGGGCGACGCGGGCGCCGACGTCGTCGGTGTCGACTGGCGGGTGAGCCTGGACGAGGCCGCCCGCAGGGTCGGGCCCGGCAAGGCGCTCCAGGGCAACCTCGACCCGACCGTGCTCTACGCCCCCACCGAGGTGGTGGAGGAGAAGACCCGCGAGGTGCTCGAAGCGGCGGCCGGGCTCGAAGGCCATGTCTTCAACCTCGGCCACGGCGTGCTGCCCACGATGGACCCGGACGCGCTGACCCGGCTCACCGAATACGTCCACACGCGCACCGCGCACTGACGGGACGTCACATACCCGCCTCGCGCACCTTGGTCACCGCCTTGCGCGCCGCCACCAGCACCGGGTCCCAGACCGGGGAGAACGGCGGCGCGTAGCCGAGGTCCAGTGTCGTCATCCGCTCCACGGTCATCCCGGCGGTCAGCGCGACCGCCGCGATGTCCACCCGCTTCGCCGCGCCCTCGTGGCCGACGATCTGGGTGCCGAGCAGCCGGCCGGTGCGGTGTTCGGCGAGCATCTTCACCGTCATCAGCGTCGCGCCCGGGTAGTAGCCGGCGCTGTGGGTGGACTCCACGGTCGCCGTCACGAACCGCAGCCCCACCGCGCGGGCGTCCTTCTCGCGCAGCCCGGTGCGGGCGATCTCCAGGTCGCACACCTTGCTGACGGCCGTGCCGACCACCCCGGGGAAGGTGGCGTAGCCGCCGCCCACGTTCGACCCGATGATCTGGCCGTGCTTGTTGGCGTGGGTGCCCAGCGCGATGTGCCGGGTCGTGCCCGACACCAGGTCCAGCACCTCCACACAGTCGCCGCCCGACCAGATGTTGTCGTGCCCCCGCACCCGCATCGCCAGATCGGTGAGCAGCCCGCCGCTCGGCCCGAGGGGCAGTCCGGCCTCGCGGGCCAGTTCCGTGCGCGGTTCGACGCCGAGACCGAGGATCACCACGTCCGCCGGGTACTCGGCGTCCTCGGTGGCCACCGCGCGCACCCGGCCGTCGTCGCCGGTCCTGATCGCCGCGACGGACGCGCCGCCCACCGTGGTGATCCCCAGCGCGTCCATCGCCGAGTGGACCAGCTTCCCCATGTCCGGGTCGAGGGTCGACATCGGCTGCTCGTCGCGGTGCACGACGGTGACCTCGTACCCGCGCTTGAGCAGCGCCTCCGCCATTTCCACGCCGATGTAGCCCGCACCGACGACGACCGCGCGGCCGCCGCCGGAACCGGCGAGCGTGTCCAGCAGCGCCTGGCCGTCGTCCAGCGTCTGGACGCCGTGCACGCCCGGCGCGTCCATCCCCGGCAGCGCGGGCCGCACCGGCCGGGCGCCCGTCGCGATCACCAGCTTGTCGAAGCCCGTCCAGCCCTCGCCGCCCCCGTCCAGGTCGCGGGAGCGGACCCGCTGCCCCGCCACGTCGATCTCCGTGACCTCGGTACGGGTCCGCAGATCGATGTCCCGCTCGCGGTGCTCCTCGGGCGTACGGGCGATCAGGTCGTCAGGACCCCGGACGTCACCGCTCACCCAGTACGGGATCCCGCACGCCGAGTACGACGTGAAGTGGCCGCGCTCGAAGGCGACGATCTCCAGCTCCTGCGGCCCCTTCAGCCGGCGGGCCTGTGACGCGGCGGACATGCCCGCCGCGTCACCGCCGATGACCACCAAGCGCTCCGCCGCCATGCCGTTTCCTTCCGTCCGGTGTCTGCCACCGAACGCTACGCGCTCACGCCGTCATTCCTGTTCGGCGGCCTCCCGCGGCTGCGCGGCGGGGACCGGCGCGGTACGGCGGGGCAGCCGGCCGCGCACCAGCCGCCACAGCAGGTACAGCACCGCCAGTGCGACGGCGAAGGGTGCCACGGCGCCGATCACGACGCCGATCCAGCGCAGCGTGCCGGTGAAGGCGTCCCAGCCGCCGCCCAGGGCGTCCAGGAAGCCCGGATCGTCCTCCGCCTTCTCCTTGGCCGCCACCGCGTGCTTCTGGGACAGGTTCAGCGAGATCGTCGCCATGCTCGTACGGTTCTTGAGCGACGCCTGCTGGGAGAGCAGCGACTCCAGATCGGCCTGACGGCTGCTCAACTGCCCTTCCAGCTCGACCACATCGCTGAGCTTCGTGGCCCGGTCCATCAACTCCCGCACCCGCGCCACGCTGGCGCGCTGCGAGGAGACCCGGCTATCGACGTCGACCACCTGGTCGGTGACGTCCTTCGCGTCGGAGCTGCGCGCCACCAGCCGCCCGGTGCCGGCCAGTTCGTCCAGCACCTCGTCGTACGACTCCTGCGGGACCCGCAGCACGATGGTGGAGGTCACATGATTGGTCGAGTCCCGCTCGGTGGACTCGTTCTGCACGAGCCCGCCCGCCCCCACGGCGGTGGTACGGGCGGTGGCGAGCGCCTTCTCCGTGTCCGCGACCTGCACGGTCAGCTCCGCGGTCCTGATGACGTAGGTCGCGGAGCGCGCGGGCGCCTGCTGCTGTTTCTGCTGCTCGCGCGGTGTGCCGTCGGCCTGCGCCGCGGCGCCCGGCGCGCCCTCCCGAGGCCGGGCGGCGCTGTTCGCCGCCTTGTCGGCGCTGCCCGAGTCCGCGTCGGCCGAACAACCGGCGAGAGCGAGTGAAGCGGTGAGAAGTACTGCCGCGATAGCGGGTGTTGCGCGCATGTCGGCCCCCCTGTGAACGATCGTGCGTCGTGCCGGTTCGACGTAACGGACCGCCGAGCGGGTTGCCGTTCCGCGGTCTCGAAGCAGTCACGGTCAGGACTCGGTCACGGCATGTCGGAGCGGTTTGAGAGAGTGGAGGCCATGGACACGGGAACGGAGCAGCCTGGTAAGCGCGCCAGGCATGTCGTGGTGGCCGGCGGCGGCATCGCCGGGCTCGCGGCGGCGCACCGGCTGGTCACCGCCGGGGTACGGGTGACGCTGCTGGAGGGCACCGACAGGCTCGGCGGAAAGCTGCGCGCCGGCGAGATCGAGGGCGCCCCCGTCGACCTCGGCGCCGAGTCGATGCTGGCCCGCCGCCCGGAGGCCGTCGGCCTCGCGCGCGAGGTGGGGCTCGGTGACCTGCTCCAGCCGCCCACCGCCGCCGGATCCGCCATCTGGAGCCGGGGCGAGCTGCGGCCGATGCCCAAGGGCCATGTGATGGGCGTCCCCGGGGACCCCGAAGCGCTCGCCGGGCTGCTGTCCGCCGAAGGACTCGCCCGGATCGCGGCGGAACCCGGGCTGCCGCGCACCGAGGTCGGTGACGACGTCTCCGTCGGTGACTACGTCGCCGAGCGGCTCGGCCGTGAGGTCGTCGACCGGCTCGTGGAGCCGCTGCTCGGCGGGGTCTACGCGGGCGACGCGTACCGGATCTCGATGAAGGCCGCCGTGCCACAGCTCTTCGCCGCCGTCCAGGACCACGACTCGCTGCTCGCGGGCGTACGCGACATCCAGGCCAAGGCCGCTGCCGCCGCAGGGCCCCAGCAGGTCGGCGCCCCCGTCTTCGCCGGCATCCGGGGCGGCATCGGCCGGCTGCCGGGCGCCGTCGCCGACGCCGTACGGGCAGCCGGCGGCGAGATCCTGCTGGAGACCCCCGTCCTCGGCCTCGCGCGCACCGCCGACGGCTGGCGGGTGCGCACCGACCGGGAGCTGCTCAGCGCCGACGGGGTGGTCCTGGCGACCCCCGCCTGGTCCGCCGCCGCGCTCCTCGCCGACGCGTCACCCACCGCGTCGGCCGAACTCGCCGCGATCGAGTACGCGTCGATGGCGCTGGTCACCATGGCCTTCCGCCGCGCCGACCTGGCCGCGCTGCCGGACAGCAGCGGCTTTCTCGTACCGCCCGTGGACGGACACACCATCAAGGCGGCCACGTTCTCCACCCGTAAATGGGGCTGGGTCGCCGAGGCCGCCCCCGACCTGTTCGTCCTGCGCACCTCCGTCGGGCGCTACGGCGAGGAGGAGCAGCTGCACCGCGAGGACGCCGAACTCGTCGACCTGTCCGTGCACGACCTCGGCGCGGCGACCGGGCTCACCGTCAAACCCGTCGCCTCGCTGGTGACCCGGTGGACCGGCGGGCTGCCGCAGTACCCCGTCGGACACCAGGCCAGGATCGCCCGGGTGCGTGCCGCGGTCGGCGCGCTGCCCGGACTGCGGGTCGCGGGCGCGGCCTACGACGGCGTCGGTATCCCCGCCTGTGTCGCGAGCGCCCGCCGGGCCGCCGACGAGATCATCGCCACGCTCACCCCGGCGCCGGGCACCGGCCGGGGCACGGGAGAATAGCCGCATGACTGCTGCACCGGACAAGTCCCCGAACGCGGGCAAGAAGGCCAAGGACCTCAACGAGGTCATCCGCTACACCCTGTGGTCCGTCTTCAAGCTGCGCGACGCGCTGCCCGAGGACCGCGACGACCACGCCGCCGAGGTCCAGGCCCTGTTCGACCAGCTCGCGAAGGCGGACGTCACCGTGCGCGGCACGTACGACGTGTCCGCGCTGCGCGCCGACGCCGACGTGCTGATCTGGTGGCACGCCGAGACCTCGGACGAGCTGCAGGACGCGTACAACCGCTTCCGCCGCACCAAGCTGGGCCGCGCCCTCGAACCGGTCTGGTCGAACATGGCGCTGCACCGCCCCGCCGAGTTCAACAAGTCGCACATCCCGGCGTTCCTCGCCGACGAGCAGCCCCGCGACTACGTGAGCGTCTACCCGTTCGTGCGCTCCTACGACTGGTACCTGCTGCCGGACGCCGACCGCCGCGCGCTGCTCGCCGAGCACGGCAAGATGGCCCGCGACTACCCCGACGTACGGGCCAACACCGTGGCGTCGTTCTCACTCGGCGACTACGAGTGGATCCTGGCCTTCGAGGCGGACGAGCTGTACCGCATCGTCGACCTGATGCGCCATCTGCGGGGCTCCGAGACCCGTAAGTACGTCCGTGAGGAGATCCCGTTCTTCACGGGCCGCCGCAAGTCGGTGGCGGACCTGGTGGCGGGACTGGCCTGACCGGCCGGCCCGGCCACCTGTCCGACTCCCGGAAGATCAGACGACCGGCGGCAGCTTCCGGCCGCCCGACCGGCCGTCCAGCGACACCGGGTTCGGTTCCGCGTGCGGCGCGCATTCGGCGCGCCGCACCGGCGTCCGTCCGGTCAGCAGGTAGTCCTCCACGTACGTGTTGACGCAGGCGTTGCTGCCGCCCGCGATGCCGTGCGTGCCCGCGTTCCGCTCCGTCACCAGCACGGAACCCGCCAGCCGCTTCTGCAGTTCGAGCGCGCCCGGGTACGGCGTCGCCGCGTCCCGCTCGGCCGCCAGGATCAGCGTCGGCGGCAACTGGCCCGGCCAGGTGCGGACGTCGACCGGCTGCTGCCGGGGAGCGGGCCAGTAGGCGCACGGCAGATTCATCCACGCGTTGTCCCACGTCTCGAACGGCGCCCGCGCCGCGAGCGCGGTGTTGTCGCGGTCCCAGACGTGCCAGTCCGTCGGCCACGGCGCGTCGTTGCACTCGACCGCCGTGTAGACCGCGTTGCCGTTCTCGTTGTCGACGGCCGCCGCGGGCTGCGGACTCGCCTGCTCGATCAGCGGCTGCTCGTTGCCCTTGACGAACTCGGAGAGCGCCGTGGCGCGCATCGCCCAGTAGTCGTCGTAGTAACCCGCCCCGAGCATCGCCGCCTGGAGCTGGCCGGGGCCGACCTTCCCGCCGGCCGGTTCCTGCGCCACCCGGGCCCGCACCTGCTCGTAGCTCTTCTGCACGGCCGCCGCGTCCGTGCCCAGGTGGTACGTCTTGTCGTGCTTGGCGACCCAGGCGCGGAAGTCGGCCCAGCGCTGCTCGAAGGCGCGCGACTGGTCGAGGTTGTTGCGGTACCAGATCTGCCGGGGGTCCGGGTCGACCGCCGAGTCGAAGACCATACGGCGGACATGGGACGGGAAGAGCGTCGCGTAGAGCGCGCCGAAGTACGTCCCGTACGAGGAGCCCATGAAGGTCAGCTTCTGCTCACCGAGGGCGGCCCGCAGCACATCGAGGTCGCGTGCGTTGTTCAGCGACGTGTAGAACGGCAGCGCGGCGCCCGCGCGGTCGGCGCAGCCCTGGGCGTAGGCCTTGGCCTCGGCGATCCGCTCCCGCTTGTACGACTCCGAAGGATGCCGGGGCGACTGGGTCGGCGCCTTGGCGAAGTCGGCGGGGTCCTCGCAGGACAGCGGGGCCGAGTGGCCGACGCCGCGCGGCGCGTAGCCGACGATGTCGTACGCGGCGGCGATCCGCTTCCACTCCGGCATGACCGCCGCCATCGGGAAGTACATGCTGGAGGCGCCGGGCCCGCCGGGGTTGAAGACGAAGGCGCCCTGCCGGTCCTGCGGCTTGCCCGAGGCGCGCACCCGGCTGACGGTGAGCGCGATCGTGTGGCCATCGGGCGCCGCGTAGTCGAGCGGGACCTTGACCGTGCCGCAGGTGATGGGCGGGGGCAGCATCTCGTTCTTGGGGCAGGTGCCGAACGTGATCCCGGCGGCGGCGGCGCGCTCGGCCGCCAGCGCGACGCCGTACCTCTCGGCGGTCGTCGTACCGGCGCCCGCCGCCGTGCCCGCGCCGTGCGTACCGGCGGCGCGTGTGTCCGAGCCTGCCGCGTTGCTCGCCGGTGCGACGACGAGCGCCGACAGGACCAGGGAGCCGAGGGTGGCCAGAGCCCCGTACTTGACTGCTGCTCTCATCGCTTTCCCTTCGAGCGTGCATGTCCTGCGTGCATGCGGAAGGCGAGCGTGGGCGGCCGAAGTGATCTTTCCAAGGACCGGTGCCAGGTGTCGGGCGCTGTGACCCCGACGCGGCACCGGACCACTCCAAGGGCCGCTCCCGGGATGCGGAACGGGCCGTGGTGTGCCGGGACGGCGCGGTCAGTGCCTGACCAGCGCCGCGCGGGCGGCGCGTGCCAGCCGGGTGGCCCGGCGCGGCGGGCGGGCAGCGGCGCGCTCCCGCCACCACAGGTCGAGCCTGCGGCGCGCCGCCGCGTCCGCCGGAAGGCCCTCGGTGAGCAGATGCTCGGCGAAGTCCAGCGCGTCACGCCGGTAACCGCCGCGCAGCGGGCGGTGTGCGCCGTACCCGAGGAACGCGGGGCGGTAGCCGTCGCCCAGGATCTCCGGCAGCTCCGGGGCGATCTTGGCGACGACGTCGGCGCGTTTGGCGGTGAGCGCGCGGCTCTGCACACCGAGCCGGTGCGCGTCGAAGCCCTCGGGTACGGGCCCGCCATCGACCAGCGCGGAGAGCAGGGCGGTCTGCCGCAGGGCGAGCCGCTGCCGGGCCCCCTCATCGTCCGTGCCGCCGGCCCACGCCGCCGTGACGCGCGGCGGTACGCGACCGCCCGTGGGCGTGGGTCCTGCCGCGACCGTCTCGCGGATGGTGTCGAGTTCGGCGGCCAGCTCCGCGGCCGGCGGGAAGTCGTCGTCGCGCTCCAGCAGCACGCCGGGCGGCGCGGTACGGGAGCGCAGCTCGGCCAGTACGTCGAGCACCGGCCGGGTGACGGGGTGGGCGTGGGTGTCGTGCCAGACCCCGTCGCGCTCGACACCGCCGGCGACATGGACGTACGCGATGGCCTCGACCGGCAGTTCGTCGAGCGCGGTCGCCGGGTCCTCACCGCGGTTGACGTGGTTGGTGTGCAGATTGGCGACGTCGATCAGCAGCCGGACGCCGGTGCGCTCCACCAGTTCGGCGAGGAACTGGCCCTCGCTCATCTCCTCGTCGGGCCAGCAGATCAGCGCGGCGATGTTCTCCACTGCGAGCGGCACCGGCAGCGAGTCCTGGGCGATGCGCACGTTCTCGCAGAGCACCCGCAGCGCGTCCTTCGTGCGCGGTACGGGCAGCAGATGACCGGCCTCCAGGCCGGGCGAGGCGGTCAGCGCGCCGCCGGCCCTGACGAACGCGATGTGCTCGGTGACCAGCGGCGAGCCGAGCGCCCGCGCCCGTTCGGCGAGATCGGCCAGCCGCCCAGGATCGGGCCGGTCGGCGCCGCCGAGCCCGAGCGAGACGCCGTGCGGGACGACGGTGACGCCCCGCTCGCGCAGTCGGACGAGCGAGTCCGGCAGATGGTCGGCGCAGAGGTTCTCGGCGACCGCCTCGACCCAGTCGACCCCGTCCAGTGCCTCGACGGCGTCCGCGATCTCCGGGCGCCAGCCGATGCCGATCCCCAGCTCCGGTGTGCCGTGGGTGCCTTTCATGTTTTCCTCCCCCGTTTGCGTGCTCCTGGGGTGATGGCCCGGCCGGGCGGCGCCGAACCGGCGGCGGCGCAAGCTCAGAGGTTGATTTGAGCTTGCCCCGCCGGGCCGGCCGCCGCCCCGGCGTCAGCCGGAGTGTCACGGCATCGGCATGTCCATCGGCCTCCTGGACGCCTCCTGCGGCGCGGGCCGGTCGGTGTTGACGGCCGTCGGTACGCCGGGCTGCGGCGAGGGCCGGGAGGTGAACGACTCGTCCTCGCCGGTCGGCGTCGCGGGCTTCGGCGCGGGCGGCAGATCGCCGTTGGGCGGCGGCGGCCCGGTCGGGCTCGCGGTCGTCAGCCCCGCGGCCTCGTCGGCGATGGAGTCGAAGTTCACGAAACCGGTCTTCTCCAGCATCGTGATGTGGTCGAGGACGGTCTGGTTGGCATCGGTCGCCAGGTCGCGGATCAGGGTGTTCCTGGTGCTGTTCCTGATGCTCGCGATCACCATGAAGACCTTGCCGTGCGCGTTGCGCAGCAGGTCGGCGAACTTGTGCTCGTAGTCCACGCCCTTGGCCGCCGACAACTCCCGCAGCCAGCCCTGCTGTTGCGGGTTCGGCTGGTTGGGCAGCTCGACCCCGAGCTGGGCGGCGACACTGCGCGCCCGCTTGTCGAGGTCGGTGTGGCCGACGACGAGATGGTCACCGCAGTCCTTGATGGCCTGACTCGGCGCCCGCTGGATGGCCTGCTGCCCGGCCGGCAGCTCCCACAGTCCGGCGAGCCGGACCCGTACCAGGAAGTCACGGTCGGCCGCCGTCAGCGGCCCCCACTTGGTCTGCACGGTCGATGCGGCGACATTCGCCTGGCCGGTCCCCGAACGGTCCGCGTAGGACCACACGGGGAAAGCCAGCGCCCCGACCGTGGCGACGAGTGCCGCGATGATGAGCGCCGTGCCGTTGATACGTCGCAACAATGTGCTGCCTCCCGAACCGATATGTGACACCGTGGAATCAACCGCCGACCGCGCGGCCGGTCAACCTGCTTGACGGCATTGGGAGATACGTAACGCCCGGCGCGAATGTTCAGCGGCGCAGCGCCGGATGGTCGGCGACCACCGTCGCCGAGCCCGCGGCGATCTCCGTGAAACCGGCATCGCGGACCAACGGTAGCCCGCTGCCGGTCAGTCGGAGCCATTGCTGGACGTCCGCCGTACGGACGGCGAGCGCGAAGCCCGCCTCCCGCCAGGCCTTGCGGTCCGCCTCGGACAGTTCCCACCAGGCGAGTTGGGCGCCGTGCCCGGCCTGGGCCATCGCCTTGCCCGCCGACATGTCCAGCTGCGGATTGAGCCACAGCACCGGACCCGTCAGGTCGGGCGCCGGGGGCGGCCGCGGGTCGTCCAGCTCCGTGCCGGAGACCTGGAGCTTGGCCAGCTCCTTGGGCCAGCCGTCCAGCGGGACCGGCGGGAAGACCCGTACCTCGGCCGCCGAGCGGTCCTCCTCGGTCCGGTCGGGTCCGGTGACGGTGAGGCCCGGGAGCGCCGAGGCGCGCCGCCACTCGGCGCCGCGAGCGCGCCGTACCACCTTGCGGATCCTGGCGTCCTGCCAGTCCCGTACGGCCTGCGCCCACTCGCCCTCGCCCAGCGCGCGCTCGTCGCTGAGCATGGCGAGCACCGCGCGGGCCGCCGTCTCCAGGGCGTCGGTGCGGGTCGGCGGTGCGGGCTTCTCCAGGTGGACCACCAGAGGCAGTACGTACTGCGGGGCCGCGTCGCGCTCGGATCGCGCGTCTTCGAAGGGGCTGTCTGTGCTGTCGCTGCTCACCCCACCAGTCTCGCAGGGGGCGCGGCGCACCTTCCCGGCGGAACGGCTTGGCGGAATGGGTGCCTCCGGGCCAGGATGCACGGCATGAAGAGCGATCTCTTTGCCACAGAGAACATGGCGCAGCAGGCGAGCGTCCCAGGGATGACCCTGCAGAACGCCAAATCGGTCAAATACGCCGTCAACGGCGAGATGCACGCGCGGCAGGGGTCGATGATCGCCTTCCGCGGCAATCTGCAGTTCGAACGCAAGGGGCAGGGCATCGGCGGCATGCTGAAGCGTGCCGTCACCGGCGAGGGGCTGCCGCTGATGGCGGTCAAGGGCCAGGGCGAGGCGTGGTTCGCGCACGAGGCCGAGAACTGCTTCATCGTCGACATCGAGCAGGGCGACGCGCTGACCATCAACGGCCGCAACGTGCTGTGCTTCGACCCGACCCTGTCGTACGAGATAAAGACGGTGAAGGGCGCCGGCATGACCGGGGGCGGCCTTTTCAACAGTCTCTTCACCGGCTACGGGAAGCTCGCCGTCATCTGCGACGGCAACCCGATCGTGATCCCGGTGACCGCGCAGGCGCCGGTCTACGTCGACACCGACGCCGTCGTCGGCTGGAGCGCGCAGCTGAACACCTCGCTGCACCGCTCCCAGTCCATCGGCTCGATGATCCGCGGCGGCTCCGGCGAGGCCGTTCAACTGATGCTCCAGGGCGAGGGGTTCGTGATCGTCAGGCCCAGCGAGGTCACGCCGGTGAAGGCCTCGGCGAACTGATCCGTCGATGATGCTGCAGCGGGTGGGCCGCCGTTACGGGCTCGGCGGACCGTGGGTGCTGCGCGGGATCGATCTGGAGCTGCCCGCGCACGCCCTGGTCAGGGTCGAGGGTGTCAACGGCGGCGGCAAGTCGACCCTGCTGCGGCTGCTGGCCGGTGTCGACACCCCCACGGAGGGGAGCGTCACCGGCCGGCCCCGCACGGCCTACGTGCCGGAACGCTTCCCGGTCGCGCTGCCGTTCACGGCGGCCGGATATCTGACCCACCTGGGCCGGATCCACGGTCTGGCCGCCGGGCCCGCCGCGGGGCGCGCCGTCGAATGGCTCGACCGGTTCGGCGCCGCCGGGCACGCCCGTACCCCCATGGCCGAACTGTCCAAGGGGACGAGCCAGAAGGTCGCCGTCGCCCAGGCGCTGCTCGCCGAGCCCGAGTTGCTGGTGCTCGACGAGGCGTGGACGGGACTCGACGCGGCGGCCCGTGGCGAACTGGACCGTGCCGTCGCCGAGCGGGTCGCCGCGGGCAGCACGGTGGTCTTCGTCGACCACGACCCGGCCCGGCTCAGCGGCGTCGCCGACGAGGTGTACGCGGTGGCCGACGGCGGCCTGCTGCGCCGTCCGGCCACGGAGGCGACCGGGGCGGGGCCGGGGGAGCGCGGACCGGACGTACGGATCGTGGCGAGCGGCCCGCCGGGCGCCGCGCCGCCCGAAGGACTGCCGGGGGCGCCCCGCCAGGAGGCGGGCCCGGCGGGCGCGGTCCTGCTCACCGTCCCCGCCGTGCACTCCGACGCGCTGCTGCGCGCCCTGCTGACGGCGCGTCCGCCGTGGCACGTCCAGGAGGTACGGACCGCCGGAGCGGGCGGTACCGAGAGCGCCGTCGCCGACGCGCGGGTCGCCGCCGGGCCCACGGCGGAAAGGCGGAGCACGTCATGACGGCCCTGCTGCGCTACCAGATCGCCCTGCTGCTGCGCTCCCAGCGCTGGCTGCCGCCCGTCCTGCTGTACGGGATCTTCCTCGCCGTCGGCGTGCAGTCAGGGCAGCCCGTCCTCGGCTCGCTCGGCTGGGCAGCGGCGGCGCTGCTGCCCGTCACCGCCTGGCTGGTGCGGGTCTGCGTCACCCAGGAACCGGCGGCGGCCCGCGCGGTGACGGCCGCCGCCACCGGACCCGCCCGCGTCCATCTCGCCGCGCTGCTGGCCGGCGCGGTCTGCGCCGCCGCGCTCGGCGTCGTGGGCACGGCGGTCGTGACGGTGATCAGCGCGCCGGACAACGAGGACCACACCGTGGCGGTGCCGCTGCTGCCCGCGGGGGCCGCCGGGCTGCTCGTCGCGCTCGTCTGTCTGCTGCTCGGCGCCGCGACCGGCGCCCTGTGCAACCGGCCGCTGCTGCGCGCCCGCGGCTGGTCGATCGCGGCGACCTCGCTCGTCGCCCTGCTGGCGCTGGTGTCGAGCGGATCGCCGGCGAAGTACGCGGTCAGCGCGCTGGTGACGGGGTCACGGACGGGAGTGATCCCCACCCCCGTGCTGCCGGCGGCGGCAGCCGTCCTGGTCGCGGCGGCGGTGGGCGCGGTCGTCTGCACGCTCGGCGTCCGCCGGGGCTGAGCCGCCCGTCGGACCCGGGTCGTAAGCTTGGCCGCATGCCAGAGGTAGCTGAAGACGTCGGGTACGCGGAATGCGTGCTGTGCCGGGAGCCGACCGAGCATCCCAACTCGGTGAAGGGCGCCACGCTCTGCCCTGTCTGCACATGGCAGGAAGCCCAGCGCCAGGCCTGTTCCGGCTAGACCCTGTCCGGCCCGTCAGCGCTTCATCAGCTGAGAGACCTTGACGAAGCGGTAGCCGCGCTCGCGCAGCCGGGGCACGATCTGCTCCACCGCCTCCTCCGTCACCGGCGCCGCGCTGCGTGAGCAGTGCAGGACCACCAGCGAGCCCGGCGCGACCCCGTCGACCACCTGCCGGGCGACCGCGTCCGCGTTCGTGGCGAGGACGTCGCCGCCCGCGACGTCCCACTGCACCGCCGTCACCTTCGCCGGGCCGATCGCCCGCAGCGCCGACCGGTCGTAACAGCCGCCGGGGAAGCGGAAGTACGGCATGACATGGTGCACGCCGGCCGCGTGGAACGCGGCGAAGGCGTGCTCGACGTCGGCCGACCGCTCGTCGCCCCGCAGCTCAGGCAGCCCGTAGCAGTGACGTGTGAACGCCCGGTGGCTGTACGAGTGGTTGGCGACCTCGAAGAGCGGGTCGTCGCCGATGGAGTCCGCCTGCGCCGGGTACTCCTCGGCCCAGCGGCCCGTCATGAAGATCGTCGACGGCACTTCGAGCCGGCGCAGCAGCGCGATCAGCTCGGGGTTGTCGAACCGCTCGCCGTCCGCGGCGCGCTCGCCGTCGTCCGGCGCCATGTCGGCGTCGAAGGTGAGCGCGACGGTCCGGCCCGCCGTGCCGAGGCCGCGCTTGAAGACCGGGGTCAGCCCGCCACGGCCCGGCGCCATGGTCGGCGGCCCCTTGACCGTGGCCGGGCGCAGGACGGCCGCTGCCGGGGAGTGGAGGACCGGCGGCTGCTGCGCGCCGCAGCCGGTCAGGGCGGCGCCCAGGGCAGCACTCAGGGCGGTGGCCGTGGCGAGCGTGCGTACGTATCTGGTCACTCACGGAAAATATATGATGATCTACGCGGATCGGGCGCATGGCGTTCGTGTCGAGCATGCCGCGTGTCCCGCGCCCGTTCCCGCGCCCGTTCCCGGGCCCGTCCCCAGGGCCGCCCCCGACCCTCGCCCCCGAGCCCGTGCTCAGTCCATCGACAGCAGCCGCTCGCGGCTCGCCGCCACGTCGAAGTCGCCCTTCGGGTACTGCGGGTCCAGCGCCTGGAGATGCTCCAACAGCAGCTTGCTGATGGCCCAGTTGCGGTACCACTTCCGGTCGGCCGGCACCACGTACCAGGGGGTCTGCGCCGAGGTGCAGCGGGTCAGGGCCGTCTCGTACGCGTCGTGGTACGCCGGCCACAGCGACCGGTCCTCGATGTCGTCCGGGGTGAACTTCCAGTGCTTGTCCGGGTTGTCGATGCGCGCGAGCAGCCGGTCGCGCTGCTCCTCGTAGCTGATGTGCAGGAAGACCTTCACGACCGTCACGCCGTCGTCGGCGAGCGACTGCTCGAACCGGTTGATCTGGCCGTACCTGCGGCCGATGTCCCGGCGCGGCGCCAGCTCGCGCACCTTGGCGATCAGCACGTCCTCGTAGTGCGAGCGGTCGAAGATGCCGATCTCGCCCGGCTCGGGCAGCGCCCGCTTGATCCGCCACAGGAACGGGTGGCTGCGCTCCTCGGCGGTCGGCGCCTTGAAGGCCCTGATCCGGCAGCCCGCCGGGTTGAACAGCCCGATCACATGCTTGAGGGTGCCGCCCTTGCCGCTGGTGTCCATGCCCTGGAGGACGAGCAGCAGCCGGCGCCGGTCGCCCGCCGTGCTGGCCGCGTAGAGCCGGTCCTGGAGCGCGGTGAGGTCTTCGGCCATCCGGGTCATGGCCGCGCGTCCCGCGGCCTTGTCCTCCGGGCCGCCGGGCGTCGCCCGCGGATCGTACGAGGCGAGTACGGCCGGCTCGCCGGGCGGGACGCGCAGCAGGTCACGCAGGGCCGGCTCGTCCCGCGCGCGGCGCTCGGACGGCTTGTGCGCCTTCTCGGCCTTCTTGGCCTTCTTCGCGTCGTCCTTCTTCGCGTCCTTCTTGCTCACCGGGCACCCCTTCGGATCAGTTGTATCGAGGGTGCGCCGGATCACGGCGGAACGCGACCGGCGTGACCCGCATGTGCGCGGCATGCGGGTCAGCCGGTCCTGCCGTGGTCACCGGTCGTGCCGGACGACCCCGGCGGGGAGGGAGGGTCAGGCGAGCGAGGCGCTCAGCGTGATGCTGGTGCCCGACAGCGCCTGGCTCACGGGGCAGTTCGCCTTCGCGTCCTCGGCGGCCTTGACGAAGTCCGCCTCGTCCAGGCCCGCGACCTCACCCTGCACCGTGATGTGGATGCCGGTGATGCCGGTACCGGGCACGAGGGTGACATCGGCGCTGGTGGTCAGCTTGGTCGGCGGGGTGCCGGCCTTGGTGAGACCGTTCGAGAGGGCCATCGAGAAGCAGCTGGAGTGAGCGGCGGCGATCAGCTCCTCCGGGCTGGTCTTGCCGTTGGCCTGCTCGGCGCGTGAGGCCCAGGAAACCGGCTGCTCGGCGATGCCGGAGGAGTCGAAGGTGACAAGGCCCTTGCCCTGGGCGAGGTCGCCCTCCCAGACGGTGTGTGCCGTGCGCGTGGTAGCCATGATGGAACCCTTCTGATGAGGTGTGCGAGGTGATCGCACGTCGTTACGGCACCGAACCTACTCGGCGCGGCTCCGAACCTACTCGGCCAGCAGCCCCTTGGCGTCACGCGCCAGTGCTGTCAGCCGGGAGATCGCCCGGAAGTACTTCTTCCGGTAGCCGCCGTTCAGCATCTCGTCGCTGAAAAGCCGGTCGAAGGGCACGCCGGAGGCCAGCACCGGCACCTCGCGGTCGTACAACCGGTCGGCGAGTACGACGAGCCGTAGCGCCGTCGACTGGTCGGGCACCGGGCCCACGCCGGTGAGGCAGGCGACCCGCAGACCCTCCGTCAGCGCGCCGTAGCGACTGGGGTGGACCGAGGCGAGATGGCCGAGCAGCGCGGGGAAGTCGTCCAGGCTGGCGCCCTCGGTGGCGTGCGCCGTCCTGGTCACCTGCTCCTCGGTGAACGGCTCGGGTGCCTCGGGCAGACCCCGGTGGCGGTAGTCGTCGCCGTCGATCCGCAGCGGTCTGAAGTGCGCGCCGAGCCCCTGGATCTCGCGGAGGAAGTCGGCGGAGGCGAACCGGCCCTCACCGAGCTTGCCCGGCAGGGTGTTGGAGGTCGCGGCGAGCGCCACCCCCGAGTCGACCAGCTTGCCGAGCAGAGTCGAGACGAGCACGGTGTCGCCGGGGTCGTCCAGCTCGAACTCGTCGATGCACAGCAGCCGGTGGCCGCCGAGCGTCCGTACGGTCTGCTGGAAGCCCAGCGCGCCGACCAGGTTGGTCAGCTCCACGAACGTGCCGAAGCCCTTCAGCTCGGCGGGCGCGGGGGTGGCGTGCCACAGCGAGGCGAGCAGATGGGTCTTGCCGACGCCGTAGCCGCCGTCCAGATAGATCCCCCGGGGCCCGGCGGGGGCCGAGGGCTTCCGGCCGAACCAGCGGCGCATCCCGCCGCCCCCACCGGCCGCGGAACCGGGTCCCGGCCGGTCCAGGCCCGCGGCGAAGGCGCTCAGTACGGTGACGGCCTCGGTCTGGCTGGGCTGCTTCGGGTCCGGTACGTACGTGTCGAACCGTACGGAGCCGAAGCGCGGCGGCGGGACCATCTCGGCGACGAGCCGTTCGGCGGGGACCCGCGGCTCGCGTGCGCACAGGGAGATGGGGGCCGCGCGGGCTATCGGGTGCTGGCCGGGGGCGGCGGGGGAGGACGACACAACTCACAAGCTTATGCGCCGTGCCAGACTGCTTCGCATGCGACGCCTGTTCCCTGTGACCGATGAGACAGCCTCCGCAGCTTCCGATCGGCCGGCCTCCGATCAGGCAGCCTCCGGCCGGACCGGCTCCGGCACCGCCGGTGACTGGACGCTCGACGAGCTGGCGGACGCGTACGCCTATCCGCGGGACCTGGACGGCGCGGGCCACTGGCTGCGGGCCAACATGGTCTCCACGCTGGACGGCGCGGCCCAGCACGACGGCCGCTCGCAGACCATCTCGTCCGCCGCCGACATGCGGATCTTCGGCGTGCTGCGCGCCCTGGCCGATGTGGTGGTGGTCGGCGCGGAAACGGTTCGCCAGGAGGGCTACCGGCCGGCCCGCGCCCGGGACGCCTTCGCGGCGCGCCGGGAGGCGGCGGGACAGGGGCCGGCGCCGGCCATCGCGATCGTCACGGCAGGGCTGGCTCTCGACTTCTCGCTGCCGCTGTTCACGGCGCCGCTCGTACCGACCCTGGTGCTCACCGGCGCCGCGGCGCCGCCCGAGCGGGTGCGGGAGGCGGAGAAGGCGGGCGCCGAGGTGGTGATCGCGGGGGAAGGCCCCGGCGTGGAGCCGGCCCGCGCCGTCCAGGCGCTCGCCGCGCGGGGTCTGCGGCGGCTGCTGACCGAGGGCGGACCGAGGCTGCTGGGCCAGTTCGTCGCCGCGGGGGTGCTGGACGAACTGTGTCTGACCATGTCTCCCACGCTGACTTCGGGGTACGCGCAGCGCATCGCGGGGGGACCCGCACTCGCCGTACCGGAGCGCTTCGCCCTCGCGGCGCTCCTGGAGGAGGAGGGGTTCCTCTTCACCCGATACCGTCGGAGCTGAGGAGGAGCGGAATCCGCTGTTCCGGTTAGCTCCGGATGGGCAGGATCATGTACACGCAGACCCCGTGCGGGCACGGGGAAGGATGGTTTCAGCAGTGGGCCGCACCGGCCCATGAGGACGGACGAAGGGCGCTGTCGTGTTCACAAGCGTATTGATGATCGAGAAGCCTCTGTCGCCCGAGGACGTGGAGTTCGTCACGACCCTGCACGGCGACGAGACCATCTCCTTCGTCGTGCTCATGCAGCCGCGCGGTGACCAGGCCGACGTACTGCTGCGCGCCATCGACGACGTCGCCTTCGGGGAGCTGAAGGAGGCGTCCCAGGAAGGTGACGTGCCGGAGGGGGCGGACGCGAGACGACCCGCGGAACTGGCGCTCGAACACTCGCTGGCCGCGCTGCGCGCGCAGGGCTCCCAGGCCACCGGACGGGTGGTCGAGGAGCACCCGCTGGACGGCCTCAAGGCCGTCGTGGACGAGGCGGGCGCCGACGAGGTGATCGTGCTGACCGAGCCGCACTACGTGGAGGAGTTCTTCCACCGCGACTGGGCATCCCGCGCCCGCCACAAGGTCGGCGTCCCGGTGCTCAAGCTCTTCGCGCACAGCGAATAGGCTGGGTGACCGCACGAACACGTCACGCACGCCTGCCCTGGGAGAAACGCGAATGGCACCCGAAACCGGCATCCCCGACGCCATGGAACGGCCGCACTTCATCGGTATCGGCGGCGCCGGGATGTCCGGGATCGCGAAGATCCTGGCCCAGCGCGGCGCCAAGGTCGCCGGCAGTGACGCGAAGGAGTCGGAGACGGCGGAGGCGCTGCGCGCGCAGGGAGCCACCGTCCATGTCGGACACGCGGCCGCGCATCTCGCCGACGACGCCTCGTGCGTGGTCGTCTCCAGCGCCATCCGCGCCGACAACCCGGAGCTGGCACGCGCCGCCGAGCTGTCGATCCCCGTCGTGCACCGCTCCGACGCGCTGGCCTCGCTGATGCGGGGCCGCAGGTCGATCGCCGTCGCCGGCACGCACGGCAAGACCACCACCACCTCCATGCTGGCCGTCGCCCTGACCGAGCTGGGGCTCGACCCGTCGTACGCGATCGGCGGCGACCTCACCGGGCCCGGCACCAACGCCCAGCACGGCGCCGGCGACATCTTCGTCGCCGAGGCCGACGAGAGCGACCGCAGCTTCCAGAAGTACGACCCCGAGGTCGCGATCGTCCTCAACGTGGAGCTGGACCACCACGCGAACTACGCGTCGATGGACGAGATCTACGAGTCCTTCGAGACCTTCGTCGGCAAGGTCGTCCCCGGCGGCACCCTGGTGATCTCCGCCGACCAGCCGGGCGCGGTCGAGCTGGCCTCCCGGGTCCGTGACCTGTCCACGCTCAAGGTCGTCACCTACGGCGCCGCCGAGAACGCGGACGTACGGGTCCACAAGGTCACCGCACGCGGGCTGACCAGCGAGGTCACCGTCGTCCTCGACGGCCGCTTCCTGACCTTCACCGTCTCGGTCCCCGGCCGGCACTACGCCGACAACGCCGTCGCCGCGCTCGCCGCCGGTGTCGCCCTCGGCGTCCCCGCGCACAATCTGGCGTCGGCGATCGGCACGTACACCGGCGTCAAGCGCCGCCTCCAGCTCAAGGGCGAGGCGGCCGGCGTCCAGGTGATCGACTCGTACGCGCACCACCCGACGGAGATGACAGCCGACCTCGAAGCGATGCGCGCCGCCGTCCCTGACGGCTCCCGCATCCTGGTGGTCTTCCAGCCGCACCTGTTCTCCCGCACCCAGGAGCTGGGCACGGAAATGGGCCAGGCCCTCGCCCTCGCCGACGCCTCCGTGGTGCTCGACATCTACCCGGCGCGCGAGGACCCGATTCCCGGCATCACCAGCGCCCTGATCATCGACGCTGCCCGCGCCGCCGGAGCCCAGGTCACGGCCCTGTCGGACAAGAACGCCGTGCCGGAGACCGTCGCGGGAATGGTGAGGGCGGGCGATCTCGTTCTCACCATGGGCGCGGGTGACGTCACGGACCTCGGTCCCGTCATCCTGGCCCGCCTGACCGACTGAGGTCCGGCCAGACCCTGAGGGAGAACTCATGGCGTACGACATCGACAAACCCGACGAGCAGTGGCGCGCCGAGCTGTCCGACGCGGAGTACGCGGTACTCCGCAAGGCGGCCACGGAACCCGCTTTCGTCGGCGAGTACACCGACACCAAGACCACCGGCGTCTACTCCTGTCGCGCCTGTGGGGCCGAGCTGTTCCGCTCGGACACGAAATTCGAGTCGCACTGCGGCTGGCCGTCCTTCTACGACCCGAAGGACACCGAAGCCGTCGAGCTGATCGAGGACCGTTCGATGGGCATGAAGCGCGTCGAGGTGCGCTGCTCACGCTGCGGTTCCCATCTCGGCCACGTGTTCGAGGGTGAGGGCTACCCCACCCCGACCGACCAGCGGTACTGCATCAACAGCATCTCGCTGCGGCTGACGCCCGACGAGAGCTGACCCAGCAGGCCGGCCGGGACATCAGCCGGCCGGCCGGCGCCCCAGGCTGCCGAACCGGCGGCCCAGCCGGCCGAAGGCGCCGGGGCGGTTCCACAGCCGGAACTCCTCGGCCCGGTGGGCCCCGGCCCGCTCAAGAGCGTGCTCGACCGAGGCGACATCCTCGGCGGGCAGCGCCCGGACCACGGGCCGCAGCACCTTGTCGAGCAGCGCCGAACGGGTTTTGTCCCAGGGGCGGTTGGCCCCGGGCAGCGAACTCCACGCGACGAAACAGTCGGCGACGTAACCGGGCGCCGCGCCCAGCCGCTCCCGTACCCGGTCGGCGCGCGCAGCGGCGCCGTAGGCGGCCAGCAGCTCCGGTTCGTCGCAGTGGATCAGCGCGTACAGCTCGCCCTCCGGCCGGTGCTCGGAGAGCAGATGGCGGGCGAGGATCCCGAACACGAGGTCGACGACGCCCGGTTCGACCGGCTCGGCCGCCGCCTTCAGCGTAAGTGTCCGCTGCGTCCACGGCGGTTGCGCCCGGCCCCGCTCCAGTTCCCTGGCGAACTGCAGGAGTTGCAGCGCGCCGCGCACCCTCGGCTCCAGCTGGTCGGGAAAGCTGCGCAGCAGCTCGTGCGCCAGATCGGGCGCGTCGGCGTCGTCCGCCGAACATTCGAGCGCCGCACTGACCAGGGCCCGCCAGGTGCCGGCCGCGCGATGCGCGTCGGAGCCCGTCTCACCGAGCATCTGCCGTGCCTCGCCCGCGGCGGGCGCGCCGCCGTCCCAGACCAGCCGTACGGCCGTGCGCAGCACCAGCGGATCGGCCAGCGGAGACACACCGGAGGCGCGCAGCGCGGCGTGCAGGGCGGTGACCCGGTCACCGCCGGGTATCGGCAGCCACGGCGCCCCCGCGCACATCCGCAGCTGCGGCAGCGCCTGCACCCCCGTCAGGTCGAGCGGGGTGCGGGCCAGCAGCCGCGCGGCTGCGGACGGGTCCTCCGCCGCGAGCGCGTCGAGGGCGCTGAGCAGCGCCGTCCGCAGCTCGAAGTGATCGTCGACCATGGCGCGCAGGGACGGTGTCCAGGCGGCCTCCGGGTCGGCGAGCAGCGCCCGTGCGAGCCGCCGGGCCAGCGCGGGCAGCAGGTCGGCGCAGTCCACACCGAGCACGCCGGCGGCGCGCAGCAGTCCCAACGGCCGGGCGGTGTCAGGTCCGCTGCCCGCCGAGTCGCGGGTGATACCGCCGCGCAGCTCCGGCGCCAGCTCGACGGCGAGGCGGCTTCGCAACTCGGACGGCAGCGCCATGAGTTGGAGCGCGGGCAGCTCGTGCCCCGCGTCCGGCATCCGCACCGCCAGGGTCAGCACCAGCGCCCCGAGCAGGGTGGTCGTGGCCGACGGCGCCTGGCTGTCCAGTGTCCCGAACAGCGCCGACAGGGCGGCGGATTCGGCCGCCGTACGGTCCTCGGAGGGTGCGCAGAGCGCTTCGACGACCTGACGCAGCCGCTTGTCGTCGAGGTCGCGCGCGTGCGCGCGTGCCCAGACGGCGGCTTCGGTGCGTGCCTCGGGGCCGAGCCCGATGTCGGCGCAGAGCGCGACGGCGGCGAGCGCACCGGCCGAGAAGGCGCCGGCGGGCAACGCGACCGCCTCGGTGAAGAGTTCGGGCGCCCTGGCCAGCCAGACCCGCGCCGCTGTCAGCGCCCATACGTCCGTGACCGGTTCCTGTGCGCTGCCAGGGGCGGTCGCGCGGTCCACGATCCGGAAGGTCTGCCCCGGCTCGCTGAGGGACGGCGCGTCGTCCGGCAGGACCCCGACGATCTGCTGCGGTGCGAGGCGTGGCCGCCGGGTGTACGTGGTGAAGGTCAGCCGCAGCGCCTCCGCGCGCGGAAGTACGGTGCTGGCGAGCGCGATCCACCGGGCGGCATCCGCGCTGTCCCGCTCGACCAGTCCGATCCGCCGCCCCGGATCCGTGGTGTGCAGTGCCCGCAACGCGGCGAAGAAGACGGGGAGTTGTGCGGCCCGCGCCGCCGCGAACCGTACCTGCGCGTCCCGGCCGAAGGCGGCAGGTCCGAAGGCGGCAGGTCCGAAGACACCGGGTCCGGCGACACCGGTCAGCGGCAACGGCACCCCGCCGTCCGGCGTTCCGGTCGCCCACAACGGCGAGTCCCACCCCGCGACCGGCAGGACACTGGTGTCCGTCGCCGTGCCGTACGGGTCCGGCGGGAACAGCACGCCGTGTGCGTGGAAGGACGACCACCGTCCGCTGTGGTCGACGCCCGTGCACACCGTACGGGCCAGCAGCCGGCTGCCGTCGGAGAGCAGGCTGTGACTGAACGCCAGCGGAAACGCCGCGAGTTCGGCGGTCGTCGGGTGCGGCGGCGCGTCGCGCGGCGGCTCGTACCCGAGCAGCTGTCCTGCCTCGTCGAGGACCGCCTGTGCTGTGCCGGGCGTGACGGCGGTGAACCGCGGCGCCGACCCGTCGGTGTCCTGCGGGGCCGAGGCGTAGTGGAGTTGCGCCAGTTGTGGCGTGAGCGCGTCCAGGGCGGGGTCCGTCATGGCCGAACCCTATCGACCTGACGCCCCCCTCAGGGCCGCCTCCCGGGCGATACGGGCGGCGGTAGGAAGGAGTGTTCGCGCGGCGCCGTCGGCCGCGTCGCGGGCGGGGTTCGCGGGCGCCCGCCGCCGCACCGGAGAGCCGCGATGGAACAATGCCGCCTATGGATGAGCAGCAGATCGCGGCGCTCGCCGCCCGCGCCCGCAAGCTCGCCGTTCCGGGCGCCCGCCATGTCCTCGGTATCGCGGGCGCGCCGGGCGCGGGCAAGTCCACGCTCGCCGAGCGGATCGTCGACCGGCTCGACGGCCTCGCCGTCCTCGTACCGATGGACGGCTTCCACCTCGCCCAGGCGGAGCTGGTCCGGCTGGGGCGGGCCGGGCGCAAGGGCGCCCCCGACACCTTCGACCCCGCGGGCTACGCGGCGCTGCTCGGCCGGCTGCGCGTCCCCGAGCAGGGCACCGTGGTCTACGCGCCTGCGTTCGACCGGTCCCTCGAAGAGGCGGTCGCGGGCAGTGTCGCCGTCCACCCCGACATCCCGCTCGTCGTCACCGAGGGCAACTACCTGCTGCTGGACGACGGCCCCGCAGGGCCCTGGACGGCGGTGCGCGCGCTCATCGACGAGGTGTGGTTCCTGGACCCGGACCCGGAGGTACGGGTGCGCCGGCTCGTCGAGCGCCATGTGCGCTTCGGCAAGGAGCGGGCGTACGCCGAGCGCTGGGTGCGGGAGTCCGACGAGGTCAACGCGCGTCTGGTGCTGGCGGGCAAGGACCGTGCCGACCTCGTTGTCGGTCAGGACCGTTAGCATCGGAAGGGCGACGATCGGACGATCACAGGGGCGGGCGGACGCGGCTGAAGCGGTCCGGGGCCGGGCAGGGTCCGGCTGACCGGCCGACCGGCCGGAGATGTACGGGTGGAGGCGGATGGTGTGCGGTTGTTCCGACGAGGGCCGAAACGCGACGGACGCGACGCGCCCCGTGACCCCGCGTTCTCCTTCTTCTCCGTCGACGAGGGCGCGTGGTTCCGCTCCCAGGTCCGCGAGGCCTTCGCCGAGCAGGGCCTTGAGCTGACGGTCTACGCGGACATGGTCAGCGACAGCGCGGGCCGCCAGTTCGGGCTCGCCAATCTCGCCGCCGTCTGCCACAACGACCACCGGGGTCCGCGCGTCTGGGGCGAGCTGGCCAGGCAGCACGCCGGGATGGTGCTGCGCACCATGGACGGCCCTTCGGCGCTCGACACCCTGCCGCCCGAGCAGATCAGGGCGCAGCTCTACCCCCGGGTGATCAGCGGTGACGGCCTCGACCCGCAGACCTTCGCGTACGCGCGCTCGGTCGCCCCCGGGCTGTACGAGGTGCTGGCCCTGGATCTGCCGGAGAGCGTCATGATGCTCACCGACGAGGCGCTGGAGCCGCTGGGCCAGGTCCAGCAGCTGCGCGACCGCGCGATGCGCAACCTCCAGGACCTGCCGGTCGAGGGGCGTGAGACCGTCAAGGACTCGGGCGGGATGCGGTTCGAGGTGGTCCTCGGCGACTCGTTCTACACGGCCAGCCGGGTCCTCGCGCTGGAGTCCGTCGTACGGCAGGTGACCGGACAGCACCTCACGGCGGACGGGGCGCTGGTCGCGATGCCGTTCCGGCACCAGCTCGCGTTCCATGTCATCCGGGACACGACCATGATCCCTTCGCTGAACGCGATGGCGTCGTTCGCCGCGTCCGGGTACGCGGACACCCCCGGCGCGATCAGCCCGTACGTCTACTGGTGGCGGGGCGGCACACTCACCCAGCTCAGCGACGAGGACGAGGACGGCGAGGGGCTGCGGATCGTCGTCGGCGACGAGTTCCAGGAGCTGCTGGAGCGGCTGGTGGAGCGCGAACCGCCACCGGCGTGAACCCCTTCGCGTCGGCGTGAGCCTCCCCGCTCGGCGTGAACCCTTTCGTCCGGGCCGTCCCACCAGGCACGATGACCCCATGCCGACCACACCAGAGCCCGCGCGCGACACCGCCGCAGAGGCCGCACCCGCGCCGTTCACCGCCGACGACTACCGCGACCGGATGGCCCGTACGGCCCGCTCGGCCGCCGAGGCAGGGCTGGCCGGTGTGCTGGTCGCGCCGGGCCCCGACCTGACGTATCTCACCGGGTACCACGCGTCACTGACCACCGAGCGGATGACCATGCTCGTCGTGCCCGCCGACGGCGATCCGGTCCTGGTGGTGCCCGCGCTGGAGGCGCCGGACGCGGCCAGGGCGCCCGGCGCGCCCGCGCTCACCCTGCGGGACTGGACCGACGCGCAGGACCCGTACGCCGCGACGGCGCCGCTGCTCGACCCGGCGGGCCGCTTCGGCATCAGCGACAACGCCTGGGCCCTGCACCTGCTGCGCCTGCGCGCGGCGCTGCCCGGCGTCTCGTACACCGCGCTGACCGAGGCGCTGCCGATGCTGCGCGCGGTGAAGGACGCGCGTGAGCTGGCGAGGGCCGCGGCGGCGGGCGCCGCGGCCGACGCCGCGTACGGCGAGATCCTGAAGGTCCCCTTCGCCGGGCGCAAGGAGACGGACATCGCCGCCGACCTCGCGGCGCTGCTGCTGCGCTTCGGCCACTCGCAGGTCGACTTCACCGTCGTGGGCTCGGGCCCCGGCGCCGCCGACCCGCACCACGACGCGGGCGACCGGGTCATCACCGACGGCGACATGGTCGTCCTGGACTTCGGCGGGCTGAAGCACGGCTACGGGTCCGACACCACCCGCACCGTCCACGTCGGCGAGCCGACCGACGAGGAGCGGCGCGTGCACACCCTCGTGCGCGAGGCGCAGCAGGCCGGCTTCGAGGCCGTCAGGCCGGGCGTCGCCTGCCAGGAGGTCGACCGCGCGGCCCGCGCGGTGATCGAAGCCGCCGGCTACGGCGAGTACTTCATCCACCGCACAGGACACGGCATCGGCATCACCACGCACGAGCCGCCGTACATGATCGAGGGGGAGGAGCAGCCCATGGTGCCGGGCATGTGCTTCTCGGTCGAGCCCGGCGTCTATCTGCCCGGCCGGTTCGGGGTCCGGATCGAGGACATCGTGACGGTCACCGAGACCGGTGGCCGCCGCCTCAACAACACCCCGCGCGAGATGGCGATCGTGCACTGACCGGGGCGGCGCGCGGTCAGCTGTCGGTCAGGACCACGCAGGACTCCGGCGGCAGCCGCAGCACCCCGTCGGCGCCCGGCGCCCGTACCGGCTCCCAGGCGGCCAGCACCCGGCCGCCGCCGCCCAGCGGGATCTCGGCGCTCCGGTCGGACAGGTTCACCGCGATCCGCAGATCGCCCCTGCGGTACGCCAGCCAGCGCGCCGCCTCGTCGAAAGCCACCTTCACCGTGGCCAGGTCGGGGTCGGCGAGGTCCGGCTGGCCGTGCCGCAGGGCGATCAGCTCACGGTGCCAGGCCAGCAGCCGGGCGTGCGGCTCCTTCTCGATCTCCGTACGGTCCAGACAGGACCGCTCGCGGGTGGCGGGGTCCTGCGGGTCGGGGATGTCCTCCTCCGCCCAGCCGTGCGCGGCGAACTCCCTGCGCCTGCCGGTGCGTACGGCCTCGGCGAGCACCGGGTCGGGGTGGTCGGTGAAGAACTGCCAGGGGGTGGCGGCGCCCCACTCCTCGCCCATGAACAGCATCGGGGTGTGCGGGCCCGTCAGGACGAGCACGGCGGCGCAGGCGAGCAGCCCGGGGGAGAGGGTGGCGGAGAGCCGGTCGCCCAGCGCGCGGTTGCCGATCTGGTCATGGGTCTGGGCGTAGCCGAGGAAGCGGTGCGCGGGGGTTCTCGTACGGTCCACCGGCCGGCCGTGGACTCTGCCGCGGAACGTCGAGTACGTACCGTCGTGGAAGAACGCCCGGCTCAGCGTCTTGGCGACGGCGGCGAGCGGTGCGCGGGCGAAGTCGGCGTAGTAGCCCTGGGATTCGCCGGTCAGGGCGGTGTGCAGGGCGTGGTGGAAGTCGTCGTTCCACTGCGCGTGCAGCCCGAGGCCGCCCTCGGTGCGCGGGGTCGTGGTGCGCGGGTCGGCCAGGTCCGACTCGGCGATGAGGAACAGCGGCCGTCCGACGCCGGCCGCGAGCGCGTCGACCGCCGTGGACAGCTCTTCGAGGAAGGTCAGCGCGCGGCCGTCGGCGAGGGCGTGCACGGCGTCGAGCCGCAGCCCGTCGAGCCGGTAGTCCCGCAGCCAGGCCAGGGCGCTCTCCAGCAGATAGGCCCGCACCTCGTCGGAGCCCGGCGCGTCCAGGTTGACCGCGGCGCCCCACGGGGTGTGGTGCGTGTCGGTGAAGTACGGGCCGAACTGGGGCAGGTAGTTGCCGGCCGGACCGAGGTGGTTGTGTACGACGTCCAGCACCACGCCGATGCCCAGGCCGTGCGCCGTGTCGACAAAGCGCTTCAGCGCCTCGGGGCCGCCGTACGGCTCGTGCACCGCCCACAGCGACACTCCCTCGTACCCCCAGCCGTGCGAGCCGGGGAACGGGCAGAGCGGCATCAACTCGACATGCGTGATGCCCAGTTCGGCCAGCGGCGCGAGCTGTTCGGCCGCCGCGTCCAGGGTGCCCTCACGGGTGAACGTGCCGATGTGCAGCTCGTACAGCACGGCGCCGGGCAGCGGCCGCCCCGCCCACTCGACCTGCCACGCGTACGCGGCCTGGTCGACGACGGCGCTCGTACCGTCGGGCCCGTCCGGCTGGCGGCGCGAGCGCGGGTCGGGAAGCACCAGACCGCCGTCCAGCGCGAAGCCGTACCGGCTCCCGTCGGTCGCCGGCGCCTGCGCCAGCCACCAGCCCTCCCGCTCCGGATCGCGCTCCATCGGCCGGTCGGCGTCCTCAAGACGCAGTACGACCTGGTCCTGCGCCTTCGGTGCCCACACCTCGAACTGCACGGACGGTCCCCCTTTTTCTGTCATCGGCTTCACCACACACCGTTCCCACATGGTGGCAAGCCAGACCGCCGGGAGCCCCGTCATCACCCCGAATTGGCAAGACGTTCCCCCAATACGACGCTCACGGGCCCGGCATCCGGTAGTGGGATCAGTCCCAGGTCATATTGATAGCCCGTTGAAAGTTCAGGTAACCGGCTCACCGGGCGGCCGGTGCCGAGGCCGGCTCGCGTATTTCGAGGCGGTCATGAACCGGGGCGTCTGGACACCTCGGTGTCGGCGGCCCGACAATCACGGTGTGACGTCTTCCTTCGAGTCCCCCACGTATCCCGCGCGGCTCTCCGACGCCGAGCGGGACCGGGTGCTGGCGTTGCTCAGGGAAGGGGCGGCGCAGGGGAGGCTGTCGCACGACACCTTTCTGCGCCGGATGGATCTCGTGCTCGCCGCGCGCAGGGCGGACGAGCTGAAGATACTCACCGCCGACCTGGAGACCGAAGGGGCCTGGTCCCGGCGGTTGTTCGGGGCCGTGGGGCGGGTCTCCGCCTTCTCGCAGCGGCTGCGCAGGGCCTGGCAGGTGGAGCGGCTGCCGAAGCTGCTGCTGCCGCAGCCGAGCCCCTACCCGCTGCGGATCGGCCGCGACCCGGTCAACGGGCTGCGGCTGAGCGACGACACCGTGTCCAGGCTCCACGCCGAGCTGGTCATGCGCGGCGACCAGTGGATCCTCCGTGACCTCAGCTCCACCAACGGGACCGTCGTCAACGGCCGCCGGGTGACGGCGACGGCCGTGGTGCGCGACGGCGACATGGTGAGCTTCGGGCAGATGAGCTTCCGTATCGCGACCGACTAGGCCCTGTCCGGCCCGGTCACTGCTGGTGCAGGCCGCGGCCAGCCAGGGTCAGGAACGTTTCCCCGACCGCCTCCGACAGTGTCGGGTGCGGGTGGATGTGGCGGGCCACGTCGGACGGTTCGGCGTCCCAGCCGACGATCAGCTGGCTCTCGGCGATCATCTCCGAGACGTGCGGGCCGACCAGATGTACCCCGAGGACCCGGCCGTCCCGTTCGGCCACGACCTTCACCACGCCGCCCCGGCCGTGCACCATGCCCTTGGCGACCGCGGTCAGCGGCATCGTGTTCACCCGCACCTCGTGGCCCCGGTTGCGGGCCTCCTCCTCGGTCAGTCCGACCGCCGCCGTCTGCGGGCTGGAGTACGTCACCCTCGGCACCGTCGCGTAGTCGACCGGCTGCGAGGCGACCCCCGCCAGGGTCTCCGCGACCAACAGGCCCTCGGCGAACGACGCGTGGGCCAGGCCCAGGGACGGGGGCGGCAGCAGATCGCCGACCACGTGGATGCCGGGCACGGCCGTCTCCAGCCGCGTCCAGTCCGCCGGGACGACATGGCCGCGCTCGTCGGTGGTGAGCCCGGCCGCCGCCAGGTCGAGTCCTTCGGTGACCGGTGCGCGCCCGACGGCGACCAGCAGCCGCTCCGCCTCGACCGTACGGCTCTCCCCGCGCGCCGCGCGCACCACGGCCCGTACCGACCCGGCCGCCACCGACGCGTCGTCCAGCCGGGCGCCCGTCAGCACCCGGATGCCGCGCTTCTTCAGACCGCGTGTCAGGTGCCGGCTCACGTCCGCGTCCTCCAGCGGTACGAGCCGGTCGGCGGCCTCCACGAGCGTCACGGCCGCGCCCATGGAGCGATGGAACGAGGCGTACTCCACCCCGATCGCACCGCCGCCCAGCACCAGGACCGAAGCGGGCAGCCCCGGCGCGAAGAGCGCGTCGTCGCTGGTGACGACCGTCCGGCCGTCGGGGGTGAGCCCCGGCAGCGTGCGCGGTCTCGATCCGGTCGCCAGCACGATCCCCCGGCGCGCCGTCAGCTCCCCGGCCCCCTCGACGTACACACCGCGCGGCCCGGTCAGCCGGGCGCTGCCCCGCACCACCCGTACCCCCGCGTGGGCGAGATGGCTCTCCACGCCCCGGTGGTTACGGGCGACGATGTCGACCCGGGTGGCGACGAGCGCCGGCCAGTCCACCGAGTCGAGCGTCGACCTCACCCCCCACCGCTCCCGGGCCTCGGCGATCCCGTCGACCAGTTCCGCCGCGTGCAGCATCGCCTTGCTGGGGACGCAGCCGCGGTGCAGACAGGTGCCGCCGATCTTGTCCCGCTCCGCCAGGACGACGTCGAGGCCCAGCGCCGCGGCGCGCAACGCGGTGGAGTACCCGCCGGTGCCGCCGCCGATCACGATCACATCGGTAGTCATGCGGCCAGCCTCGGCCCCTTCCTGGTCATGCGTCCAAGGCAATAATCTTGTGGAGCCGATGCAGGGTGTTTATGGCTCGGCGCGGGAGGCGCGGAAAGCGCGGGAGGCGGCGGCCATGAGTCTGCGACAGATGGAGTACTTCCTGACCGTCGTCGAGGAGTCGTCCTTCACCCGGGCCGCCGAGCTGCTCCATGTCACCCAGCCCGCGCTCTCGCACCAGATCAAGGCCCTGGAGCGGACCGTCGGCGGCCCGCTCCTGGAGCGGCTGCCGCGCGGTGTCCGGCTCACCCCGATGGGCCGCGCCTTCCTGCCCCACGCCGAACTGGCCGTACGCAGCGCGGCGCAGGCCCAGCGCGCCGCGCGGGCCGCCGCCGGCGCCGAGGGCGGTGAGCTGCATGTCGCCGCGATGCACGGCGTGGCCGTCGGGATCCTGCCCGAGGTCTTCGCCCGCTGGCGCAGGCTCCGTCCGCGGGTCGCGCTGTTCCTGCACGAGTACGCGACGTCCGAGGCGCTGGAGGAACGGGTCGAGCGCGGTATCGCCGACCTGGCGGTGGGACCGCCGCCCCGCGACTGGCAGGGCCCGGTCGTCCACGTCGGGATCGAGGAGATCGTGCTGGTCGTGCCCTTCGACGACCGGCTCGCGGGCCGCACGACGGTGGCCCTGGCCGAGCTGTCCGACCGCACCTGGGTGCGGTGCGCGATGGAACCGGTGGTCGAGGGCCGCAGATTCCTCGACTGGGCCTGCGGTAAGGCCGGTTTCGCCCCGCGCACCGCCGTCTGGACCGAGCACTCGTCCACGGCGGTACGGATGGCGGCTGCCGGTGTCGGTATCGCCACCGCGCCCTCGCACGTGGTGCGGGGCGCGGTGGGGGAGGACTGCGTGATCCTCCAGGTCGACCCGGAGTGGCGCCGCCCGGTCACCGCGTTCTCCCGGGTGGAACTCACCGGCGCCGCAGCCGCCTTCGTCGACCTCCTGCACCGCCCTGGCTAGGAGTCGCCCGGCCGGTCGTCGGGGAGCCGCGCCTCGAGCTCGGCCACCCGTGCTTCCAGCGCCACCATGCGGTCGTACAGGTCGAGCGTCATCCGCGGATCGATCGGGATCCCGGTCCCCTCCGCGACCCGGCGGCGCAGCCACTGTTCGAGCGTCTCGTCGTCCTGCCTGCGCTGGTCCTTGCTCCGCCGGCCGGCCATCAGGAAGCCGCCACCGCGAGCAGTGCCACCGGGCGCTCGGCCAACAGCTCGGCCAGCGGCACCGGGTGGTCGGGGCCGCCCTCGAACTCCCGCTCGGGGGAGAGCAGATCGACCCACCGGCCGGCCGGCAGGACCAGCTCCGTGCCCGTCCAGCCGCCCGTCTCCGCCAGCCGCAGCGGCAGCCTGGTCACGGCCGTGACCACCTCGCCCGACCTGCTGAACGCCAGACAGTGCGCGGCGGCCGGGCCCGAGGCCTCCAGCGGGGTGTACGTGCCCGACTCGCCGAACGCGTCCGGGCGTTCCCTGCGCACCTTCAGCGCCGCCGTCGTCACCACCGTCTTCTCGTCCGGCGGTCCCGGCCGGAACCTGGCCCGGTTGTCCGGGTCGACCAGCGCGAAGTACTCCCGCTCGGTGCCCTGGTAGAGGTCGGGCACGCCCGGCATCGTCAGCTGCACCAGCGCGGCGCCCAGCGCCCCTGCCCGCACGTACGGGGACAGCGCGCGGGTGAAGTGCGCGACCGTGCGGCGCGCGGCGCCCGCCGGGCCCGCGTCGACGAAATCGGTGACCGCCTGCTCGTAGCCCGGGTCACCCTCGGTCCAGCTCGTGCGCAGCCCCGACTCCCGTACGGACTTCAGCAGCGCGGGCCCCATCCGGCTGCCGTCCGGCGCGCCGGCCAGCGACGCGTCGACGTCCACGGAGTCGCCGGCCGGGGTGAAGCCGACCGCCGTCTGCCAGGCCTGCCAGGCCACCTGCGGATCGGGCGCCGGTACCCCTGACACCTGCTCCAGCAGGTCGTCCCACCACTTCGGGCACTGCGACAGCACCGCGATCCCGGCCCGTACGTCCGCGCTCCGCTTGGTGTCATGGGTCGTCAGGACCGTACCGGTGGCGGGCCAGTCGCGCGCGAGCCTGCCGCAGTACGCGTGGAACTCCGCCGGGCTGACGGCGGGCGTACCCGGGTCGCCGCCCACCTCGTTGGCCGAGATCAGCGGCACGAACCGGTAGAACGCCGTGTCCTCGACGGACTTGGCGCGCAGCGCCGAGGCGGTCTGGGCGAACCGCGCGCAGAACGTCACATGGTCGGGTCCGGTACCGAGCCTGCCGAGGGCCAGGTCGCGCACCACGTCGACGGCCGCCGCCTCCTGCTCCACCACGAAGGCCGCCTTCGCCTCGCGCACGGCCTGCGCCGGGATCGTGGCGGCCGACGCCTCGGTGAGCGGCCCGCCGGGGCCCGTCGCCGTCACGTACGGGCGGTAGACGGGGACCCGTACCAGCAGCTCGCGAACGGCGGTGCGCAGCGCCCAGGGCGCGTGGTCGCGCAGGGCCGGGTCGGCGGCGCAGATCCGCTCGGCGGCCCGCACCAGCACCTCGGTCTCGGCGGCCAGTTCATGGACGACCACCTTGTACGCGGCGCGGCGCACCGTCGGCTCCCAGTGGCCGCCCCGGTCGGGCGCGGGCGCCGCCACCTCCCGGTACCGGTGCTCCAGCGCGGCGGCGCCGACCGGGTCGGTGAACAGGCCGTCGATCTTGCGCAGCGCGTCGTAGCCGGTCGTGCCGGCCACCGGCCAGGTGGCGGGCAGCACCTCGTCACCGGTGAGGATCTTCTCGACCACGGTCCAGCAGGCGCCGCCGGTGGCCTCGCCCAGCCGGCGCAGATACTGCTCGGGGTCGGCGAGCCCGTCCGGATGGTCGATGCGCAGCCCTTCGACCACACCGTCCCGCACCAGCTCCAGGATCTTGGCGTGGGTCGCCTCGAAGACCTCGGGGTCCTCGACGCGCAGCCCGATCAGCTCCGAGATGGTGAAGAACCGGCGGTAGTTCAGCTCCGTGCGGGCCAGCCGCCACCAGCACAGCCGGTAGTGCTGCGCGTCCAGCAGCTCGGGCAGCGCCAGCTCCTCGGTACCGGGCGCGAGCGGGAACCGCTGCTCGCCGTGGTGCAGGACGCCGTCCTCGACCCGCATGGCGGCGAGTTCACCGCCGAGCGGCCCCGGCAGCACGGGCAGCAGCATCTTCCCGTCACCCGTCGACCTGTCGATGTCGAACCAGCCGGCGTACGGGGAGTCCGCGCCCTCGCGCAGCACCTCCCACAGCGC
Source organism: Streptomyces sp. NBC_00370 (assembly GCF_036084755.1). Classification (NCBI taxonomy): domain Bacteria; kingdom Bacillati; phylum Actinomycetota; class Actinomycetes; order Kitasatosporales; family Streptomycetaceae; genus Streptomyces; species Streptomyces sp. NBC_00370. The sequence goes on from NZ_CP107968.1 coordinate 6,638,121, forward strand.
CTTGTTGTGGGACGGCGCCGCCGCCATGTGGTTGGGGACGATGTCGAGGACGAGGCCGAGGCCGTACTCGCGGGCCCGGCGGGCCAGCTGCCGCAGCCCGTCCTCGCCGCCCAGCTCGTCCCGTACCCGGGAGTGGTCGACGACGTCGTAGCCGTGCGTCGAGCCGGGGACGGCTTCGAGCACGGGGGACAGATGGAGGTGCGAGACCCCGAGCGCTGCGAGGTACGGCACCACCTTCTCGGCGGCCCGGAAGGTGAAGTCCGGCTGGAGCTGGAGCCGGTAGGTCGCGGTGGGCGTCATACGGACGTTCGTACCCCGCTTCGGGCTTCGTGTGTCATTGACTCATGCGGACGGGCGGACGGGCAGGGCGCTGTCAGGGTGTCTGTACCGGCTTGTACACGTACGGCGTGGTCGTGGTCAGGGCGGTGAAGCCCAGCCGTTCCAGGATCGGGCGGCTGGTCTCCAGGGCATCGACCTGGAGATAACGGTAACCGCGCGCGGCGGCGATCTCCGCCCGGTGGGCGACCAGGGCCCGGTAGATCCCTTTGCCCCGCCAGGCCTCCAGGGTGCCACCGCCCCACAGCCCGGCGAACTCCTTGCCCGGGGGCAGCTCCATCCGGGCCGCGCTCACCGGGGTGTCACCGGCCGTCGCGACGACCGCCGACACGGTCTCGGGGGCTTCGGCGAGCTGCGTCAGCAGCCGCTCCCGGTAGGCGGTGCCCGTCATGCCGAACGCCTGCTCATGGACGCCGGACAGCAGCTCCATCCCGGCGGCGTCGGTCACCGGACGCAGCCGTACGCCCGCCGGGAGCGTGGCCCGGGTGGACAGCTTCCCGACCTCGGCGACCAGCACCGTCTCGGTGTCCTCAGGCACGAAACCGGCGGCCAGCAGCCGCTCGGCGAGATCGGCGGGCCGGTCGTGGCCGTAGAGCTTCCACTCGAACTCGTAACCGAGGGGGGCGAACCGCTCGATCTGCGCGACGATCGCCGCGTCGGCCGCGGCGCCGTCCAGGGCTGGGTCCGACCAGAGGACACCGTTCCAGTCGTGCGCGGCGCCGGCCTGCCGTACCACCCCGCCGGTCCGCTCGACCCGCACTCCCGGGCCCTCGGCCGTCGCGTCCTGTCGCATCTGCCGGTCGAAAGCGGTCAGTACCGCACTGTGTTCCATGCGGCCACTCCAGCACCGGCGGCGCGGCGCGGCAAACGCGTTTCGCGCCGCCGGTGCTGGACGGACGGACCGGCTGCCGGACGGCGGGTCATGCGGGGCGCATCAGCACCGTCATGCTCCGGCCGATCATGGTGACGTGCGCGCCGCCGTCGACCTTCGGACCCGCCCCCGGCGGTACGTCCTCGGGATGGGCGGTGTCCACCACGACCTGCCACTGCAGACCGTGGTTGACGGGCACCACGAACTCCAGCTCCTCGCTGCTCGCGTTGAACATCAGCAGGAACGAGTCGTCCGAGATCCGCTCGCCGCGCGGCCCCGGCTCCGAGATGGCGTGCCCGTTGAGGAAGACCGTCATCGCCTTGGCGTGCGCGGCCTGCCAGTCCTGCTGCGTCATCTCCTCACCCTCGGGGGTGAACCAGGAGATGTCCGACAGCTCGTCGTGGGTGCCCTCCACCGGGCGCCCGTGGAAGAACCTGCGCCGCCGGAACACCGGGTGGTCGCGGCGCAGCCACACCATGGAGCGGGTGAACGCCAGCATGTCGTCCTCGGCCGCGCTGCCCGCCTTGGCGCCCGGCTCGGGCCAGCGGACCCAGGACACCTCGTTGTCCTGGCAGTACGCGTTGTTGTTGCCGCCCTGGGTACGGGAGAACTCGTCGCCGTGGCTGAGCATCGGCACACCCTGCGACAGCATCAGCGTCGCGATGAAGTTACGCATCTGACGCTTGCGCAGCTCCACGATCTCGGGGTCGTCGGTCTCGCCCTCCGCGCCGCAGTTCCACGAGCGGTTGTGGCTCTCCCCGTCCCTGTTGCCCTCGCCGTTGGCCTCGTTGTGCTTGTCGTTGTACGAGACCAGGTCGTTGAGTGTGAAGCCGTCGTGGCAGGTGGTGAAGTTGATGGAGGCCAGCGGCCGGCGCCCGTCGTCCTGGTACAGGTCGGACGAGCCGGTGAGCCGCCCGGCGAACTCGGCCAGAGTGCGCGGCTCACCGCGCCACAGGTCGCGGACCGTGTCGCGGTACTTGCCGTTCCACTCGGTCCACAGCGGCGGGAAGTTGCCCACCTGGTAGCCGCCCTCGCCGACGTCCCACGGCTCGGCGATCAGCTTCACCTGGCTGACCACCGGGTCCTGCTGGACCAGGTCGAAGAACGACGACAGCCGGTCCACCTCGTGGAACTGGCGGGCCAGGGTGGCGGCGAGGTCGAAGCGGAAGCCGTCGACATGCATCTCCGTCACCCAGTACCGCAGCGAGTCCATGATCAGCTGCAGTACGTGCGGACTGCGCATCAGCAGCGAGTTACCGGTGCCGGTGGTGTCCGTGTAGTAACGGGCGTCCTCGCTGAGCCGGTAGTACTGCGCGTTGTCCAGGCCGCGGAAGGACAGCGTCGGGCCGAGGTGGTTGCCCTCGGCGGTGTGGTTGTAGACCACGTCGAGGATGACCTCGATACCCGCCTGGTGCAGCGCCTTGACCGCCTGCTTGAACTCCAGCACCTGCTCGCCGCGGTCGCCCCACGAGGCGTACGTGTTGTGCGGCGCGAAGAAGCCGATGGTGTTGTAGCCCCAGTAGTTGGCGAGGCCCGCGTCCACCAGCCGGTGGTCGTTGACGAACTGGTGGACCGGCATCAGCTCCAGCGCCGTCACCCCCAGCTCGGTGAGGTGTTCGATCACCGCGGGGTGCGCGAGACCGGCGTACGTGCCGCGCAGTTCCTCGGGCAGCTCCGGGTGGAGCATGGTCAGGCCCTTGACATGGGCCTCGTACAGCACCGTCTTGTGGTACTCGGTCCGCGGCAGCCGGTCGTCGCCCCAGTCGAAGTACGGATTGACGACGACGGACGACATCGTGTGCGGGGCGGAGTCCATGTCGTTGCGCGAGTCCGGCTTGCCGAAGTGGTAGCCGTAGACCGACTCACCCCACTCGACGGAGCCGCTGATCGCACGGGCGTAGGGGTCGAGGAGCAGCTTCGCCGAGTTGCAGCGGTGGCCGTGCTCCGGCGCGTACGGGCCGTGCACCCGGAAGCCGTACCGCTGGCCCGGCATGATGCCGGGCAGATAGGCATGGCGAACGAAGGCGTCGGTCTCGCGCAGTTCCACCGCCGTTTCTGAACCGTCGTCGTGCAGCAGGCACAACTCGATCCGGTCGGCGGCCTCTGAGTAGACCGCGAAGTTGGTGCCGGCGCCGTCGTACGTGGCGCCCAGGGGATATGTCTGTCCCGGCCAGACCTGCATAGATAAGACTCTTCCATTTCTGATCCGGGTGCTGCGGGTCACTTGCGTCAGATCTTCCCCGAAAGAAGCGAAACCACCTAGGAACCCGGGAGATTCTGCCGAAGAACCGGGGAGATTCTGGCGAAGTCAACCTCACGCTACGCGCCGTCGCCCGTTCAACGGACCCGCGCTCGGGGGCACCGCGGGGGCGGTCACCCGGGGGGCGTGCCCGGTGGCGCACCGGGCGTAATCACTATGAACCATCTCACTCCGGTCGATCTCGCCACAGGGAACCACCTTTCCGATTGGGGGAGTTGGGAAAGGAGCTGTGCATCCGGCTGCCACGCGTACCGTCCGCGGAGTACCCTTCCTTGATCGTTGAAGGGGAGGGAAGGCGGTGCGCGGGTGAGCTCGGGAGGGCTGGAACTACCCCCCGGTGACGCAGGTCACGAGGGGGAGTCCGGCGACATCCCGCCCGGAGCGGTCTCCCTCGCGCAACCGATGGAGATCGGGGCGGAACTGGACTGGGGCGCGGAGGCCTGGACCGAGGTCCGGACGCGCGCGCAACGGGCCGGGCGCGCCTACATCTGGCTGAATCTCGTCGAACAGCGCCTGCGCGCCGTTGTGGCCGCCGTACTGCGCCCCATCTACGAACCGGTGCACGGCGAGGAGTGGGTCGTCGCCGCGGCGGGCCCCGCCGGGCAGGAGTGGGTCCAGCGGGCCGTCGCCGTCCGGGAGGTCTCCCGGCGCAAGGGCTATCTCCTCGACCCGGCCGACGACAACGTCCTGAGCTTCCTCACCCTCCCTCAGCTCCGGGAGCTGATGGTCCAGCACTGGCCGTGCTTCGAGCCGTACTTCGACGACCGCCGCGACGTGGAGCTGGCGCTCGACGAGCTGGAGGTCGCGCGCAACGTCGTCTCGCGCAACCGCGCGCTCTCCGTGACCGTCCTCGCCCAGGCCGAGCGGGCGTCCGCCCGGCTGCTGGAGATCCTCGGCGGCGGCAGCGGGGTGCCGTCGGTCGACCGGCTGCCCGTCGACGCCGTGGAGGACCTGGTCGGTGACCGGTACGCGGACGTGGTCTCCGTCCATCCCGACCGGGTCAGGCTCCAGCGTCAGATCCCGGCGGAGGACCTGTTCGGCGGCGCGCGCCGGGTCGACGCCATCGGGATAGGCCTGAACCTTCTCGTGCAGAACTTCTCGGGCCGCCGGCTGATCAGGCTGGCCGAATCGGGTTGCCGGATACGGCTGCTCTTCCTCAACCCGGCGAGCAGCGCGGTCAAACGGCGCGAGCGGGAGCTGGGTCTGAAGAAGGGTGAGCTGAGCCGGTCGGTGGAGATGAACATCCTTCATATGCGCCGGGTGCGCGCCAGTCTGCGCGACCCGGGCGCCTTCGAGATCCATGTCTTCGACGAGACCCCGCGCTTCACGGCCTATCTGGTCGACGGCGACGGCCCCGGCGGGCTCGCCGTCGTCCAGTCGTACCTGCGCAAGGCCCGTGGCATGGAGGCGCCCGTGCTGGTGCTGCGCGGCGGCCGGCGTGAGGTCGTACGGACGGACAAGGACACCGAGCACGGCCTCTTCCAGACGTACCGCGAGGAGTTCGAATCGATCTGGACGGACTCCCGGCCGGTCTCCTGACCCGGTGTTGTCAGTGGCGCGTGGCAGGGTTGGCCATCAACGGGGAACGCAGCACCGCACCATGAGGCATGCACGTCAGGGAGGTCCGGGATGACTTGGCACGGGGAGCCGCTGGTCGGTTTCGATCTGGAGACGACCGGCACCGAGCCGCTGGAGGCGCGCATCGTGACGGCCGCCGTCGTCGAGGTGCGGGGCGGCGAGGTGATCAGCGAGCGGACGTGGCTGGCCGATCCGGGCATCAGCATTCCCGCCCAGGCGTCGGCGGTGCACGGCATCAGCAGCGAGCGGGCCGCGGCGGAGGGGCGTCCGGCGGCGGAGGTGGCCGGCGAGATCGGTCAGCTCCTCGCCGGTTACTGGGCCCGCGGGGTGCCGGTCGTCGCGTACAACGCGTCGTTCGATCTGACCCTGCTCGCCGCCGAGTTGCGCCGGCACGGGCTGCCGCCGCTGGGCCCGGTCGGGCCGGTGATCGATCCGTACACGATCGACCGCGCCGTCGACCGCTACCGGCGCGGCAAGCGGACGCTGGAGGCGGTCTGCGGGGAGTACGGGGTGGTGCTGGACACCGCGCACGACGCCCGGTCCGACGCGCTGGCGGCCGTCCGGGTGGCGACGGCGATAGCGGGGCGGCACGGGGTGGTCGCCGCGCTCAGCACGGCCGAGCTGCACGAGCGTCAGATCGCCTGGTACGCGGAGTGGGCGAAGGACTTCCAGCAGTTCCTGCGCAAGAAGGGCAACGCGGACGCGGTGGTGGACGCGGACTGGCCGCTGCGCGAGCCGGTGCCGACCCGGCCCTGAACCCGCGTCAGCCGCTCGTTCCCGTCCCGCCGTCCCGCCGTCCGGTCAGAACGGGTACCAGCGGACCTCGGGGTCGTCGTCGCGCAGCGAGGCGACCCGGCGGCGGAATTCGGCGAGCGCCTTCGGGTTGGTCGGCGCGTGCTGCGCCACCCAGGCGCAGCTGGCCGTCTCCCGGGCGCCGCGCAGGACGGCGCAGCCGTCCCAGTCGCGCACGTCCCAGCCGTAGCCGGAGGTGAACGCGTCGTACTGCTCGGCGGGCAGCGCGTACCGGTCCCTGGACAGCGCCATGACGACGAGGTCGTGTTCGCGCAGATCCGAGGAGAACGTCTCCAGGTCGACCAGTACGGGCCCGTCCGGGCCGATGTGGACGTTGCGGGGCAGGGCGTCGCCGTGGATCGGCCCGGGGGGCAGCTGGGGCGTCAGCGCCGCGGCGGCGGCGGCGAAGCCGTCCCTGCGCTCCCGCAAGTAGTCGGCGTCCGCCGGGTCGATCGCTTCGCCGGCGATCCGCAGCCACCGCTCGACGCCGCCGAGCAGTTCCCTGCGGGGGAGCGTGAAGGCGGCAGGGGCGGGCAGGGCGTGCACGAGCCGGAGCAGCGAGGCCAGATCGGCGGCCTCGGCAGGGCGTACGGCATCGGCCAGCCGGTGCCAGAGCGTCACCGGATGACCTTCCACCGACCGCGCGTGCGGCTCGGCGGCCCGTACGGCGGGGACGCCGTGCCCGGCGAGCCAGGAGGCGAGCGCGACCTCCCGCTCGGCCCGGTCCAGCAGCCCCGGGTCCCACTTCGCGTCCCTGCCGACCTTGACGACCAGTTCACCGGCCGCGAAGACGGCGTTCTCGCCCAACGCCAGCAGCTCCGCGCCCTCCGGCAGCCCTGTCGCCGTCAGGATGTGCCGCGCCTGTGCTTCGTCCATCACTCGCCCACTTGCTTCCGGTCCTCGTACGAACTCCGCAGAGTCTCGCACCCGCACCACCCGCTCCCGGGGACGTGGTGTTCTCCCCGCCCCGGCCCGGCCTGACCCGTCCCTCACAGGACCGCTGCAAGTCCCTTACATCCAGCGGGAATCCGCCGGTCCGCGACGGGAATTGTCCCTGGTGAGGTCTTGATCTGAGCGCGTCAATCGGCCAGGGTTTCCTGTCAGTTCGCCGGAGTCCTCCCGGCCGGCGGGCATCCCCCCACTTGATGACGAGGAGTCCCCTCTTCATGACCTTCATGACCCCCAGGACCACGGGCAAGCCGGCCAACCGGATCAGACTCGCCGCAGCCGTCACCGCTGTGGCGGCGGCGGCCGGGCTCACCGCACTCACCTCCCCACAGGCGGGTGCGGCGACCTCCGAAGGCGTCGTGTACGGGGCCGGCGCCCCGGACGCGATCTCCGGCAGCTACATCGTCACGCTGGACCACAAGGCCGACAAGAAGGATCTCGCCAAGGAGTACGGCGGTCAGCTGCGGCGCAACTACACCACCGCGGTCGACGGCTTCTCGGCGAGCGGGCTCACCGCGACCGAGGCCAAGCGGCTCGCAGCCGACCCGGCCGTCGCCAAGGTCGTCCAGAACAAGACGTTCCATGTCACCGACACCCAGGAAGTACCGCCGTCCTGGGGCCTCGACCGGGTCGACCAGACGGCGACCACCGGTGACAACGCCTACACCTACCCGGACACGGCGGGCGCGGGCGTCACGGCCTACGTCATCGACACGGGCGTCCGGATCACCCATCAGGACTTCGAAGGGCGCGCGTCCTACGGCTACGACGCCATCGACGGCGACAACATCGCCGACGACGGCTACGGCCACGGCACGCATGTGGCGGGCACCATCGCCGGCGCCCAGTTCGGCGTCGCCAAGAAGGCGAACATCGTCGCCGTGCGCGTCCTCGACGACACCGGCTACGGCACCACGGAACAGGTCGTCGCGGGCGTCGACTGGGTCGCCCAGAACCACCAGGGCCCGTCCGTCGCCAACATGAGCCTCGGCGGCGGCGCCGACCCCGCCATCGACGCCTCCGTCCAGGGCGCCATCGCCTCCGGGGTGACCTTCGCCGTCGCCGCGGGCAACGACACGCAGGACGCCGACGTCAGCTCGCCCGCCCGGGTGCCCGAGGCCATCACCGTCGCCTCGTCCGACCAGAACGACCAGCAGTCGTACTTCTCCAACTTCGGTCCGCTCGTGGACATCTACGCCCCGGGCGGCAACATCGTCTCCGACTACAACACCGGTGACGACGCCACGACCACCATGTCCGGCACCTCCATGGCGACGCCGCACGTCACGGGCGCCGCGGCCCTCTATCTCGCCGACCACCCGGAAGCGACACCGGCCGAGGTGGCGACCGCGCTCACCGACGGCGCCACCCCGGACGCCATCACCGACGCGACGGAAGGCACCGCCAACAAACTGCTGAAGATAGTCGAGTGACCTGACGCGGGGCGGCCCGCCGCCTTACCGGCGGCCGGCCGGCCCGCCGTCGGCCGCCCCGCGTCCGATCGCTCGTGCCTGGCCCTCCGGGCGCTGCGCCCGTCCTATCGTGGGCCCCATGACCACGACGTACGCGGCGCTGTTGCGCGGTATCAATGTGAGCGGGCACCGAAGAGTGCCGATGCCCGACCTCCGCGACCTCGTCGCGGAGCTGGGGCACAGCGATGTCGTCACGCATCTGCAGAGCGGCAACGCCGTCTTCACCAGCGAATCGGACGACGAGGAGGCCCTGCGCGCCGAGCTGGAGTCCGCCGTCGAGACCCGGTTCGGCTTCGCCGTCGACTGCCTCGTGCGCAGCGGCGGCTATCTGCGCGCCGTCGCCGACGCGTGCCCCTTCCCCGCCGCTGAACTGGAGGGGAAACAGCTGCACGTCACGTACTTCTCCGCCCCCGTGGGCCCCGACCGGGTCGCCTCGCTCGACCAGGCCGCCTTCCTCCCCGAGGAGTTCCGGCTCGGCGACCGGGCGCTGTACCTGTACGCCCCGAACGGCGTCGGCCGCTCCAAGCTCGCCGAAGCGCTCGCCAGGCCCGCCCTGTTCAAGGGCCTCGTCGCGACCAGCCGCAACTGGAACACCGTCGCCAAGCTGGTGGAGCTGACCCGTGGCTGACCCCGCATCCACCCCCGCATCCACCCCTGCCTCCACCACCCCTGCCTCCACCGCCGCCGCCTCCGCCGTCATCGAGTCCGAACTGCGCTTCCTCGACCCGGCGGTCTTCACGTCCCCCACCCGGCTCGGCGAACTGCTCCACCCCGACTTCAGGTCGTTCGGTTCGTCCGGCAGGGCCTGGAACCGGGAGACGCTGATCACCGAACTCAGAGCCAGGGGCTCGGCGGCGGCCCCGCCCACCGTGTCCCGGATGAAGGCGGTCGAACTCAGCCCCGGTGTCGTCCTGGTGACCTTCGACGCGAACGTCAACGGGCGCCGCGCACACCGCAGTTCCCTGTGGCGGCTGACCGGGCACGACTGGCTGCTCTACTTCCACCAGGGCACCGAGTTCACTCCGGAGGAGACTCCGGGGGACTGATCCGGCCCGCGGGCACAGCCCGTTCGGCCCGCGCCGTCCACCGCCCGTCCGTACGGGCGATCCGCACCGGATGGTCGAAGCACTTGCTCACCCGGTCCGTGGTCAGCACCTCGTCGGCGGGGCCGGAGGCGACACACTGCCCGGCACGCAGCAGCATCGCGTGCGTCGTGGAGCCGGGCAGCTCCTCCAGATGGTGGGTGACCAGCACCGTCGCCAGCTCCGGGTGTTCCAGCCGCAGGGTGTCCAGACTGGTCAGCAACTGCTCACGGGCCGCGAGATCCAGGCCGGTCGCCGGCTCGTCCAGCAGCAACAGCCGGGGCCGGGGCATCAGCGCGCGGGCGATGAGGGTGCGCCCACGCTCGCCCTGCGAGAGCGTCGGCCAGCGCGCGTCCTCCTTGCCCGCCATCCCCAGCATGGCCAGCAGCCGCGTCGCCCGCGCCCGCTCGGCCGGCTCCGGGACCCAGCGGGGCACCGGCTCGACGGAGTTCGTCAGACCGGTCAGCACGACATCGTGGACCCGCAGCGGCGAGCGCAGCGGATGGCGCGGGTTGACATGGCCGAGCAGCGTCCGCAGATCGCGCAGATCGACCCGGCCGAGCCGCTCGCCCAGCACCTCGACCGTGCCACGGGTCGGGTGCGTCACCGCCCCGAGCATTCCCAGCAGGGTGCTCTTGCCCGCGCCGTTGGCGCCCAGCAGTGCCCAGTGCTCGCCGCTGCGCACGGTCATCGAGACCGAGTCCAGCAGCAGATTTCCCTGTCGGACGACATCGATGTCGACCGCTTCCACCACAGTGGCCGGACGGCTGGTCATACGTGGGTGCTCCTCATCGTCGACGACGGACCCGCCGGGAATCGTCCCGGCGGAAGGGCCGGTGCCGGGGGTGGGGGCACAACACGGGGGTGGTGGAGCGGCTTGCCAGGGGGGTGCACCCGGCGGCCGCTCCGAATCGGCCGGCGACGGTGCCCGGCACCGTCGCACACGTCCGATGCTACCCGCGCCGCCCGACAGCCCGCGCACCGCGTGGACCCGGGCCGTGCCGGTACCGCACCGAGCGGTACGCTGCGGCGCTGACCGAACAATTCAAGCCGCTCAACCACCAAGGAACGGGGCACACATGGCCATCCGGAAGTCTACGATGCAAGAACAGGTCGCGCAGGCGATAGCGCAGATCAACCCGGGCGACCGCCCGATCGCCACGATCCACACCATCACAGGCCCCAGCCCGTGGCTGACGAACGCTTTCGGCCTGATAGCCCAGCTCTTCGTGAAGTACTACTTCGTCACCGTGACCGAGCAGGCCGTGGTGTTCCACAAGGCCGGCCGGATGAGCTCGCGTCCCAAGGAGCTGGTGGTGGCGATACCGCGCGACGAGGCGGCGCGGCTGGTCAGCGGCGTGGACCGCAACGCGCTCTGGAGCTCGCTCAGGTTCCAGCTGCCCGGCGAGCCGAAGCCGACCCGGTTGAACGTGGCCCGCTACTGGCGTCCGGAGCTGGACCAGTGGGTCCTCGCGGTCACCGGGGCCCCCGCGACCTCCTGAACGACCGGTCGCCGGGTCCGTACGGTCCCTCCGTGGGCCGTACGGACCCGGCGACACCGGTCTGCCATGCGGCAGGGCTTACGGCTTGGCCGCGACGAAGCCCCACTGGTTGACCGGCGTACCGGTGAACGGCTCGTCGGGGCGCCACAGGCTGATCGAGCCGAAGCCGGGCTCCACGAGATCCAGCCCGTCGGCGAACGAGCCCAGCACCTCCTGCGGGCGCGACACGTACGGCACGGCGCCGCCCTCGGCGTACTCGTCCGAGCCGGCCAGCGTCTCCGGTGTGGCGATCGTGTCGCACAGCATCAGATAGCTGCCGGACGGCAGCGGGTCCAGATAGCCGCGCAGCAGCGCCGCCGCCTCACCCGCGTCGGCCACGTGTCCCAGCGTCGAGAGCACCATCACCGCGACCGGCTGCGCCAGATCCAGCGTCCGGGCCGCCTCCCGCAGCACGGCCGCGGCATCCGTCAGATCGGCGTGCACATAGTCGGTCGCGCCCTCGGGCCGGCTGGTCAGCAGCGCGCGGGCGTGCGCCAGCACGATCGGGTCGTTGTCGACGTAGACCACCCGGGCCGACGGCTCGACCGCCTGGGCGACCTCGTGCGTCGCGTTGGCGGTCGGCAGACCCGTACCGACGTCCAGGAACTGGCGTACCCCCGCCACCCCGGCCAGATACCGCACCGCCCGCGCCTGGAACTGCCGGGAGGCGCGTGCGATGTCGATGATCTCGGGCAGCGACTCGGCCAGTTTCGCCCCCAGTTCGCGGTCGACCTCGTAGTTGTCCTTGCCGCCGAGCCAGTAATTCCAGACCCGTGCCGAATGCGGCGTGCTGGTGTCGATCTGATCCATCGGCCCCTCCTCCTGATCCCCGGTGCGCGGTGGCCCGTCAGCCGGCTCAACTCTCTCTCACGGGAGCGGCATATGCTGGATTTTCATTGATCCTCTGGAGTCGAGATGCGCTACATCGTCATCGGGGCGGGGGCGGTCGGCGGCAGTATCGGCGGCCGGCTCGCCCAGGCCGGGCACGATGTCGTGCTCGTGGCACGCGGCGCCCACCGGGACGCGCTGCGGGAGCACGGGCTGCGGCTCGTCACGCCCGACGGGACCAGGACGCACGCGCTGCCCGTCGTGGGCGGCCCCGACGAGATCGAGCTGCGCCCGGACGACGTGCTGCTGCTGGCCGTCAAGACCCAGGACAGCGTCGCCGCGCTGGACGCCTGGTCGCTGCGGGCCGTCGGGGACAGCACGGCGGGGGAGTCGCTTCCGCTGATCTGCGCGCAGAACGGGGTCGAGGGCGAGCGGCTGGCCCTGCGCCGGTTCCGCCGGGTGTACGGCATGTGCGTATGGCTCCCGTCGTCCCTCGTCGAGCCGGGTGTGGTCGCCGCCCCCTGCACCCCGTACACCGGCATCCTGAACCTCGGCCGCTACCCCGCCGGCGCCGACGACACGCTCCGGCGGATCGCCGCCGACCTGGAGAAGTCCACCCTGCTCGCGCCGGTCGTCCCCGATGTCATGCGGTGGAAGTACGCCAAGCTGCTCGCCAATCTCGCCAACGCCGCCGAGGCGGTCGCCGGACCGCTGGTCAGCCCCGAGGCGCGCGTCCTCGTCGACCGGGCCAGGGCCGAGGGGACTGCGGTTCTCGACGCCGCCGGCATCGCGTACGCCGACGAGGCGGAGCAGGAGGAGCTGCGCGCCGACCGGGTGGACGTCGTGCCGCTGCCGGGAGCGCCGCGCGGCGGCGGTTCGTCGTGGCAGAGCCTGAGCCGTGGCACCGGATCCATCGAGTCCGACTACCTCAACGGCGAGATCGTCCTGCTGGGGCGGCTGCACGGCGTGCCCACGCCGGTGAACGAGACCTTGCAGCGCCTCGCCGACAGCTTCGCCGACGGGCACCGCCCGGCCGGTTCGATGACGCTCGCCGAGGTGGCCGCGCTCCTCGACGCCGCGGGCTGACCGGCGCCACGCGCTGTCGCCTTTCTTCAAGACCCCCGGCCGGAGCGCTGCCTACGGTGGGCGCATGAACACCGGATATCCGCCTCTGCGGGAGTGCGCCGCCGAGGCCGCCCGCATCGCACGTCACGTACCCGCCGGACAGCTGGCGGCGCCCACCCCCAGCGCGGAGTGGGACCTCAGGGCCCTGATCAACCACCTGGTGCCCTACACCTCCCACGGCCTCGAACACCGCGCCCTGCGCACCGAGCTGCCCGAGGAGATGACCACCCGCGACTTCGCAGCCGACGCCGACTGGGCCGAGCAGTACGTGACGGCGCTGGACCGCGCCGTCGCCGCCTGGGCCGATCCCGCCGTCTGGGAGGGCGAGATCGGGGAGGGACCCGGGGCGATGCCCGCGCCGGCCGTCGCCGCGCTCATGACGCTGGAACTGGCCCTGCACGGCTGGGAGCTGGCACGCGCCACCGGTCAGGAGTTCCGGCTCTCCGAGGAGACCGCCGCGTTCATCCTCGGCACCGTCACGGAGAACGCCGAGATGTACCGGAAGTACGACGGCTTCGCCGACCCCGTGGAGCTCCCGGCGACCGCGGGGACCTTCGACCGGGCACTCGCGGCCAGCGGCCGTGACCCGCGCTGGACGCCCTGACCTGGCCCGCCTGACCCATGCGAATGGCCCAGTGGACCGGGACGGGAATGGCCCGTGGTCCGGGGCCGGCCGGTCGCTAATCTCGGTACCATGAGCACCCCAGCGACACCGGAGACACCGGCGGCCGTCGACTTCTACTTCGCCCCCGCCTGCCCCTTCGCCTGGATCACCTCCCGCTGGATGCTGGAGGTCGAGCGGGAGCGCCCCGTCGACCTCCGCTTCCACGTGATGAGCCTGTACCTGCACAACGTCGGCAACGAACTCCCCGACTGGTACCGCGACCTGGTCGACCGCTCCGTCGGCCCCGTCCGGGTCGCCGTCGCCGCGGCCGAACAGCACGGCGACGCCGTCCTGCGCGATCTGTACACCGCCTTCGGCAGCCGGATCCATCAGCGCGAGGACGAGTACGCGGGGAAGTTCGACGCCGTCGTCGCCGACTCGCTCGCCGAACTCGGCCTGCCCGCCTCCCTCGCCGACGCCGCAGCCGACCCGGCGTACGACGACGCCGTACGCCGCAGCCACGAGGCGGGCCAGGACCCGGCCGCCGGGGGCTACGTGGGGACGCCCACGATCCACATCGACGGGAACGTCTGGTTCGGCCCGGTCTTCAACGAGGCCCCGCGCGGCGCCGAAGCCGCCAGGATCTTCGACAGCGTCCGGCTCCTCGCCGATCAGCCCGACTTCTTCGAGCTGAAGCGGACCCGCACCGGCACGCTCAGGCCGTGAGCCCGGCGCCGACCCCGGCCGGCGCCAGGGCCGCCGCCGTCGCCTCGTCGTAGCGCCGCAGCAGCAGCCGCGCCACCTCAGGGGCCGGGCCCAGCACCTCGGCCAGCACGTCCGCGCCGCCCGCCCGCGCGCCGGCGGCGATACGGTCCGGCAGGAAACCAGGGGCGATCACATACGGGGCGACGGCGATCCGCCGCACCCCCGCCGCGCGCAGCTCGCGCACCGCGTCCTCGGTACGCGGCGCCGAAGCCGACGCGTACGCGGGCCGCACGGCGCACCAGCCGCCGCGCCGCCACTCCCGCGCGATGCCGGCGATCACCGCGACGGCCTCCGGGTCGGAGGAGCCGGCCGAGGCCAGCACGACCCCGGTGGTGGGCTTGTCCGCGGGGGTGAGACCGGCCTCGTAGAGCCGCCGCTCCAGCGCCCGGGTCAGCAGCGGCGAGGGACCGAGCACGGCGGCCTGCCTGATCCGCAGCAGCGGATGGCGCGCGGACGCGGTGCGCAGCACGGCGGGGAGGTCGGTCTTCGCGTGGAAGGCGCGCGTCAGCAGCAGCGGCTGCGCGGTCACGTCCCGTACGCCCTCCAGCGCCAGCCGGTCCAGCAGCTCGGGCACCGACGGCGTCCCGAACTCCAGGAAGGCCGTCTCGACCCGCAGCCCGGGGCGCAGCGAGCGCAGCCGCCCGCCCAGGGCGTGCACGGTCGCGGCATGCCGCGGGTCGCGGCTGCCGTGCGCGACGATCATCAGAACAGGAGGGTGCACCAGGCTCAGTTTTTCACGAGGAGGCCGCGGCTGCGCAGGACGTAGCGCTCCAGCGGGCTGAAGATCAGCAGGTCGATGGCGATGCCGACGATCAGGATCAGGAAGATCGCGAGGAAGACCATCGACATGCTGCTGTTGGTCCTGCCGTTCTCCAGCAACTGGCCGAGCCCCACGCCGAGATCGGGCGACGACGCGATGATCTCGGCGGCCATCAGGGACCGCCAGGAGAACGCCCAGCCCTGCTTGAGGCCCGCCAGATAGCCGGGCAGTGCGGCCGGCATCACGATGTGCCAGGTGCCGCGCAGTCCGGTCGCGCCGATGGTGCGGCCGGCCCGCAGATACAGCGGCGGGACCTGGTCGACGCCCGAGACGAGCCCGTTGGCGATGGAGGGGACGGCGCCGAGGAGGATCACGGCGTACATCATGGAGTCGTTCAGACCGAGCCAGATCACGGCGGGCGGCACCCACGCGACGGACGGCAGCGACTGGAGTCCGGACAGGATCGGGCCGATCGCGGCCCGTACGAACTTCACCCGGGCGACCAGCAGTCCCAGCGGGGTGCCGATGACCAGGGCGAGCAGGAAGCCCAGCAGGCCGCGCGAGACGCTGGTCCAGATGTAGTCCAGCAGGGTGCCCTGCTTCCACGCCTCGGACAGCTGGTCCCACACGTCGGACGGCGGCGGCAGCTTGTAGTCGTCGGTGACCTTGGCCCACACCAGGACCTGCCACACCACCAGCACCAGCACGACCGCGGTGGCCGGCGGCAGCACCTTCGTCACCAGGGTCTGGCGCAGCGGCGGCCGGCCGGTCTGTACGGCGTCCAGCGCGTCGAGACCGGCTTCGAGACCCGCCAGGTCCCCGGCCCGCTCCCGCGCGGCGCCCGCGTCCGCCGCCTCCGCGGTGTCCTTCGGCGGAGTCGTCTCAGTGCTGGCCATGGCGGCGGATCTCCCCACGAAGTTCTTCGGTGATCTCGACGGACAGCTCGGCGACCGCGGCGTCCTCGATACGGCGCGGCTGCGGTATGTCGACGGTCCACTCGTGCGCGACCCGGCCGGGCCGCGACGACAGCAGGACGACCCGCTCGGCGAGCCGGACCGCCTCACGGACGTTGTGGGTGACGAAGAGGACCGACACGTCCGTCTCGCGCCAGATCCTGGTCAGTTCGTCGTGCAGGACGTCCCTGGTGATGGCGTCGAGCGCGGCGAACGGCTCGTCCATCAGCAGCAGCCTGCTGTCCTGCGCCAGCGCGCGGGCCAGCGCGACCCGCTGGCGCATCCCGCCGGACAGCTCGTGCACCCGCTTGCCGTGGGCGCCGGGCAGCCGGACGAGTTCGAGCAGCCGCTCCGCCTCGGCGCGGCGCTCCTGCTTGGCCACCCCGCGCATCCGCAGGGTCAGTTCGATGTTCTTGCCCGCGGTGAGCCACGGGAAGAGGGCGTGCTCCTGGAACATCAGGGCCGGCCGGCCGCCGGGGGTCTCGATGGACCCCGCGGACGGCCGGTCGAGCCCGGCGACCAGGTTGAGCAGGGTGGACTTGCCACAGCCCGAAGCCCCCAGGAGGGTGACGAACTCGCCGGGGGCGACATCGAGGGTGATGTCGTCGAGGACGAGCTGCTGCCCCGCGGGCGTCGCGAAGGACTTCGAGACGTGCGCGATCCGGGCGGCGTGGTCCACCACCGGGACGCTGTCGGCGGCCTTGGCGAGGGTCGATGCCATAGGTCGTCACCTCCTGGGAACGGTGCGGATAACGGGAAGAGGGCTGTGGTCCGCGCCGGTTACTTGGCGCCGAGACCCGCGTCGTCGACCGCGGGCTGGCCCGCCGCCTGGAGGATCTTGTTGAGCGGCGCCAGGTCGTAGATGCCCGCCAGGTCGGGCTTCTTGAGCAGCCCCGCCTTGACGGCGTGGTCGGCCTCGGCCTGCAGCGTGGAGGCCAGCGGGTCGTCGGTGAACTGGATGGTCTTCCACGCCGGGTCGATGACGTCGGCGGGCAGCTCGGCGCCGGACAGCTTCTTCAGCGCCGCGTTGGCCGACGCCTTCGCCGCGTCCGGGTTGGCGTTGATCCACTTGTTGGTGTTCACCGAACCGCGCAGCACGGCCTCGACCACGTCCGGGTGTTCCTTGAGGAACGACTGCTTCACGATGATGTTCGTGATCACGAACTTCTTGTCCGGCCACAGGTCACGCTCGTCGAGCAGGATCTTGCCGCCCGCCGCGACCAGCTTGGACGCGGTCGGCTCGGGCACCCAGGCGCCGTCGATCGAACCGGACTTGTATGCGTCCGGGGTGATCTTGTTGTCCGTGCGGACGACGGAGACGTCGCCCTTGCCGGACTGGGCGTCGACCTTCCAGCCCTGGTCCGATATCCAGTTGAGGAACGCCACGTCCTGGGTGTTGCCCAGCTGCGGGGTGGCGATCTTCTTGCCCTTGACGTCCTTCAGGGACTTGATCTTCTTCGGGTTGACGACGAGTTCGACGCCGCCGGAGGCCGAACCGCCGATGATCCGCAGGCTCTGGCCCTTGGTCGCCGTGTAGCCGTTCACGGCGGGGGAGGGGCCGATGAAGCCGATGTCGACACTGCCCGCGTTGAGCGCCTCGATCTCGGAGGGCCCGGCGTTGAAGGTGGCGGGCGCCACCTTCGTGGCACCGAGCTCCTTCTGGAAGATGCCCTGCTCGATACCGACGAGCGCGGTGGCGTGCGTGAGGTTGGGGAAGTAGCCGATCTTCACGGAGTCGGCGGAGAGCTTCTTCGCTCCGGAGGAGGCGGCGGGCTTCGCCGACGCGTCCTTGTCGGAGTCCGAGTCGGAGCCGTAGCCGCAGGACGCGAGGACCAGGGCGACCAGCGGCAGTGCGGCCGCGACGGCGAGGCGGCGGTGCGAGGTGGGACGGGTGGCAGGCACGGGAGGGGTTCCTCTCGTTGGCCCGGAACTTACGCCGCTGCGCGGGGCGGTGGCGAGACCGGGAAGTCGGCAGGTCTTCGGCGGTACGGGTGGAGCGTGCGGAGGGTGCGGGGGGTGAGAAGCTGTTGTCTTGCGCCGGTTGGGATCAGGTCGAGGGGCCTGGTGCCTTCGGATCCAAGGCGGAGGAGGGAGTCGACGCGGAGCGTCGGCGACTGACGACAACGCCGGAGGCGGAGGTGCCAGGCCCCTCGGGCCCCGGCCGGGGTAAGACGACAGCTTCTGAGGGCGCGCGAGCGGTGCGCGTACGTCATCGCGCACATCGCGAGACTCCGCCCGTCCCCGCGCCGAGCGTGCCGCTTCCCACGCGGCCGCCCTCCTTCGCGAATGTCGCGTACACGTCGATGGCCATCAGAAGTCCCATCCCTCGTCGTCCTGGGCGGGGAGCGCCACGGCGCTCTCGGCGGCGAACGCGGCGCCGGCCATGCCGGCCGTCAGCGTCGTACCGTCCGCCGGGTCGATGAGCAGGAACGATCCGGTACGGCGCGAGTCCGCGTAGGCGTCGAGCGCGAGCGGTTCGGCGGTACGGATCGTGACCCGGCCGATGTCGTTGGCGACGAGCCGGCCGGGCGCCGGGTGCTGGGAGAGGTCGTCCAGGGTGAGCCGCGAGGGGATGTCCTTGACGATCGCCTTGACCGTACGGGTGGTGTGCTTGAGCAGCACCCGCTGGCCCACCGTCAGGGGCCGGTCGGCGACATGGCACACCGTCGCCTCGACGTCCTGCGTGGTGCCGGGGGCGCTGGCGGTCGGGGCGATCAGATCGCCGCGCGACACGTCGATGTCGTCGGCCAGCCGGACCGTCACCGACTGCGGGGCCCAGGCGACCGTGACGGACTCGCCGAGCGCGTCGATGCCCTCGACGGTGCTGGTACGGCCTGAGGGCAGCACCGTCACCGCGTCGCCCACGCGCAGCACGCCGGAGGCGATCTGCCCCGCGTAGCCGCGGTAGTCGGGGTGTTCGGCGGACTGCGGGCGGATCACGTACTGGACGGGGAAGCGCGCGGGGCAGTCGGCCAGGTCGTGGCTGACCGGCACGGTCTCCAGGTGCTCCAGGACCGTGGGGCCGCCGTACCAGTCCATGTGCGCGGACGGCTCGACCACGTTGTCGCCGGCGAGCGCCGAGATCGGGATCGCGGTGATCTCCGGGACGCCCAGCGAGGCCGCGTACGCGGTGAACTCCTCGGCTATCGCGGCGAACACCGGCTCCGCGTACGCGACCAGGTCCATCTTGTTGACCGCGAGCACCACGTGCGGCACCCGCAGCAGCGCGGCCACGGCCGCGTGGCGGCGGGTCTGCTCGACCACGCCGTTGCGCGCGTCGACCAGGACCACGGCCAGTTCGGCGGTGGAGGCGCCGGTCACCATGTTGCGGGTGTACTGCACATGGCCCGGGGTGTCGGCGAGGATGAACCGCCGCCGGGGCGTGGCGAAGTAGCGGTACGCCACGTCGATCGTGATGCCCTGTTCGCGCTCGGCCCGCAGCCCGTCGGTGAGCAGCGCCAGGTCGGGCGTCTCCTGGCCGCGGTTGCGCGAGGCGTGCGCGACGGCCTCCAGCTGGTCGGTGAGCACCGACTTGGAGTCGTGCAGCAGCCGGCCCACCAGGGTGGACTTGCCGTCGTCGACGGAGCCCGCCGTGGCGAAGCGCAGCAGTGTGGTGGTGGCCAGCTGCTCGGCGTACTTCTCCGTACCCGTACTCGTCATGGTTAGAAGTACCCCTCGCGCTTGCGGTCTTCCATCGCGGCCTCGGACATCTTGTCGTCGGCGCGGGTGGCGCCGCGCTCGGTGAGCCGGGAGGCGGCGATCTCGGCGATCACCGCGTCGAGCGTGGTGGCGTCCGAGTCGACGGCGCCCGTGCAGGACATGTCGCCCACCGTGCGGTAGCGCACCTGGCGCAGCTCGACGGTCTCGCCGTCCTTCGGGCCGCCCCAGTCGCCCGCCGTCAGCCACATGCCGGAGCGGCTGAACACCTCACGCTCGTGCGCGAAGTAGATCTCGGGGAGTTCGATGCCCTCCCGTGCGATGTACTGCCACACGTCCAGCTCGGTCCAGTTGGAGATCGGGAAGACCCGGACATGCTCGCCCGCCGCGTGCCGGCCGTTGTAGAGCTGCCACAGCTCGGGCCGCTGGCGGCGCGGGTCCCACTGGGAGAACTCGTCGCGCAGCGAGAACACCCGCTCCTTGGCGCGGGCCTTCTCCTCGTCGCGCCGGCCGCCGCCGAAGACCGCGTCGAACCGCTCGGCCTGGATCTTCTCCGTCAGCGGCACGGTCTGCAGCGGGTTGCGGGTGCCGTCGGGGCGCTCGCGCAGCGTTCCCGCGTCGATGTAGTCCTGTACGGAGGCGACATGCAGCCGCAGCCCGTGCTCGGCGACCGTACGGTCGCGGTAGGCCAGCACCTCGGGGAAGTTGTGCCCGGTGTCCACGTGCAGCAGCGAGAACGGCACCGGCGCGGGCGTGAACGCCTTGAGCGCCAGATGCAGCATGACGATGGAGTCCTTGCCGCCGGAGAAGAGGATCACCGGCCGCTCGAACTCGCCCGCCACCTCGCGGAAGATGTGCACCGCCTCGGACTCCAGGGCGTCCAGATGGCTCAGCGCGTACGGGGCGTCGGTGCCCTCGCCCACGGTCGCGACGGTCGGCCTCATGCGAGTCCCCTCTCGGTCAGCAGCGCGTGCAGGGCCGCCGCGGACTGCGCCACGGTCTGGGTGTGCGACTCGATCCGCAGGTCCGGCGATTCCGGCGCCTCGTACGGGTCGTCGACCCCGGTGAGGCCGGAGATCTCGCCGGCCGCCTGCTTGGCGTACAGGCCCTTCACGTCGCGTACGGAGCACACCTCGACCGGCGTGGCCACATGCACCTCCAGATAGGCCGCGGAGCGGGCCTCGTGCCGTTTGCGTACGGCGTCGCGGCTGTCCGTGTACGGGGCGATCACCGGCACCAGCGCCTTCACCCCGTTGGCGGCGAGGAGTTGGGCGACGAAGCCGATCCGCTGCACGTTGGTGTGCCGGTCCTCGCGGCTGAAGCCGAGGCCCGCGGAGAGGAATTCGCGGATCTCGTCGCCGTCGAGCACCTCGACCCGGTGGCCCTCGCCGCGCAGCCGTCCCGCGAGTTCGTTCGCGATGGTGGTCTTGCCGGCGCTCGGCAGACCGGTGAGCCAGACGGTCGCGCCCTGGTCCGTGCCGCTCAACTGCCCCTCCTGGCTCATCCGTGGATTCCGCACTCGGTCTTCGACCGGCCGGCCCAGCGGCCCGCCCTGGGGTCCTCGCCTGCCAGGACCCTGCGCGTGCAGGGGGCGCAGCCGACGGAGGCGTAACCGTCCGTGAGGAGCGGGTTGGTGAGGACGCCGTGCTCCTCGACGTAGCTGTCGACGTCGTCCTGCGTCCAGCGGGCGATCGGGGCGATCTTCACCTTCTGCCGCTTCTCGTCCCAGCTGACCACCGGGGTGTTGGCGCGGGTCGGCGACTCGTCGCGGCGCAGTCCCGTGGCCCAGGCCGCGTAGCCGGCCAGGCCCTCTTCGAGGGGCTTGACCTTGCGCAGCGCGCAGCACAGGTCGGGGTCGCGGTCGTGCAGCTTCGGGCCGTACTCGGCGTCCTGTTCGGCGACGCTCTGCCGGGGGGTGAGCGTGATGAGGTTGACGTCCATCACGGCGTCGACGGCGTCCCGGGTGCCGATGGTCTCGGGGAAGTGGTAACCGGTGTCGAGGAAGACGACATCGACGCCGGGCCTGGCGCGGGAGGCGAGGTGGGCGACGACCGCGTCCTCCATGGACGACGTCACACAGAACCGGCCGCCGAAGGTGTCGGCCGCCCAGGTGAGGATCTCCAGCGCTGTGGCGTTCTCCAGATCACGCCCCGCCTGTTCGGCGAGGCCCTTCAGATCGTCGGTCTCCGTCGGTGCGGTCATATCTCTTCCCCTCCGTCACTCCGTCGCAGTCCCTGGGCGAGCAGCCCGAGGAACTTCAACTGGAAGGCCCGGTTGCATGCCGCGCATTCCCATGACCCGTGTCCCTGCTCGCTGGGACGCAGGTCCTCGTCGCCGCAGTACGGGCAGTAGAACGGGGCGGCGCGCTCGCTCATGACAGCGCCTCGGCGGAGGCGCGGGCCGCCCAGGTGGCGAAGCGCTCGCCGTCCTCGCGCTCCTTCTGGTAGCGGCCCAGCACCCGCTCGACGTAGTCGGGCAGCTCGGCCGAAGTGACCTTCAGACCACGGACCTTGCGGCCGAAGCCGGCGTCGAGGCCCAGGGCGCCGCCGAGGTGGACCTGGAAGCCCTCGACCTGGTCGCCGTTGTCGTCCAGGACCAGCTGGCCCTTGAGACCGATGTCGGCGACCTGGATCCGGGCGCAGGCGTTGGGGCAGCCGTTGACGTTGATGGTGATCGGCTCGTCGAACTCGGGCAGCCTGCGCTCCAGTTCGTCGATGAGATCGGCGCCGCGCTGCTTCGTCTCGACGATCGCCAGCTTGCAGAACTCGATGCCGGTGCAGGCCATGGTGCCGCGCCGGAAGGGCGAGGGGTTGACCCGCAGGTCCAGCGCCTCCAGCCCGGCGACCAGCGAATCGACCTGGTCCTCGGCCACGTCGAGCACGATCATCTTCTGCTCGACGGTGGTCCGCAGCCGGTCCGAGCCGTGCGCCGCCGCGAGGTCGGCGATCTTGGTCAGGGTGGGCCCGTCGACCCGGCCGACGCGCGGCGCGAAGCCGACGTAGAAGCGGCCGTCGGTCTGGCGGTGCACCCCGACGTGGTCACGCCACCGGTGCACGGGCAGCGGCGGCGCCGGGCCGTCGACGAGCGTGCGCTTCAGGTACTCGTCCTCCAGGACCTGGCGGAACTTCTCCGGGCCCCAGTCGGCGACGAGGAACTTCAGCCGGGCGCGGGTACGCAGCCTGCGGTAGCCGTAGTCGCGGAAGATCCCGATCACCCCGGCCCAGACGTCGGGCGCCTCGCGCTCGGGGATCCAGGCGCCGAGCCGTACGCCGAGCTTGGGGTTGGTGGACAGGCCGCCGCCGACCCACAGGTCGAAGCCGGGGCCGTGCTCGGGGTGGTCGACGCCGACGAAGGCGATGTCGTTGATCTCGTGCGCCACGTCCAGCAGCGGCGATCCGGAGACCGCCGTCTTGAACTTGCGCGGCAGGTTCGAGAACTCCTTGGAGCCGATGAAGCGCTCGTTGATCTCGTCGATGACCCAGCTGCCGTCGATGATCTCGTCGGCTGCCACGCCGGCGACGGGCGAGCCGAGGACCACCCGGGGCGTGTCGCCGCAGGCTTCGGTGGTCTTCAGCCCGACGGCTTCGAGCCGGCGCCAGATCTCCGGCACGTCCTCGATCCGGATCCAGTGCAGCTGGATGTTCTGCCGGTCGGTGATGTCGGCGGTGTCGCGGCCGAACTCGGCGGAGATCCCGCCGATCGTGCGCAGCTGTTCCGCGGTCAGCCGGCCGCCGTCGATCCTGACCCGCAGCATGAAGTACTTGTCGTCCAGCTCCTCCGGCTCCAGGATCGCGGTCTTGCCGCCGTCGATCCCGGGCTTGCGCTGGGTGTACAGACCCCACCAGCGCATCCGGCCGCGCAGGTCGGCGCCGTCGATCGAGTCGAACCCGGCCTTGGAGTAGATCGTCTCAATACGTGTCCGTACGTTGAGACCGTCGTCGTCCTTCTTCGTCTGCTCGTTGGCGTTGAGCGGAGTGAAGTGCCCCATGGCCCACTGGCCCTCGCCGCGGTGACGGCTCACTTTGCGGCGCGGGGCTGCGGGCGTCGGCTTTTCCGGGGTGGCGGCCATGGCGGATACGTCCTTCGAGACTGCGGGAGGGCGGCTCTGAGCGGCACACTCGCGCGGGGCGCAAACAGTGCGCGATAGGGGCAAGGGGTCGGGGACTGTGGAGGTGCTGGACTCTCAGCTCACTCGACAGATGGCGCTGGACATGCGGCCGAGATCGACGTGCCGCCGACTCACCAAGGCAATTCCAGCTCTCGACATGACGGAAGCGTGTCACGCGGGTCTCCGGGCAGTCCACCATTGTCCGGCATATGGACAACTCTGTCCCATCTTGCGAGACGATGTGTCGGCTGTCACGTGACGACCGAGTTTACCCGCCGATCACCGTGGTTCCCGGGAGGCTCACGCGCCCGGCCAGGGACCCGGAGTCGCCACGTCCGGTTCCTCCGCGACGCTGGTGTCGAACAGCGTGAAACCGCGCCGCAGATAGTTCTCCCGCGCGTACGGGCCGTCCTTCGAGCAGGTGTGCAGCCAGACCCGCTCCGTCGGCTTCCGGCCGGGCCACCGCTCGGCGAGATCCCAGGCGCGCGCCGTCCCGTACGACAGCAGGTGGCCGCCGATGCGCCGGCCGCGGAAGGCCGGGAGCAGCCCGAAGTAGACGATCTCCACCGCCGCGTCGTCCTGCGCCGCCAGCTCCACATAGCCGGCCGGGGTGCCCCGTTCGTACGCGACCCAGGTCTCCACCCCCGGCCGGGACAGCTCCTGCGCCCATCGCGCCCGGCTCAGCGGGAGCCGGTCGGTCCACCGGACGTCCCCGCCGACCGCCGTGTAGAGGAAGCGGCTGAACTCGGGCGACGGCACCTCGGACCTGACGATCCGGACATCGCCGCCGGGCGACGCGGCGGGCCGCAGATCGGCGGGCGAGGTCTGTTCCAGGGACCACGTGGTCACAGAGATGCTCATACGAGCCAGCGAACCACGCCGGACCGCGCTCCCGTCACGCGCCCCCGCGCAGCCGCGCGCCCAGCACGGCCGGGGCCGTCGAGTGCGGCAGCAGCCCCGCGGGGTCGCAGGGCGGCACCACCTCCACCTCGACCTCGTCGCTGAACCGGTACGGGCGGTGCGCCAGCACCCCCGAGAGATGGCGCCGCACCCGTGACATCTCGGCCCGCACCGTCACCGTGCGGGTCGGGTCGCCGAACACGTCCGACGCCAGCTCCGCTGCCGTGCGTCCCTCGCGGCGCGTGGCCAGGACGTACAGCAGCTCGGCATGGCGCGGAGTCAGCTCCTGCGTCCAGCTGCCGGCGGGCCCGGACACCGCGACCGTCCAGCTGTGCGGCCGGCTCAGGTCCAGGACCACCCGGCTCGGCTGCGCCGTTTCGCCGGGCCCCGGTCCCTCGTCGATCCGCAACAGCCAGCCGCCGGGCAGCGCTTCGACCGTGCACGTCCCGAACGCCGGATGCCAGATCCGGCCGGCCCGCAGCGACTTCGGCAGCGGCACCCGGTCCGTCGGCGGCATACCGGTGACCGCCGCCGTCCAGCCGTGCCGGTCGACGGCCATGGCCCGGCCGCCCACCCGGCACAGGATCGGCGCGGCCACCGACCGCAGCCGCTCGACGGCGCGCCGGTGCCCTTCGCGCATCTCGCTCTCCGCGAGCCGCGCGACCGACGTCACCAGACCCAGCGTCGTCGGATGGAAACCGGTCGCGGGACCGCTCACGTCGACCACCCCGAGCAGCCGCCCGTCCCGCGGGTCGTGCACCGGGGCCGCCGCACAGGTCCACGAGTGCAGCGTCCGCACGAAATGCTCGCCCGAGTGGACCTGTACGGGCCGGCGGATCGCCAGCGCCGTACCGATCGCGTTGGTCCCCGTGGCGCCCTCCGACCACGTGGTGCCCTCCTCAAGCCGGATGCCGCTGGCCCTGCGCAGCACACCGAGGCTGCCCTCGCGCCACAGCACCCGGCCCGCGTCGTCCGAGACGACCATGATCTGCTGCGCCACGTCGACCAGGGTGGTGAGTTCGGCGCTGAGCGTGCGCATCAGCTCGCCCAGCTCCGACGTACGCCTGCGGTGCTCCAGCTCCTCACGCTCCAGCGGAACCCCGCCGAGGGACTGCTGCGGGCTGACCCCGAGCCGTGACATCCGCTGCCACGACGCGTCGATCAGCGGTCGTGGCGCGACGGCGGGACGCTCACCGGCGAGCGCCGCGTCCCGGGTCTGATGGAGCAGACGGGTGGCCTGGGCACTGTCCAGGGCGGTCAGCCGGGACAGGTCGAGCGGTACGTCCTTCATCGGGCTCCCGGTCCTCACGGTCGGCGCGGCACCATATGCCCATCGTGCCGCTCCGAAATCCGGACGGAGGGTCAGTTGGCCAATTCCTGCAACGCCTTGCAACCCTGGCGGACCAGGGACATGTGCACGAAGGTGACAACAAGTCGGAGGTGGTGCCGTGTCGGCGCAGCACCACCTCTGACGTCGTACGTCATGCTCCGGCGCCCCGCGTCACGGCGCGACGGGCCGCGCCCGCTCCACCACCGGGGCCAGATCGAGCCCGTACGGCAGGGTGCCGAAGGCCGCGCCCCAGTCCCCGCCGAGCCGTGAGGCGCAGAACGCGTCGGCCACCTGCGGCGGCGCCCAGCGCACCAGCAGCGACCCCTGGAGTACCAGCGCCATCCGCTCCACCAGCCTGCGCGCCCTTGTCTCGATCCCGTTCAGGTCGGCCAGTTCCGTCAGCAGGTCCTTGATCGCCCCGTCGAGACGGTGGTCGGCGCCGCGCGCCTTGCCCACCTCCGTCAGGAACGCGTTCACCGCATCCGGTTCACGCTGCAACGCCCGCAGCACGTCGAGCGCCTGCACATTGCCCGAGCCCTCCCAGATCGAGTTGAGCGGCGCCTCGCGCAGCAGCCGCGGCATGCCGGACTCCTCCACGTAGCCGTTGCCGCCCAGACACTCCAGGGCCTCCGCGACCAGCGGCGTCGTTCGCTTCGTCACCCAGTACTTGGCGATCGGCACGGCCAGCCGCAGGAACGCCCGCTCCTGCCCGGCCTCGACGCTGCCCGTCGAGCCGTACGACCGGTCGTACGCCGAGGCGAGCCGCATCGCGAGCGTCGTCGCCGCCTCCGACTCCAGCGCCAGATCGGCCAGGACGTTGCGCATCAGCGGCTTGTCGACCAACTCGCCCCCGAACGCGGTGCGGTACGTCGCGTGGTGCACCGCCTGCGCCACGGCCTGCCGCATCAGCGCCGCGCCCCCGAGCACGCAGTCGAGCCGGGTCGCCGCCACCATCTCGATGATGGTGCGCACCCCGCGCCCCTCGTCGCCGACCCGGCGCGCCCACGTGTCGTCGAACTCGACCTCGCCCGACGCGTTCGAGCGGTTGCCCAGCTTGTCCTTGAGCCGCTGGATCCGGAACGTGTTGCGCTCCCCGTCGGGCAGCACCCGCGGCAGCAGGAAACAGGTCAGCCCCTCCGGTGCCTGCGCCAGCACCAGGAACCCGTCGGACATCGGCGCGGAACAGAACCACTTGTGCCCGGTGAGCAGATACTCGCCCGCCGCGTCCAGCGGCCGGGCGGCCGTCGTGTTGGCCCGTACGTCGCTGCCGCCCTGCTTCTCCGTCATGCCCATCCCGAAGAGCACCCCCGGCTTCTGCCCGGCGGGCAGCAGGTCGGGCTCGTAGCTGTGCGAGAGGAGCTTCGGCTCCCACTCCGCCGCGAGCGCGGGATCGGTGCGCAGCGCCGGCACGGCCGCGTGCGTCATCGACACCGGGCAGCCGTGGCCGGCCTCGGCCTGCGACCAGACGAGGAACCCGGCCGCGCGCCGCAGATGGCCGCCCGGCCTGCTCCAGGCGTCCGTCAGACCGGCGGTCACCGCGTGCCCGAGCAGCCGGTGCCAGGCCGGATGGAAGTCGACCTCGTCGATTCTGTTGCCGTACCTGTCGTGGGTGCGCAGCTTCGGCGGGTTCTCGTTGGCCTGCGTCGCCCACTGCTGCGCCTGCGCCGATCCCGCGGCGAGACCGAGCGTCGTCAGCTCCTCCTCGGCCGTGTCGAGGAGGTCCGGCGCGAGATGGCGCCCGACGGCCTCGGCCAGCGCCCGGTCGGCGGCGAATACGTCGTACCCCACCAGGGGCGGGACCTGGTTGGTCACTGTGTGAGTGGTGGCTGCCATACGGCTACGGTAAGGATGTGCAGGCAGCAAAAGAAACACCCGAGCGGCCATCGGGGCGGCTCCACCGGGCCCGAGTGCTCTACCGCAACGTCTCGAAGCGGAAGATGGCGTGGCTGCTGCTGAAGGACACGGTCAACTCCTGCATGGAGTACCGCATCCTGGGGCTCGCCGCCGAGGCGGCGTTCTTCACGCTGCTCTCGCTGCCGCCGCTGCTCCTCGGCATGATCGGCCTGTTGGGGTACGTGGACGACTGGACCAACACCACGACGGTCGCCTCGCTGGAGAAGAGCATCCTCTCGGCGGTCGGCACGGTCCTCTCCGACCGCGGCGTGAACCAGATCGCCAAACCGCTGCTGGCGGACATCAACCACGGCGGCCGGCCCGATGTCATCTCCATCGGCTTCGCCATCGCCCTGTGGTCGGGGTCGCGCGCGGTCAACGTCTTCGTCGACACGATCACCGTGATGTACGGGCTCGACGGCAGGCGCGGCATCGTGGCGACCCGGCTGCTCGCCTTCCTGCTCTACCTCGCCGCCCTGGTCATCGGCTCGGTGGTGCTGCCGCTCGCCGTCGTGGGACCCGACAGGGTGGTCGAGTTCGTGCCCGGCGGCACGGAAGTCGTCAGCATCCTCTACTGGCCCGTGGTCAGCCTGCTGTCCATCGCCTTCCTCACCACGCTCTACCACGTGTCGGTGCCGGCCCGTTCCGCGTGGCTGGAGGACGTCCCGGGTGCGCTGGTCGCGCTCGCCATCTGGGTGCTCGGCAGCTTCCTGCTGCGGATCTACCTCACCAGCACGGTGGAGGGCCCGACGATCTACGGCTCGCTGGCCGCGCCCATCGCCGTGCTGTTGTGGATCGGTATCTCCGCCTTCGCCGTCCTGGTCGGCGCCGCAGTCAACGCGGCCATCGACCGGGTCTGGCCGTCCCTCGCCACGGCCGCCGCCCGCGCGTCCAACGAACGTCTGCGGGCCGCCCACGCCGCCGAGTTGATGGCCCGCGCCGCCGCCGCTGGCCCCCCGGCCGACGAGGAGGCCGGCGCCGACCCCGACATGCCGTCGGAGTTCCCGGAACGCTGGTCGCGCTTCCTGCCGCCGGACGACGTGAAGTCCCGGGTACGGTCCCGGCTGCACGCCCCACGGCACAAGAACCACAAGCACTGAGCGACGGCGTTAGCCTGATCGGTATGTACCGGGAGTGGACGTCGCGGCTGCTGGAGGGCGCCGTCGTCTGGACGAAGACCGTGCCGGACCGTGCGGCCACGGCGCCCTATCCGGTGCTCCCCGACGGCTGCATGGACCTGCTGTGGGCCGACGGCAGGCTGCTCGTCGCGGGGCCCGACACCCACGCGCACACCGGCGACGGGCTCGGCGGCTCCCGCTTCACCGGCGTGCGCTTCGCGCCGGGCACGGCGCCCGCCGTCCTCGGCGTACCGGCGCACGAACTGCGCGACCGGCGGGTGGACCTCGCAGACCTGTGGCCCGCCGCCGGGGCGCGCGAGAGTGTGGAGCGGCTCGCCGCCGCCGCCGACCCCGCGGCCGTCCTGGAGGCCGTCGCCGCGCGCAGGGCCGCCGGGAGCGGGCCGCCCGACCCGCTGCTGCGGGCCGTGGTCGAGGGCCTCGACGCGGGCCGTACGGTCGCGGCGACCGCCGAAGCGGTCGGCCTCGGCGCCCGCCAGCTGCACCGCCGCTCGCTGGACGCCTTCGGGTACGGCCCCAAGACGCTCGCCCGTATCCTGCGCCTGCAGCGCGCCCTGGCGCTCGTACGGGCCGGGACGCCCTACGCGCAGGCCGCGCTGGACGCGGGCTGCACCGACCAGGCGCATCTCGCACGGGAGACGCGCGAGCTGGCCGGGCTCACACTCGGCGCCTACGCGGCGCTGGCGTACAGCGAGACCGAGCAGCCGTCCGGGTCGAGCACCGTCGCGTAACGCTGCCCCCAGACCGCGTCCCACGGCTTCAGATGGCCCCGGTACCCGGCGCCGGTCAGATCCGCGTAGATCGAGTCCACGTCGGCGGGGCTGTCGCAGGAGAAGGCCAGCGAGAGCCGCTCACCCTCGCGGGGCGCCGTCCAGCCGGGGTCGAAGGAGCGTACGACGTCCTCCGTGTCCCACAGCAGCCGCACCCCGCCGGGCAGCACCGCCTCCGCGTGGGGCGCGGTGTCCGCGTCGGCGGGCACCTCGACGCCGAGCCTGCGGTAGAACGCGAGGGAGGCCGCCATGTCGGAGACGACCAGGCCGATCACATCAAGTCGTGGAGTCATGCCCCCACCGTAGGCAGCGGGGCGCGGACGGGTCTTGTACGAATCGGACGTCGTGGCCGCCGGTTCGTGGCCGCTGGTTCGTGGCCGGGCCCTCCGTCATGGTTTCGTAAGAGGTGAACGGCGGTGCACCGGCCACCGCCCGAGGAGACTTGCGCGTATGCACACCATCCTGGTCGTCGACGACGACCCGACCGTCTCCGAGGTCGTCACCGGCTATCTGGAACGGGCCGGCTTCGCCGTCGACCGGGCCGCCGACGGGCCCGAGGCGCTGCGGCTGGCGGCGGGGAACCCGCCCGCGCTGGTCGTCCTCGATCTGATGCTGCCCGGCATGGACGGTCTTGAGGTGTGCCGGCGGCTGCGGGCGAGCGCCGCCGTGCCCGTCATCATGCTGACCGCGCGCGGCGACGAGGACGACCGCATCCTCGGTCTGGAGATAGGGGCCGACGACTACGTCACCAAGCCCTTCAGTCCGCGCGAACTCGTGCTGCGCGTCGAGTCGGTGCTGCGCCGCGGCACCCACGCCCGGCAGGGCGGCGCCGCCGGGCCCGAGCTGCGCTCCGGCGGGCTGACCCTCGACCCCGCGGCCCGCAGCGCCACCAAGGACGGCAGCCCGCTGGCGCTGACCCTGCGCGAGTTCGAACTGCTCGCGCACCTGATGACGCACCCGGGGCTCGCCATCGCCAGGGAGCAGCTGATGCACGACGTGTGGGGCTGGGAGTTCGGCGATCTGTCGACGGTCACCGTCCATGTGCGGCGGCTGCGCGGCAAGATCGAGGACGATCCGGCGAGGCCCCGGCTGATCCGGACGGTCTGGGGGGTCGGCTACCGCTTCGACGCACCGCCCGAGCAGCCGGCCGGGGAGCCCTTCGAGCAGCGCGCGGGGCAGTCCGCCGAGCAGCGCACCGAGCAGCCCACCGACAGGAGCTGACCGTGCCCCCCATGCTCGCCATCGTGCTGATCGCCTTCGCCGGCGCAGCCGCCGCAGGCCTGGTCGGA
Source organism: Streptomyces sp. NBC_00370 (assembly GCF_036084755.1). Taxonomy (NCBI): domain Bacteria; kingdom Bacillati; phylum Actinomycetota; class Actinomycetes; order Kitasatosporales; family Streptomycetaceae; genus Streptomyces; species Streptomyces sp. NBC_00370. The sequence continues at coordinate 6,669,119 of NZ_CP107968.1, forward strand.
GCGGTCGCGCTGCGGCTGCTGCGGGACCGCTCGGTCACCGTCGGGCTGACCGTGGTCGCCGCCGTCGCCGTCACCGCGATGCTCGCCGGGACGCTGGGCGTCGCCCAGGCGATGTTCCTGTCCAGGCACGACCTGTCGGTCGTCACCACGGTCACAGCGATGGCGGCCGCGGTCTCGCTCGCCACCGCGCTGCTGCTGGGCCGCTGGGTCGTCGCCCGCAGCCGCGATCTGGCCCTCGCCGCCCGGTCGTTCGGCGACGGCGGCAGCTTCGACGCGCCCGGCGGCCCGGCCACGGCCGAACTCACCGAGCTGAGCAGGGAGCTGGCGGCGACCAGCGCGAAGCTCGCCGTCTCGCGGGAGCGTGAGCGGGCCCTGGAGACCTCGCGGCGCGAGCTGGTCGCCTGGATCTCGCACGACCTGCGCACCCCGCTGGCCGGGCTCCGCGCCATGTCGGAGGCGCTGGAGGACGGTGTGGTGCCGGACCAGGCCCGGTACTTCCGGCAGATCAGCGCCGAGGTGGCCCGGCTCGACTCGATGGTCGGCGATCTCTTCGAACTCTCCCGTATCCACGCGGGTTCGCTCGCCCTCACGCCGACCCGGATGTCGGCGTACGACCTGGTGGGGGAGGCGCTGGCGGGCGCCGATCCGGTGGCCAGGGAGCACGGGGTACGGCTGGTCGGCGCCGATGTCGAGGCCGTCCCGATCGAGGTGGACGGCAAGGAGATGACGCGGGTCCTCGCCAATCTGCTGATCAACGCCATCCACCGGACCCCGGCCGACGGCACGGTCGCCGTCGCGGCCGAGCTGCGCGCCGGTTCCGTCGTGCTCTCCGTCACCGACGGCTGCGGCGGTATCCCGGCCGAGGACCTGGCCCGGGTCTTCGACACCGGCTGGCGGGGTACCGAGGCCCGTACGCCGCCGGGCGGCGCCGGCCTGGGGCTCGCGATCGTCCGGGGCATCGTGGAGGCCCACGCGGGCCGCGCAGCCGTCCGCAACGTGGCGGGCGGCTGCCGGTTCGAGGTGACGCTCCCGGCGCCCGCTGTGGGCTGACGGCCGGAGCGGCGACGCGGCGGGCCGCGTCCGAGGACGCGGCCCGCCGGTATCAGTGGTGATGGGTGGAGCGGATGCTGCCTGACTGCTCAGCGGCGACTAGTGCCGTGACCGGCAATGTTTGCCCGCGACAGGGCAAAGCTTGCCGGGAGGGGTACTAGTAGACGCTGACCCCGTACACGCTGAGGGCCTCGGTCACCGGCTGGAAGAACGTGGTGCCGCCGGAGGAGCAGTTGCCGCTGCCGCCGGAGGTGGTGCCCAGCGCCACGCTGCCGGCGAAGAGCGGACCGCCGCTGTCGCCGGGCTCGGCGCAGACGTTGGTCTGGATGAGGCCGGAGACGGTGCCCTCGGCGTAGCGGACGCTGGCGTTCGTGGCCTGGACCGTGCCGGTGTGCACGCCCGAGGTCGAGCCGCTGCGGGTCACGCGCTGACCCACGGAGGCGTTGCCCGCCGACGTGATGTCCTGGTAGGAGCCGTTGTAGAGGGTGACACGGCCGTCGTTCGGCGCAGCCTGGCTGAGCCGGATGATGCCGTAGTCGTTGCCGGGGAAGCTGGAGCCCGCGGTGCTGCCGAGCACCGTGCTCTGCGACGAGTTGCTGTACCAGGTCGAGCCGATGTTGGTGCAGTGGCCCGCCGTCAGGGCGTAGTACGTGCTGCCGCTGCGGACGTTGAAGCCGAGCGAGCAGCGGCCGCCGCCGGTGTAGATGGCCGCGCCGCCGGCCAGCAGCTTGCTGAACTTGCCGGCGGTGTGCTTGACGGTGAGCTGCGAGGTGCTGGGGACGGAGCTCTTGATCTTCGCGATGGCCGCGTCGGAGACGGTGCTGTCGACGGTGACGACGACCTTGCCGGTCTTCGCGTCCGTGTACCAGGCCGTACCGGGGGCGGCGGAGGCGCTGACGGCGCTGCTCGTCGCGGCCAGCGTCGAGGCGCTTGCCGAGGGAGCGGTCTGGGCCATGGCGGTCGGGGCCGCAAGCGCGACAGCGGTCACCAGGCCGGATGCGACTGCGATGAGCCGGACTCGTCTGGAGAGCGTGTCGAGGGGGGTAAAGCGCTTGAAGGTCACAACATCCTCCATCAGTGGGGGAAACGCGCGGTCCGACGGGTGGGCGGGCCGCAGTGGTGCGATCGTTCGCGGCCATTCGGTTTTGGCCGTGAACCTGTCAATCGCACGGACTGAATCCTTGGGTCCGGTTGCTTCGATGGCAAGGCCGACTTCCGGACCTACGGCGGGAGTCAGCGCGCGTAGATCCCAAGTCGCGCCGAGGGTGGCCGTGTTGACAGCGACGGGTGGTGAACGCGTGACGGGCCAGTGAATTGCTGCAAAGTGCCCGGCGGCGGGAAAGTGACCTCCCGGTGGACGCCGACACCCCTGCCCAGCACGCGCGTTGGGTCCCCGCGCGATTCGGCCATGCGGCCGGGGCGTCGCAATCACACACGGCTCACCGAGGGTGTCCGGATCCTGACTCGGCGCGGTCGGGAATGGGTGTATGGGCCCGGCAGTACGGCGCCGCAGGGGTGGCGGCGGTCCGTTTGTGCGCCGTGTTACCGAATTGCGCCCGAGTGGATCATGGCTGGATCTCGACAGTCGCGCGTCGACGCGGCGGAACCGGTGCGCATTCCGCCGCGGGGCGTGAGGGTGCTCACGGCGACGGCCGGGGGAAAGTGGTTTACCGTTAAACCAACATATCGGCACGTCATCGCCGTGCGCATGTCGTCATGCGCGTATCCGGCGCGGAAAGGCCCCACCATGAGTGACCCCGTAAAGCTCGCCGTCGTCTACTACTCGGCCACCGGAACCAACACCGAAGTGGCCAAGGTGCTGGCAGAGACCGCCGAGAAGGCCGGCGCCGAGGTGCGGGTACGCCGGGTCGCCGAGCTGGCCCCGCAGGCCGCCATCGACTCGAACCCGGCCTGGGCCGCGAACCACGCGGCGAGCGCCGACATCGCCGTCGCGACCCCCGAGGACATCGAGTGGGCGGACGCCGTGATCTTCGGCAGCCCCACCCGTTTCGGCAACATCTCCTCCCAGCTCAAGCAGTTCATCGACACGCTCGGCGGGCTGTGGGCGCAGGGCAAGCTGGCCGACAAGGTCTACTCGGGCTTCGTCTCCTCCGCGACCCGGCACGGCGGCCAGGAGTCCACGCTGCTCGCGCTCTACAACTCCTTCCACCACTTCGGCGGCATCGTCGTGGCCCCCGGCTACACGGACCCGGTGAAGTTCGCCGACGGCAACCCGTACGGCACCTCGCACATCGACGCCCAGGGCAACAACCCGGTCAACGACGAGACCCGTGACGCGGCCCGCGTCCAGGCCGACCGCGTCGTGCGCATCGCGCGGCAGCTGAAGGCGGGCGCGGCGGCCTGACCCGGCCGCAAGGCGGCGGCCGCGGGCAAGGCGGCCGCGGGTACGGCAAGGACAGCAGGGGCGGCGCGCCCCGCCGGGAGTCAGGACCCGGCGGGGCGCGCCGCCCCTCGCTACGCTCGTCACGCCCCGCCGCGGGCACGGCCGCTGACGGACAATCAGTGGCCGGGACCCGGGTGGCGCGCCGCGCCGGGGGTATCCGGTACCGGAGGCCGACCCCGAAGGAGGAGATCACCATGAGCCGTGAGCTCCAGATCCTCATTGCCGTCGCCGCCGTCGTGGTGGCAGTCACCGTCGGCTTCGCGATCGTCCTGGCGGTCCGCCTGGTGCGGACCAGGCGCCGGCTGCGCGCCTCAGGACTGCCGGTCCAGAACCGCTGGGTGTTCTGGGCGGCGATGATCTATCTCGTACTCCCCACCGACCTGGTGCCCGACCCCGTGTACCTGGACGACATCGGGGTCCTGATGCTCGCGCTGCGCTCGATGCGCTCCTCGGAGGGCAAGCTCCAGTACGCGCTGCGCTCGCGAGGCGGCAAGGGCGAACTGCCCCGATCATCGAAAGCATGGCCACGTCCGACCGAAGCGCCGCCGACCCGGCACTGATCAGGCCGATGCTGGCGGTCCCAGGACCGCTCCCGGCCGACGACGAGCGCGCCCCCGACGGGAGCGCGCTCTGGGCGTACGAGGTCAAGTGGGACGGCGTGCGGTGCGTCGTCGAGGTCGCGTCCGACGCAGCCGTACGGCTGACCACCCGCGCGGGCAACGACGCGACACCCCGCTACCCCGAACTGGCCTCCCTCGGCGCGCAGCTCGGCGGCAGGGCCGCGGTCCTCGACGGTGAGGTCGTGGTGCTGGACGCCAAGGGGCGGCCGGACTTCGGGCTGCTCCAGCGCCGGATGGGCGTGACCAACCCGCGCAGGGCCGCGCGCCTGGCTGTCGAGTACCCCGTCCATCTCGTCCTGTTCGACCTGATGTGGCTGGACGGCACCTCCCTGCTGGGCAGGACCTACCGGGAGCGCCGGGCGGCCCTGGCCGCCCTCGGCGTCTCGGGCCCCAACTGGTCCGCCCCCGGCTACATCGAGGGGCACGGCCAGGAGGCCTGGGACGCCACCCTGCGCGGCGGTTTCGAGGGCGTCGTGGCGAAACGGCTCTCGTCCCGCTACACCCCGGGGCTGCGCTCACCCGACTGGCGCAAGACCAAGCATCTGCTGACCGTCGATGTGATCATCGGCGGCTGGGCCGAGGGCCGCGGCGGGCTCGCCGGGCTGCCGGGAGCGGTGCTGGTGGGCCTCGCGGAGCCCGAAGGGCTGCGGTACGTGGGCGCTGTCGGGTCCGGCATGTCCGAGCGGGAACGGCACGACCTGGCGCGCTATCTGGGCGTGATCCCGCGCGGCGGCTCGCCCTTCGCCAACCCCGTGGACGTACCGGCCCCGCACTGGGTCGAGCCCCGGCTCGTCGCCGAGATCACCATCTCCGGCTGGACCTCGGGCCGGGTCGTCCGGCAGCCGGTCTGGCACCGGCTGCGGCCCGACCTGACCCGGCTCGGCTGATCGGTCCGGCCGAAAAACCGATGTTTGGCCCTCCGGATCGCGGCCATGCGAAGGGTGTCCACCGATTTCGAGTACGTCAGGACGTGATTGTTGTGACCGCGAAGAAGAACCAGAAGACCGAGGCCAAGGTCGAGCAGATCAAGGGCAAGACCAAGGAGACAGTCGGCCGCGCGGTGGGCAACGAGCGCATGACGGCCGAAGGCCGCGCCGAGGCGGCGAAGGGTGACATGCGGCAGGCGAAGGAGAAGGGCAAGGACGCCTTCAGGCACTGACCGCACAGCACCACCCGTAACCGCAGCACCAGCAGACCGCGCCACGGGCCCGGCGGACGGCACGACCGTCCGCCGGGCCCACGCCGTTGTCCCTGCCCGGAAGGACCGGTGCGAGGACCGTCAGGACGGCGGCACCAGCGCCGCCCGCTGCCGCGCCTCGCGCACCGCGGCCGAGAGATGGCCGATGTCGTAGGCGCCCCGGTGCCGGCGGCCGTTGATGAAGAACGACGGCGTCCCCGACACCCCGCTCAGATCTGCCGACTCCACGTCCTCGGCGATCCGTGCCGCGCCGCGCCTGTGCCGTATGTCGCGCCGGAACCGCTCCATGTCGAGCCCGAGATCCGCCGCGTACCGGTGCAGATCCGGCGCCCGCAGCGCGTCCTGGTGGTCCAGCAGCAGGTCGTGCATCTCCCAGAAGGCGTTCTGCTCGGCCGCCGCCTCCGACGCCTCGGCGGCGAGCTGCGCCTGCGGATGGACATCGGTGAGCGGCAGATGCCGCCACACGTAGCGGACGTCCCCGAAGTCGGCCAGCAGCTCGCGGACGATCGGCTCCGCCTGGCCGCAGTAAGGGCATTCGAAGTCGCCGTACTCGACCACCGTGACCGGCGCCTCCATCGGCCCGCGCACCTTGTCGCGCTCCGGGTCGACGGGCACCGCGAGGTCGACGATCAGCTCCGTCGTCCCGAGCAGCGCGCGGTTGCGCCGGTGCTTGGGCAGCCGCCCGATCACCGCGGTCACCGCCCAGGTGACGGCGAACGCGCCGATCAGCCCGCTGAGCGTGCCGATCTTCGCCTCCTCCAGCTGGTCGCCCCTGAAGGCCAGCGTCGCGATCAGCAGCGAGACGGTGAATCCGACACCGGCGCTCGCGCCGCCCGCCAGCGTCGCGCCCCAGCCGACCGGCGGCCGCAGCCGGCCGCCGCTGACCCGGGTGGCCAGCCAGGACGCCCCGAAGATGGCGACCGGCTTGCCGACGACGAAGCCGCACAGGATGCCCAGCGTGATCGGGGAGGTGAACGCGTTCGCCAGCTCGCTCCCGGTGATCCGGATGCCCGCGTTGGCGAGCGCGAACAGCGGCACGATCACATAGCTGCTCCACGGGTGGTACATCCGCTGGAGCCGTTCGTTCGGCGAGATCGCCGAGGCGAGCCCCAGCCGCGCCGAGCGCTCCAGCTCCGGGGTCGGCTGCTCGCGGAACAGCCGGAAGAGACCGCTGGCCCGCTCCAGATCGCTGCGGGCCGCCGGATACGCGTAGGTGAGCAGCCCCATCGCCAGACCGACCACGATCGGGTCGACCCCCGACTCCAGCATGGCCACCCAGGCGACCACCGCGAGCAGCGCGTACGCCCCGCCGCGCCGCAGCCCCGCGAGGGTGATCACCAGGACGACGGCCAGCGCGCCGACGGACACCAGCAGCCCCGGCAGGACGATGTGGTCGCTGTAGGCGACCCCGATGACGACGAGCGCCACGAAGTCGTCCACGACGGCGACCGACAGCACGAACATCCGTACGGCGGCCGGCAGTCGCTTGCCGAGGAGGGCCAGCATGCCCAGCGCGAACGCGGTGTCCGTGGACATCGCCGCGCCCCAGCCGTGCGTCGTGCCGTGCCCGGCGTTGAAGGCGAGGAAGATCCCGACCGGCAGCAGCATCCCGCAGATCCCCGCCACGAAGGGGAGCGCGACCCGGCGCCGCTCACGCAGCTCGCCCATGTCGAACTCGCGGCGCGCCTCCAGGCCGACGACGAAGAAGAACACCGCCATCAGACCGCTGTTGACCCACTCGCGCAGCTCCAGCGTGACGCCGTACGAGCCGAGGCGCAGCGCCAGATCCGTCCGCCACACGGTCTCGTACGACGCGAGGCTGATGTTGGCCCAGACGAGGGCGGCGACGACGGCCGCGAGCAGTACGGCCGCGCTGCCCGTCTCCGTACGAAGGAAGGAACGGAACGGCGTGTGCGCGTCGGCGCCGCCCGCTGTCGTACCCGAGTGGTCGGCGCCCGCTGAGGATTCGGTCACTCCGCGATTCTCCCTTTCGGCCGTCGGCCCGCTGCCCGGCGGCGCGCCCGGCGATTGCCACCATACAGACCTGTCTAGTACCGTTGGCGCATGGCGACGAAGTCTGCGGATCGAACGACGGCGCGCGAGCGGCTGCTCGATGCGGCGGAGGAGCTGTTCTACGGAGAAGGTGTCCGCACGGTCGGTATCGACCGGGTCATCGCCCAGGCGGGCGTGGCCAAGGCGAGCCTCTACAACACCTTCGGCAGCAAGGACGAACTGATCCGCGCCTATCTCGAACGGCGCCACGCGCGCTGGGCGCAGCGGATGACGACCCGGCTCGCCGCCGACTACGACACCCCGCGCGAGCGGCTGGTCGGCGTGTTCGACCTGCTGGCCGAGACGTTCGTCGCCCCCGCCTTCAACGGCTGCCACTTCGCGAACGCGAGCGCTGAGGCCACCCCCGGCAGCCCGGTCGTGGAGGCCACCGACTCCTTCCGGCAGGACCGCCGCCGGCTCCTCACCGAGCTGGCCCGTGAGGCGGGCGCCGCCGACCCCGACCGGCTCGCCCGCAACCTGACGCTCGTCTCCGACGGCGCGACCGTCGCCGCCCGGCTGGACCACGACCCGGTGGGTGTCGCCGCCGACGCGCGCGCCATGGCGGCGACGCTGGTCGAAGCGGCCATCCCCGCCTGAGCCCCGCCTGAGCGCCCCCTGCCCCCCGGCTCTATCCGGCGGCCAGTTCGTCCTCCAGCCAGGTACGGCCACGGGTGCGCGGGCTGAGCCGTACGCCGGCCAGCAGCGGCGCCAGCCGGTCCGCCTCCGCCCGCACGGCGGCCTCGGCGTCCGCCCCGACGTCCTCAAGGAAGCGGCAGACGATCGTGCCCGCGCCGTCCTGCGCCCAGCCGCCGACGATCCGGCCGTTCCACCACACCGAGGGCCCGATGTTGCCCGCCCGGTCGAACAGCCGGGGCCCGTGCGCGCCGAGGAACCAGCCGCGCTCGTGCCACCCCATCGGGGTCGAGTCCAGCGCGGGCAGCAGCGCGGCCCACGGCTCGGGCTCCGGGGTGTCCGCCAGGTCGTCGGCGAGCAGCAGCCCCGTACCGCCGCCGTCGCCCAGCTCCACCTCCACCGGTGCGAGCCGGGTCAGCGCCCGCCGGGTCTGTGTCTTCGTCCACCCCGCCCACCAGCTCAGATCCTCGGCGGTCGCGGGGCCGAAGGCCCGTAGCCAGCGCTCGGCCAGTGCCGCCTCGGCGTCCTCGGCGTCCCACTCGGCGAGCCCGCCGGGGAACCAGTCGGTCAGCGGCGCCCAGCGGTACTGGTGCGAGGTCCAGGAGCCGCGCGGCCGGCCGCGTACCACCCGTCCTTCGGCGGCGAGCAGCAGCAACAGCCTGCTCGCGACGTTCTGCCGGCCCTCGTAGCTCTTGCCGCGCGACAGCACGATCTGCGTGCTCAACCGGGGATCGTCACCGGCCAGTTCGGCCGCGGTCGCCTCGCCGCGCGCGGTGAGCGCCCGCAGCGCGGCGTCCTCCGCACCGGCGAGCCAGCTCAGCACCCCGGCCTCGTCGTCGGCCACGCCCGATTCGGCCAGATAACCCAGCAGCTTGCGCCGCTCGCGCGCGGCGACCGTACGGGAGCAGGCGGCCTGCAGCACCGGGGCCACGTCGAGCGAGGTGACGAAGACGGTACGGCGCATCCCCAGCAGCCGGATCAGCGAACGGTCCTCGTACAGCGCGCGCTCCACGGCACCGGCGGCGCCGTCGTTCATCCGTACCCAGGCCGCGACATGGACCGACGACGGGTCGGTGCTGTGCAGGGCCACCAGATCGCGGGCCACCTCCACCGGATCGTCCGCACGCGCCGCACCGGCCAGCCGGTGCCGGACCGCCAGTCTCGCGCGCCGCTGCGCCACCTCGATGCGCCGCACATCCGCTCCCTCGTTCGGCTTGGACCCTTCGGCCCGATCCGTCAGCTTAGGGTGACCGCATGGACGAGACGCCCGAGGACATCACCGAGCGGTCCTCGCTCACCGCACACGAACTGCGGGTGGTCCTCAGCCGGCTGCGCGGCCGGCTCCAGGAGGTCACCGGTGCCCACGATCTCACCCCCGCGCAGACCTCCGTGCTCGGCAGGCTGGCGGGCGGCGCCGCGTCCGCAGGTGATCTCGCGGCGGTCGAGCGGGTCCGCCCGCAGTCCATGGCCGCCACGCTGGCCGCGCTCGACCGGCACGGGCTGCTCCGGCGCGACCCCGACCCGGGCGACGACCGCAGGCAGCTGATCAGCCTGAGCGAGGCGGGCGGCGCACTCGTCCAGGGGCAGGCGCAGGCGCGTGCCGACTGGCTGGCCGGAGAGATCCAGGAGCGCTGGACCCGGGCCGAGCGCGGCACCGTACGGGAAGCGCTGGCTCTGCTGGACCGGCTCACCCCGGCATGATCCGGTCGCGGCGATCGTCTACAGTGCGGTAGACCATCTGCTGTCCGGAAAGAGACCCGATGAGCGTGATCAGTATCGGCCAGGCCGTGATTCTCGGAGCCGTCGAGGGGGTGACGGAGTTCCTGCCGGTCTCGTCCACGGGCCATCTGAAGATCACCGAAGGGCTGATGGGCATCCCGGTCGACGACGACTCGGTCGTCGGCTTCTCCGCCGTCATCCAGGTGGGCGCCATCGCGGCCGTGCTCGTCTACTTCTTCAAGGACATCGTGCGGATCGTCGGCGCCTGGTTCCGGGGCCTCGCGCACCAGGACGAGCGGCAGAACCACGACTACAAGTTCGCCTGGTGGGTCATCTACGCGACGATCCCGATCGTCATCGTCGGCCTGGCGGCCAAACCGCTGATCGAGGGGCCGCTGGCGTCGCTTTGGGTGGTGGCGGCCTCGCTGATCGTCGGCAGCGGGGTGATGTGGGCCGCCGACCAGATGGGCAGGCACCGGCGCGGTGAAGCCGACACGACCTTCAAGGACGCGATGCTGGTGGGCAGTTCGCAGATCCTCGCCCTGCTCTTCCCCGGCTTCTCGCGGTCCGGCGCGACCATGTCCACCGCGCTCATCCTCGACCTCGACCGGGTGGCGGCCACCCGGCTCTCCTTCTTCCTCGGCATCCCTGCCCTCACCGGCGCCGGTATCTACGAGCTGAAGGACGCGCTCGGCACCGGCACCGGAGCCGGGCCGCTGGTCGTGGGCACCCTCGTGTCGTTCGTCGTCGCCTACGCGTCGATCGCCTGGCTGCTGAAGTTCGTGGCCAAGCACTCCTTCAACGCCTTCGTGATCTACCGCATCGTGATCGGGCTGCTGCTCTTCGGCCTCCTCGGCGCGGGCGCCCTCAACTGATCCGGGGGCCGGTGCCTAGCCCGGCCGTAACGGGGTATCCGGCCGGTGGTCGCAAAAACTACCCACGCCGACCGCGCGGGTCTCTGGGGGGAGCAGCCATGGAGCGGACTGCATTGAACAGCACACGCGGGGCGGCAGCCGCGAACCAGTCGCCGAAGGGTGGCATCGCGTTCGACGGCGAACCGGGGATGATCGCCGAGGCGCGTCATTTCACCGCGGATTTCCTCGCCCAGGTCCGCACCGGCTACGGCGAAGCCCTCTCCGGCCGGCTCATCGGCACCGCGCAGCTCGTGGTGAGCGAGCTGGTGACCAACGCGCGCAAGTACGCCGTCGGCCCCTGCCTGCTGGACCTCGAACTCGCCGACGACATGGTCGAGATCACCGTCTGGGACAGCAACTCCACGCTGCCGCTCGCCCGCGCCGCCGACCCCGGCCGGGTGGGCCAGCACGGAATGGAGATCATCCTCTCGCTGTGCGACGGGTTCGACGTACGGCGCGAACTCGTCGGCAAGCGCATCACCGTGCGACTCGCGGTCGCCGCCTGAAGGTTCGGCGGCCCCCGGTGCCGGGCATCGTGACAGAGGGACCCGCTCCGGCGGCGATGCCCCGCGCTCACCCTCGGACACAATCAGGTCGATACGGGCCATAAAGCGCCAACCTCCGGGTGAACGGCGGGAGTTCTGCTTTCCGCCGGTGCTCCGTCCCCATACGATTCAGTCGCGCGCGTGCGCGCACGCCGGGGGAGGGGGAGGGGCATTGGCGACATCCGAACGTGCCCGGTCCTTCTCGCTGCCGGGTCCCGTGCCGCCCGTCGTGCTCGGCGGGGCGGCCGCGCTGGTCCTGGGCGTCGCCCTCGGTCTCCTACTGGACCCCACGGCGCTGGTCGGCACGACCGGGTACGTGTTCTGCGCCGGTTTCCTGCTCGCCGTCGGGCTCTACGGCAGCACCTACGGCATCGACATCAAGGCGCTCCGCGCCGACCTGGCCGGTGTGCTGGCGGCCGTGACCCTCGGCGTCGTCCTCAAGGCGGCGCTCATCGCCGGCGTCATGGTGCTGGCCCTCGGCCGGCCCGAGTACCTGGTCCTCGGGATCGCGGTGGCCCAGATCGACCCGCTCTCCGTCGCCGCCCTCGGCCGCAGCGGCCAGATGTCCGACCGGGCCCGTTCGCTGCTGACCGCCTGGGCGTCGTTCGACGACCCGATGACCGTCCTGCTGACGCTGTACGCGGCGGGCTACGCCTACACGGCGTCGGGCCGTACGGGCGTGCCCGCCGTGACCGGCGGCGGTACGCGCGGCTACGCGACCGGGCTCGCGCTGAACGCGGCCCTGCTCGCGGTCGTCCTGCTGCTGTGGTGGGCCGGGCGGAAAGCCGCCCCGGCCCTGGCCGCCGCGCCCCGGGGCCGGGGCGCCGGACTCCTGCTCGCCGGGCTGCTGGTGGTGGCGATGCTGCTGGTCGCCGCGGGGAACATGCTGATGCTGGCCGTGGCCGTCGCCGGGCTCGTCGTCCGCACGGCGGCGTTCGACAAGATCCTCGGCCGGGCCGTCACGGGCGCCTTCCTCGCCGCTTTCCTCGCCCTCGGGCTCTTCCTGGCGCAGGGCGTCCGGCTGTGGCCGGGACTACTGCTCGGGGTGTCCGCCTTCGCCGCCCAGGCGGTGGTGGCGCTGCTCGTCATGCCGCTGTTCGTACGCGGTCTCGACCGGCGGGACCGGATCGCGCTCGGTCTCGCCCAGCAGAACGGCATCACGGCCGTCCTCATCGCGCTCACCCTGGAACGTGACTTCCCCGGCACGGTCGCCGTCGTCGGCCCCGCCGTGGTCACCGTCAACCTGCTCTACGGCGGCTCGCGGCTGCTGCTCGCGCACCCGCCCCGGCTGTGGGGGTCCGGCCCGCGCGCCCGCCGCCGCAGGACCGGCGACGAACGGCCCCCCGCACCCGCCGAACCCCAGCCGGCCGGCTGGCCGGACTCCCTGACCTGAGCACGGCCGGTACGGCGGGACAGGACAGCCACGCGAGACGGGAAGGACCGGCACACCGGAGCGGCCGGACGGGGAGGGCGCGCATGAGACAGCGGGAAAGGCGCAGCCGGCGGGCGGCGCCGCTGCGCCGGGCCATGATCGTGGGACTCCTGTTGACGGCGGTCACCGCGCCGGCCGCCGCCACTGCCGCCGCCGACGACGGCGGCAAGGAGCGCGATGTGCGGCTGGTCTACTGCCTGGACGACTCCCACCGTGCGGGGCTCGCTTCGGCCGCGGTACGGCTGGGCCTGCTGAAGCCCGGTGCGACGGCCGACGGCGCCGTCGAGCCCACCGGCGGGCCGGCCGCCCCGATGACGCTCACGGCGTGGGCCGAGCGGCGCGACGACGACTTCGGCCGAGCCTGCGACGCGCTCATGGCGGCCGGCTCCGAGTCGCCGGGCTCCGCGCCCGAGGGCGAGGGCGGCTGGCTGGCGAGCCTCCTGACGCAGTGGGCGCAGCTGCCGCTGGTGGTGCTCGGCGCCCTGCTGACCCTGCTCGTGCAGTTCTGGGACCGGAGCCTCGGCGAACGGCGGTCGTTCAAGAAGCGGTTGGAGACCTCCCGGCAGACGTTCCGGTCGGCGGCGCGGCTCTACCTCGCCGCGTACGAGCGCGACCCGAAAGCCGACCACGCCGAGCTGCTGGCCGCCCGCGAGGCGCTGACCGGTGCCTTCGCCGAGGTGGAGGGGACCGGGGCCAGGGGCAGGGCGGCCCGGCGGCTGGCCGACGGGCTGCCGCTGTCCCAGCGCCTGCCGGAGAACGGCGAAGGGGTGCCGCTCGGCTCCGACGGCAGAAAACACGAAGCGGACCGGGTACGGCAGTTGATGGACCGTCAGCTCCCGCAGGCGTCGGACCTCAGCCGGACCTTCGTGTACTGGTGGTGGCGCGCCCTGCGGGACCGTCCGACCGGGAGCGGCGTATGACACCGGTCGAGGACAACCCGTACGGGGTGCGGGTGCCGGGTCGCAGACACAGCCTGCCGGGCCTGGAAACCCCGCCCACCGACGACCACCCGCTGGTCCCGTGGGACGAACCGGGCCACACGGCCCAGTGGGTCGACGTCGACCACGCGCGCGAGCAGGTGGCCCGCTTCGGACAGCAGACCCTCGACCGGCTCGGCGAGCTGGTGACCCCCGGCGTCGGCGCGGGGCGGCTGGTGGTCGTGAGCGGGCCGCGCGGGATGGGCAAGACCACCCTCATCCACCGGTGCATATACGAGGCGGGCGAGTACATCGCGCGGCTCTCCGGCGCCGGCAGTCCGCCGGCACTGCGCCGCATCGTCGCGATGACCGGCGGATACCGCAACACCGGGTCGGGGATCAGCATCGACGAGAACGGCGACTTCGCGGCGATGCCGGTCGTCAACGGCAACATCCGCGACCAGATCCACGCCACACTGTGCCGCCACTTCGAGGACGTCAAGATCGACCCGGCGATAGCCGAGGAGCCGCCGGCGAAGGCGTTCGGCGCGATCAGCGTCCTCCTCACCCAGCAGGACGCGCTGCTGTTCGCGGTCATTCCGCACATCGACTGGAAGGACGCGGGGGTGCGCACCAACTTCCTGAAGACCTGTCTGAACCACGCGCGGACCCGGATCGTACTTTTCGTCGAAGTGAGCCAGGAGACGAACGAGGCGGCGGAGGCGGTCATCGGCGAACTGCCGGACGGCGCGGTCACCCATCTCGCGCTCGGCCAACTGACGTCGGAGGACACCGTGAAGTTCAGCGCGGGCCCGCACCACAGCCGCCCCCAGGACCTGCCGCCCGCCGTCAGGGCCGGACTGATAGCGGCTCATGACGCCCAGCAGCCCGCCGACGTGCGGGAACTGCGGCAGGTCTTCTACGCGGCCGCCGAACGGCGGCGGCACGGAGCGGCCGGTACGCCGATCACCGCCGACGAGCTGAGCAGGCACTGGCAGCCCGGCGCGCCCGACCTCAGGTCCCTGACCCGGCACAGCCCCCAGACGTCCACCGGATCATAAGGAGTGCCTCCATGACCACCGGCAGTGGCTACAGCTGGCACCGCAACCCCTTCCCGCTGATACCGGTCGTACGGCTCGGTCCCTCGGCCGACCTCGGTGACGCGCCGGTGACGGCGGCCGACTCGGGCAACGCGAGCATCGCGACGCCCACGTCCGACCAGCTGAACCGGCTGGTGGACGACTACCTGGTGGAGAATCCGACCGGCGGCAGGCGCGGCCGGGCCATCGCCGTCGTGGGCAGCTTCGGCCTCGGCAAGAGCCATGTGCTGCGGCAGATCTACACCTCGCTCAGCAGGCGTCCGGACGGCCCCGCCATGTGGATCGTCGACGAGCCCGCCCAGGACATGGGCCGGATGTACCGCGACCGGCTGCGCGGGCCCGGCGACACCCCGCAGGGGCGGCGCGCCTTCGAGGAGCTGGTCAGGGACTACTACGCGTACGTGACGGCCAACCGCGTCGGCGAGCAGGGCGGCGACCCCCGGCTCGGCAGCCTCGACGAGATCGCGGCCGGACTGCGCGACCGCAGCCTCGACCCGGGCAAGGTGGTCTCGGCGCTGCGCTACGACCCGGAGGTGATTCACGCCGATCTGCGCGGCAAGCTGGGCGAGATCACCGAGCACCGCCGGTTCGCCACCGCGCTGGCCCTGCTCCAGGACCCCCTGTTCACCCGGCTGGTGTGGGCCTGGCTCAACGGCGAGGAGCCCGCCGAGGCACTGCGCGAGCGGGGCATCACGGAGGCCATCGTGCCGCCGTCGGGGAGCGGCCGGCCGGACACCGCCGCCGGCATCGACCAGGTCTTCGACGCGCTGGCGGTGCAGGGCTTCATGCACGGCAGGGTCGGCAGTCCCTACGTACTGCTCGTGGACGCGCTGGAGAAGGTGCTCGACTGGCCGCAGGACAGCAGGCGCGTCTTCGTCGATGCCTTCGAACGGCTGGTCAACATCTACGTCAGCCGCGGCGGCCTGCTGATCTTCTGCATCTCGGCGGCCGGGCTCCAGGAACTGCGGCCCAGTCTGCACGAGCGGTTGCTCCAGGTGTGGCCGGAGGGATTCACCAGGGAACTCACCGGGGAGCTCGTCGCCGCCTACGTCGAGGCGGGCCGCCGCGGCGAGGACGAGGCGTCGGCCCCGTTCGCCGAACTCTTCGGCGCCGACACCCTGCGGACGCTGCACGAGCAGACCGAGGGGCTGCCGCGCGAGATCCTCAAGACCTGCAGCCAGGCCTGGCTGTTCAGCGAGGACACCCACGGCGCGGTACGCGAAGTGACCCCCGCCGCCGTCCTCAGAGCCGTCCGCGCCCTGCACGAGAAGGTCTCCCGTGACCAGGTCGCCGCCGTCGTGCACGACGCGCTGAGCCTCGGGCAGTGGCGCATCGCCTCCCGCGATCCGGTGCCCGCCCGGATGTCGTCCCCGCAGCCGCCCGACGCCTCGGACCCCGCCGAGGAGGTGGTCTACTGGCTCGCCCCCGCGCCGAAGGCCCTGCTCGCCGTCATCGTCACCCGCTCCGTACTCGGCGCCGAGGACGCGGAGCGGGTCGCCGCCTATGTGCAGGGCCTGCGGAACGCCGTGCTGCCCGCCCGCTTCGAGGCGCTGATCGTCGTCAACGGCCATGTCCCGCAGCACATGCAGGACCGGCTGAGCCGGCTGGTCGGATCACCGCCGCTGGTCTACCGGCAGCCCGACTTCGACCGGAAGGTGAACGACGCCCTCGAACGGCTCGCTGGACGGCTGGCCGACGGCGGGCGCGCGACGGAACTGGAACAGCTGGGCGAGCGGATGCGCCGCGAACTCGCCCAGCAGAACGTCCAACTGGCCGAATTACGCCAGGCCATGACCTCCCTCGCCCGGGACACCGGCACGCCGGAACCCGCGGCGGCGACCGGGCACCCCGCTGAACCCGAGGCGCCGGCCGACAGCCTGCCGGGCCCGGTCGCCCGCCGCTTCCAGGAGACGCTCTCGGTCCTCGACGCCGTCACCCGCGAACTGGCGGCGGGGGAGCGGGCTGCGCGGCGCACCGTCACCCAGCCGGAGCTGAGCAAGCTCGGCTGCGCCACCCTGACCCGGACCCTCACGGAGACCTTCCGCAGCTCCGTCGCGGACTGGCACCGGACGCCGGGGTCCGGCGCGCCCGCCGGCGACCGGTGGGACGAACTGCGCCGGATCTGCCGGGAGTACGAGAACGCCGTCGAGGTGCTGCCCGTCCATCTGCTCGGCAATCCGGGCCCGCCGCATCCGCTGACCGCTGCCCGCTCCGTCGAGGTGCTGGCCGAGGAGGTGTGGGAGACGCTCAGCGCTGCCGCGGCAGCGTGACCCTGTGCAGGGCCGCGGCGAGCCGGGTCAGCCGGTCCTCCGCCGGGCGGACCTGCGTCTGGTCGAGGGTCACCCCGACGACGAACTCGTCGGGCGACGGCCAGGTCACGAACACGGCGCCCTCCTGCACGTCAAGCACCAGACGCTCCACCACCGGCTGATCGGCGCCGGGGATCGCGACCAGGCACAGCGCGTCGGCCAGCCGGGCCAGATGGCTGCCCAGGCTGAACGCGAGATCGCGGTAGGCGGTGCGCCGGGTGCGCACACTGACGTCCATGAAGCGCGGGCCGAGGTCGGGCGCGTCGAAGACATCGCCGACGCAGACCAGCGTCCGATCCCGGTAGTACGCGGCGTACTGCAGGTCCGAGGTGCTGAGATGGCTGCCCCACAACGCGCGCAGCCGCTGCTCGTACGGGCCGTCCGGCTCGGCCGCCGTACCGTAGTCGACCCGCAACTGGGCACTCAGGGGCGTGTCCTGGACCGGCGCCGACTCGGGCCCGCCCAGCATCTCGCTGGGCAGCTTGTGCACCTGCGTGCGGATCCGGGTGACCAGCTCGTTCATGGCCTCGTCCATCGCCGGTACGTCGTCCGGCGCGTCGGCCACGGCCGCCACGTACTCCCCGGGCTTGACGCGGCCGCCCCACAGACCGCCGCCCGCGTTGGCGACGACCGTGCGCATCAACTCGCCCGTGCCCAGGGGGCGCAGGAGCGAGCCGAGATCCTGGGTGCACAGCAACAGCCGGCTGCCGGCCAGCGACTCGTCCTGGAGGTCGTCACCGTTCTCCAGGAGTGTGCTGCTGAGCGGCGCCCGCCGGGCGCGGCACACCACGAAGTCGAGGGTGCCCGCGCTGTAGTGCGAGAGTGACCGGACGGCGGGCGTGGCAGCGGCGGTTTCCTGTGCCAACTCCGTTACTGTGCCGTGGAGTTGGCTGGACCAGTGATGCTCTCGCAAAGTCTGGGACACGTGCTCCGCCGGTACTGCCACGTCTCCTCGCCCTTTCCGGTTGGCAAAGCTCAAACGCCTTTACAGGCCCGGTAGTTCGTAGTCGACGTCAAATCCCGACGGCGGCTCGGTGCGGGCCCTCGTTGAACCCGTCAGCCAGTCGTGATGGGCCTTCACCCGCCGTGCGTCCGGCCGGTGCCCGATCCCCAGACGCTGCAGCCGGGTGAGGGCATTGTACGCCTGGACGACCGCTTCGTCCGTCTTGCCCGCTGCCGCGAGGGTGACCGCGAGCGAGTTCTCCGCCCCGGCCACCCAGAGGTGGGCATGGCCCAGTTTGTGCGTCAGCACGTTCAGGGCCGACCGGCCCGTCTCCTCCGCCTGGTCGGACCGGCCGAGGGAGCGCAGATACACGCCCTGTCGGACCTGGCAGGCTGCGGTGTACGGATGACCGGGGCCGAACCGGTCGGCCAGCGCCACACCGCACCGGCGTGCCTGCAGCTCGGCGTCCTCGAACTTGCCGAGCGCGTGCAGGTCGGCCGCGTAACTGAACCGGCAGCGCAGCGTGTCGAACCGGTCGGCGCCGAAGCGGCTCACATACAGGTCCAGTGCCCGCCGGTCCCGCTCGTGGGCCCCCTCGAAGCCGTACCTCGGGTCCTTCGTCGCGGGGTAACCATCCGCGAGACGGCGCTCGCTGACGGCGAGTCCGACCTCGGTCCTGAGCCGTGCCAGGTCCCACACGTCGCCGTGGCGGCGCAGCTCCTGGCGCAGCAGATCCCGCGACTCGCCGTCCCTGCCCGTCATCCGGTACAGGTAGGCGAGCAGGTCGGCCGAGCGCCAGGAGGCCGCGTCGTCCTTGCCGCCCATGGACTGCCGGTAACGGAACCGGTCGAGGATCCGGTCGAGCCCCTGGTCGATGCGGCCGGTCAGCGCCTCCGTCAGCGCGAGGTTGTGCTCCACCTGCACGGTCGCCTCGTGCTTCCACCCCAGCAGCAGGGTCAGCCCCTCGACGGCGGGCCGGATCTGCATCAGCGCGTCGTCGAACCGGCCGAGCGCGCGCAAGGTCGCCGCGTGCGAGTCGGCCGACAGGAGCGTACGGGGGTGTACGAGCCCCAGCAGCCTGCGGTGGCCGCGCAGCGCCTGCTCGGACTGGCGCCGCGACTGCTCGTAGTCCCCGACCAGCCGGTGGGCGCGCGCGGTGAGGTTGAGCAGCCGCAGATACTCCGGCGTCTCCTCGTCACCCTCCGGCGCCCAGGCGGCGCGTGCCTTGTCGGCGATGTCCAGCAGCCGGTCCAGGTCGGCGCTCTCCCCGCGCTGGCTCAGCGCGTTGAGATGGCGCAGCAGCGACCGGCGCACCCGGGGCCGGGAGTCCTCCCACAGCCGCAGCGAGTACACCTCGCGCGCCCAGTCGGCCGGCAGGGCCTCCTCGGCGCGCGGTACGTACTCGGCGATGACGCCGCGCAGGACCGACTCGACATGCAGCCGCTCCTGCGGCGCCATTCCGTCGCGGATCAGGTCGCGCAGCGCGTGGTGCTGCGCCAGCGGCTGCTCCTTCCGGTCGAAGTCGACGTCGATCAGGCCCACTTGGGCCAGCGACCACAACGCGACACTCACCATGTGCTCGTCGGGCAGCTGCACGTCGTCCGGATGGGGCTGCACCGTGCTGCCGTTCTCGGGTCCCGCCGAGTCGTCGCGGGCCAGCTCGGACAGAATCCGCCGGGAGCGCAGCAGTTCGAGCCCCATGCCGCGCCCGGTGAGCAGCGAGGCGGCGTTCAGCAGCCAGTCGAGCGGCATGCGCGCCGAGCTCTCCGCGCGCCAGGCGGCGGCCCCCGGCGTGCTCTGCGCCACCCGCCGCGCCACTCGCACCATGACCTCGACGGGCGGCGCCGCCTCCGCCGTGTCGAGGATGTCGGTCTTCGCCGTGCGGAACGCCTCGACGACATCGGCGACCGCGGCCCGGGTCGACGCCTCCTGCCCCATGTGGTCGTCACGCCGGTGGGTCTCGGCGCGCTCGGCCAGACAGTGGGCGGCCAGCCACAGCGCCAGCGGGACGAAGTCCACCACGTTGCCGACCTGTTCGGCCTGCTCCGCGGCGAGTTCCGGCAGCCGCTCCCGCAGCAGGGCCCGGCATTCGGCCGACGTCATCCGGGGCAGCGCCGAGCCCGTCAGCCGCAGACTTCCGCCGTCCTGCGGCGGCGCCGTACGGCCGGTGATCAGCACATGCCCGCGCTCGTGCGGGACGGGGAGCAGATCGCGCACCTCGGCGAAGTCCGCCACGCCGTCGTAGACGATCAGCCAGCTCCCGTCCCGGTCGCTGTCGCCGTCCAGCGGGAAAGCGGGATCCGACAGCCGGCCGAGCAGCTCGGCCACCCCGCCGTCGGCCGCGACGATGCCGAGCAGGCCCGCGAGCCGGGCGAGCCCGCGCCGTACCCGCAGCCGCTCCCAGGAGCGCACCCACCACACCACGTCGTACCCGGCGCCGTAGCGGTGGCACAGCTCCCGCGCGGTCTCGCTCTTGCCCCAGCCGCTCGGGGCGTGCAGCACCAGCGCCGCGTGCTCCTCGCCCGCCGTCCGCAGCTCGCTCGCCAGCTGCGCCAGCGCCGTGTCACGGTCCACGAAGTCGCCGTTGCGCTCGGCGACGTTGGTCACCCCGGGCAGCCGGGGGAAGCGCGCCCCTGACGTACCGTCACGCGGCACCACGGGGCCGAGCCGCAGGCTCGCGTAGAGGATCCGCAGGGCCTCGTCCTCCGTCGTGCCGCGCAGATCGATCCGCTCGTGGTGCGCGGTGTCCGCGTCCGAGAACGGCTCGTCGACGAGGACGATCCGCACGTCCGCGTGGGACAGCGCGGCGACCTGGGCCAGCAGTGTGTCGTCGGCGTCGGGCAGCGAGAGGAACAGCAGCGCCGTGCCGGGGGTGGGGCGTTCCCCCGCGTACATGTCGCTCCTGCGCAGCTCCGTCTCGATGCCCCGGTCACCCAGCCGGTCCGCCAGCCAGGCGGCCCAGGGCACATGGCGTCCCGAGTGCACGACGGTGACATCGCTGAGCGGCAGCGGCCTGCGCTCGCGCAGCCAGTCGGCGAGCTGCGCGTAGTACGGGCGCAGGCCGGTGACCGTACCCGCGTCCTCGTTCTCGACGGCGAGCCGTCTGCTGTCCATGTAGAGCGGGTTGTACGGGATTTCGAGAAACGGAATCTCGCCCTGGCCGCGTGCCTGGGAGAGCGGCCCGAACTTGCGCCGGACCCGTTCGCGCGCCACCCGCAGCCGGTCACGGGACCCGACGTCGCTCTTGAGCCCCAGGGTGAGCAGCCGCAGCGGCCGGGTGGCGCGCACCGCGGACAGGTCCTCGGCGAGCGCGGCCGCGCCGTCGATGGACCACGCGGTCATCGCGAAACAGATGACGACGGAGTCGGCGAACCGCGCCAGCAGGCCGGGCACCGCGGCTCCGGGGGCGTCGGGCACCGGCGCCTCGACGAACACATGGTCGTAACCGGCGGCCACCGGGTCCGAGCCGAGACCGGTCAGTGAGTCCGCGTCCGGACGGACCGCGTACGCCACCGTCCCCGGCGTGGGTTCGGGTACCGGCGGCCCCGCCGCTTCACCCGGCCGGCCGTCCACGATCAGCACACTGCGGTTGCCCTCGGCGAGGATGTCCGCCGCGTTGCGCATGGTGGTGCTGAGCCCGAGGTTCTCCGAGGTGGTGAAGAAAACGGTGAAGGGACCAGAGGGTGCGAAGGGGTCGGCGTCGGGCATGGCCTCTCCGTTCCGTGCGGCGGAGCAAGGAAGGTGGACTTAATGGATATAACGGAACAATGAGAGATGTCAGTATAGAAGCGCCGACAGGCATCTCACAGACTCTCGGAGTGACCCGTGACGAACGGGTCGCCCGCCGCGCAGCTCTCGCGCACCCGGCGCAGCACGTCCCCGAGGACCGAGTCCGGCAGGGCGGCGATGTCGGCGAGCGGCAGATCCGAGATGTCCAGTACGGCCGACTCGGCGTCAGCGCCGGGGATGACGCCCTTGGCTGCGGCTGTCATATGCGCTCCGTGGTGTCTCGGGGCCGCTCCGCCATGGCCCGCCCAGCGAGTACGCGTCAGGGAAAGCGTGTCCCTTCCAGCGTACCGCCACCCCCGCCCGGCGAGCAGGGCCGGACAACGCGTTCCTGACCGGCAACTCGCCCTGTTCGGAACCCCTTTGGCTCAATCGTGATGTTGACGCTGTTCGGCGCCCGAACGAACATGGGACGAACATGGTGTGCTCCGCCCCGCCGGTCCCCGCTCCTGGTCGGCCACGGACGGCAGGCGCACGACTTCGGGGGGAAGCCGATGAGTCGACCGCCACTGCGGCAGGCCGAGCTGCCCTGGCCGACGGCCGCCGACGTGACGGCCAGGGAAGCGGCGGGCTGGGTGCCGTCCCCGCTGCACTCCTTCGTCCTCAAGATCCACAGCCGCTGTGACCTCGCCTGTGACTACTGCTACATGTACCGCTCCCACGACCAGAGTTGGCGCACCCAGCCGCGCACCATGACGGACGGGACCGTCGACCTCGCCGGCACGAGGATCGCCGAACACCTCACGGCGCACGGCCTGCGCGAAGCCGGTGTCGTCCTGCACGGCGGCGAACCGCTCCTCGCCGGCGACACCACACTCGCCCGCACCGCCCGGGTGCTGCGCGCCGCCGTCGGCGACGGCATACGGCTGAACCTGTCCCTGCAGACCAACGGCGTACGGCTCACCGAGCGCCGCCTCGACCTGTGCGCCGAACACGGCATCCGCGTCGGGGTGAGCGTCGACGGCGGCAGGGCCGCCCAGGACCGCCACCGCAAGGGCGCCGACGGGCGCGGCAGCCACACCCGCGTACGTGAAGCGCTGCGGCTGCTCTCCGAAGGGCCGTACCGGCACCTCTTCGCCGGGCTGCTGTGCACCGTCGACCTGCGCAACGACCCCGTACGCGTCTACCAGGACCTGCTCGCCCACCGCCCGCCGTCCCTCGACTTCCTGCTGCCGCTGGGCAATTGGCACACCCCACCGCCCGGCCTCACCCCCGGCGACGGGCGTACCCCGTACGCCGACTGGCTGTGGGCCGTCTTCGAGCGGTGGTACGGCGCCCCGGTCAGCGAGACCCGGATCCGGCTGCTCGACGACCTCATGGCGCTGCTCCTCGGCGCCACGCCGGCGACGGAAGCCCTCGGCCTGCGCCCGGTGCGCTACGCCGTCGTGGAGACCGACGGGGCCCTCGCCCAGGACGACACCCTGCGCACCGCCTACGCGGGCGCCGCGGCCACCGGACTCGACCTGCGGCGGCACTCGTTCGACACGCTGCTCCGCCACCCCGGCGTCGCGGCCCGCCAGTGGGGCGCCGACGCGCTGTGCGCCGACTGCCTGGCCTGCCCGCTGCACCAGGTGTGCGGCGGCGGGCACTACGCCAACCGCTACCGCAGGGACACCGGGTTCGCCAACCGCAGTGTGTACTGCGCCGATCTCACCGCCCTGATCACCCGGGTACGCGGCCGGCTCGCCGCCGACGTGGGGGCGGTGGCATGACGCCGGCGCCGCATCGGATGCCGGGCCCGCTGTTCGACGCCGTCGCCGAAGGCGGCGGCGGGGCCGAGGCGTTGCTGCTGCTCGCCCGCGCCGAGTACAGCAGACGGCTCGCCTGCGTGCACGCGATCACCGCTGCGGCGCGCGAGATCAGCGGCGCGACCGGCCAACAGGCTCAGGAAGCCTGGGAGTTGCTGGCCGCAGCCCAGCGGGCGGCCCCCGAAGCGACGGCAGCGGTCATCGCCCACCCCTCGGCGGGCCCGGCGCTGGCCGGGCTGCTCGCCCGGGTACAGCGGGCGGGGGAGCAGGGCCCGAACCCGCCCCTGGCCGCCACGCCCCCGGCTCCTCCCGTGCACTGGCTGACCGCGATAGCCGCCGCTGCCACGGCCCGCGCCGCGCTGCCCGGCAGCGTGCGGTGGACGGCGACCGACCCCTGGGTCGCCCTGCCGTCGCTCGGCCGCGCGCACCTCCCCGGCGTCAGGGCCGGCGACAGCGCCGAACTGCGGGTGACCGCCGACGGACAGGTCAGCGTCGGCGCAGCCGGCTCGCTGCCGCTGACCGTGCCGCCCGACCCGTACACGGTGCGGGGCCGCTGGCACGGCGGGCGGATCCTGACCGGGGCCGACACCGGCGCCCCGCTGGTCCTCGGCGCCCTCGACCCCACGTGCTTCCCCGGCGCCGTACCGCAGCCGGGCGCCATCGGCGCCGACGACCTGCGCCGCTGGCGGTCGACCGCGCACGACGCGTACCGGCTGCTCCGAACCGACCACCCCGTCCCGTACGCGGAACTGACCGCAGGACCCCGGGTTCTGGTGCCGTTGACGCGCGTAGGTCCCGGCAGCGTCAGCGGCAGCAGCGCGGAGACCTTCGGCTGCGTCGCGATGTCCCTGCCGAACAGCGGCACCGGCTTCGCCGTGACCCTGACCCACGAGATGCAGCACAACAAGTTCGCCGCTCTGCTGCACCTCTTCGACCTCTTCGACACGGCCGCCCCCGAGCTGTACTACGCCCCCTGGCGCCCCGACCCGCGCCCGCTGCTCGGCCTGTTCCACGGCGCGTACGCGCACCTGGGCGTCGCCCAGTTCTGGAACCGCCGCCGCGAAGCCGATCCGCACACCGCACAACGGGCCGCCGCACACGCCCACTTCGCCCGCTGGCGCACCGCCACCCGCGAAGCGACCACCACGATCCTGGCCTCGGGACACCTCACCCCGCTCGGCCACCACTTCGCCACGCGCATGCTGCACACGGCCGACGCCCTGTGCGCCCTCCCGGTCCCGGCCGAGGCCCGCCGCCGGGCCCTGGGGGCGGCCCGCGCCCACCGCTCGACCTGGACGGACCGCCACGGCACGGCCGAAGTCCTGCCGGTGTGACGGGTCCGCTGCCGCCGCTCCGTAAATGAGTGCCCGGCGAGTCGCGTCGGCAATGATGAGTACTTCCCGGTCAGGTCAACGGCACTCCGCGGAGTCGTCCCGCTGGCTGTCGTTCACGCTGATGCGGACTCTGATGCGTTTTCCGACGGGTTCGCGCTGCACGTCGTAGCCCTCGCACAGGGCAAGGACGATCTCCATACCGTGCTGGCCGATCCGGCCAGGTTCAGCCGCATATGCGAGAGGCAGCGTGGAATCGGAGTCCCACACCGTGACCTCCAGGACCGAATCGTCAAGCTTCAGCTCCAGGAGGCAGGGACCAGGCGCATATTTGCACGAGTTCGTCACCAGCTCGCTGACCACCAGCTCGGCCACACCGCTCAACCGGGAGGACAGCGGCGGCCCGGGGCCGTCGCGGAACCGGGCCAAGAAGTCAGCGGTGAAACGGCGTGCCGTCGCGATCATCCCCGGCTCGCCGTCCAGGGCGATGTTGGCCTCGCCCGAAGGCCCCGTCGCTGTACCACCAGGTGTTGCCACTTCTATCTGCTCCACGGATCCCGTCCGCTTCGTGCGATACCTGCTCGGTCAGTGCAGGTGCTGCGAACACCTGTGCACCTACCCCCGCAACCCGACCCCAGTCTTGGCTCCGCTTCTCCGAAGATGCGCGTCTGCGCCGGGCGGAGGAATCTGGAACGTGGGGAAACGTCGTCTTCCGCTGACGCCACTCCTCTCGGTCACACAGAGGGCGTCAGGGGCACCGAGTGCACTCTCTGACAAGGCATCGTTATGGATACCAGCAACAAATCGTCTCTCACTGCGGCCCTCGCGGTCGGTTACATGGCGGGCCGGACGAAGAAGGGGAAGCTGGTCCTGGCTCTTCTGTCCGTCGCTGCGGCCCGAGGCGTGGATCCCACGGCTGCGGTCGGCCAGGGAGTCGGCAAACTCACGGCCAACCCCTTGGTGGGGCAGCTCGTCGAACAGATGCGGGGCGAACTCCTCGACGCCGGCCGCGCCGCCCTCTCGGCAACGACCAGCCGAGGCATCTCCTCCCTGACCGGCGCCCTTCAACAGCGCACCGGCTCGCTCCCGGAGAGCGAAACCGATGAGGATGAAGAACAGGACGGTGAACTGGACGAGGTAGAGGAACAGGCCGAGGAAGAGGATGACGAAGTGGAGCCTCCTCGTTCCTCCCGGCGCCGTCCGGTCAGGCGAGCTGAGAAGCCCACCGACCGGGCACCGGGACCGAAGAACCCGCCCGCCAAAAAGGCCATGGCCAGGAAGGCGGCGGACAGGAAAACGCAAGACGAGAAGGCCCGCGCGAGCCGGGCTGCACGTCAGAAGTCTCCCGCCCACAGGAGCAGGCACAGGTGACTCGTGATGCCTGAAACCGGCAATTCTTGGCGCCCCCGTTCTCCCGGCACGGCAAGGTGGCGTGAATCTCACATGCTGTCTCTGCTGGGGCGGATGGTGAAGACGTGGTCCAGGCCGGCGATGGCGAGGATGCGCAGGGTGTCGGCGGGAACAGCGGACAAGACCGCGTCGGCGCCGGCGGCTTGGGCGTGCTGCCGTGCGGCCAGGAGGGCGGTGATGCCGGTGGAGTCGCAGAATTCCAGGTCGGACAGGTCGATGACCAGGTTCTGGCCGGGGCCCAGGACGAGGCGTTCGACGTGCTCGCGCAGGGCGGTGGCCTGGGCGTAGTCGAGTTCGCCGGCCACGTGCAGAACCGGTCCGGTGGTGGTGGTGCGGTGGGTGATGTTCAGCGGGCTCATGCTTGTTGCTTCGTTGCCGGGTGGGCGTTCGGATGGGTGGCGGGGACGCCGAGGGCGAGGAGGGCGGTGTCGTCGTCCAGGCCGCCGCCGAAGCTCTCCAGCAGCCCGGTCAGTGCGGTAATCATCTCTTGGGGCGTGGCGGGGGCGTGCTCGGTGGCGAAGCGTTGCAGGGCTTCGTCGCCGAAGAGGTGTTCGCGGGTGGGGCCGGTGCGGGCCTCGGTGAGGCCGTCCGTGTACAGCAGGAGGGTGTCGCCCGGGCCTAGCGTGGTCTGCGTGGTGCTGAACCGGGCGGCGGCCAGGACGCCGACGAGGAGCCCCCCGGGGGTGGGCAGATACTCGGTGCGGCCCTCGGCCCGCACCACCAGTGCCGGGGGGTGTCCGCCGGACGCAAGGCGCACAGTCGTGTGGCCGTGGTCGCCGCAGGGCTCCATAACGCCGAAGATGACGGTGCAGTAGCGGGGGTCGCCGCTGGTGGCGTACCGCTCGTGCAGGACGGAGTTCAGCGTCGTCAGGGCTGCTGCCGGCTCGGGATCGTGGAGGGCCGCGGCGCGCAGGGTGTAGCGGGTCAATGAGGTCAGGGAGGCCGCTTGGGGGCCTTTGCCGCACACGTCTCCGAGGAAGAAGGCCCACCGGCCCTTGCTCAGCGGGAACAAGTCGTAGAAGTCACCGCCCAGCCGGTCGGGGGAGGCGGTGTGGTAGTAGGCGGCTGCCTCAAGGCCCGGCACGGCAGGCAGTGCGGAGGGCACGAGGGACTGCTGAAGCACGGCGAGCGCGTCGGTCAGGCGTTCCCGGTCGGCCTCGGCCTGTCGGCGGGCCGATTCCGCCTCCGCGTGGGCGCGCTCGGCGTCGGCGCGTGCCTGCTCGGCTTCCCGACGACGGCGCAGGAGTTCCTGCTCGTAGGCGCGGCGGTCGGAGGCGTCGAAGACGGTGGTGCGGATCAGCAGCGGCTCACCCTGGCTGCTGCGCTTGACCCTGGAGGAGACCAGCACCGGCAGTCGGCGCCCGTCCGCAGCCTTCATCTCCAGGGCGACACCGCTCAGTTCGCCCTGCATACGCAGCAGCGGCGCGAAGTGTGTTTCGTGGTACATCTTCCCGCCGACGGAAAGGAGATCAGCGAAGCGGGCTCGGCCCACCACTGCCTCGCGCTCCACCCCGAGCCACTCCAGCAGCGTCGCGTTGATCTTCGCGACGGTGCCGTCCATCAGCGTCGACAGGTAGCCGCAGGGAGCCGACTCGTAGAGATCTTCGGCGCTGTCCTCCAACAGTGCGGAGAACGCAGCACCCGTGCCCGCGGCGTCCTGGACATCTGTCGGCTCCGGTCCCTCCCCCGGCTCCTCGCCGGTGCGGCGCATCAACGCAAGGCCGCCAGAAACTCAAGGATCGCCTCGGCGGTGGCCTCCGGCGCGCTCAACTGCGGGCAGTGCCCGGTGGCGTCAAGGGTGACCAAGCGGGAGGAGGGGATCGCGGCGTGCACATACGCGCCGACCTCGCGGGGCGCGATCATGTCCTCGGAGCACTCCAGTACCAGGGTCGGCACGCTCACGCTCTTCAGCTCCTCGCGGGTGTCGGACAAGAATGTGGTGCGGGCGAAAACGCGGGCGATGTCGGGATCGGTGGCGCAAAAGCTGTTCGTCAGTTCTTGCCCCAACTCCGGCCGGTCCGGATTGCTCATGATCACCGGAGCCATCGCGCCGGACCAGCCGAGATAGTTCGACTCCAAGGACTCCAGCAGCTCATCGATGTCCTGCACGCTGAAACCGCCCCGGTAGCCGTCGTCATCGATGTAGCGGGGCGAGGGAGCCACCATCACCAGCGCCCCGAGCCTCTCCGGCGCCGCCTGCGCGGCCAGCACCCCGACCATGGCGCTGACCGAATGGCCGACGAACACCGCTCCCCGCAGGTCCAGCTCCTCGCAGACCTCCACGGCATCTTGGGCGTAACCCCGGAGCGAGGAGTACCGCTCCTGGTCCCAGGCCGACAGATCCGAACCGCCGGAGCCGACATAGTCGAACAGCACCACCCGGTACCGCTTTTCCAGGGCCGGCACTGCCAGCCGCCACATGTTCTGATCGCAGCCGAACCCGTGCGCCAGCACCACCACCGTCCCCTCAGGTGGGCCACTGACCGTCACGTTGTTCCTCCTGCGAATATCCATAACCAGCCGTCTTCCCCCGCGCCCTGAGAAAACCCGCGAAGCGGCCCTGACCGAGGAATTGCCCGAAGCACTGTTACCCCGCGGGACAACCGGTCGGCAGCATCGGGACTTCTCGGGGTAAGGGACCTTGGACGACGTCCTGTCCGGAGGGCCCGGTCAGGACATGAGGGTTCTGTGAGGAGGGGCGCGTGGCTACGGAAGACGAGAGTGGCACAGCTGCCCTGTCCCGGGTGGAGCGGCTGCTCGCGGTACGGGAGACGGGACTCTCAGCTGCGGCGGACGCGGACATGGAGCGGTTCGCGCGGTTGGTCGCGCGGATGGTGGGCGTGCCGGTGGCGCTGGTGTCGTTGGTGGAGGAGGACCGGCAGGTATTTCCCGGCATGGTGGGCCTGCCCGAGCCGTGGGCCACCCGGCGGCAGACTCCTCTGTCCCACTCCCTCTGCCGTCACGTTCTGTCCTCTCAGGGGTCTTTCGTTGTGGAGGATGCCCGTGAGGAGCGTTCGACGTGCGCGAGTACGGCGATTCCCCAACTCGGGGTGGTCGCCTACGCAGGTGTGCCGTTGACCGACGACGACGGCAATGTTCTGGGTGCGCTGTGTGCCGTGGACACGGTGCCACGGGCCTGGACGTCGCGTGAGGTCCAGGATCTGCGGGATCTGGCAGCGGCTTGTTCGGCGGAACTGCGGCTGCGCATCGCTTCGGCACAGGGCGCCGTGTTGCGGCGTCGTGCCGATGAACTCGCCGCCGTGGCCGGCCGGGCCCTGACGAGCGCCGAGCTGCTGCTGCGTGCGGCGGAGGATCTGACGGACACCGCAGGCTTGGAGGAGGTTCGCCTACGGGTGGGGGATCTGGTCAGTGGTGACCTCAAACCGTCCTACGTGAGCCTGCTGCTGGCCGAGAACCATGGCGGACTGCACCGTCTGCTGGACCGGTCGGCTGCGCCCTCCATGGAAGTCCTGCACGAGTACGTGCTGGCGGATGCCGACTTCCCCACGGCACGGGCTCTTCGGGAGCGGCGCATGGTCACCGTCCCCGACCGTGCTCACCTTCAGGCCGTCCACGGGCCCGCCGCTGTGGGTGTCTTCGACTCGCTCGGGCTGGGGTCGGCGGTCTGTCTGCCGCTGTTGGGAGCCCGGGGGCCGCTCGGGGTGCTTGTCCTGGGCTGGAGCACCCCGCACGAGATCGACATGACCGAAGCCTCCGTGCTCACCACAGTCGCGGGATATACCGCGCAGGCGGTGGAGCGTGCACTGTTCCTCGACGAGCGGATCGACGTCGCACACCAGCTCCAGCAGGCCATGCTCACCACGTTGCCCGACGTGCCCGGTCTTGAGCTGGCGGCGCTGTACCGCCCCGCCTCCAGCACCGACATGGTCGGTGGTGACTGGTACGACGCCTTCTCCCTGCCCAGACCGGGAAATGACGCCTCACTCGTGGACGACCTGGCGGTCACCGTCGGGGACATCACCGGCCACGACGTACAGGCCGCGACCTTGATGGGGCAGACCCGCAGCATGCTGCGCCAAGCGGCAGCCACCACGCGGGACCAGGGGCCGGCCGCTGCTATGTCCGCTCTGGAAGATGCCTGCCGCACCCTGCCCGTGGAAGTCTCCGGCACCCTGGTGCACGGCCATCTGCGTCGCGTCGGCGACGCGTGGGCTTTGACGTGGGTCAACGCCGGCCATCCGCCGCCCTTGGTGCTTCTCGCGAACGGCACGGTGTGCCGGCTCGACGAACACGGGATCCTGCTGCACCACCGCCTCGGCCCCTTCCCCCGGCACGATCTGCAGACCGTCCTGGAACCGGGCTCCACGCTGCTGCTCTACACCGACGGCCTCATCGAACGCCCGGGCCAGGACTTCAACACCGCTGTCGATCGCGCCGCCCATCTGCTGGCAGCAGCCGACTCGGACATCCCGCTGCCGGCACTTTTGGAACACCTCGCTGACGAGGTATGTCCCGGGGAGCCGGGTGACGACGTCGTTCTGCTCGCCGTGCGCGTCCCGCGGGCCGAGCCGTCGGATCGGTGATCCGCGGTTCCCGGATGCGCTGAGGGCCATGGGACGGGGTAGGGGCATGGAGGGGCAGGCCATCCGACCTTCCCCGACGGAAGGCCCCCATGAATTCATCCCCCACTTCGGCCGGCGCTTCCCACCCTCTCCGGAACCCTGAAGTGGAACGGTTCGGCGAAGCCGGGGCCCGCCACTGGGCCACGCCGACGTACCTCGTACTGGAGCTGCAAGGGGTCCTCGGCCACCCCGTAGAGCAATACATTTCAGGAGTGATCGCCCAGGCCCGGCGCTTCGCGAAGCCCTTGGTGGTGGACGTGGCGGCGGTGACGCATCTGACCGTCGATGTGCTGGTGTTGTTCCTCAACGCCCAACCGGATCCCGGAGTCAGCTTCCAACCGCCCCTGCCGCAGGCACTCGTGAGGATCATGGAGATGACCGGCACCCACACGGTCTTCTCCCTTCACCGATCGCCCATCGCCCCGCCCACGACCAGCTGAGGTGAAATCCGGGCATCTGGGCGGCACCCGGGCCGCTCAGGTGCGGACAGTGGCCTGGGCCTCCTCCACCGTGCCGTAGATCCGCAGAACACTCTCGGTGCCGGTCAGTGACAGCAGCCGCTCGATACCGGCGGGTACCTGCGCGATTCGCAGATCTGTCTCCTGGTGTGCGCTCAGCAGCAGGTTCAGGAAACTGGAGTCCCCGAAGGTGACGTCGCTGAGATCCAGGACAACTCCCGGCGACCGGGACACCGTCTCCCGGATTTCCGCGGTCAGCGGGCCGGTGTTCTGGGCATCGAAATCACCGCGAGGCGCGAGTACTGGTAGCGCCGCGTGAGCGCCATCGTTCTTCGACATGCGGCGATTATGCCCAAGCCTGGTTCTCTTCGGACAGCCGGTGCCATCTGGGAACCGAAGGGGCGGCACGGCGGGGTGCCCGTGAACGAGGCCGTCATGGCTCTGCCGGACGCCTCGGGCGTCGGCGGGCATGGGCTGGAGATCGTCACTGCCCTGTGCGGCGGCTACCGCGTCTTCCTCACGGCGAACGGCAAACAAGTCATCGCCCAGGTGGCCCTTGGCTGAGAGAGCCGGAACAGTGGCGGTTGCGGCTCCATTGCCGGTCATACGGCAAGTACCGGTAGTTTCGCCTGCTCACCACAGTCCCTTGGCCGCGACGACCGAGGCGTCGTCGTGGTATTTACCGGCGCTGCGCAGGAGTTGACCTGCGATCACAGCTGCGGAGTGCTGGAGGACTCCGGGAAGGGATTCGGGGTTCCATCGCTCGGTCAGGCCGTCGGAGTGCATGACCAGCACGCTGCCAGCCGGTAGCGGGTGGGTGACGGTGCGCAGCGTGCGTACGTGGTGTCCGGCGATGCCCGGCAGTGACGGCAGGCTGATCTTGGACGTGG
Organism: Streptomyces sp. NBC_00370; assembly: GCF_036084755.1. Classification (NCBI taxonomy): domain Bacteria; kingdom Bacillati; phylum Actinomycetota; class Actinomycetes; order Kitasatosporales; family Streptomycetaceae; genus Streptomyces; species Streptomyces sp. NBC_00370. Next base: position 6,701,161 of record NZ_CP107968.1, read on the forward strand.
TGGTCACGATCGCGCCGGCGGTGTTGCCCACCCCGCAGTAGAGCACCCGTCGTTGATCCGGCTCGATGCGTGCCACGGCCACCGCGGCACCCCGTGTGCCGGCGAGCGCCTGGTGGATCTCCCGCATGACCTCATCGGGCGAGTGCCCCCTGCTGATGCGGAAGGCGCGGATCGCGACCCGGGTGGCCAGCTCTGCCAGGGGGCCGTGGCCGAGCCCGTCACAGAGCATCACCAGTAGCGCCCGCCCCGCGCTCGGCGCACCAGAAGGGGGACCGGCCGTGGGGCTGTCGAGCACCCGCAGGGTTCCGCGCGGGCCACGGACAGGGGGGTCTGCCGCCACATCATGCGAGGGATTCCCCGGCGTCGATGACCCGGCCGCGTCCCAGTGCGCAGCCCAGCCGTCCCCGCACTCGGTCGCTCCGCTGATGGGCCGGGTCACTCCTTCCACCACGGACTGCGCCGGTTCGCCGCTGCTGTCCGGGTGGCGGCGGAGGCCGGGTCGTGGCCAGAACCGTGCCAGCATCACCGTTCCCTGCCCGGCGACAGAGTGCAGGTCGAAGGTGTCCGCGAGCCGGGCCACCATGCCCAGTCCGATGCCCAGCGTGCCGGCGGCCGACCGGCCGTCGCGCATCGCACTGGCCACATCCGCCATGCCCGGTCCGCGGTCCACCGCCAGGAATTCGATCCCGGCGTGCTGCTCGGTCCGCACCACCCGCAGCACGATCGCCCCGGCGACCGCGTGCTTGACCAGGTTGGAGGCGGCCTCCGACACCGCCAGGGCGATCTCGCCGGCCCGCTGCTCACTCAGTCCGATCCGGCCGGCCAGCCGGGAGGCAGCTCCCCGGGCACCGGCGAGGTCGTCGCGGAACCATGCCACATCCTCGCTCGCCAGCAGCAGAACGCTCACGGCATGCGCCGGCGGGTGCTTACCGGGACCGCGAGGCGTTGCACGCCGGCATGGCCGTAGTTCATGACAACCCCCGGAGTAAGGCGCACCGGACGAGATCTCGCCGGTTCCGCCGGCAGCCGTCTGCCCCCGAACGACAGCGGTGACCACATTCGAACGGACCTGGATCTTCAGCAGGCAGACCCGGTCCCACGGAGATCGAGGCAGGTTACCTCCGCCTCGGACGACGAAAAATCTATGTCGGCTGGAGTAGACATTGGTGGGTGGTGTGGTTATGGTTTCTCTCGTAGCCGAGATCAGCAGGGCCCGGCAGATACGAACTGGCGGGAGTAGGACAGGTAGTTGCAGTGTGCAGGACGGTGCGGTGGTGGAGTTTCGAAGCCAGGGCTGGTGCAGGACGGCGACGGGACTGACGGCCGGACCGGGTGGCCCGCGGTGATCAGGGGCCGCCGTGGTGGTATCGCGATGGCGGTACCGGTAGGTGAAGTGCGCAGTACCCAGCAGTGAAGGTGAGTGAGCAGCACCCTGGTGAAGGCGTCGGCTGCGGGCGCGCGCATCGGGAGGTTCGGCAGTGGGGTTCCAAGCCGGAGCAGACGCAGGAGTGGCGACGGGGCTGGCTGCCGAAGAGTGACGCTTGTCCAAGGTCACCAGCAGTACGAGTAGTGCGCAGTACCAGCAGTACGAAGTGAGTTGGTCCAGAGGGAAGAACGGAGGAGCCAGGCGCCATCAGGATCGCCCGGACGGAGTGTTGAGTCCGGGTACCGCAGGACATCGATAGTGAGGTGGTCTCCGGTCAAGCAACCGCGATCCCCGCAAGTCCCGTCCTCTCCCGGGTGGGCGTGCGGACACAGAAGGCCGGCGCAGTACTGGGGCCGGCAGATGGTGTAGCAGTTCCTTCGGGGCCTTGGTGCCATATGGCACCAAGGCCCCTCCAGCGTGTTCCACAGAGAGGCGAGATGACAGCAGACGACTCGTTCGGCCGTCTCGACGACGACGACTACCCCGCCTACACCATGGGCCGGGCCGCCGAGATGCTCAACACCACCCAGGGCTTCCTCCGCGCCATCGGCGAAGCCCGCCTCATCACACCCCTGCGCTCCGAGGGCGGACACCGCCGCTACTCCCGCTACCAGCTGCGCATCGCCGCCCGCGCACGGGAACTCGTCGACCAGGGCACCCCGATCGAGGCCGCGTGCCGCATCGTCATCCTCGAAGACCAACTCGAAGAAGCGAAACGCATCAACGCCGAACACCACCGCACCGCCCAATCGGCAAACCCGGCGGCCAACGGCTCGGAAAGCTAAAACCGGAGCTTTCGGCCGGACCCTGACCGCCGTTCCGGTGGCGATTCGCGTCGCCCCGTCGGTCAGGCGGTCGCAGGGACCCCGAGCGTCGCGGAAGCCTGTTGGAACGGGCTGAGGAGCCGCGTGGGGGTGGCAGCCTGGGACGGAGTGGGGCAGGTGAAGCCGAGTTGGGCCATGGCCCGGAGGACTTCCTGGGCGCTGAAGTCACGGCGGTCCTGGCCGGTGACGACCTGCCCGACCTGCTTCACGGGGTAGGTGCGGCGGCCGATGATCACGGACTTCCCCGTGACGTGCTCGGGCTTGATGCCCTTCATGGATTCCAGGACGCCGCTCCTGGTGAGGTCGAACGGGAAGCGGGCAATGACGAAGCGCATGATGCCTCACAGAAGAAGGACGGAAGGAGGGGGTATGCCGCGGTGCGGCGGTTCAGTCGGTGAGGGCGAGGACGCCCGGAAGACGAACGGCTCGGGGAATCGCAAGAACGGACCGAATGGAATGCGTTAGTGAATCTGGCCACCAAGGAATAGGTGACGTCATGCAAATGTGAAATTTAGGATGCTGACGGGTGCATAGGGACCTGCGAGCGGTATTTGGTCCCCAGTAAAAGACTTTGCGGGAAATGTCGCGGATCGGGCCGTGCACCGCACCGAGGGGGTACGGGCCCCAGTCACGGAGTGCGCGTCGGCGTCAGACGGGAACAATGTTCTCGGCTGTCGGGCCCTTCCGGCTCGGCGCGATGTCGAAGGTGACCTTCTGGCCTTCGAGCAGCTGGTTGAAGCCCTGAGCGGTGATGTTTGAGAAGTGGGCGAATACGTCAGCGCCCCCGCCGTCCTGCTCGATGAAGCCGAAACCCTTGGCTGCGTTGAACCATGTCACGGTGCCGGACGCCATGTCGTATCTCCCTTGGGGCGGTACGCCGGGACCTGCAATGCACGGATATCCAGGTCGCCGCGATGATGCCCCGCCCGAAAAATGACCGGAAATGCAAAGATGCTTCCAGTGGCTGAAAATACCGACGAAGGCGCTTGGAGTTTCGAGAATCAAGACTCCAAGTGAGAATGACAGTAGCATGCGGCAGTAGTCGGTGTGCGTCAAACAATCCCACTCTGCTCGTTGCGGTAGAAACGTTCCTCACAAGGCGTGTTAAACCCTCATCTGGCGGTCATAGATATTGCTCTGCCCGTAGCGCAGCACTTCAGGTGAGAGCTCGCAGTTCACGACTTGGAGAGCTGCGGCCTGCTGTGCGTGATCATTTGTGCCGCGCGGGCTCCTCGGCGGAAAACAGTTGGCGTTCCGCCGAGGCGTGCGGCTACGGTTACCTCGTTCTGAGGCGGCCTGTGGCCGCCGGTGTTGGTCGAGCGTGATCGAGGAGGTGTGACCGATGGCTGTCGTTGAGATGGGCGCTGCCCGCATCCGGAAGTTCATCAAGTCCACCCCTGTGGTCTCCGGCTGACCTCTTTCTTTCCGCGCCTGTGAGCGCGGTGCCGGGGCCATCCTTGTGAAGGGTTCCCCCTTGTCTTTCTCTCCATCTCATCTTCCTTTTGCGCATCCTCTCGCCGTGTACGGCTGGGACGCGGACTGGGAGACCGAGTTCGTTCCCTACGCGGAGCGGGGTCTGCTGCCCGGTCGTGTCGTACGGGTCGACCGCGGGCTGTGTGATGTCGTCACCGCCGAAGGGCTCGTACGCGCCGACACCGAGTTCGTCGTACCCCGTGATCCGATGAAGGTCGTGTGCACCGGGGACTGGGTCGCCGTCGACCCCGAAGGTGACGACCCGCGGTTTGTGAGGACCTTGCTGCCTCGCCGCACCGCCTTCGTACGCTCGACCTCGTCGAAGCGTTCCGAGGGGCAGATCCTCGCCGCCAACATCGACCACACGGTCGTAGCCGTCTCCCTCGCGGTCGAACTCGACCTCGGCCGGGTCGAACGCTTCCTCGCGCTGGCCTGGGAGAGCGGTGCGACGCCGCTGCTCGTCCTCACCAAGGCCGACCTGGTCGACGACCCCGCCGTGCTCGCCCATACCGTCCAGGACGTCGAGACCACGGCGCCCGGTGTGCAGGTGCTGGTCGTCAGCTCCGAGACGGGCGAGGGCGTCGACGTACTCTCCGCCGTGCTCGCCGGTGGCACCGCTGTGCTGCTGGGTGTGTCGGGCGCGGGGAAGTCGACCCTCGCCAACGCGCTCGTCGGCGAGGACGTGATGGGGGTGGAGGCCATCCGCGACGTCGACGGCAAGGGCCGGCACACCACCACGACCCGCAACCTGCTCGTCCTGCCCGGCGGCGGGGTGCTCATCGACACCCCTGGCCTGCGTGGCGTCGGGCTGTGGGACGCCGAGACCGGCGTCGGACAGGTCTTCGCCGAGATCGAGGAACTGGCCGAGCAGTGCCGCTTCCACGACTGCGGCCATGCCGCCGAACCGGGCTGCGCCGTACTCGCCGCCGTCGAGGACGGCACTCTGCAGGACCGGCGGCTGGAGAGCTACCGCAAACTCATCCGGGAGAACCAGTACATCGTCGCCAAGACGGACGCCCGGGCCCGCGCCGAACTCCGGCGCGTCTGGAAGATGAGGGGAGCAGAGGGCAAGGCCGCCATGGAGGCCAAGCGCGGCGGCCGGATCCGGTGACCGTGTCCGGCGGCCGGACCCGGTGACCGGCCGGGACTGACCGTGGTGTCCGAATCCCGCGAGTGCGGTGGCCCCGGCTGCCGCACACTGGAGCCATGACGGACGAGGAGACCCGGTACGAAGCGGTGACCAGCCGCGATGCCCGATTCGACGGAGTGTTCTTCTTCGCCGTCGAGACGACGGGCATCTACTGCCGCCCCAGCTGCCCCGCCGTGACGCCGAAGCGGAAGAACGTACGGTTCTTCCGCACCGCCGCCGCGGCCCAGGGGCACGGCTTCCGCGCCTGCCGCCGGTGCAGGCCGGACGCCGTGCCCGGGTCCGCCGAGTGGAACGTACGCGCCGACGTCGTCGGCCGTGCCATGCGCATGATCGGCGACGGCGTCGTGGACCGCGAAGGCGTACCGGGTCTCGCGGGGCGGCTCGGCTACAGCACCCGTCAGGTGCAACGCCAGCTCAACGCCGAACTCGGCGCCGGTCCCGTCGCGCTCGCCCGCGCCCAACGCGCGCACACCGCAAGGGTGTTGCTCCAGACCACCGCACTGCCCATCACCGACATCGCGTTCGGCGCGGGTTTCGCCAGCGTCCGGCAGTTCAACGACACGGTCCGGCAGATCTACGCCCGCACCCCCAGCGAACTGCGCACCGAGAGCGGCACCCGGCTCGGCACCTCCCGCGCGCCCGCACTCGCCGGGGTGCCGCTCCGGCTGGCGTTCCGGGGCCCGTACGGCGCACGCGACGTCTTCGACCTGTTCGCCCGTGAGGCGATCCCCGGCATCGAGGAGATCACCGGCACCCCGGGCCGCCGCACCTACCGGCGCACCCTGCGACTGCCGCACGGTCCCGGCGTCGTCTCCGTGGACGAGCGGACCTTCGGCGGCGGTGCCACGGCACCGGGCAGGGGCCTGGCGCGCGGCCACGTTCCGGGGCCCGTGCAGGCGCTGGGGCAGACGCAGACGCAGACGCATGCGCAGGGGCTCGGGCAGGCTCCGGCCGGCCGCAGCGGATGGCTGGAGGCCCGGATCCAGCTCGGCGATCTGCGCGACCTCACCACCGCCGTACAGCGGCTGCGCCGGCTCCTCGACCTCGACGCCGACCCGTACGCCGTCGACGAACGACTCGGCGCCGACCCCAGGCTCGCGCCGCTCGTCGCCGCCCGCCCGGGGCTGCGCTCGCCGGGCGCGGCGGAGCCCGAGGAGTACGCGCTGCGCGCCCTGCTCGGTCAGGAGGCGGCGGTGCGCCTGGTCGAGACGTACGGGGAGGACATCCCCGAGCCGTGCGGCGGGCTGACCCGGCTGTTCCCCGCGCCGCTGGCCCTGCGCGACCACCCGGCGGCGGGACCGCTCGCCGCCGCGCTCGCCGACGGCGCCGTACGCCTCGATCCCGGTGCCGACCGCGACGAGGCGGAGAAGGCGCTGCTGTCGGTCGGGGGAATCACGCCGCGTACCGCCGCACTGATCCGGATGCGGGCGCTCGGTGACCCGGACATCTGGCCGCCGTCGGCCGGCGAGCCGGCCGCGGAGGAGGAGACCGAGGCGTGGCGCCCCTGGCGCTCCTACGCGGCCCGCCATCTGCGCGAGGCGCCGGTTCTCTGACGGCCGTCAGCCCTTGACCGCCGTCAGTTCCCGGCGGCCGTCAGTTCCTGGCGGCCGTCAGTCAAGACCCCAGCTGTGGATCTTGCGCGGGTGGATCCGGATCAACTCCTCGCTGAAGTGCGGGCCGAGATCGTGCGGCCCCGTCAACAGCTCCGCCTCGCCCCGGATGTCGACCCCGCGCACCGTCCACGGACGCAGACTCACGATGTCGTCGACGACGAGCGCGACCCGGGGGTTCGACTGGAGGTTGCGCCATTTCTTCGTGGTGCCGAGCGAATATCCCCCGACCAGGATCGTGCCGTCCTCCTGCGGGAAGAAGCCGACCGGATTGGCCTGCGGCTGACCCTTGGGGTCGACGGTGGCCAGCCGTCCCAGCCGCTGGGACTTGAGATAGGCGCTCTCGGCCTCGCTGAATGCGGTCATGCCGCCCAGCGTCACACGCCCGCCACGCCGACGCGTCGATCCCGGGCAGCCTCCGGCGGACGGACCGTCAGATCAGCGCGGTCGTGTACTCGTCAACCCCGGTCGGCTGCGGTTCAGCCCCAGATCTGTACGCCCAGCCAGGCGCCGACCACCAGCAGGCACGAGAACAGCTCCACCAGCAGCGAGTAGCCCGCGCTGCGCATGACCGTCCGGGTCGACCCCCAGGCGTTCCTGCGGCTGCCGAGCCGTACCCGTTCGGCGCCGTAGACACCCCCGACGAAGCCGATCACCGCGCCCACCACCGGCACCACGAAGAACCCGACGATGCCGATCGCCCCGCCCATCACCAGCACCCGCCGTGGCGCACCCGTCCTGCCGGTCCGCCGCGACGGCAGGACGGGTCTCAGCGCCAGATTGACCAGCAGCAGCACCGTGGCCCCCACCAGTACGGCCCAGGCGAGCGCCGTCTTGTCCGAGAACGCCCACCACAGCACGGCCGCCCAGACGATCGCCTGGCCGGGCACGCCGGGGACGAGGACACCGATCAGACCGAGCAGCATGACCAGTCCGACCAGCACCAGCTGCCACACGTCCATCAGCCCAGCCTGCCGGAATCAGCTCATTTCCGCAGTTCGCGAGCCACCCAGCCGCGCTCGTACGCGTGCCAGCCCAGCTGCAGCCGGGTCGTCACCCCGCTCAGCTCCATCAGCCCCTTCACCCGCCGCTGCACCGTGCGCAGGCCGAGATCGAGCTGTTTGGCGACACTGGCGTCGGTCATCCCGGCGAGCAGCAGCGACAGGATCTCCAGATCGGTGCCGTCCGGGCCGGGCAGCTCGCCCTCCGCCGCAGCGCCCCGGCCGTCCAGCCGCAGCGGGCGGGACTCCCGCCACACCGCCTCGAACAGGCTGAGCAGCGACTCCAGCAGCCCGCTGGCATGGATGACCAGCGCAGCGGGCTCGGCGCTCGGGCCGGTCAGCGGCACCATCGCCAGCGCCCGGTCGGCTATCACCAGCTTCGTGGGCAGCCGCTCGGCCACCCTGACCTGTTCGTCCCTGCCGAGCGCCGCGACCAGCTCCCCGATGCCGGCGGGCTCCGACAGTACGTCGCGTTCGATGACCACCCGGTAGGTGACGCCCCTGTCCGTGGCCTGCGCCTCGGCCTCGTTGTCCCCGCCCGTCACCGCGACCGGACGCCCGGTGACCAGGGCGCAGACCTCCTGGCCCGCCCCCAGCTGCAACTGGAGGAAGCGGTGCGAGACGGCAGCCGCCCCGGTCACCATCTCGACCAGGTCGTGCACGGCCGGTTCGGTGGCCTCGGCGCGGTACTCCTCGGCGAGCAGCGCCGCCGCCAGCTCGGCCCGCTCCAGCTCGTGCCGCTGCTGGGTCAGCAGCGCGCCCAGCGCGACGCCCGGCGGCGCGGCGACCCAGCGGCCGGTACGGGACGACGACTGCGCCGCGAGCCCGTGCCGTTCCAGCTTGCGCAGCGCCCGTTCCGTTTCCGGTTCGGGGAGCGCGAGCCGGTGCGCGAGATCGGCGACATCGGCGGCGCCGATCGCCACGAGCGCGCGGTAAGTGGACTCTTGTCTCTCGTCGAGACCTATTGCTCCCAGCACCCCTCGCACCTCTCCCTCCGCCACCGGCGCGCGCTGGCGGATACCAGCCACGGCGTAAACCCGCCGCGCATATCATCCCCGTACCGGTCGCCACTCTGCCAAGGTGGGGCATCACAGCAGCAACAGACCTCGGTCATATGCCTTTTGGGTACGCCCTGGGTACGCTTGACCGTGGATGTGCTCGGGCGCGTGATGCGCCCTGCTTGTCCTGTGAACGTCTGCCGGGCGTCCTTCCTGTGGGGGGTAGGGCCGCCCGGCGGACTCCAGGGGCGTGCGCGGCGGCCGGGACGGCCGCCTCCGTTATTTTTCCGGATGCTCCGTTTTCTGGTCCCTCCGGCGGTCGACAATAGGGGCATGAGTCAACAGGGGGAGAGGTCGACCACCGACGACTGGTGGAACCGGTTGTACGACGAGACCACTCCGGACACCGGCCCTACGGCAACGACGGACGACACACTCGACGACCGCTTCGATTCGGCGGCGGACACCGTGGCAGCGGCGGACCCGCCCGCCCTGTCGGACGCGACCGGGGGCCCGGCAGCGGTTCCCGACGCGGCGCCTGAACCGGCCGGCGCACCGCCGCCGGAGGCCGTGGACCCGCCGCGTGCCGTCGATCCGCCGCGCACCGAAAAGCCGCCGCGTCCTGCCCGGCCGCCGGCCGCCCGTCGACAGCCGGACGTCCGCCACCAGCCGGATGTCGGCCGTCAGCCGGATGTCCGCCGCCCGTCGGCCGCAGGACCACCGACCGAGACCGGCCCGGCCGCCCCGTCGGGGCCGCGGCCCCGGCGTCCGCGCGCCTGGTGGGAACCGCCGCCACCGCCGACCCCCGCGCCGCCGGTCTCACCGCCCGCGGCGCCCGCGGCGAAGCCGGCCGTCCCGCCGCCGTCACCCCCGGCGCCGCCCGCAGCCACTCCCGTACCGGCACCCGCTCGCGTACCGACCCCGGCACCCGCGCCGGCGCGGCCACCCGCGTCCGCGCCTCCCCGGCAGCGGGCGCCGTGGGAGCCGCCCGTCGCGTACGACCCGTCCGACGCGCGGCCACTGCCGGCCCGCGCCGCCACCCCGCCGGCGGTTCCGCTTAAGCCTCCGCTTACGCCTCCGGCCACGCCTCCTCCGCCGCCGGTCCCGCCGCGAGCCGAGTACGCGGACGAGTACGCCGAGAGGCAGCCCGAGCAGCAGCCCGCGAAGCAGCCCCAGAAGCCGTCCACGCAACCGGAGAGACTGGCGGAGAGCCCCGTGGAGAACACCGCCATCGGCGACAGAGGTCTCGTACGGCCCGGCGTCGCGCACGTCGGCGACCGGCCGCCCACGTACGACCCCGAGCCCACCGCCCTCGCCCCCGCCGACTACGACGACCTCGGCGCGCTCGTCGCCGACACCGTCCTCGACGGCGCCCGGTACGGCACGTACACCCTGCGCGCCGCTTCCGTGCGCGGCGACTCCGCGCGCTACCGCGGCGAGCCGCGCAGGGACGCGCTGCTGACGGCGCGCTTCGGGAGCGGCGCCGGTGCGCTGGTGCTGGTGGCCGTCGCCAGCGGCGCCCGCGCGACCGAAGGGGCGCATCGCGCGGCGGCCGACGCGTGTCACTGGATCGGCGGCGCCGTCGGGCGCAGCCACAGCCGGCTCTCCGACGACATACGGAGCGGCCGCAGGGGCGATCTCAAGTCCGGTCTGCACCGGCTCACCGACCGCAGCTTCGGCAAGCTCCGCTCACGCGCCGCCGAACTGGGCGTCGAACCGCAGGAGTACACCGCGGGGCTGCGCTGCCTGCTCCTCTCCGCCGATCCCGAGTGCAGGACCCGCGTCTTCTTCGGCGTGGGCCCCGGCGGTCTCTTCCGGCTCAGGGACGGTGTCTGGCAGGACCTGGAGCCGCCGGCCCCGGACCCGGGAGCGGTGACGGGCGAGGCCGTCGTCGGTTTCGGGGCGCAGCCAGCCGAGACCCCCGACGGGGACCGGCTGACCATGGACCTCGGGATCACGACGGCCCCCGCGCCGCGTGTCGACGAGCCGGCCCCGGCCCCGGCCGAGCCGTTCCGGTTCCGTGCGTCCGTCGCCCGGCCGGGCGACACGCTCCTGCTGTGCGGCCCGGGTCTGTCCGAGCCGCTGCGCGGCGGCCCGGAGCTGGCCGGTGCCCTGGCCGAGCGCTGGGCCGGGGCCGAGCCGCCCGGTCTCGTGGAGTTCCTGGCCGACACCCAGCTGCGGGTGAAGGGCTACGCCGACGACCGCACGGCCGTCGCCGTCTGGGAGGCGTAACCGCGCGGGACATGGGTTGATGGACACCGGAACCGGACTTCACACCGGAAGGGTGCGCCTCCCATGGCCAAGCAGAACGTGGCGGAGCAGTTCGTCGACATCCTCGTCAAAGCGGGTGTCCAACGGCTGTACGGCGTCGTCGGCGACAGCCTCAACCCTGTCGTCGACGCCATCCGCCGCACCCCGGGCCTCGACTGGGTGCAGGTGCGGCACGAGGAGACCGCGGCCTTCGCGGCCGGCGCCGAGGCGCAGATCAGCGGCAAGCTCGCCGCCTGCGCCGGCTCCTGCGGGCCCGGCAACCTGCATCTCATCAACGGCCTGTACGACGCGCACCGCTCGATGGCCCCGGTCCTCGCCCTCGCCTCGCACATCCCGTCCAGCGAGATCGGGCTGAGCTACTTCCAGGAGACCCATCCGGACCAGCTGTTCCGGGAGTGCTCCCACTACAGCGAGATGATCTCCAACCCGAAGCAGATGCCACGGGTGCTCCAGACGGCGATCCAGCACGCTGTCGGCCAGAGCGGTGTGAGTGTGGTGACGCTGCCCGGCGACATCGCTTCGGCGCCCGCGCCCGAACGCGCCTCGGAGCAGGCGCTGGTCACCTCGCGTCCCTCCGTACGGCCGGGCGACGCCGAGATCGAGAAGCTGGCGCGGATGATCGACGAGGCCGACCGGGTCACCCTGTTCTGCGGCAGCGGCACTGCGGGCGCGCACGCCGAGGTGATGGAGTTCGCCGAACGGATCAAGTCCCCGGTCGGGCACGCGCTGCGCGGCAAGGAGTGGATCCAGTACGACAACCCGTTCGACGTCGGCATGAGCGGTCTGCTGGGTTACGGCGCGGCGTACGAGGCGACGCACGAGTGCGATCTGCTGATCCTGCTCGGTACGGACTTCCCGTACAACGCCTTCCTCCCGGACGATGTCAAGATCGCCCAGGTGGACATCAGGCCGGAGCACCTGGGCCGCCGCTCCAAGCTGGATCTCGCGGTGTGGGGCGATGTGCGCGAGACGCTGCTGGGGCTCACCCCCCGGGTGCGGGCCAAGACCGACCGCCGGTTCCTCGACAAGATGCTGAAGAAGCACGCCGAGGCGCTGGAGGGTGTGGTCAAGGCGTACACCCGCAGGGTCGAGAAGCACACACCGATCCACCCGGAGTACGTCGCGGCCGTCCTGGACGATCTCGCCGACGACGACGCCGTGTTCACCGTCGACACCGGCATGTGCAACGTGTGGGCGGCGCGTTACCTCACCCCGAACGGACGGCGCCGGGTCATCGGTTCGTTCAGCCACGGCTCGATGGCCAACGCGCTGCCGCAGGCGATCGGCGCGCAGTTCATCGACCGGGACCGGCAGGTCGTCTCGATGTCGGGCGACGGCGGATTCTCCATGCTGATGGGCGACTTCCTGACGCTGGTCCAGCACGACCTGCCGGTGAAGGTCGTCCTGTTCAACAACTCGGCGCTGGGGATGGTCGAGTTGGAGATGATGGTCGCGGGGCTGCCCGCCTACGGGACCACCAACCACAACCCGGACTTCGCCGCCATCGCGCGCGCGGCGGGGGCGTACGGGGTGCGGGTCGAGAAGCCGAAGCAGCTGGAGGGCGCGCTCAAGGACGCCTTCAAGCACAAGGGTCCCGCGCTGGTCGACGTGGTGACCGACCCGAACGCGCTGTCCATCCCGCCGAAGATCAGCGCGGACATGGTCACCGGCTTCGCGCTCTCCGCCAGCAAGATCGTGCTGGACGGGGGAGTCGGCCGCATGGTGCAGATGGCCCGCTCCAACCTGCGCAACGTGCCACGCCCTTGACGCGCCGGCCGACGACAGAGCGGGCCGGTGCGGCGTCTCCGCCGTACCGACCCGCTCCGATCCGATCTGTCTGACCCAGGATCAGCCGAACTGCTGCTCAAGGTCCTTGAGCTTGCGCTCAAGGGAGTCGAGCCTCGGCAGTGCCTGGGTGTCGTCCTCCGCCGTGAGGTCCACGGTACGTGGAGTCTCAGCGCCTTTGACCGCCTGAAGGGACGGCCACGAGCGCTGCGGATCCGGTTCCCGCTGGGGGAGGGGTTCGGGCTCCGATAGCGCAGGCTCCGATGAGCCGACGGCTGCGGGAGCCGAACCTGATGCGGTCAGTGCGGGGACCTGACGGCCACCGCGACCACGCGGCCAGGAGCGGTGCTGCCGGTTGAGCGCCCTTATCTGCGCCCGGTCCAGCTTCCCCTGTTCGCGCCTGCGGTGCCTGGTCTGCTCCTGCTGACGCTTGTCCTCGCGGACTTCTTCGACCGCCTCGTCCAGCGTACGGACGCCTTCGAGCAGCATCAGCGACCAGGCGCCGAAGGTCTCGCGGGGCGCACGCAGCCACCGTACGATCCGGATCTGCGGCAACGGGCGCGGCACCAGGCCCTGTTCGCGCAGCGCGGCCCTGCGGGTCTGCTTCAGCGCACGGTCGAACAGCACCGCTGACGAGAGAGACATCCCCGCGAAGAACTGGGGCGCGCCGGCGTGGCCGAACCCCCGAGGCGCGTGCACCCAGTTGAACCAGGCGGCAGCGCCGGCGAACAGCCACACGAGCAGCCGCGAGCCGAGAGCGGCGTCACCGTGGCTGGCCTCGCGCACGGCGAGCACGGAGCAGAACATCGCCGCGCCGTCGAGGCCGAACGGAACCAAGTACTCCCATCCGTCGGTGAGGTTGAGGTTTTCCTGGCCGAAGCCGACCAGGCCGTGGAAGGAGAGCGCGGCGGCCACCGCTGCACAGCAGAAGAGCAGTGCGTAGGAGGCCGTGCCGTAGATCGCTTCCTTCCGTCTGCGGCGTTCTTCCTGGCGTTCCCAGGAGTCCTCGGAGCCGGCCGCAGCCTTGACACTCGCGCGCTTGCCGCGCGCGAGCACTGCCACCGCCGCCAGGATTCCGACGAGCAGCACGCCGCCGGGAAGCAGCCAGTCGAGCGATATGTCGGTCAGACGCATGCGGTGTTCCTTGCATCGCAGTAGGACGTTTCGGGCGCCATATTGGCGGAAGAAGGGTGTCCCACAGAGGGTTTCGGGACAAGAGAACGCCAACGGGGCGTCGAGTTACGCAAATAGGCGCGTTCGGCTAGAACTGCCGTGCGGCATGCGGCTGTCATGTTTGATTAATATCACCCTTGCGAGTGGCGTTGAACGCGGGGTGACGATCCGTCAGACCCACCGCTGAACTTCCGCCGTACGAGGCCTTCCGGAGCGGTGTGTCGAGGGGTGTGTCAGGGGTGTGCGGGGCTGTGTGCCGGGGTGTGTCAGACCTGCGCGGAGGCCTGCGCGGCGGCCTCGGTGACGGCTTCGGTGACGGCTTCGGCGGCGGCGAGCTTCGCCACCCGGTCCGCGTCACACGTACGCGGGCAGGTGACACACGTGTCGTCCGGCCGCAGTGTGTAGTAGAGGCAGCAGCTCGCCCGGTCGCGCGTCGGCAGTGGTTCGCCCGACCCGCCGGTCAGCTCCCGGAAACCGGGGGTGCCCACGTACGGCCGTACGCCGCCCGGCAGCAGCAGTTCGAGCTCGGCCATCGCGCGCGGCTCGTCGTCCACGAGCGAGCCGACGTACCAGAGCCCTTCGACGATCTCGTCGGTCGCCATGCCCCACAGCGCCCTCGGGCCACGGCGCATCCGGGGTGCGAAGACATCGAGAAGCGGACCGAGATGCTCGGCGACCGCGGCCCGTACCTCGGCGCGCAGCGCCTCCTCGTCCGGTACGACACGGGCGCCGGGCAGCCCCGCGGCCGGGTCGTCGGGCAGGCAGGCGAATTCCCCGGTCCTGACCGCCATCCGGCCCTGCGTCCGGTGGAAGGCGACGGCCCCGACCGGCAGCCGTGGCACCCGCCGCTGGAGGAACCACGGCACGGTGATCAGCAGGCAGGCGGGCCACGCGTAGCGGTGCAGACCGAAGGTGGCGACCACGTCGGGCCGGGCCTCCTGGCCGTAGTCCCGCACCACCTGGGCCGCGTCCCACGCCAGGAACTCGTCCAGGACGGGACCGCCGGCCGCGAGGTCGGCGGCGCCCAGCCAGCCGGCGCCGGTCGGCAGCGGTTCACGTTCGGCGATCTCGTCCACCCGCATCCCTGGGAACACCTCGGTCAGCCGCGTGTAGGCGGCGCTGACGGGCGAGGTGGACAAGCTGGGCAGCAGGGTGGACAGGCTCATGCGGGGACCACCGAATCGCGTTCGTTGACAGGCAAGGCTTACCTTACCCGATGTGATCGATGTTTGAACTGCGGCCGGGGCCGCCTATCGTGCAGAGGAGCATCGGCCGCCCTTGACCCGGGCGGGGACCTGACAGGCCGGAGGCGGACCCGCGTGGAGCAGAGCGGTACGCGTGACACCGAGGCCACCGGCGCGTCGGCATCGGCATCGGCCTCGTACGAATCGGTCCGGTCGGTCCGGCTGCCGGAGCAGGCGCGCGGCGAACACACGCACAGTGAGCCGGCCGCCGCGCTGCCGGTGCGCCGCCACTCCGTGCGCGGCCAGATACTCGCCGCCCTGCGTGCCGCGCTCGTCAGTGGCGAGCTGGCGCCCGGCGGTGTGTACTCCGCGCCCGCGCTGGGTGACCGGTTCGGTGTCTCCGCCACGCCCGTGCGTGAGGCCATGCAGCAGCTCGCCGTCGAGGGCGCCGTCGAGGTCGTACCCAACCGCGGGTTCAGGATCGCCGAGCGCAGCGCCGGTGAACTGGCCCAACTCGCCGAGGTGCGGGCGCTGTTGGAGGTGCCGGTGATGCTACGGCTGGCTCGTACCGTCCCCACCGAGCGCTGGACGGCGCTGCGGCCCCTGGCCGACGAGACGAGTGCGGCGGCGGCATGCGGCGACCGCGGCGTGTACGCCGACCGGGACAGGGCCTTCCACCGGGCACTGCTCTCCCTCTCCGGCAATCAGCAGCTGGTCATGATCGCCGACGACTTGCACCGCCGCTCGCAGTGGCCGCTGGTGAGCGCACCGGCGACGCGCCGGGCGGATCTCGTCGCCGACGCGGCCGAGCACCTGGCGCTCCTCGACGCGCTGATGGCGCGTGACCTGCCGGTCGTGCAGTCGCTCGTGAGCGAACACTTCACGGGCGCCTCGGGCTGACCCGCAGCCCGGTCCACATGGGCATTTGACTAGTGTGTTACCCATGAGTGGCGCCTACATGAACCCGGGAGAGCCCGACCGGCGCGGTGCCGCGCGTTATCTCTGGTGGCTGGCCGCGAGCCAGCCCCGCCGTATCGCCGCCGGGGCCACACTCGGCAGCCTCTGGATGATCGCCCTCACCCTGCCGCCGTTCCTGCTCTCCCACGCCATCGACGACGGGCTGCGCCCCGGCCGGCGCGACGCGCTGCTCGGCTGGACGGCCGCGCTGCTCGGCGTCGGCGTCCTCAACGCCTGGCTCGCGATCATGCGCCACCGCACCATGACCAGGATCCGGACGGACGCCGCACTGCGCACGGTGCAGACCGTGGTCGAGCACGCGACGCGGCTCGGTGCCACCCTCCCGCGCCGTGTCACGGCGGGGGAGATGGTCACCATCGGGTTCGGCGATGTCGCGATGATGGCCGGCACCCTGACCGTGACAGGGCCGGGAGTCGGCGCCGTGCTCTCGTATGCCGTCGTGGCCGTACTGCTGTTGACCATCTCGCCGCTGCTCGCCGTGGTCGTGGTGCTGGGCGTGCCCGTACTGGTGCTGCTGATCGGACCGCTGCTGGGCCGGCTGCGGGCGGTGGAGACCTCGTACCGCGCACAGCAGAGCGAGCTGGCCGCCCGGGTCGCCGACATGGTGGGCGGGCTGCGGGTCCTCGGCGGTCTCGGCGGCAAGGACGCGTACGCGACGCGCTACCGGCGCGGTTCGCGGCGGCTGAGCACCGAGGGCTACCGGGTGGGGGCGGTGACGAGCTGGATCCAGGCCCTCGGTGTCGGCCTGCCCGCGCTGTTCCTCGCCGCCGTGACGTGGCTGAGCGCCCGGATGGCGGCGCAGGGGACGATCAGCGCCGGCGATCTGGTCGCGGTCTACGGTTACGTGGCTGTCCTCGTCGTGCCGGTCTCCTTCTTCATCGAGGGCGGTTACGACGTCAGCCGCGGGCTGGTCGCGGCCCGCCGTGTCACCCACTTCCTGAACCTGCGCCCCGAGGCGGCGGACGACACCGGGACGGCGCGGGTGGCGGCGCCCGCTGAACCGTCCACACTGCGCGACCCCGAATCCGGTGTGGAGATCGAACCCGGGATGATGACCGCGCTCGTCTCGGCCCGGCCCGAGGAGACGGCCGCCGTGGTCGACCGGGTGGGCCGGTTCGCCCGCTCGGCAGCCACCTGGGGTGGCGTACGGCTCGACGCCGTCGCCCTGACGGACGTACGGGAACGGATCCTGGTCGCCGACAACGAAGCCGATCTGTTCTCGGGCACCCTGCGCGCCGTCGTCGAGGGCCGGTCGGAACGGAGAGACGAAGCCATCGCCGAGGCCGTACGTACGGCGGTCGCCGACGACATTGTCCAAGGGCTGCCCGGGGGACTTGACTCCGCGATCGACGCCCAGGGCCGCAACCTCTCCGGCGGCCAGCGCCAACGCGTGCGGCTGGTACGGGCGTTGCTCGCCGAACCCGAGGTGCTGCTCGCCGTCGAACCGACCTCGGCGGTCGACGCGCACACCGAAGCCGCCCTCGCCGCGCGCCTGCACGCGACGCGCGCCGGGCGTACGACGGTGGTCACCAGCACCTCGCCGCTGCTCCTGGACCACGCGGACGCCGTCTGCTATCTGGCCGACGGGCGGGTGGCGGCCGTGGGCACGCACCAGGAGCTGCTGTCATCGACGGCGGGATACCGGGAGTTGGTGTCGCGGGGTGCGGAGGAGGACGAGGAGGCGGTGGGCCGATGACCGGCGACCGCGACGCAACCGCGCTGCCCGTCGCGGCACAGCGCCACGTCCGGCGCGCCGCGATGCGGTTGATCGGGCAGGAGCGTGCCGCCTTCAGCCTGATGCTCGTCCTCAACGCGGCTGCGGCGGCCGTCGGTCTCGTCGCGCCGTGGCTGCTCGGGCGCATCGTCAACGTGGTGAGCGCGGGCCACGGCGCCGTCGGCACCGTCGACCGGTACGCGTACGCCATCGTGGCCTGCGCGCTCGCCCAGCTGATCCTCACCCGTTACGCCGGGTACGTCGGCCACCGCTTCGGCGAACGGACCTTGGCCCGTGTCCGCGAACAGTTCGTCGACCGGGCACTCGACCTGCCGGTCGCCGTGGTGGAGCGGGCGGGCACCGGCGATCTGACATCGCGGGGCACCACCGACGTCGTGGCGGTGGGCAGCACCCTGCGCGACGCGGGCCCCGAGATCGTGATCGCCGCGATCCAGGCGGTGTTCGTCATCGTCGCCGTACTCGTCCTCGATCCGCTGCTCGGGCTGTGCGGCCTGCTGGGCCTGTTCGGCATCGTGATCGCCGCCCGCTGGTACCTGCGCCGCGCCCGCACCGCCTACCTCGTCCAGGGCGAGGCCGACTCGGGTTTGGCGGAGGTCATCACCACCACGGCCACGGGCGCCCGTACGGTCGAGGCACTGAGCCTCCAGGACCGCCGGATCACGGCCGGCCGCGAGGCCAACGGGACGTGGCTGCGGACCCGGCTGCGGACGCTGCGGCTGCGCAGTGTGCTCTTCCCCTCGATCGACATCTCGTACGTCATCCCCGTGGTCGCCGTCCTGCTGGTCGGCGGCGCGCTGCTCGACCACGACGCGGTCAGCCTGGGCACGGTCGTCTCCTGCGCCCTGTACCTGCGGCAGCTCTCGCAGCCGCTGGACGTGATCCTGCAGCAGATGGAGCAACTGCAGAGCAGCGGAGCCGCGTTCGCACGCGTCGAAGGCCTCGGACTGGCCCCGCGCGTACGGCCGTCCACGGGCCCGGTCCCCGCGGACGACCGCATCGAGGTGACCGGCGTCCACTACGCGTACGACGGCGGCCGCGACGTGCTGCACGGCGTCGACCTGACGGTCCGCCCCGGCGAACGGCTCGCCGTCGTCGGCCCGTCGGGAGCCGGGAAGTCCACCCTGGGCCGGCTGCTCGTCGGCATCGACCGGCCGGGCCGGGGCACGGTGACGGTGGGTGGCGTACCCGTCGCGGACCTGGACCCGGACGAGCTGCGCCGCCAGGTGGTGCTCGTGACGCAGGAGCACCATGTCTTCCACGACACGGTCCGCGACAACCTGCTGATCGCGGCCCCGACCGCCACGGACGAAGACCTGTGGTCGGCGCTGGCGGTGGTGGGAGCGGACTGGGTCCAGCGGCTGGTGGACGGCCTGGACACGGAACTGGGCGCGGGCAAACACCTGGTCAACGGCGCGCAGTCGCAGCAACTGGCCCTGGCCAGAGTCGTACTGGCCGACCCGCACACCCTGATCCTGGACGAGGCGACGGCCCTCCTCGACCCCACAACAGCCCGCCACACGGAACGCGCCCTGGCAGCGGTCCTGAAGGGCCGCACGGTCATAGCCATAGCCCACCGCCTCCACACAGCCCGCGACGCGGACCGCGTGGCGGTAATGGCAGCCGGCCACCTGACGGAACTGGGCACCCACGACGAACTGGTGGCGACGGAGGGCGAGTACGCGGCGCTGTGGCACTCGTGGCAGGGCGAGCCGGGCACCACGCACTGAGCCGGGGAAACCCGCCAGGTTCCGCTTAATTACGCCCGGGACAAGATTCCGCCTGAACAGTAACCCGCAAGGACCACCCCCTCCACACTTCCCACCACTCCGGATCGGCTCTGACCGCCAAATGCGTCACACCGACGCCCTTTCAGTGCGCATGATAGGCGTATGGCCATCTCTGAATCCCGCCTCAGAACCCTGCTCGCAACCCTCGATCTCCCGCCACGCGACTATGTCGTCGCCGGTAGTGCACCGCTGTTAGTGCACCATCTGAAGCCGGAGATATCCGACCTCGACCTGGTGGCCCGAGGAACGGCCTGGGCGAGGGCCGTCGAACTCGGCCGGCCGGGACCGGCGGCATCCGGTAACGGGCTGCGGGTCGGGCTTACGGGCGCACCGGTCGAGATATTCGACTGTTGGCATCCGATCCGCCAGTTCGGGGTCGACGTCGACACCGACCGCCTGATCGACGAGAGCGAAATGATCGACGGCGTACATTTCCTGTCACTGTCACTTACGCTCATCTGGAAGCGGAGCCTCGGCCGGGCCAAAGACCTGGCCGACGTCGCGCTGATCGAAGGACATCTCGCGCAGACCGCCGACGTTCCGAAGTAGCCCGCATACAAGCGAGTTCGATGTTGCCGGCCCCGTCGAACTGTCCTACGCTCGCGCACGACGCCGGCCGCGCATCACCTGCCGAAGGGAACCAAACAGCATGACAACGGGGATTTCCATGGAACCGACAGTCGCGCCGGGCGAGCTCAAAAGCTGGCTCGCGGCGCAGTGGGCGGAATTACTCGGGTCCGAGCCACAGGACGATACGGACTTCTTCGCGCTCGGGGGCAGCTCGCTGCAAGCGACGGTTCTGGCCGCCCGGATCCGAAAGGCGGGCTTCACGCAGATCGGCCTTGTCGACGTCCTGGAGCACCGCACATTCGCGCGGCAGTTCGCGGTGATCGCCGCACACCTGGGGCAGCAAGCGGACAGCGTTCCGGCGGCCGTGCCAGGGCTCTCCCACGCTCAGCAGAACCGCCTGGCGATGGTGCGCGAGCGGCTGCGGGCCGGCGAGGCCGCGCCGCCGTTCGCGATCCAGCTCGCGGTGGAGCTCGTCGGCCCGGTTGACGTCCCGGCGCTCGAATCGGCGGTCCGGAGCCTCGTCTCCCGGCACGCCGGGCTGCGGACCGCGTTCCTCACGGACCAGGCCGAACTCAGCCTCACCGAGCTCCCGGTACAGAGCGAGACCGAAGCGTTCCTGGGCGTCCGCGACCTGCGCCACCGTCCCTTCGACGACGCCTGGTCCGACGCGCTCACCCTGGCTCACGAGACGGCGGCCACCCCCTTCGACTTCAGCGGCTCACCTCTGCTGTCCGCGCATATCACGCTGCTGAGCGAGGACCGCAGCCTGTTCACCATGACCGTCGACCACCTGGTGAGCGACGCGACCTCCATGGGGCTGCTGTGGCGTGACCTCACCGAGTTCTACGAGGCGGCGCTGCAGAACCGCCGGCCGCAGTTGCCGTCTCTGCCCGTCACCCCGCAACAGGTACTCGGCGCGCGTGACGCGCAGTGGCGGGCCGGCGAGGCGCGCATGCTGGAGGCGTGGGACAAGGCGTTGGCCGGGTTCCCCAGCGCACCACAGGACGATCTCGCGCCGGTCGATCCCGCGGAGGAGTTCCGTCCGCCGCAACCGGCCGCGTTCAGCGAGTTCACCCCGCCCGCTCCTGCGGCTGCCGCGTTCGAGGCCGCCTGCCTGGCCGCCGGAGTCACGCAGCACACCGCGGTGATAGGCCTGGTTTTCCACGCGCTGCACGCGCTCGACGGCAGACAGGACGCCGTGGTGTGCTCCTCCCAGTCCGGCCGGACGAGCGTCGACGAGGAACACCTGGTCGGCTGGCTCTCGGACAGCGTGATCGTCCGCCTCGGTGACCCGGACGGCGGCCTGCGGGTGTCGGCACTCGAACTGGTCCGTCGTACGCAGGAGCAGCTCATGTTCGCGTATCGCAATCCGGTGCCGTTCAACGTGCTGGTGCGGCGATATCAGGGCACGGTAGGCGGTCGATCACCGCACAAGCCACACATCTACGTCCACCACACGGGCGGCTCGACGGTCGGCGCCCATCTGGGGGCCGCGCGGGCCCGGCTGCTGGAGGAAAGCGCACCTTTCACAACTTTCCCCGGGCCCAGTATTCAGGTTGAGCGCGACGGTGACCAACTCCGCATGGGTGTGAATACGGTAGCGGGCCGCTACCCCGACGGACTTGTCGACCGGTTCGGTGCGGCGTTGTGTGACGCGCTCACCCAGTTCGTGGACGAGGCGACCGCATGAGTTTCACCCCTTCGGCGCTGATCGTCTCCGATCCGTGCCGAAGGGGTGAAAGTTGCTAGTTCACAAAGGCAGCTTTTCCTCTTCGCCGAGAGGTTGCCCACCGAACTGCACCGTTCGTAGCGCTCCACCCGTGCGAACGGTTACCGCACGAGACCAGTAATCGGAAGGGAGCCGACCGGGATGATCCTTCGACTCCTCCTCGATGGAGGTCAAAACCTCCTTCGTCACCGCCAAGGGACGTTGGTCCCGCGGAACTTTGGAAAGCTTGGCTGCTGTATTCACGCAGCGCCCCGCCCAAATCCTGTCTCTTACGCCGCCGGCATCCACAGGAACGGCGAAGACCGACCCTATGTCTATGCCGAAGCCGACACTGAAACCCAGTCTCCTTCGCGTCGCAGCCTGATTGCGCCCTAAGTGCGCTTGAAATCGCGGATGCAAGTTGTTCGAGGCGTAACGGTTGACTTGTACGGCTGTGTCAACGGCCCTGAGCGCGCTGTGCGGGCCGGTGAAGAATGCCAGTACGGCATCTCCTTGTACCCCGCGGACGTGTCCCTCATTGGCCGTTGTGACCGCCGCAGCGCCCAGCGCGAGAGCCCGGAAGAATCTGGCTCCGTCCTGTCTGCCCAGGGCATTCAAAATATCGGACGACCCGTTGACGTCAAGAAACAGGCACGCGGCATCGAACATGACGGCGTCCTGCTCATTTCGTGCGCTCGTCGAGATGAACCTCGGCCCCATGTGCCGTATTCGGTGCGGGGTGTTGAGGCAGTCGTCGGCAATACCTTCCAGATGTGATGTCAAGTCCATCAGCGGTGCCTCTGCCGGGTTGGGATCGTCGTCACTCATCCGGCAGCGGGCCGGCGGCGGGTGCTACCGCGACCGATGCCGGTGTTCGCCGGGGCGGGCAGGGCCACCCGGTCACACTTGCCGTTGGCGGTGACGGGGAACGTGGGCAGTGACACGATCACAGCGGGGACCAGCAGCTCCGGCAGCATGGCGGCCAAGTGGCCGCGTAGCGCCGCGGTTTCGTCCGGGTCCAGTGCGGGGGTGACGTAGAGCACGAGTTTCGCACTGCCGGCCACATCGTCCCGCACCATCGCGACGGCCGCGCCGACCGAAGGATGTTCAGCGGCCACCGCTTCAATCTCGCCCGGCTCGATCCTCAGCCCGCGAAGTTTGATCTGGTGGTCCCGGCGGCCGTGGAACACCAGGAATCCTTCGTCCGACCAGCTGACCAGATCGCCGGTACGGTACAGGCGCTCGCCCGATGCGTCGGGGTCGTCGACGAAGCTCGCCGCGGTCAACTCCGGCTGACCGACGTACCCGCGGGCGAGACACACTCCGCCGACGTACAGTTCGCCCACTTCCCCCGCGCTGACGGGGCGGCCGGTGTCGTCGCGTACCGACACACGTACCCCCCTGATCGGCCGGCCGATCGGAACTCCCGGCCCGGGTTCGGGTGTTCGGCAGGTCCACCACGTCACATCGATCGATGCCTCGGTGGGGCCGTAGAGATTGTGCAACCGCGCGTCGTACGACGCGGCGAAACGGTTGGCCAACCCGCGGCTGAGCGCCTCGCCACTGGCGATGACATGCCGCAGTGCGGAGCACGGAGCCGCCTCGGTCTCGGTCAGGAACGCCTCAAGCATCGACGGTACGAAATGGACGACCGTGATGCCTTCCCTGCGGATCGTCTCCGCCAGGTACTCCGGGTCCCGCTGGCCGCCGGGCCTGGCCATGACCAGCCGTGCGCCCACCGTCAGCGGCCACACGAACTCCCAGACGGACACGTCGAAGGTGTACGGGGTTTTCTGCAGGACCGCGTCGCCGGGGCCGATCGGGAACCGTTCCTGCATCCAGCGCAGCCGGTTGACCAGACCGCGGTGCGGAACGCCGACACCCTTGGGCCGGCCGGTGGATCCCGAGGTGTAGATCACGTAGGCGAGATCCAGATCGCTGTCCGTACCTGGCTGCGCCGGAGCCCGGCCGCCTGCCTGGCCGGCCGACGACCCAGGAGCGCCGTCCAGGCCGAGGACCGTGGTACCGCGACGGGTCGGCAGTTTCGGTCGGTACTGCTCGTCGGCAAGGATCACCGGCGGTTCGGCCTCGCCGAGCACATGCTCGATCCGGCCGGCCGGCCAGGTCGGGTCCAGAGGCAGAAACGCGCCGTCGGCGAGCAGGACCGCCACGATCGCGACCGCCAGGCCGACCGAGCGCTCGGCGCACACGGCAACGGTCACATCGGACGTGACACCTTCGTCCCGCAGCCGCTGGGCCAAAGCGCCTGCACGCCGGGCGAGTTCCCGGTACGAGATGGACTCCGCCTCGTCCGCGACCGCCGGTGCGCTTCCCGCGAGGTCGAACGCGCGCCACAGCAGATCCGGCATGCGCGCGCCGTCGTCCCATGCCGGTTCACCGTGTTCCCGCGGCCCGGCGGCGGCTGACGGCGGATCGATGAGCTGACCGAGCAGCCTGGCGGTCTGCGGATCACCCAGCAGCGATCCCGTCGGCAGTGGCATCTCCTCCACCCGGACCCCGGCGCGCGGCCAGTCCGGGTGGGCGAATCGGAGCCCGTCGTTCCCGACCACCACCGCGTCGGGCCGTAGCGCGGACGGGACAGGGGTGTCGAGGGTGTGCAGGAGAAATCCGAACCAGGCGCGATAGCGGTCGCTGAGCATGACGACGCACATGTCGAGGTCTTCCTCAGGAAGCCCGTCGGCGCGGAGTCGTGTGATCAGGGCCTGGCGCAGCCAGTCCATGATCTCCGGGAGGGACAGCTCGCCTTCGTAGTCCTCGCGGGCGGTCGCGCCGAGGGTCGCGCGGATCGCCGCGGCGTCGGCCCGGATCAGGTCCGGTGTCAGCCAGGTCGGCTCCAGCAAGACGACGCGCGGTCCGGGGGAGCCCTGGCCGGTGAGTTGGTCCGCCAGGTGCAGACTCAGCGTCGCCGCGCTGCAGTAGCCGATCACCGTCTCGGGACGTACCCCGAGGCGGTTCAGCTCCTGTGCGCACGCACGGGCGAGTTCGACGATGTCCTCGGTGTCGGTGAGCGGAGCGGTGACCGCGTCGATGCGGTAAAGGCCGCGCTCCGCGGTCAGGGGGTCCGCCACGTCGGCCAGTGTGGTCTTCGGTGTGAACTCGTTGAAGTCGACGATCACTACGGGTCGTACCGTGCTGTCGTGTAACGCCACGATCTTTGCCAGCGGCTGTTCAGAACTCATGGGGCGTTCGTGTCCTCTCCGGCGTCGCCATGGAAGGGCTGGAGCTTTCGGCCGAGCCCGCTCGGACGAGCCTCGCCTGTGCGGCGAGGGCCGAGTGTTCGAGTACTGCGTCGAGGTTGAGCGTCACGTCGAATTCGCGCCGGATCAGGGCTATGAGACGCACAGCGAGCAGGGAGTCGCCGCCCAGGGCGAAGAAGTCGGCGTCACCTGCGATCGGTTGGTCACCGAGCAGCCGCTGCCAGATGGCCTGGAGCCGTGACTCGACCGTGGCCGGTTCCTCGGCCGGCGCCGGTCGGTACGGCGGCTGCGCCGCCTGCTCGGCCTGCTCGGCCTGCTCGGCCTGCTCGGCCTGCTCGGCCTGCTCGGCCTGCTCGGCCTGCTCGGCCTGCTCGGCCTGCTCGGCCTGCTCGGCCGGGGCGTTCGACGCAGGCGGGCGAGCGGCCACCGTCGGCGTGGGTGGGGCGAGCCAATGGCGACGGCGCTGGAACGGGTAGGAGGGCAAGGGCACTCGGCGGCCCTGGCCGCCACTGAAGGACGTCCAGTCGATGTCGGCGCCCGCGGTCCACAACGCACCGACGGCGGCCAGCAGTTCCGTGTGCGGATCGGTGCCGGTCCGGGCGCCGGGCATCGCCGGCCGGCACACCAGGTCTCCGTCCTGCTCGTGTGACATGGCGAGACTGGTCAGGGCGCGTCCGGGGCCGACTTCCACCAGCACCGGTCGCGTCATGGCCAGCACCCGGGTCAGCCCGGCGGAGAAACGCACCGGCTCCCGCAGATGTCTGGTCCAGTACTCCGCCGAGTACTCCCCGACCGGCTCTCCCGTGAGGTTGGACATCACGCGCATGCGGGGGCGGCGATACCGTACGGCGGACGCGTGCTCGTGGAACTCGTCCAGTACCGAGTCCATCAGCACGCTGTGAAATCCGTGCGACACGCGCAACGGCCGGGCGGAGATGCCGCGGTCGAGCGCGGTTTCGGCGAACTCGGCCACCGCCTCGCGGTCTCCCGACACGACGACCGACTCGGGGCCGTTGTGGGCCGCGATGCAGACGCCTTCGGGTAGCAGCGGCTCGATCTTCTCCCCGGCCGTGTGCACGGCGAGCATGCTCCCGGGCGGGGCGCCGTCCATGAGCCGTCCGCGTACCGCGACAAGGTTGAGGGCGTCCGGGAGGGTGAGTGCCCCAGCCAGGCAGGCGGCGGTGTACTCACCGATGCTGTGGCCGATGAGCACTCTCGGCTTGATCCCCCAGCCGGTGAGCTGGCGCGCGAGCGCGTATTCGGTGACGAACAGAGCCGGCTGGGCCAGCCGGGTGCTCCGCAGGGCGGCTTCGGACCCGGGTTCTTCGCTTGCGTCGAGCAGCAACGTGCTTAGATCGACGCCGAGTTGCCCGGTGAGCTGTTCGCTGCATTCGTCGACCACCGCCCGGAACCGCGGCAGTGCTTCGTAGAGGCCTGCCGCCATGCCGGGGCGCTGGGCGCCCTGCCCCGGGAACATGAATCCGATGGTGACAGCGCGGGCCGCCTGGCGCGGCAGGGCCGACCGCAGCTGATCGCGCAGGGCGCGGGGATCGCTGCCGGCCACCGCGGTACGCCAAGGTGTGGTGGCCCGGCCGACCTGCAGTGTGTGCGCGATGTCCGGGACATCAGCGGCGACCGACGTGTCCAGATGCTGGGAGAGCGCGGCCGCAGAGGCGCGCGCCGCTTGCGGATCTCGGGCGGACAGTACGATCAAGGACGGTCCGGGTCGTTGCTTCCGCGGCGCCTGCCGTACCGCCGGCTGCTCCACGATGACGTGGGCGTTGGTGCCGCCGATGCCGAACGCGCTGACACCGGCGCGGCGCGGCCCGTCTTCGCCCGGCCAGCCACAGGCCTGGGTGTTGACGAAGAACGGTGTGGACTCCCAGCCGATCTCCGGGTTCGGCTCACGGCAGTTGATCGTCGGCGGGATCACGCCTTCGCGCACCGCCAGGACCGCCTTGATCAGCCCGCTCACACCGGCGGCCGCGTCGAGGTGCCCCAGGTTCGCCTTGACGCTGCCGACGGCGCAGAATCCGGTCCTGTCCGTGTGCTCCCGGTACGCCTCGGTCAGGGCCGCGATCTCGATGCCGTCACCGAGTTCGGTGCCGGTGCCGTGTGCCTCGACGTAGCCGATGCTCTCCGCGGCGATCCCCGCTGAGGACAGCGCGGCGCCGATCACCTCGGCCTGCCCCTCGGCACTTGGCGCCGTGTACCCCACCTTTCGTCCGCCGTCGTTGTTGATGGCTGATCCGCGGATCAGCGCGTGCACGGTGTCGCCGTCGGCGTACGCGTCCTGGGCCCGCTTGAGGGCCACCAGCGCGGCGCCGTGGCCGACCACCGTCCCGTGCGCGTCCCGGTCGAACGGCCGGCAGTGGCCGTCGGGCGAAAGGATCCCGTTGCGGGCGTAGACGTACCCTGCCTGCTGGGGAGGCTGGACCGAGGCCCCGCCGGCGAGGGCGATGTCGCATTCGCCCCGCAGCAGGCTCTGTCTCGCCATGTGCACTGCGACCAGCGACGTGGAGCACGCGGTCTGGACCGCCACGGCGGGCCCTCGCAGGCCGAGTTTGTACGCGATCCGGGCAGCGGCGTGGTCCTTCTCGTTGCCCAGGACGAGTTGCAGGAGGTCGGCCTCGTCAGCGCGGCGCGGGTCGGCCAGCAGATGACGCAGGAGATAGCTGTTGACTCCGGTGCCGACGAACACCCCGCCCTTGCCGTGGAAGCCGCCGTATCCGGCGGTGTCCATCGCCTGCCACGCGCATTCGAGGAGCAGCCGCTGCTGCGGGTCCGTCAGCTCCGCCTCGCGCGCCGAGTATCCGAAGAAGTTCGCGTCGAAGAGTTCCACATCTCTGAGGACTCCGCGCACCGGTACGTAATCGGGGTCCTCGTATTCGGCCGCGAGCACCCCTGCGGCGGCGAGCTGTTCGGCGGTGAAGCGGGTCAGCGACTCTTCGCCGGCCAGGAGGTTGGTCCACAGCTGTTCGACGCCGTCCGCGCCGGGGAACCGTCCGGCGAGACCGATGACAGCGATGGCCGTTGACAGGTCGGGGCCTTGGGCAGTGGTGGGTTCGGACTTCATGTGACACTCACCTTCGCGTGCAGGAAGGCGGCGAGCTGTCCCACGGTCGAGTATCTGAACATCTCCGCGAGCTTGATCTCGCAGCCGGGGAAGGTGGCAAGCAACTCGTTGCGGACCAAGGGGATTTGCAGGGAGTCTCCGCCCACGTCGAAGAACCGGTCGCTGTAACCGAAGTCGGCCGACCCCAGGATCCGCTCCCAGACCTCGGCGATCTTGTCCTCGATCTCTTCGACCTCGCCGATCTCGTCGGGCGCTTCGATGCCCTCGTTGCCCGGCCCGGATGCGCCGGACGACATGGCAAGCGCAATGGCTGTCAAGGCCGGTACGTCCACTTTGCCGTTCGCGGTCACCGGAAGGCGTTCGGTGACGGCCCAGAGTGCGGGAACTGCGAAGTCCGGCAGCTGCTCGGCCGCCAGAGCCCGCAACCGCAGTGGATCAAGGGCGCTCCGGCCGGTGACGATCCCTGCCACGATCCGGGTCTCGGCCCCGCCGGTGGCGGCCACAGCCACGGCGTCCGTCACATCCGGCAGACCGCGCAGGACCGTGGCCACTTCTTCGAGTTCGACCCGGAAGCCCCGGATTTTGACCTGGTGATCCCGGCGGCCCAGAATCCGCAGGTTCGCGTCTTCGTCCCAGCGCACCAGATCCCCGGTGCGGTAATAACGGCGCCGCCCCGGCCCGAGCACGAAGCGTCGCTCCGTCTCCGGGGGATCGTTCAAATAGTCGATCGCCAGCCCCCGCCCCGACGTGTAGAGCTCCCCGATCGCTCCTTGTGGCACCGGCCGCCCGGTACCGTCGACGACCAGAACGTCCGTTCCGGCGATCGGCCGGCCGATCGGAACGGTGTCGCCGACGGCTGCGGGGTCGTCCACATGGTGGACCGTTGTGAAGGTCGTGTTCTCCGTCGGGCCGTAGCCGTTGGTGATCCGCAGGCCGGGGCAGCGCTCCAACACCCGACGGACCTGGGCGGCGGGCACGACGTCTCCGCCGGTCAACAGGTGGTCGACCGCGCTGAAGGCTTCGGGCTCGTGATCCGCCACGAGTCGGAAGAGTCCGGCGGTCAGCCAGAGCCCTGTCACCGCCTGGGCGCCCAGGAACCGCGCCAACTCCCCGGTCGTCGGCTGCCGGTTCGGGTAGACAGCGATCGAGCCCCCGGCGGCCAGCGGGGCGAAGATCTCCAGCGTCGACGCGTCGAAGGACAGCGGGGCGAGTCTGAGGAAGCGTTCGAGCGCCTTGGGGCGGACCACGTCGGTGGCGAGGATCAGTCGCAGCACGGCGCGATGGGGGATACGGACCGCCTTCGGCTTGCCGGTGGAGCCCGAGGTGAACGCGATGTACGCGACGCGCTCCGGGTCGGGCGCGGCGGGAGGCGGTACGGCCGCTGCCATGAGCGGAGGCGCCCAGGAATCAACCGGCTCGACATGGCGCACCGCGAGCCCGGCGGAGGCCAGCTCGGCCGCCCGCTGCGGATCGGCCAAAACCGCTGCGGGCCGGGCCAGTTCGGTGACGCGACGCACGACGGCGGCCGGTGCTCCCGGCTCCAGGCCGATATAGGCGGCGCCGATCCGAAGTGCGGCCAGCACCGCGACGATCTCCTCGGCCGAGCGCGGTACGGCGATGACCACACGGTCGCCGTCCCGGACACCTGCCTCGTACAACTCGGCGGACTGGGCCTCCACCGCGCGCACCAGTCCGGCGTAGGACAAGGTCTCACGATCGGGGACCACTGCTGCCGGCGCGAGCGGGTTCTGTCCTGCGAGCTGCTCGACAAGCTGCCACAGACCACCCGGCGAAGCCGGTGCGGTCCCGGGGGCACTCACGTCGGCCGGCGTGGCCCCGACAGCTGTGATCTCGCCCTCGTGGTTCTCGGTCATCTGCCGCAGCACCGTCAGGAAATCCGCGACGAGCAGCGAGGCGTCTCCGGGCGTGAGGACAGAGGACGCGTACTCCACGCACAGTCGGGGCTGTTCACCCCACCGCTGCACATACAGCAGGGCATCGAACGTCGCGCCGCCGCAGTGTCCCTCGTACAGCCGGGCTTCAAGGCCCGCGACATCGAGCCGCTCGGGCACCATCTCGTCATGCGCGGCGAAGCCCACCTGGGTCAAGGGCGTGCGCCGTGCGTCGGTCCGGACGCCCAGAGCGTTCGCGAGGCGCTTGCGCGGCACGTCCCTGGCGTCGATCGCGGCGCGGACATCCCGGCCGACAGCCTCGACGTAGCTACGGACGGTCTGTCCGCCGGCAAGCTCGCACCGCACCGGCAGCACCGACGTGGCCAGTTGGACCGTCGCCTGTTCCGCCAGCGTCGAACGGCCGACCCAGGAGAGGCCGACCAGCAGCTCGGAAACACCGGCCCTGCGGGCAATCGCAGCCGACCAGGCAGCGAACAGCAGCACGTTGCGCGTGACACCACAGGCTTGCGCCAACTCGACGCATCGCTCGCTGAGGTGGGCGTCGAGACGGACGGGGACGCGTACGCCACGGCCGTCGAAGACCTCGGGCCGGCGAAGGTCACTGGGCAGTTCCAGTACGGTCGGTGTTCCGGACAGCTCGCCGATCCGGCGGACGACGATGTGTTCCGCGACGATTGCCGGCCGGTCCGCGGGGCCGGGTGCCGTACCCGCAGGACCGGCCGCCCGGTAGTGGTCGAACAGCTCGCGCCACAACAGCCCGACACTCCAACCGTCGGCCACCACATGGTGAATCAACAGACTCAGCACATGGCGGGCGCTGCCGGCCTTGGTCAGGGTGAAGACGACAGGTGGGCATGCGAACGGTGACAGCAAGGAGGCCGAAGCCGCGCTGAGCATCGTGTGGACCGTGTCCACCCCGGCTTCGCCTTCGGCGAGTTCCCACTCGTTGAAGCGCACCCGGGCCCGCCATCGGGGGACGACGCGTGCGCGCGGCCCGTCTGGTGCTTCGAAGTAGACGGTGCGCAGGGCCTCATGACGATCCGTCAGGGTCTGGACCGCGTCCAATAACGCCTCCCGGTCGAGTTCACCGTACAGATCCACGCTGAAAAGCAGTCGCCAAGGCGCGCCCGCGTCCAGCCCCTCGCTCAGCAGCATCGTGGTCTCGCCCGCGGTCGCCGGGCGGTCGAGGCGGCTCGACGGTGCGTGGCTCTCCGCCCGTTCCGGCAGCGGTCGGGTCGCGGTCAGGCTCACGGCCAGCGGGTCGCCGCCCAGCAGGCCGGACAGGTCGAGCGCGAGACCCAGCCGCTCGGCGCGGGCGACGAGGTCGACCGCACTGAGCGACGTGCCTCCTAAGGTCACGAACGAACTCTTCTGCGCTGCGACCCGCACATCGGCCGGCTCACGTCCGAGGACCAGCGCCGCGACCGATGTCAGCGCTGACATCGCGGGGGCCTGTGTTTCAGTACTCATCCACTCTCTCGATTCGGTGTCATCAATGAGCTGACGGTGTCGGTCCCGGCCTGCTGCCCCGCCGACGAGGTCGCGTCCTCGGGTGTCCTGGTGCGCTCGGCCCAGGAGATGACCGGCCCGTTTGCCAGCAAGCCGGCCACGAAGATCGAAGCGAGGATGAACCATCCGCCCGGTACGAACCGCGCGGTGCAGAAGGTCACCACCACCGGTCCGACGATGTTCGGCAGCGACCCGCCCAGCGCGTACATGCCGCCGTAAGCACCATGGGCGTTGTCCGGCGCCAGGCCGTAGCGGAACGACCAGTTGGCGCTCTCGCCCCACAACTCGCCCAGGGTCAGCAGGGCGACGGTGACCAACAGGACGCCGGTCGCTGCGAGGGTGCTGAGCTCCGCCACGGCGGCGGCGCTCGCACAGGCGAGGGCGAGGACGGCGAACGCACCGCGCTGCATACGCCGGGCGCCGGCGACGGTGTCGCTCCCTCGGGACATCCGCACCTGGAGGGCGATCACCAGGAGTGTGTTGCCCAGAATCATCCACGCGGCCAGCGGTGGGGGCACAGCGGTGTGGGTGATGATCCACAAGGGCAGCCCGACGGTCAGGACCGTGTTGCCGATCAGGGTGGTGCTGCTCACCACCGACACGGCGATGTAGGGGAGGTCGTATGTCCGGGTACCGCTGGTTTCCTTTCCCGCGCCCATCCGATCGCTACGCGGGCGCGGCAGGCGCAGACTCAAGGCCGCGGCGGCCAGTGCGGCCACCGCCATGCCCAGGATCAACGAGGCGTACGCCGCTCTGGTGTTGACGCCGAGCACCACGCCGGCGCAGAGCGCGCCCAGCGAGAATCCGATGTTGGTCACCACTCTGCTGTACGCGGCCGTCCGCACGCGCTGTTCCTTCGGCACCAGTTCGGCAAGGAGGGAGCCGCGTGCGACGTTGCCCCCGGCCTCGACGATTCCGATCCCGGTGATCACCGGGAGGTACTCCCAGAACGAGTGCACGAACACGGCGGCGATCAGCAGTAATGCGAGCACTGTGGAGCACGCGATCGACACGTCGCGGGAGTTCCAGCGGTCGGCCAGGCGGCCTATGGGCATACTGAGCAGCACGCCGGCTAAGCCGGCCGCCGAAAAACCCAGTCCGACCATGGACGGGGATATTCCGCTCTCTTTCACGAAGAAGATGGCGCTGCCAGAGGTGTACAGACCATAGCCGATTGTCGCGATGAGGTTATTCGTCTGAAGGACGCGGACCGGTCCTGGAGGCGGCAGGATATCTGTGAAGCGCCGCACGGGACACACCTCCCCGGTAGAGGTATCAAGGTAAAAGGTTGCGTCGGCTCCCGGGGGCCCGTACCGGCTGGTCACGGCAGGCCGGACACCCTAAGCACCGCTGGGAAAAGAGGAGTTATATCGAGAACCACGATCAGGCAAAGAATGGTGCGTTCCGGGCCGGAGCCCATGGTTGGTAACGCCGCCGACTTCCTCTCCGGTGGCCTCGTGGACAGAACTATGCACCGGTGGCTGATGGCGGAGCAATGAATTTCTGAGATATCTGAGGTTCCCTTGAGTATCGCGCGGAGATCGGCTGGTTGATTAACCAAGACCATGAGTCGACGACAAAGCGGAATAAGAAATACCGCCTCCGTCACCAGGCCGGGTACCGGCTGGAGCGCGTGTGACGCAACGCCCCACGCAAAGCAAAAGGCTTCTGAGCGTCGACTCAGAAGCCTTCGGCGGGTCCGTGCAGCCCTCGGTCCTCAGACCGCTGCCGTCGGGGGTGTCAGTTGCTCCGCCAACCATGTCGGGACGCCGTCCAGGAGGCGGACCAAACGGGTGGCTTCCGTGCGTAGGCGGGTGGCTTCCGGTTCTGGTTCTGCCTCTGCCAGGGCCGCCAAGGCCGGGGCTGTGCCTACCAGGTAGCCCAGCTCCTCGCTCAGTCGCAGCGACTCGGTGAAGCCGTGTCTCGCTTCGGCCAGTTCGCCGTCCCTGAGTGACAGTCCCGCCAGGTGGCGCCAAGTGAGCGAGAGCAGCAGCTGGTCGCCCTGCGCCGTCGCCGACGCGTGGGCGCGGCTGTAGGCCGCGCGGGCCGACTGGGGGGAGTCGGAGAGGTGTTCGGCGATCAGGCCGCGGCGGAAGTCGAGCAGTCCGCGGCCCGGCGCCGTCGGGTCGAGCAGTGCCGCTGCGCGGCCGAGCGCGGCGCGGGCTTCGTCCGCGCGGTCGCGGACGCCGAGCCAGGTCGAGGCGTAGGCGAGGTGACCGCGTTCGCAGGCGGCGGCGCCGCGTTCGTCGTCCTCGTGGGCGATGGCCTCCGCCGTACGCAGGGCGTCCTCCGCGTCGGCCCAGCCGCTTCCGGTGTACAGGCACCGCTCGACGAGGAGCGCGGCCCGTTGGAGCGCGGGGGCCGCCGTGCCGGTGTGCGGTGCGAGCAGGGCTGCTGCGTCGGTCCAACAGCCGCGCGAGCGCAGCCGCCATACCGCGGTCTGGAGTGGGTCGTCCCCGGCAGTGGTTCCGGTACCAGACATGGCGGTATGCGCCACATTGCCCTCCCCTAGCGCGCCATTGTGCTGTTGAGTGTGAGACGCATCTCAACACGGATAGGCACGCCGGGCCAATAGGTTAGGTGAAACTTTTCACAATCTCTTGGTCGTCAACGCGGGCGCCGACCCGGCCCCGATCTTGGAGTCGCGCCTCGCGCACGCCCCTCACCTGCGGTGGGACCCGCGTGACGGAGATCGTCCATGTCTGTCATGACCCCGCCGTGGCCGACCGGTTGGATCTCCACGTGACCTCTTCGGGTGACGGCGGTCAACATGGCACGCGGTGACGTGGCGCCGCGCATGCGAGCTCGGAGGCCGTCCCTCAACTCATCCGCAGCGCCAGGAAGAAGTCCAACTTGTCTTCCAGGCGCGAGAGATCACGGCCCGTCAGCTGCTCGATCCGGCCGATCCGGTACCGCAGCGTGTTCACATGCAGATGCAGTCGCGCCGCGCAGCGCGTCCATGAGCCGTCGCAGTCCAGGAACGCCTCAAGCGTGGGGATCAGCTCCGCGCGGTGCCGGCGGTCGTAGTCCCGCAGCGGGTCGAGCAGCCTGGCGGTGAAGGCCCGGCGTACGTCGTCGGGGACGAACGGCAGCAGCAGGACGTGCGAGGCCAGCTCGTGATGGCCCGCGGCGCACACCCGGCCCGGCCGCGCCGCCGCCACCCGGCGGGCATGACGCGCCTCCTCCAGGGCGCCGCGGAGCCCCTCGGCCGAGTGGACGGCCGCGCTCACCCCGAGTGTCAGCCGTCCGTCGTCCGCCAGGCCGGCGGAGAGTGGTGCCTGTACGGCGGCCAGGAGCACATCCGCCCGCAACCCGGGCCCTGCGTCCGCCGCCTCCTCCTCAGGAGCCTCGCCCGGGCCGCTCGCGCCGTCCGGCTCCTCCGTCACCGCCGGCGGTACCAGCGGCACCAGCGCGACCGCCTCGTCGCCCACCTGCGCCACCGCGATACGGTCCGACGGGTCGGCCCCCGCGATCGTCGGATCGGCCAGGATCTCCTCCAGCAGCGACTGCGCCACCGGACCGTGGCCCGCCACCGCCCCGTCCGTACCGCCCCGCGTCCACTCGACCCTCGCCACCACGACCTGCCAGTGTGGCGCCGTGCCGAGACCCGGCAGCAGTACCGGCGCGGCGACCCGCAGCCGCGCGGCGATCTCGGCGGGCGGCGCGCCCGCCTGGACGAGTTCGAGGACTTCTTGCGCGAGCCTGCGCCGTACCGTACGGGCGGCGTCGCGCCGGTCCCTTTCCACCGCGATCAGCTGCGTGACGCCCTGCAGCAGATCGAGCCGGGCCGTCGGCCATTCGCCGGCGTCCGCCTCGACGGCGAGCAGCCACTCGGAGAGCACCGCCTCGCGCGGATCCCGCACCGCCCCTGAGGAAATCGCTCCCGGCGAGACCGACGGCCCCGAAGAACCCGCCGCGCCCGCACCCACTGCCCCCGCCCCCAGCGACGTCTCGACACGCCCGGTGTTGCGTACCGCGAAGAGTGAATACGCCGTACCGTCCAGCGTCACCCGGTAAGGCCCCCGTCGTCCTGTGCGTGTCGCCGCCATGTGTTCGCCCGCGAGCCGGGCCGCCCGCGCCGCCGACAGCGGTTCGCCGGAGCCCGCGATCTGGCGGCCGGCCGGGGAAAGTACCCAGGCCCGCAGGTCGAGGTCCGAGCCCAGCAGGTCGAGGACGACATCGGGGCCGCCGCCCGCAGGACCCGCCGTCATCAGCCTGCGGTGCCGGTCGACGACGGCGGCCAGATCCCCGGCACGCTCCCCGGACACCTGCCGCACCACATGCTCGGTGATCGTCGCGAAGGCAACGTCCTCGTTCACGGCGAACAGCGGCAGCCGGTGCCGTACGCACGCCTCCACCAGATCGTCCGGGATGCCGTTGAGCCCCGCGTCACCGGCCGCGAGCCCGGTGACACCGGCGGCCGCGAGGATCCGTACGAACGGTTCGGAGTCGGCCGCCTCATGCCGCCAGGCGAGACCCGTGAGCACCAGTTCGCCGCCCGTCAGATAGCGGCTCGGGTCGCGCAGGTCGGTGGTCATCACACCCCGCACCGGCCGGTCGAGTTCGTCGGCGCCGCCGAGGAGGCGCAGGCCCAGCGCCTCGGTTTCCAGCAGTGCGCGCAGCCGCATCTCGTCGCCGCCGATCTTTCTCGTCGCTTCAGGGGTGGAACACAGGGTCGGGACGCAGGGGTGGGGTACAGCCGCAGGACACGCACCGTCCGCCTCGTCTTTTGTTCGAATCTACAAGACCGCGAACCCGCCCAGCCAACTCCTTCATGGTTTCGGTGACTGCACCGGACGGAGCACGGCCCGGTGTACTAGGGCCACACAGCGTTAACAGCTGATGAATAACCTGTCGAATCTCCGGCCGTCTCCGGGCTTCAGCGCACGACCGAGCACGTCGATCACGTCGATCACGACCGATCACGAATGAAGAGAGCCACTGATGGACTTCCTTCGTCCCGCCAGCTGGGAGGAGGCGCTCGCCGCGAAGGCCGAGCACCCCACGGCTGTGCCCATCGCGGGTGGCACGGACGTCATGGTCGAGATCAATTTCGACCACCGGCGGCCGGAGTACCTGCTGGACCTGAACCGCATCGACGAGCTGCGCGACTGGGCCGTCGGCGAGGAGAGCGTCCAGCTGGGCGCCTCCGTGCCGTACACCCACATCATGGAGCAGCTCAGGACCGAGCTGCCGGGTCTCGCGCTCGCCTCCCACACCGTCGCTTCCCCCCAGATCCGTAACCGCGGCGGCGTCGGCGGCAACCTCGGCACCGCGTCCCCCGCGGGGGACGCCCACCCGGCCCTGCTCGCCGCGGGCGCCGAGGTCGAGGCCGAGTCCGTACGCGGCAGTCGGCGCATCCCGATCGACGCGTTCTACACCGGGGTCAAGCGCAACGCGCTCGAAGCGGACGAGCTGATCAAGTGGGTGCACATCAAGAAGGCCGAAGGCCCGCAGCAGTACTCGAAGGTGGGCACCCGCAACGCGATGGTCATCGCCGTCTGCGCCTTCGGGCTCGCGCTGCACCCCCGTACCCGCACGGTCAGGACCGGCATCGGATCCGCCGCGCCGACCCCCGTACGGGCCGCGACGGCCGAGGAGTTCCTGAACGCGGCGCTCGAAGAGGGCGGCTTCTGGGAGAGCGGCAAGATCATCACCCCGTCGATCGCCAAGCAGTTCGCCACGCTGGTGGCGGCCGCCTGCAACCCCATCGACGACGTGCGCGGCACCGCCGCCTACCGCAGGCACGCCGTCGGGATCATGGCTCGCCGCCAGCTCGGCTGGACCTGGGAGCAGTACCGCGGCACCGGCCGCACGCTGGAAGGAGCTGCATAACCATGCGCGTCAATTTCACCGTCAACGGACGCAAGCACGAGGCCGACGACGTCTGGGAGGGCGAGAGCCTGCTGTACGTCCTGCGCGAGCGCATGGGCCTGCCGGGCTCCAAGAACGCGTGCGAGCAGGGGGAGTGCGGCAGCTGTACGGTACGGCTCGACGGCGTCCCGGTCTGCTCCTGCCTGGTCGCGGCCGGCCAGGTCGAGGGCCGCGAGGTGATCACCGTCGAGGGCCTTGCCGACTACGCCAAGCAGCGTGAGGACCGCGGCTGCGGCGACCAGAACCATGGCGACCAGAACCACGGCGATCAGAGCCATGGCGACCGGACGAACGACACCCCCGGCACCAGCGTCCAGCGCGCCCAGCAGTGGCAGGCCCGCCCGCCCGCGCAGGGCACCGACTCGCAGACCGGCGAGGGCGGCGCGCTGTCCCCCATCCAGCAGGCGTTCATCGACGCCGGCGCCGTGCAGTGCGGCTTCTGCACCCCCGGCCTGCTCGTCGCGGCCGACGAGATGCTGGAGCGGACCCCTTCGCCCACCGACGCGGACATCCGCGAGGCGCTGTCCGGCAACCTCTGCCGCTGCACCGGTTACGAGAAGATCCTCGACGCGGTGCGCCTCGCCGCCGCCCGGCAGGAAGAGGCGGTCTGATGACGACCCAAGTCCCGACGACGGCCAACGGCCCGACGGCCACCGGCAACGCAACGGCCCGCGCCGCCCGCCCCACCACCGGTACCCCCACCAGCCTCACCCAGGGCTCGACGACCAAGGGCGGCATCGGCGAGTCCACCCTCCGCCCCGACGGCACCCTCAAGGTCACCGGCGAGTTCGCGTACTCCTCCGACCTGTGGCACGAGGACATGCTCTGGGGCCACACCCTGCGCTCCACCGTCGCGCACGCCGAGATCCGGTCCATCGACACCGCCGAAGCCCTCGCCACGCCGGGTGTCTACGCCGTCCTCACCTACGACGACCTGCCCACCGACGTGAAGAACTACGGCCTGGAGATCCAGGACACCCCCGTCCTCGCGCACGGCAAGGTACGCCACCACGGCGAGCCGGTCGCGATCATCGCGGCCGACCACCCGGAGACCGCGCGCCGGGCGGCGGCGAAGATCGTGATCGACTACGCCGAACTGCCCGTCATCACCGACGAGGCGTCCGCGACGGCGCCCGACGCGCTGCTGATCCACGAGGGCCGCGACGACCACCACATCGGCCACGTCCCGCACCCGAACATCGTGCACCGCCAGCCCGTCGTACGCGGCGACGCCGACGAGGCCGCCAAGCGCGCCGATGTGATCGTGTCGGGGGAGTACGTCTTCGGCATGCAGGACCAGGCGTTCCTCGGCCCCGAGTCCGGTATGGCGGTCCCCGGCGAGGACGGCGGCGTCGATCTGTACGTCGCGACGCAGTGGCTCCACTCCGACCTGCGGCAGATCGCGCCCGTACTCGGCCTGCCCGAGGACAAGGTCCGGATGACCCTGTCCGGCGTCGGCGGCGCCTTCGGCGGCAGGGAAGACCTGTCGATGCAGATCCACGCCTGCCTGCTGGCGCTGCGCACCGGCAAGCCGGTCAAGATCGTCTACAACCGGTTCGAGTCGTTCTTCGGCCATGTCCACCGGCATCCGGCGAAGCTCTGGTACGAGCACGGCGCCACCCGCGACGGCAAGCTCACCCACATGAAGTGCCGGATCGTCCTCGACGGCGGCGCCTACGCCTCGGCGTCCCCGGCCGTCGTCGGCAACGCCTCGTCGCTTTCGGTCGGTCCTTACGTCATCGAGGACGTCGACATCGAGGCCATCGCCCTCTACACCAACAACCCGCCCTGCGGCGCGATGCGCGGTTTCGGCGCCGTCCAGGCGTGCTTCGCCTACGAGGCGCAGATGGACAAGCTCGCGAAGCGACTGGGCCTGGACCCGGTCGAGTTCCGCCAGCTCAACGCCATGGAGCAGGGCACACTGCTGCCCACGGGTCAGCGCGTCGACTCACCTGCGCCCGTCGCCGAGCTGCTGCGCCGCGTCAAGGCCAGGCCGCTGCCGCCGGAGCAGCAGTGGCTCACCGCGGGTGAGGCCGCCGATGTGCGGGCACTGCCCGGCGGGCTGTCCAACACCACCCACGGCGAAGGGGTGGTACGGGGCATCGGCTACGCGGTCGGCCTCAAGAACGTCGGCTTCTCCGAGGGCTTCGACGACTACTCCACCGCGCGGGTGCGGCTCGAAGTCATCAACGGGGAGCCGGTCGCCGTCGTGCACACGGCCATGGCCGAGGTCGGCCAGGGCGGTGTGACCGTGCACGCGCAGATCGCCCGCAGCGAGCTGGGCGTCACCCAGGTCACCATCAACCCCGCCGACACACAGGTCGGTTCGGCCGGATCGACGTCCGCCTCGCGGCAGACGTACGTGACCGGCGGCGCGGTGAAGAACACCTGCGAGCACGTACGCGAACAGGTCCTGGAGATGGGCCGGCGCAAGCTCGGCACCTACCATCCGGCCTGGGCCACCGCCGAGTTGCTGCTCGAAAGCGGCAAGGTCGTCACCGACGGCGGTGAGGTGCTGGCCAGCCTGGTGGACGTGCTCGGCGACGAGGTGGTCGATCTGGAGCTGGAGTGGCGCCACCGGCCGACCGAGGCGTTCGACCTCCGTACCGGGCAGGGCAACGGCCATGTCCAGTACTCCTTCGCCGCGCACCGCGCCGTCGTCGAGGTCGACACCGAACTCGGCCTGGTCAAGGTCATCGAACTGGCCGTGGCGCAGGACGTCGGCAAGGCGCTCAACCCGCTGTCCGTCGTCGGCCAGATCCAGGGTGGTACCACCCAGGGGCTCGGCGTCGCGGTCATGGAGGAGATCATCGTCGACCCCAAGACCGCGAAGGTGCGCAACCCGTCCTTCACGGACTATCTCATCCCCACCATTCTCGACACACCGACCATCCCGGTCGATGTGCTCGAACTCGCCGACGACCACGCGCCCTACGGGCTGCGCGGCATCGGCGAGGCGCCCACCCTGTCGTCAACTCCCGCTGTCCTCGCGGCCATCAGGAACGCGACGGGGCTGGAGCTCAACCGGACGCCGGTACGTCCCGAGCACCTGACCGGTACGTAACCGGCCGACGGAACTCGTTCCGCAACCAGTTCGCCTCGGGCCGTCCCCCGGGTCGTGCAGCCCACGCACCATCCCAAATCCCGCAATCCCAGTACCACGCGGGTGCCCCTGTGAACCTTGGGAGTAGGCACCATGACCCAGTCGTCAACAGAGCCGAAGATCACAGCCGAGGACGCCGGCTCAGGCTCACGTCCCCCGGCGGGCCGTTCGTGGCTCGACCGGTATTTCCACATAACGCACCGAGGGTCCACCGTCTCGCGCGAACTGCGCGGCGGCGTCACGACCTTCATGGCGATGGCGTACATCCTGCTGCTCAACCCGCTGATCCTGTCGGGCAAGGACGCGGCGGGCGACAGCCTCAGCCGCTCCGCGCTCATCACTGCGACGGCGTTCGCCGCCGCCCTCACCACCCTGCTCATGGGGTTCGTCGGCAAGGTGCCGCTGGCGCTCGCCGCCGGGCTTTCCGTGTCCGGTGTGCTGTCCAGCCAGGTCGTGCCCGTGATGACCTGGCCGCAGGCCATGGGCATGTGTGTGATGTACGGCGTTGTGATCATGCTGCTGGTGGTCACCGGGCTACGCGAGATGATCATGAACGCGATCCCGCTCGCGCTGAAACACGCGATCACCATGGGCATCGGGATGTTCGTCGCCCTGATCGGCCTGGTGAAGGCGGGCTTCGTGCACGCCTCCACCGGCGGCGGCCCCGTCACCCTCGGCCCGGCGGGACAGCTCGCCGGCTGGCCCGTGCTGATCTTCTGCGTCACCCTGCTGCTGATCTTCATGCTCCAGGCGCGCAACGTGCCCGGCGCGATCCTCATCGGGATCGTGATCGGCACGGTCATCGCCGTCGTGCTCAACGCCGTGGGCAACATCAGCCCCAAGGCGTGGGGCAGCGGGCCGCCCGAGCTGAAGGGCAGCGCGGTCTCCATGCCGGACTTCTCGCTGTTCGGGAAGGTCGAGTTCGGCGGCTGGGGCCAGGTCGGCGCCATGACGGTCGGCATGATCGTCTTCACCCTCGTGCTGGCCGGCTTCTTCGACGCGATGGCCACCATCATCGGGGTCGGCACCGAGGCCAAGCTGGCCGACGCCAACGGGCGGATGCCGGGCCTCTCCAAGGCGCTG
The DNA here is from genome assembly GCF_036084755.1 of Streptomyces sp. NBC_00370. Classification (NCBI taxonomy): domain Bacteria; kingdom Bacillati; phylum Actinomycetota; class Actinomycetes; order Kitasatosporales; family Streptomycetaceae; genus Streptomyces; species Streptomyces sp. NBC_00370. The sequence goes on from NZ_CP107968.1 coordinate 6,742,610, forward strand.
TTCATCGACGGCGCGGGCGGCGCGGTCGGCGGTGTGGTCGGCGGCTCGGGACAGACCGTCTTCGTCGAGTCGGCGACCGGCGTCGGCGAGGGAGCGCGTACCGGCTTCTCCGCCGTCATCACCGGCCTGTTCTTCGCCGCCTGCCTGTTCTTCACACCGATCACCCAGATCGTGCCGGGCGAGGTCGCGGCGGCGGCCCTGGTCGTCATCGGCGCGATGATGATGCAGAACGCCAGGCATGTGGACTGGAGCGACCGGTCGGTCGCCATTCCGGTGTTCCTCACCGTGGTGCTGATGCCGTTCACGTACTCCATCACCGCGGGCGTCGCCGCGGGCGTCATCGCCTACGTCGCCATCAAGATCGCCCAGGGCAGGGCACGGGAGATCGGGGCCTTCATGTGGGGCCTCACCGTGGTCTTCCTCGTCTTCTACGCGCTGCACCCGATCGAGGCGTGGCTGGGCGTCTCCTGAGCTGCCCGCACACGAGTCAACACACACCACGTCCAAGTCACTTGGCCGTACCGGACCTTTGAGGAGACCGTCATGCTGGACATCGCCGAAGAGCTCAACCGGTGGGTCGGGCAGGGCCGGGACTTCGCCGTCGCCACCGTCGTGGCTGTCGGCGGCAGCGCGCCCCGGCAGCCGGGTGCCGCGCTCGCCGTCGACAGCGAGGGCACCGCGATCGGTTCGGTCTCGGGCGGCTGCGTGGAGGGCGCGGTGTACGAGCTGTGCCAACAGGTGCTCGCCGACGGCGCCGTGGTGCTGGAGCGCTTCGGCTACAGCGACGAGGACGCCTTCGCCGTGGGACTCACCTGCGGCGGTGTCATCGACATCCTCGTCACACCGGTGCGCGCGGGCGCCGCCCGCCGTGAGGTGTTCGCCGCCGCCCTCGCCACCGCGGCGGGCGGCGGCGCGGCGGCGCTCGCACGGATCACGGAAGGCCCGGACGACCTGCGCGAACAGGCCCTGCTGGTACGGCCGGACGGCTCGTACGAGGGGAGCATCGGCGGCCACCCGGCGCTGGACCGTACGGCGGTGGGTGAGGCACGCGCGATGCTGGACGCCGGCCGGACCGGCACCGTGGTGATCGGCGCGGGCGGCTCGCGGTGCGGCCGGCCGGTGACCCTGCTGGTCGAGTCGAGCGTCCCGCCCCCGCGCATGATCGTCTTCGGCGCCATAGATTTCGCCGCGGCGCTGGTACGGGTCGGCAAGTTCCTCGGGTACCGGGTGACGGTGTGCGACGCGCGCCCCGTCTTCGCCACCCGGGTGCGCTTCCCGGACGCCGACGAGATCGTCGTCGACTGGCCGCACCGGTACGTGGAGTCCACGGAGACCGACGGCCGTACGGTGCTGTGCGTGCTCACGCACGACGCCAAGTTCGACGTACCGCTCCTGGAGGTGGCGCTGCGGCTCCCCGTCGCCTTCGTCGGCGCGATGGGCTCGCGCCGCACCCATGAGGACCGCAACCGGCGGCTGCGCGAGGTCGGCGTGACCGAGCTCGAACTGGCCAGGCTGCACTCGCCGATCGGGCTCGACCTGGGGGCGCGTACGCCCGAGGAGACCGCGCTGTCGATCGCCGCCGAGATCGTCGCTTCCCGGCGCGGCGGTACCGGCGTCTCGCTGACGGGGGCCCATACGCCGATCCACCACGACGGATCCCGCCGGGGACCGGGCAGGCGCATCGGCTCGGTCGCCTGAGCCCGGCACGAGCGATCCGGCGGGGCCGAAGTCAGGTGCGCCGCCCCGTGCCGCGACCCCCCACGGGCGCGGCACGGAACGGCGCGGCTACCTGCCCGTGCGACCGGTGAGGCAGCGGCGCGCCCGGAACCGGAGCGGCAGTCCGTGCGGGGTGGCGTGGACGGGAGACAGGCCCTCTCGCGGTAATGGGAGCGCTCCCGAAAGACTTCTCCTGCGCCCTGTCGCTGTCAAGGGCGGTGACGTTCTCTGTGTCCTGCGGCCTGTCCTGGGGCCTGCGCGACCGGCTTGTACGGCGGGCTCAGCCCGACGCCCGCTGTACCAGCTCCGTCGGCAGCACCACATGCTCGCGCGCGGCCCCGGGCGCGCCGAGCGCCGTCAGCAGCACCCGCGCCATCGTGCGCCCCATCTCCTCCACCGGCTGGCGCACCGAGGTCAGCCCCGGGTCCGTGTGGCGGGCGATGGGGGAGTCGTCGAATCCCACCACCGCCACGTCCTGCGGGATCCGGCGGCCCGCCGCGCGCAGCGTGTGCAGGGCGCCCGCCGCCATCACGTCGGAGGCCGCGAACACCGCGTCCAGCTCCGGGTGACGGTCCAGCAGCTCGGCCGTCGCGCGCCGGCCGCCCTCCTCGGTGAAGTCGCCGTTGGCGATCCACGACGAATCGGGTGCGGCGCCCGAGACGTCACGCACCGCGTCCTCGTACCCGCGCAGCCGGGACTGCGCCACGTACATGTCCGGCGGTCCGGTGACCGTCGCGATGGCCCGCCGCCCCGAGCCGGCCAGATGGGCCACGGCCGAGCGGGCGCCGCCCGCGTTGTCGGCGTCCACGTACGCCACGGGCTCGTCGGCGGAGCGCCGGCCGCCGAGCACCGTCGGCAGGCCGATCTGGGCGAGCAGGTCGGGCAGCGGGTCGCTGCCGTGCACGGAGACCAGCAGTACGCCGTCCACGCGGCGGGCCCCCGCGTACTGCAGGAACCGCTTCCGCTCGCTCTCGGTGCGCAGGAAGGTGAGCAGCAGCTGCATGTCGGTGTCGGCGAACCCGTCGGCCACGCCGTGCACGATGTCGGAGAAGTACGGCTCGGCGAAGAACCGTTTCTCGTTCTCCGGGATGACCAGCGCGACCGCGTCGGTCCTGCTGCCCGCCAGCGCCCTGGCCGCCCGGTTCGGTACGTAGCCGAGCTCGCTGATCGCCTGCTCGACCAGCGCCCTGGTGCTGTCCTTGACCCGCGGCGAGTTGTTGATGACCCGGGAGACGGTGCCCCGGCCGACCCCCGCGAGCGCCGCGACCTCTTCCAGGGTCGGCTGACCCGTACGTCCCTTCGCCACCATCTGTGCGACCTCCGGTCTGCATCTGTACGCCGTCCGGTGCGTGGGGGAACGGACTGCCGCCATCACTCCCGGCCATCCAACCACTGGGAGCGCTCCCATGCACATGGCGGCCTTGTGCCGTCCGGATCGGTGTAGGGGGTGTCGTGTGGCGTCCGGTGAGCGCCGGGGCGTACGCGCCTGGCGTGAAGCGGGTGTGCAAATGTCCGTGTTTTGTAACCCGTAACCGCATTTTCTTCACCGTTGGCCGACGGACCGCCACAGTGTGAAAGCGCCCGGCGACCGACCGGGCACAGGCACCAGCGGCACCCAGGGACGGGTGCCGTATGCAGGAGGTTCACATGTCCAACTCCGTATCCCGTACCGCAGCGGTCATCCTGGGCTCGGCCGCGCTGGCGGCCGGTGCTGTGCTCCCCGCCGTCGCCGCCGACCACGGGCACGGCCACGGTCACGGCGCGCCGGCCCCGCATTCGACCGTCACCCTGGGCGCCGTCCAGTACGACAGCCCCGGACGCGACGACCGGTCCAACAGGAGCCTCAACGAGGAGTGGGTCACGGTCAAGAACACCGGCAAGCGCGCGGTGAACCTCAACGGCTACACGCTGGCCAAGGACAGCCGGCACGTCTACCACTTCAAGAACGTGCGGCTGGCCGCCAAGCAGTCGCTGCGGGTGCACACCGGCGTGGGCCGCAACACGTCGCGTGACCTCTACCAGGGCAGCCGCTTCTACATCTGGGACAACGACGACACCGCGACGCTGCGCGACAACCACCACCACGTGGTCGCCTCGAAGCACTGGGCGCCGAAGCGCCACCGCTGAGCCGTCCGGCAGCGGTAGGGGACTCACACTCACACTGACACACCACTGTGCGCCACGGGTCGGCCGGCCCGTGGCGCACAGTGGTGTGTGCGGACAGCCGCTACAGCGGCAGTGCGCAGACGGCCACCGGCGAGGGGAACGGGTCCCCGGCGGAGGCGAGTTCGCCGGTCGCGAGGTCGACGTGGAACACCGTCACCGTGCCGGAGTTCTGGTTGGCGGCGAACAGCAGCCCGCCGTCCGGCGAGAAGGCGATCTGCCGGGGGTAGTCGCCCCCGACGGGCACGGTGTCCAGCAGCCGCAGCTCGGCGCCGTCCGCCTCGACCGCGTACCGGGTCAGGCTGTTGTGGCCCCGGTTGGCGAGATACGCGAAGGCGCCGTCGGCCGTGACCAGCAGCTCGGCGGGGAAGCTGCTGCCCGCGCCGCCCGCCCCCGTGGACTGCGGTTCCCCCGGGGTGAGTTCACCGCTCTGCGGGTCGTAGCCGCAGACGACCACGGTGTTGTCGAGTTCGTTGGCCAGGTACGCGTACGCGCCCGACGGGTGGAAGGTGAGGTGCCGGGGGCCCGCGCCCGGCCGCAGCGTCGCGTAGGAGACCTGGCTGAGGGTGCCGGCCGACTCGTCGAGGCGGTACGTGTAGACGGTGTCGTTGCCCAGGTCGACGGCGAGGACATGGCCGCCGTCCGGGCTGGTGACGATCTGATGGGCGTGCGGCCCGTCCTGTCCCGGACCCGGCGCGGGAGCCGAGTGCTGGACCACGTCCGTCGCCTCGCCCAGCGCGCCCGTCGTGTCGATGGGGTGCACGGCCACACTGCCCGAGGTGTAGTCGGCGCTCAGCAGCCACCGGCCGCTCGGATGGACCGACAGATGGGTCGGCCCCGCCCCGCCCGCGCTCCTGCTGCCCAGCACCGAGGGGCTGCCGCCGTCAGTAGGCAGGGCGATGGCCGTCACCGCGCCGTCCTGCTGTTCGTCGACCGCGTAGAGCGTCGTACCGTCCGGATGGACCGCCAGATACGAGGGGTTGGCGACGCCGGTGAGCGTCCCGCCCGCCGTGACGGCGCCGGTCGTCCCGTCGTACGTCGCGAGGCCGACGCCCGTTCCGCCGCCCTGCTGGGAGGTGTACGTCCCGAGGTACAGCGGCCGGCCGGCGGCGCGCGGTCCCGCGGGCACCGGACTCCGGCTTATCGGCGCGGTGTTCGCGACGGCCGACGTCGGAACGGCGGCCAGCGCCGCCGCCGCCGCGAACGCGCCCAGCACCCGGCGCCTGCCGGGACCGCCGGTCGGTCGTGCTTCCTGTCCTGCGCTGCTGCTCATACCGGTCACCTCTGCGTGTGGGGGGTTGTGACGGGTGGGGGGTTGTGACGGATGGGGGTCGTGCCGGTCGTGGGGTCGTGCCGGGGCGGACGGACGGGGCGGACGCGCTCACCGCGGGGGCCGTGAACGCGCCCACCACAGTGGCCTGATCCGTTCATCCCGACAAGTCCGCACCCGATATGACGGGGCGTCAGTCCTTATTTGGCCCCGGTGGCTGATTCTCCATATCATCCGGCGATGATCATAAGTAAACGGTCGGCGGTCGCCGCGTGCGGTCTGCTGGCCGCACTGTCCTTCGGGCTCCTCGCTCCCTCCACCGCGGCAGCCGACGACGAACCCGCCGCGCAGCCCGCGCCCAAGGTCGATCTCGTGCTGGACGTCAGCGGTTCGATGCGGACCCGCGACATCGACGGCCAGACCCGGATGACGGCGGCCAAGCAGGCGTTCAACGAAGTCCTGGACTCGGTACCGCAGGGGGTGGAGCTCGGGATCCGTACCCTCGGGGCCAACTACCCGGGCAAGGACACCAAGGTGGGCTGCAAGGACACCGAGCAGCTCTACAAGGTCGGCCCGCTGGACCGTACCGAGGCGAAGACCGCCGTCGCCACCCTCGCCCCCACCGGCTGGACGCCCATCGGCCCCGCGCTGCTGCGCGCGGCCGACGACCTCGAAGGCGGTGAGGCCACCCGCCGTATCGTCCTCATCACCGACGGCGAGGACACCTGTGCGCCGCTCGACCCCTGCGAGGTGGCGCGCGACATCGCGGCCAAGGGCATCCACCTCGTCATCGACACGCTGGGTCTCGTCCCCGACGACAAGACGCGCAAGCAGCTCACCTGTATCGCCGAGGCCACCGGCGGCACCTACACGTCCGTACGGCACACCGACGAACTGTCCGGCCGGGTGACCCAGTTGGTCGACCGGGCCGCCGATCCCGTGGTCACGCCCGTGGCCACCGAGGGCGCCGCGCGGTGCGCGCAGGCCCCCGAACTCAAGCCCGGTCTCTACAGCGACCGTGAGCGGTTCTCCGAACACCGCTGGTACCGCGTCGACGTCCGGCCGGGACAGGAGCTGCGCGCCTCGGTGAGCGTCTCCGCCGACCGCGCCGTCGACCCCGACTACGGCGTCCTGCTGCGGGCCGTGACCGTGCACGGCAGGGAGATCGTCCGTGGCTCGGAGGCGGGCGCCGGACGCACCGATGTGATCTCCACCGGTCTGCGCTACCCGAAGCCGCCGGAGGACGAGAGCGACGACGGCACGCCACCGCCCGCCGAGGCGGTGTGTCTTGAGGTCGGCAACGCCTTCGCGGCGCCCGACTCGGTCAAGACCACCCCGGGACTGCCGGTCGAGCTGACCGTCGCCCTGGTGGACTCGCCCGACGATCCGTCCGACGTCGCCTCCTTCGGCCTCGGCCGCGGCTGGTGGCTGCTCGGTCTGCTGACCCTCACCGGTTTGGTCGCAGGTCTGCTGTGGGGCTGGATCTCCCGCTGGCGTGTCGCTGTCTGGAGGAGCAACTGATGCGTACCACAGGTGTGTTCACAAGCGTTCTCCTGACGGGCGCCCTGGCGGGCGCGGTGTTCGCCGGCGCGGCGGGAGCTGCCTCCGCCGACAGCCCCACCCCGTCCGACACGTCCACGGCCGCCACGGGCGACGACGGCTCGGCGGCGCCGACCGAGGCCGGCACGTCGTTCCGTACGGCGACGGCCTTCCGGCCGGGGCAGCGGCCCACGGCCGACGCGTCGACCGGCGACTACCTGTACTGGATGTTCCCCGTCGACGTGGGGCAGCGGGCCACCGTGACCGCCGAGGTCACCTTCCCCGACTCCTCGGCCAGGAAGTCGAGTTCGACCTGGCAGGTCGACGTGTACGACGGGCTGCGCCGCCGCCAGCCGTGCGTCTACGGCGCGCAGACCCGAGCGGTCGCGGGCGGCGCGGGCACGGTCGAACTGCGCTGCACGCTGCGCACCGTACGGGCCTGGGCCGAGCCGTGGTCCAACGACCCGCTGCCGGGCAGCTATTACATCCGGCTGACGGCCGTCGACGCGCAGGAGCAGGACCTCGGACTGCCGATGAAGGCGGCCATCGGGGTACGGACGTCCGGCGAGGGCGGTGCGCATGCCGTCGGCGGCAAGCTCGCCGCACCGCTGACGCCCGGCGTCGCCGACGACAAAGCGGCGACAGCGCCCGAGGACGGCTGGTCGTCGGGCCGTTGGTCCGACCGCTGGCTGTGGACGGTCGGCGGCGGCGTGCTCGGCGCGCTCGCCGCCATCGCCGGCTACACCCTGGCCCGGCCCTCGCGGCGCCGGGTGGCCTCGCCGCCCCCGCCGGCGCAGTACTGAGCGCGGAAGCGCCCAAACAGTCGGCCCCGGGGGCCTGTTCACCCACAGGCCCCCGGAGCCGTGCGCGTGCGGGGCACCCGCGTACAGGGGCCCGCGTGAAGAGGGCCCGCTGACGAAAGCCGGCTCGCGCGGAGTCCGCTCACGGAAGGCCGCTCACGGGACACGCACCCTCGCAGCGCCGGAAGCCCCCGCGATAGCCTGGCGCGCGTGACTGTGCCCAGCGCCTCCGACGCCTCTGACCGGACGCCGAAACTCTTCGCGATCAGTGACCTCCACGTCGCCTACACCGAGAACCGCGACATCGTCGAATCGCTGCGGCCGGAGTCCCCGGACGACTGGCTCATCGTCGCCGGCGACACCGCGGAGAAGGTCGCGGACGTCGAATGGGCGCTGCGCACCCTCGCCGGCCGGTTCGCGAAAGTCGTGTGGACACCGGGCAACCACGAGCTGTGGACCCACAAACAGGACCCGGTCCAGCTGCGGGGCGACGCACGCTACCAGCATCTGGTGGCGCGGTGCCGGGAGTTGGGCGTGTCGACGCCCGAGGACCCGTACCCCGTCTGGCGGGGCCCCGGCGGCCCTGTCACCGTGGCACCCCTCTTCGTCCTCTACGACTACACGTTCCGCCCCGCGGGCACCACGACCAAGGAGGAGGCGCTGGCCGTCGCGCACGAGTCGGGTGTGGTGTGCACGGACGAGATGGTGCTCCACCCCGACCCGTACCAGAGCCGCGAGGCCTGGAGCGCCGAGCGGGTCAGGATCACCGAGAAGCGGCTCGAAGACAGGCCACCCGGTCTGCCGACCATTCTGGTCAACCACTGGCCGCTGACCCGCCACCCCACCCGCGTCCTCACCTATCCCGAGTTCGCGCTGTGGTGCGGCACGGAAGCGACGGCCGACTGGCATGTGCGCTACGAGGCCAAGACGGTCGTCTACGGCCATCTGCACATCCCGCGCACCACCTACGAGGACGGGGTGCGGTTCGAGGAGGTGTCCGTCGGCTACCCCCGCGAATGGCAGCGTCAGCGGCACCCCGACCCCGCGCTGCGCCAGATCCTGCCCGTGCCCGGGGCCGCGTCATGATCGGCGAGATACTGCCCCCCGTGGTGGTGTCCGTGGCCACGACCGACGACGTCGCCGCGCCCGACCTCTTCCCCGAAGAGGCGGCCCTGGTGGAGAAGGCCGTGCCCAAGCGGGTGCGCGAGTTCGGCACGACCCGGCACTGCGCCCGCAGCGCGCTCGCGCAGCTGGGTGTGGCACGCGCGCCCATCCTGCGCGACCGGCGCGGCGCCCCCGGCTGGCCGGCCGGGACGGTCGGCAGCATGACCCACTGCGACGGCTTCCGCGCCGCCGCCGTCGCCAGGAAGAGTGACATCGTCACCCTCGGCATCGACGCCGAACCGCACGCCCGGATACCCGAAGGCGTGCTGGAGACCATCACGGTCGGGGACGAGCCCGCCAGGATCGGGAAACTCATCCACACCCGGCCCGAAGTCCACTGGGACCGGCTGCTGTTCAGCGCCAAGGAGTCCGTGTACAAGGCGTGGTACCCGATCACCGGACGCTGGCTGGACTTCACCGAGGCGGAGTTCGAGATCGACCCGGCGAACGGGGGCTTCACGGCGCGGCTGCTCGTCCCGGGACCCGAACTGCCGGGCCACGGCACCCTCAAGGGCTTCACCGGACGCTGGGCGGTGCGGGACGGCGTCATCATGACGTCCGTCGTCCTCGCGGCGCTGCGGTAACCGGCCCCCCTCGTCGGCGGGCGCTGCGGACCGAAGCTGTCCGCAGGGCTCGGTACGGTTCGGGCATGGCCTCGAAGACGACCGCCCCCGTGCTCGGGGTACGCGCCCTCAACCGGGCGACCCTGGAGCGGCAACTGCTCCTGCGCCGCGACACCAGGCCGGCCGAGGACGCGGTCGCGCATCTCCTGGGGCTGCAGGCGCAGAACGTGAAACCCCCGTACTTCCAGCTCGCCGCCCGGCTGGCGGGGTTCGTCCCCGAGGACCTGTCCAGCCTGATGGCCTCCCGCGCCGTGGCCCGGCTCGTGACCATGCGCTCCACGATCCATACGCACACCGCCGACGACTGCCTCACCCTGCGCCCGCTCGTCCAGGCCGCCCGCGACCGCGAACTGGGACTCTTCCGCAAGGGGCTGCCCGGCGTGGACCTCGACCGGCTCGCCGCGTACAGCCGCGCGTTCGTCGAGGAACAGCCGCGCCCGGTCAAGGAGTTGCGCGAGGCACTGCTGAAGCAGTGGCCGGACGCCGATCCGCAGGCGCTGACCGTCGCCGCCCGCTGCCTGCTGCCGCTCGTGCAGACCACCCCGCGCGGACTGTGGGACACCAGCGCGCAGGTCACCCTCACCACCGCGGAACACTGGTTCGGCAGGCCCGCCGAGCCCGCGCCCGCCGCCGACGGGACCGTACTGCGCTATCTCGCGGCCTTCGGACCAGCCTCCGTCAAGGACATGCAGACCTGGGCGGGTCTTACCCGGCTGCGGGCCGTCTTCGAGCGGCTACGGCCCCGGCTGCGCACCTTCCAGGACGAGAACGGCGTCGAACTCTTCGACCTGCCCGAAGCGCCGAGGCCCGACCCCGCTACCCCGGCGCCGCCGCGCTTCCTGCCGGAGTTCGACAACCTGCTGCTCTCGCACGCCGACCGGAGCCGGATCGTCCCGCCGGCCTACCGGGGCCGCTCCTGGCGGGGGAACACCGGATACCGCACGCTCCTCGTGGACGGTTTCCTCGCGGGCGTCTGGCAGCCGCCGGAAGGCGGCGACGGCGCGCCGCTCACCGTCGAACTCTTCGCCGGCATCGGCCGCGAACAGCGCGGCGCGGTGACGGAGGAGGGCGAGCGGCTGCTCACCACCATGTACGGCGGTGCGGCCGGTGGAGTCCGCTACGCGAACTTCACCGGCTCCTGACGCCCGCGCCCCACACAGCTTCCTGACGCGCCGTCACCTCACAGCCCGACGTCCCGCATCCGCAGATCGTCGAAGCTCTCCCGCCGGACCAGCAGCCGGGACCGGCCCTCCGACACCGCGACCACCGGCGGGCGGCCCGTCATGTTGTAGCCGGACGCCATCGACACCTGGTAGGCGCCCGCCGCCGGTACGGCCAGCACGTCACCCGCCCTGATGTCGTCGGGCAGCTCGACCGACTCGGCGAGCACATCGCCCGCCTCGCAGTGCCGCCCCACGACGGTCGCCGTCCGCATGGGCGCGTCCGACGCCCGGCCCACCCTGCGTACGGTGTAGCGCGCGCCGTACAGCGCCGGGCGCGGGTTGTCGCTCATCCCGCCGTCGACGGCGACGAAGGCCCGGCCGCCGGTGTGTTTGACCGACAGCACCCGGTAGAGGGCGATCCCGGCCGGTGCCATGATCGACCGGCCCGGCTCGACGGTCAGCCTCGGCACCGGCAGGTCGTGCGCGGCGCAGGCCTCCGCCAGTGTTTCGGTGATCAGCCGCCCGTACACCGAAGGCGCGGGCGCGGGATCTCCCGGCAGATACGCCACGGCGAAGCCGCCGCCCATGTCCAGCTCGGGAAGGGTCACCCCGAACCGCTCCCGGATCAGCGCCATGAAGGCGACCACCCGCCGCACGGCCTCGGCGAACGGCTCGGCCCGGGTGATCTGCGAGCCCAAGTGGCAGTGCAGACCGACCAGTCGCAGACGGTGCTGGCCGAGGATCCGGCCGACGGCGTCCAGTGCGTCACCGTCCGCGATCGACATGCCGAACTTCTGGCCGGCCACACCCGTACGCACCTTGTGATGCGCGCCCGCCGCCACACCGGGCACCACCCGCACCATCACCTGCTGCGGGTCGGGCCCCGCGACCTGCGCGGCGAGCCGGGCGATCTCGTTGTCCGAATCGATGACGATCCGGCCGACGCCGAGCCGCAGCGCCGCCCGTAGATCCTCCGGCGACTTCGCGTTGCCGTGCAGCACGATGTGCTCCGGCGGGAAGCCGCGGGTGGCCGCCAGCTCCAGTTCACCGGCGGAGCAGACGTCGAGCCCCAGGCCCTCCTGCTCGACCCAGTCGACCACGGCACGGCACAGGAACGCCTTGGCCGCGTACACCACATCGGCCTGCGGCAGCGCGGCACGCCAGGCCCGGGCACGGGATCTGACCTCGCCCTCGTCCAGGACGTACGCCGGTGTGCCGTACCGCTCGGCCAGCTCGGCCAGGGACACGCCCGCCACGGCGATGTCACCGCCGGGGGCCACCACGGCGGACGTGGGCCACACCGTCGCCGTACTCAGCTCGTCGATGCGCAGCAGCGGCTGCGGTTCGGTGGTCATACGGCCATCGCCTCCGGGACGTCCAGCGGGCCCAGGGTGCGGCGCGCGCAGCTCATGACCGGTGCGGGACGCCGCCCGGCCGGCGAGGGGGGAGCGGACGGGACGGCGGTGAGCTGCGGGTCGACCGTCACCACCAGCGCCCCGAGCGGCGCGCCGAGCGCGCGCAGGGCCGGTTCGGCGAGCAGGATCCAGGGCTGCCGCTCACCGAACACGGCGGCCAGCCGCCCCTTGCTGGTGAACCCGACAGCGGTCCGTGCCCCGAGCGGTGTGCGCGCGAAACGCAGCTGGCAGTCGCCCGAGGGGCCGCGCCGCACGGGTACGTAGAGCATGCCCGCACCGCACGGCAGGTCGGCCGGGTCGGGGTCCGCGGCCTCGTCGTCGGAAATGCGCTCCATGGTGTCCTCCGGAGGAGTAGTTCACTGCCTGACACCTGGAAGCTATGCCCGCGGGGAACCCTCCCTGGGGTCCCATGACGCACCATTGATCACCATGCCCCACATCTTGACGCCCCCCTGGCGCTGATCAGCCCTGACCTGCGCATTCACTCAGGGCAGCAGGCCCGCGCGGCGGGCTGCCACGACCGCTTCGAGGCGGGTGTGGGCGCCCAGCTTCCGCATGGCCGAGCGGAGGTAGCCCTTCACCGTCTCGGGGCGCAGGCCGAGCAGTTCGGCCGCCGCCGCGTTGGTCGCGCCGGCCGAGACGCAGCTCAGGACGTCCAGTTCGCGGGGTGCGAGGCCGATCGGCATCAGGGTGCCGTCCGTCGCCGTCGCGCCCGCCAGCCGGCCGCAGACGGCGAGGAGTTCGTCGCGCAGCCCGGCGTCGGGGACCCGGGGGGCCAGGGCGCGCAGTTCGCTGTGGGCTGCGCGTACCTCCTCCCACGCCGCCGATCCGGCCGCCGGCTCGCGGGTCAGTGACAGCAGCCGCTGCACCTCGTCGTGTACTGCCAGCGACTGCTCCACGTCCTTCGCGGCGGCGACCGCCGCGTCGAAGGTGCGGTCGCCTATCGGCAGCGCCGTGCGCAGCGCCCCGTACAGCACGCCGCGCACCTTGCGCCGTACGACCACGGGCACGGCGAGCACCGAGCGCAGCCCCTCGGCGGCGACCGCCGCGTCGTACTCGTGGCTGATGTGGCGCGCCTCTTGGTAGTCGGTCACGGCGAACGGCCGGCGCAGCGCGATCGACTTGCCGCCGAGGCCGTTGCCCGAGGAGATCAGCAGGCCGCGCAGGGCGCTCGTCGCCGCCCCTGTCAGCTCGGCGAGTCTGACCTGACCCGGGTCGTGCAGCAGGCCGCCGAAGGCGACCGGCAGCCCCGTCGTACGGCGCAGCCGCAGCAGCGCCGCGCGCATCTCCACCGCCTCCACCGCTTCGGCCACGCCGCTCGTTCCTCTCGCCCCGCCCGGCCACCCCCGTTCGGGGGTGGTGAGACCTGCGTCACGATTACACAGTGGCAGTGCACGACCCCGCAATGAGGAGGACACATGACGGAATCCATTCCGACCGGCCCGACCGAGCAGTTCAGGGCCGCGCGGGACTTCCTCCTGGCGCACCGCGAGGACTACGCGGCGGCCTACGCGGGGTTCGAGTGGCCGAGGCCCGAGCTGTTCAACTGGGCGCTGGACTGGTTCGACCGCATCGCCGAAGGCAACGACCGGCTCGCCCTGCACATCGTCGAGGAGGACGGCGCCCGCACCCGGGTCACCTTCGCCGAGATGGCGGCCCGCTCCAACCAGGCGGCCAACTGGCTGCGCGCGCGGGGGGTGCGGGCGGGGGACCGGATCATCGTCATGCTCGGCAACCAGGTCGAGCTGTGGGAGACCGCGCTGGCGGCGATGAAGCTGCGGGCCGTCGTCATCCCCGCGACCCCGCTGCTCGGCCCGGTCGACCTGCGCGACCGTGTCGACCGCGGCCGGGCCCGCCATGTGATCGTCAGGGCCGACGACACCGCGAAGTTCGACTCGGTGCCCGGCGACTTCACCCGCGTCGTGGTCGGGGCGGAGCGCGGTGCGGAGACCGGCGGCTGGCTGCCGTACGAGCACGCGTACGCCGAGCCCGAGACCTTCGAACCCGACGGGGTCACCCGTGCGGACGATCCGCTGATGCTGTATTTCACCTCGGGCACCACCGCGCGGCCCAAACTCGTCGAGCACACCCACGTCTCGTACCCGATCGGCCATCTGGCCACGATGTACTGGATCGGTCTCAAGCCGGGCGACGTCCATCTCAACATCGCCTCACCCGGATGGGCCAAGCACGCCTGGTCGAACCTCTTCGGGCCGTGGAACGCCGAGGCGACCGTCTTCATCCACAACTACACCCGCTTCGACCCGGCGCGGCTGATGGCGGAGATGGACGGCGCCGGGGTCACCAGCTTCTGTGCCCCGCCCACCGTGTGGCGGATGCTGATCCAGGCCGATCTGTCGCAGCTGCGCACCCGGCCGCGTGAGGTCGTCGCCGCGGGCGAACCGCTCAACCCCGAGGTGATCGAGACCGTACGCCGCGAGTGGGGCCTGACGATCCGGGACGGGTTCGGCCAGACGGAGACGGCGGTGCAGGTCGCCAACTCGCCGGGACAGCTGGTCAAGGCGGGCTCCATGGGCCGGCCGACCCCCGGCTACCGGGTGGTGCTGGTCGACCCGGTGACGGGTGAGGCGGGGGTGGACGAGGGCGAGATCTCGCTCGATCTGTCCACGCTTCCGGTCGGGTTGATGACCGGCTACCACGGCGACCCGGAGCGTACGGCCGAGGCGATGGCGGGCGGCTACTACCGGACGGGTGACATCGGCGCACGTGACGCCGACGGCTACATCACCTACATCGGCCGAAGTGACGACGTGTTCAAGGCCAGTGACTACAAGATCTCTCCCTTCGAGCTGGAGAGCGCCCTGTTGGAGCACGAGGCAGTGGCCGAGGCCGCCGTCGTGCCCGCCCCCGATCCGCTGCGGCTCGCCGTGCCGAAGGCGTACATCGTCCTCGCCGAAGGCTGGGAGCCGGGGCCCGACACGGCCAAGGTGATCTTTGAGCACTCGCGGTCCGTCCTCGCTCCGTACAAGCGGCTGCGCCGGCTGGAGTTCGCCCCGCTGCCCAAGACCGTCTCGGGGAAGATCCGCCGCATCGAGCTGCGCGAGCTGACCGCCAACGGTTCGGACGCCGAATACGACGAAGGAGACCTGCGATGAGCACACCGGTCACGGCTGCGTCGTACACCCACGGCACGGGGGAGACCCCGCTGCTCGGCGACACCATCGGTGCCAATCTCGACCGGGCGATCGAGGCGTTCCCCGACCGCGAGGCCCTGGTCGACGTACCGTCCGGACGGCGCTGGACGTACGGGGAGTTCGGGACGGCCGTCGACGAACTCGCGCGTGCGCTGCTCGGCAGCGGCATCGCGAAGGGCGACCGGGTCGGCATCTGGGCGGTCAACTGCCCCGAGTGGGTGCTCGTGCAGTACGCGACCGCCCGGGTCGGCGCCATCATGGTCAACATCAACCCGGCCTATCGCGCCTACGAGTTGGAGTTCGTACTCAAGCAGTCCGGGATCTCCCTGCTGGTCGCGTCCGTCGCCCACCGCACCAGCGACTACCGGGCCATGGTGGAGCAGGTGCGCGCCAACTGCCCGGCCCTGCGCGCCGTCCACTACATCGGCGACCCGAGCTGGCACGAACTGCACGAAGCGGCCGGCGGCGTCAGCGGGGATCAACTGAGGGCGCGCGAGGCCGAGCTGTCCTGCGACGACCCGATCAACATCCAGTACACCTCAGGAACCACCGGCTTCCCCAAGGGCGCCACGCTGTCGCACCACAACATCCTCAACAACGGCTACTTCGTGGGGGAGACGGTCGGCTACACCGAGCAGGACCGGATCTGTCTGCCGGTCCCCTTCTACCACTGCTTCGGCATGGTCATGGGCAACCTCGCCGCCACCTCGCACGGCGCGTGCATCGTCATCCCCGCCGGAGCCTTCGACGCCGACACGACCCTGCGCGCGGTCGAGGCCGAGCGCTGCACCTCCCTGTACGGCGTACCGACCATGTTCATCGCCGAGTTGAACCTCCCCGGTTTCGCCGGGTACGACCTGTCGTCGCTGCGCACCGGCATCATGGCGGGCTCGCCCTGCCCGGTCGAGGTGATGAAGCGGGTCGTCGCCGAGATGAACATGGCCGAGGTGTCCATCTGTTACGGCATGACGGAGACCTCGCCGGTCTCCACCCAGACCCGCCGCGACGACGACCTGGAGCGGCGCACCGGCACCGCCGGCCGGGCGCTGCCGCACATCGAGGTCAAGGTGATCGACCCGGTGACCGGGGTGACCCTGCCGCGCGGCGAGTCGGGCGAGCTGTGCACCCGGGGCTACAGCGTGATGCTGGGCTACTGGGACGAGCCCGAGCGCACGGCCGAGGTCATCGACGCGGGGCGCTGGATGCACACCGGCGATCTCGCGGTGATCAGGGAGGACGGCTACGCGCAGATCGTGGGCCGGATCAAGGACATGATCATCAGGGGCGGTGAGAACGTCTATCCCCGGGAGATCGAGGAGTTCCTGTACACCCACCCCAAGGTCGCCGATGTGCAGGTCGTCGGTGTCGCCGACGCGAAGTACGGCGAGGAGATCCTGGCCTGTGTCATCCCGCGCGACCCGGCCGACCCGCCCACCCAGGACGACATCGCCGCGTACTGCCGCGACCGGCTCGCGCACTACAAGATCCCGCGCCGGGTGGAGATCGTGGACGCCTTCCCGATGACGGTGAGCGGCAAGGTCAGAAAGATCGAACTGCGCGAGCGGTTCGGCGCTCAGGCCGGCAACTCCTCCGAGCGCTCACAGAGTTGACGGGCCAGCTCGGCGTCCCGCGCCTGCGGGTTGACCCGCTTGGCGGGCTTGCGCTTCTCGTAGTAGCGCCCCGGCTCCCAGTCGGTGCCGGGGCGGCTCTCGGCGAACCGGACCAGCTGCTCCGCGCCCTTCTCCGGGGAGATCAACATGCCACGGGTGATTGGGTTGGTGGTGATGAACTTCATCAGCCGGCTCTCGGAGCGGGTGCCGAAGCTCGACGCGACATTGCCGGGGTGGTGGGCGACGTGGCGGGGTCGCCGAAGACACCGCCGGCGTTGTTGGCGAGCACGTCGATGCGCGGGTACGCGGCGGTGAGAAGTCGGCGGCCCAGGATCAGAGTTCGCGGCGCATGCACACCCGCGGCCAGGCATCCAGGCCGTGTTCCGCCTCCGCGCGCCTGATCTCCCGCAACCCGTCGGTGAGTTCGTCCTCGCCGAGGGTGCGGAAGCCGAGCCGCGCGTAGTACGGGGCGTTCCACGGGACCTCGGCGAAGGTCGTGAGCGTGAGCGCGGGCAGCCCGGCGTCCCTGGCGAGCTGTCCGACGTGGTCGATGAGGGCGCTGCCGAGCCGGCGGTGTGCCGCCGCCGGGTGGACCGAGACCTGCTCCACATGCCCGGCGCCGTCGACCTCCTCATGGATCACATAGGCGACGGGCGCGCCGCTGCCGTCGTCCGTCACCCACAGCAGGCCGTCCGCGCGGTAGCGCTCCAGCATGTGGAGCGACGGGGGAGTGTCGTCGGCGACGAGCGCCATCCCGACCGTGCGGAACGGCTCGCCCGCCGCGACCTCGATGTCCTGGAGCAGCGGCAGATCCGCTGAGGTGGCGGGGCGTATGCGCATCGGCCGATTATGGCGCGCCCTCACGCTCCGGACGACACCAATTCCGTCGCCGGGGTGTTGACCGGCTGCGGGGCGCCCGTGAGGTCCATGACGAACAGCGGCACCCCGAGGTCGTCGGCGCGGGCGCGCGCGTCGTCCGCGTACCCGGCGAGCGAGAAGAAGACGCTCACCGCCGAAGCGCTCAGCCCGTGCAGCCACAGCGTCTCCACCGAGCGGAGCGACGCCGGGCTGGTCGTCGGGTCGACCTGGGCGACGACCTCGGGGCCGCGCAGGTCGATGCCGGACGCCGGCTGCTCCTCGGCCTGGACGATGCCGTGGAAGCCGAGCCAGCGCAGATAGAGCGCGGCGGCCGTCACCACGTCGCGCGCCGTGCGGATCGTCAGCGGATGGAAGGACGGCCGGGGCGCCGCCGGCCTGCGCGACAGCGTCGGCCGGACCCGCGCCGTGTCCTGCGGCTCGTGCGACTCCTGCGGCTCCCGGGGCGGTCCCGCCGGATTCACCGGCCGTACCGGGATGCGCAGCACCGCCCCGCAGGGGCAGCCGAGTTCGGGCTGCGGCCAGTGCCCCTGCCGGCCGCAGGCGGCGCAGCGGACCATGACCCACTCGTCGGTCCAGGTGCGGTGGGTGATCGGTTGCGCAGGTGCGTCCCGCGCCAGCGGCGGGGCCACCGGCGCGCCACAGGCGCACGGGTACACCGACACCACGAAGGTGTGCCGACGGCTGCAGGTCGGGCAGCTCACCGGAACGCTCTCTCCCATCACGACCCCCATCAACCACGTTCGCATATGCCTGATCGACTGCGCTGCGTGGCCCATCGTCCACCAAGAGCGAGGTATTGGGGAGGGGCCGCCGGGATCCCTCCCTTGACGGGGTGTCGTATCGACCCTAGATTGTTTCCGTATAGCAGAACAGTACTTCCACATTACGGAATTGGCGCTCTCAGGTGGCGCGACAGAGCCCGAATCCGCCTGCCGGATGAGGAGTAACCCCATGACTCGAATGACCGCTGCCCGAGCGGCAGTTGAGATCCTCAAGCGCGAGGGCGTGACACACGCCTTCGGTGTGCCGGGTGCCGCGATCAATCCCTTCTACGCCGCCCTCAAGGCGTCCGGGGGCATCCACCACACACTCGCGCGCCATGTCGAGGGCGCCTCGCACATGGCGGAGGGCTACACCCGCACCGAGAACGGCAACATCGGTGTCTGTGTGGGTACGTCGGGGCCGGCCGGCACCGACATGATCACCGGGCTGTACTCCGCGCTCGGCGACTCCATCCCGATCCTGTGCATCACGGGACAGGCACCCACCGCCGTGATCCACAAGGAGGACTTCCAGGCCGTCGACATCGCGTCGATCGCCGCGCCCGTCACCAAGGCCGCCACCACGGTGCTGGAGGCCGCCCAGGTGCCCGGCGTGCTGCAGCAGGCGTTCCATCTGATGCGCTCGGGACGGCCGGGCCCGGTCCTCGTCGACCTGCCGATCGACGTGCAGCTCACCGAGATCGAGTTCGACCCGGAGATGTACGAGCCGCTGACGCCCTACAAGCCGGCCGCGACCCGCGCCCAGGCGGAGAAGGCCGTCGCGATGCTCGCCGCCTCCGAGCGGCCGCTGATCGTCGCGGGCGGCGGCATCATCAACGCCGAAGCGTCCGCGCTGCTGGTCGAGTTCGCCGAGCTGACCGGGGTGCCGGTCATCCCCACCCTGATGGGCTGGGGCACCATCGCCGACGACCACGAGCTGAACGCCGGCATGGTCGGGCTCCAGACCTCGCACCGCTACGGCAACGCCACGTTCCTGGAGTCGGACTTCGTGCTCGGCATCGGCAACCGGTGGGCCAACCGGCACACCGGCAAGCTCGATGTCTACACGCGGGGGCGGACGTTCGTCCACGTCGACATCGAACCCACCCAGCTCGGCAAGATATTCGCCCCGGACTTCGGCATCGCGTCCGACGCCAAGGCCGCGTTGGAACTCTTCGTCGAGGTGGCACGGGAGCTGAAGGAGGCCGGGCGGCTGCCCGACCGCAGCGCCTGGGCCGCGTCCGCCAGGGAACGCAAGGCCACGCTGCACCGGCGTACGCACTTCGACAACGTGCCGCTGAAGCCGCAGCGCGTGTACGAGGAGATGAACAGGGCCTTCGGGCCCGAGACCCGGTACGTGACCACCATCGGCCTCTCCCAGATCGCCGGCGCGCAGATGCTGCACGTCTACCGGCCGCGCCACTGGATCAATTGCGGTCAGGCGGGCCCGCTCGGCTGGACCGTCCCCGCGGCGCTGGGCGTCGCCACGGCCGACCCGGAGGCCACCGTCGTCGCGCTGTCCGGCGACTACGACTTCCAGTTCATGCTCGAAGAGCTGGCGGTCGGCGCCCAGCACCACATCCCGTACGTCCATGTGCTGGTGAACAACTCCTATCTGGGGCTGATCCGCCAGGCGCAGCGCAACTTCGACATCGACTTCCAGGTCAACCTGGAGTTCGAGAACCTCAACTCGCCCGAGCTGGGCGTCTACGGGGTCGACCATGTGAAGGTCGCCGAGGGTCTCGGCTGCAAGGCGATCAGGGTCACCGAGCCCGATCAGCTGCTGCCCGCCTTCGAGGAGGCCAAGAAGCTGGCGGCCGAATTCCGGGTGCCGGTCGTCGTGGAGGCCATCCTGGAGCGCGTCACCAACATCGCCATGAGCGGCAGTGACATCGCCAGTGTGAACGAGTTCGAGGACATCGCCACCGAACCGGGCCACGCGCCCACCGCGATCCTGCCGCTGGCCTGACCCCGGCGGCAGACCCCGTACGGCCCCGGTCACCGGACCACCTCCGGTGACCGGGGCCGTACGCGTGCACCGGCACCGGCACCGGCACCGAATTCGGCCTCGGGTCCTACGTCTCGATCAGCCCGGACACACAAGGGAGCCCCGGACGCACAAGAGCGCGGGGCACGGGACCAGTTGTCTCCGTACCCCGCGCTCCGTCGGGCAGACCGCGGCGGTGGGCGAAGGGAGCGGGGCCCCCTCCCTCACGTCGGGAGGGGGCCGCTCGCGCCCGTTACCACCGCACTGGCTCACTCAGCCGCCGCGGTCCGATCAGGGAGGAAGGCTCACTCCTCGCGCAGCGCGCGTACCGCTTCCTCGACGCGCTTGCCGTACTCCTGGTCGGCGGCGTGGAAGTGGGCCAGGTTCTTCTCGATCACATCGTCCAGGGAGACCTGCGAGAGCCCGCCGGCGATGTTCGCGACGAGCCGGGACTTCTCCTCGGCCGACATCAGCCGGTACAGCTCACCGGCCTGGAAGAAGTCGTCGTCCTTGGTGTGCGCGGGCGCCGGGTGGGTCCCGGTCCAGCCGTGCACGGCGTACGGCGCGGACAGCGCCGCGTCGCTCTGCACGGGCCCCGCGTACGAGTTGGGCTCGTAGTTCTTGTCGTGCCGCCCGCCACGGCGCGCGGCCATGACACCGTCACGGCCGTAGTTGTCGACGGTGGCGGCCTTCGGCGCGTTCACGGCCAGCTGGGTGTGGTTGACGCCGAGCCGGTAGCGGTGGGCGTCGGCGTACGCGAACAGCCGGCCCTGGAGCATCTTGTCCGGCGAAGGACCGATGCCGGGAACGAAGTTGTTCGGCGAGAACGCCGCCTGCTCGACCTCGGCGAAGACGTTGTCGGGGTTGCGGTCGAGCACCAGCCGGCCCACCCGGCGCAGCGGATAGTCGCTGTGCGGCCACACCTTGGTGAGGTCGAACGGGTTGAAGCGGTAGTGGGCGGCGTCGGCGGCCGGCATCAGCTGGACGTGCAACGTCCAGGACGGATTCATTCCGCGCTCGATGGCCTGGAGCAGGTCCGTCTGGTGGGAGTTGGCATCCCTGCCGACGAGTTCCGCCGCCTGCTCGGCGCTCAGCGAGCGCACGCCCTGGTTGGTCTTGAAGTGGTACTTGACGAAGAAGGCCTCGCCCTCCGCGTTCGTCCACTGGTAGGTGTGCGAGCCGTAGCCGTTCATGTGCCGGTACGAGGCGGGGATACCGCGGTCGCCCATCAGCCATGTCACCTGGTGGGTCGCCTCGGGCGAATGCGCCCAGAAGTCCCAGACGTTGTCCGGCTCCTGACGGCCCGTGAACGGGTCGCGCTTCTGCGAGTGGATGAAATCAGGGAACTTGACGGGGTCCTTGACGAAGAACACCGGGGTGTTGTTGCCGACCAGGTCGTAGTTGCCCTGCTCGGTGTAGAACTTCAGCGCGAAACCACGCGGGTCGCGGACCGCGTCCGCGCCGCCCAGCGAGTCGGCGACGGTGGAGAAGCGCGCGAAGGTCTCGGTGCGCCTGCCCACGGCGGACAGGAAGTCGGCGCTGGTGTACGCGGTGACGTCGTCGGTCACCTCGAAGTAGCCGTAGGCACCGGAGCCGCGTGCGTGCACGACACGCTCCGGGATGCGCTCGCGGTTGAAGCGGGCGAGCTTCTCCAGCAGGTGCTGGTCCTGGAGGAGCAGGGGACCGCCGGCGCCTGCGGTCGCTGCGTTCTGGTTGTCGGCGACCGGGGCGCCTGACTCGGTCGTAAGCACGCGCTTCGACATGGTGACCTTCCGTGCGGGACTGCTGAGGGGGTTCGGCGAGAGGCTTCTGGAGCCTCTGGAGCGTAAATTCACACCGAAGGAAACGTCAACAGTTTGTTGAAATTGGAGGAGTGGGTTCCGGGCGACGGCGGCGCCTGGGCGCGACAGGACAGGTGTCAGCGCCACCGCCGCCCGGGGTTCGGGGGCCGGACTTCAGGGGTCAGGCTTCAGGCGTCCGGGCGGACCCGGCCGCGGTGGGTCAGACCTGGTCGCCGGAAAGGCGCTCGACGGAGCGCAGCAGCGCGGAGTGGTCGAGGCCGCCGTCGCCCTGCGCGCGCAGGGACGCGACCAGTTGGGCCACCACTGCGCCGACGGGCAGCGCCGCGCCGACATTGCGGGCCGCGTCGGTGACGATGCCCATGTCCTTGTGGTGCAGATCGATCCGGAAGCCGGGCTTGAAGTCGCGGTTGAGGAAGTTGTCCTTCTTGCGGGTCAGCACGGTCGAGCCGGCCAGACCGCCGTTCAGCACGTCCAGCGCGGCGCTCAGGTCCACACCGGACTTCTCCAGGAAGACCACGGCCTCGGCGCACGCCTGGATGTTGACGGCCACGATCAGCTGGTTGGCGGCCTTCACCGTCTGTCCCGAGCCGTGCGGGCCGCAGAGCACGATGGTCTTGCCCAGGGCCTCCAGCAGCGGCTTCGCCTCGTCGAAGTCGGCCTGGCCGCCGCCGACCATGATGGACAGGACGGCCTCGATCGCACCGGCCTCGCCGCCGGAGACCGGCGCGTCGAGGACGCGAATGCCCTTCTCCGCACCGGCCTTGGCCAGATCGACCGACGTCTGCGGGGTGATCGAGGACATGTCGACGAGCAGCGCGCCGCGCCTGGCGTGCGCGAGGATGCCGTCGTCGCCGTACGCGATGGCCTCGACCTGCGGCGAAGCGGGCACCATGGTGACGATGACATCGGCGTCGGCGACCGCCTCGGCGATCGAGGCGGCGGCGGCGCCGCCCGCCGCCGCCAGCCGGTCCAGCTTGTCCTGCTCCAGCGTGTAACCGGTCACCTGGTAACCGGCCTTGATCAGGTTCTCCGACATGGGCGAGCCCATGATGCCGAGACCTATCCATGCGATCTTGGGGAGCGTGCTCATGGGATGCCTTCCTGGACTCTTCTGACGTTTCTGTAAAGGGACCTGCCGCCGGTCCGTAAAGGGACCTGCCGCCGCAGGACGGGATTCAGCGGGCCGCGCGCGCCTCGGCCGGCAGCCAGCCGAAGGACTCGGCGCTCGGCCGGTCGCCCGGCTTGTACTCCAGGCCGACCCAGCCGCGGTACCCCGCGTCGCGCAGCCGGTCCAGCAGCTCCTGGAGCGGCAGCGCCCCGGTGCCCGGCGCGCCACGGCCCGGGTTGTCCGCGATCTGTACGTGCCCGGCCTTGCCCGCGTAGCGGTCGACGACCTCGGCCAGGTCCTCGCCGTTCATCGACAGGTGGTAGAGGTCGAGCAGGAACGAGGCGTTGCCGAGGCCGGTCGCCGCGTTCACCTTGTCGACCACCTCGACGGCCGACGGCGCGCTCACGAGCGGGTAGCGCGGGGACTCCGGCTTGTTGAGGGCTTCGACGAGCAGGGTCGCGCCGACCCGGTCGGCCGCCCGCGCGGCGAGCACCAGATTCTCCAGGGCGAGTGCGTCCTGGAGCTCGGGATCGACGCCGTCGATCCGGTTCCCGTACAGCGCGTTCAGCGCCGTGCAGCCGACGGAGGCGGCGAACTCCGCCGCCACCTCGATATTGGCGCGGAAGCGGTCGGACTCCTCGCCGGGCACGGAGAGCGCGCCACGGTCGGGCCCCGGCAGCTGCCCCGCGTAGAAGTTCAGCCCGACCAGCTGGGTGCCCGCGTCGTCGAGCGCCTTCTTGAGGGCGTCGAGTTCGGCCTGCGGCGGGGTGGGGGTGTCGGTCCAGGGCCACCACAGCTCGACCGCGGTGAAGCCCGCTGCGGCGGCGGCCGCCGGGCGCTCCAGGAGCGGAAGCTCGGTGTAGAGGATCGAGAGGTTCACATCGAAGCGCTGGTCTGCGTAGCCCATGAGGGGTCAGCTGCTCCTTCCGTATTGCGGAAGTTGTTTTCTGCTTAATGGAAGACTGCCCGCGCTGCTCGGGAGCTGTCAAGTGTCCCCACCGGAATCCGCGACGACTCCGTTGTCCCGCCGTGATCTCCGTCGGGCAGGGTGGTCGGATGAACGGCACATGTCTCAGGGGTCGTTGGCCGGTCGTACTGGTGGTCGTGGCCCTGGTCGCGCTGCTCGGCGGCTGTGGTGGCCTGTCGGGTGAGCCGCGCCTGAGCTTGCAGGTGCCCGAGGTTCTGTACGTGTCGACGGACCCGTCCCGCGCCCTCAGCTCGGAGAACGATCTCGACGTCGGCCAGCGACTGACCGGCAAGGGACCCACCGACGTCTCGATCACCTTCGACATCCGGGGGCTGGCCGGGGTCGCCGTGCTCAAGCGGGGCGGGGACCGGTGCGAGATCGACCGGATCAGGCAGCCGGTCTTCGGCTGCACCATGCGCACGGACCAGCAGCACGCGGCGTCGCAGACCTTCCATGTCGTACCGGTCAAGGGCAGCAAGGCGGGGGACACCGGCGTCGTGCGCTACACCGTGCGCGCACCCGGCGTCCCGGACGTCACCGGCCGGACCACCGTCACCGTCGGCAAGCCGACCCTCGCGGTGGAACAGCGGCCCGACCGTACGACGGTGGCGCCCGGCGGCACGGTCGGCGTCCGGCTCGTCATCCGTAACACCGGTGGCGTCCCCGCGCGGGGCGTGGCCCTCCGGATGGACGCGCGGGACGGCTTCTCGTTCGACAGCAAACATCGCAACTGCCGCTACCGGGGGGCCTCGGCGTGGTGCCGGCTGGCGGCCGCCACGGTCGTCGTCGCGCCCGGCGAGGCGTACGCGCTCGCCGTACCCGAGCGGGTCCGGGTGGCCGCCGACGCCATGTATCCCGGCGTCACCTACTCCGCCGACGCCCTCGCGGAGGACTACACGCCCCCACCGGAGTGGGCGGCACTCTTCATGCCGGGGTCCGGCCCTGACCTGCGGCTGGTCCCGGTCACGCCGTCCGCCCGTCCGGCGGGCGACGAACTGCACGTCGCCGTGGCCACGCACGCGGACCTCGCCGCCGTGGGAGCCACCGTCAAAGGCCCCGTCGGCAGCAGGCAGAGCACGCGGATCGGCTTCCGCACGCGCGGTCCCGGCTCCCCGCGCAACACCCCCGTGACGGTGGGCTTCACCGTGCCGGCCGGCACCAGCGTCGTGGAGTCCCCCTACGAGCCCGAGCGCGACGAGGAGGTGCTCGACCAGCCGTGCCGGGCCCTGCGTGACGACGGCACCCCGATCACCGGGTCGGCCAGTGAAAGGCAGCCGCCCGCCCGCCGCTACGCGTGCACGGCGCCGGGCGGGAAGGCGGGGCAGCTGACCCTCTTCCCCTTCACGCTGCGCATCGACCGGGACATCACCGACCGCGGCGGCCAGGTCACCGTACGGGGAGCCGACGCGAAGCGCCCCACCCACGACGACCGGCCGGCCAACGACACGGCCGGGGTCGCCGTACGGATCTGGCCGGGCCCCGGCTGGGCCACGTCGTCGTTCTACAGCGTGGCGGGTGTCGGATCCGGCCTGCTGCTGCTCGTGTTCGGCATCGTCCTTCTCCGCAGGCGCAGGGCCCCGAGGGGGAAATGAAATGTTTCAATAGGGGCTGCCGGTAGAGCCTCCGGCGGAGAGTGGGACGGCATGGTCGGGATCAAGGATGTGGCACGGCAGGCCGGGGTCTCCGTCGGCACGGTGTCCAATGTGATCAACCGCCCCGAGATGGTGTCCAAGGAGACCAAGGAACGGGTCCAGGCCGTCATCAAACGCCTCGGCTACGTACGCAGCGAGTCCGCGAGACAGCTCCGGGCCGGACACAGCCGCATCATGGCGCTGCTGGTACTGGACATGGGCAACCCCTTCTTCGTGGACGTCGCACGCGGCGCCGAGTCGGCGGCGCGCGGCGCGGGACTCGGCGTCATGGTGTGCAACAGCGCCCAGGACCCGGCCGAGGAAGCGACGTACCTCTCGCTGTTCGTGGAGCACCGGGTGCGCGGCGTGCTGGTCACCCCCGTCGACTCGACCGGCGCCAACCTGGACGCGCTGCGCCAGCAGGAGATCCCCTTCGTGCTGGTGGACCGGGTGGCGGGGGAGGCCGAGGAGTGCTCGGTCTCGGTGGACGACACGGTCGGCGGCGCCCTCGCGGGACGGCATCTCATCGGCGCAGGACACCGCACCATCGCCTACATCAGCGGCCCGCCCCACCTCCAGCAGGTGCGCGACAGACGTGCGGGCATGCTGCTCGCCCTCGCCGAGGCGGGGCTGCCGCCCGAGGCGCTGCTGGAGATCCCCGCCGACCGGCTCGACGTGGCGGCGGGCCGCGACGCGGGCGCCCGGCTGCTCGGCCTCGCGCCGCGTCCGACCGCCGTGTTCTGCGCCAACGACCTGCTGGCCCTCGGCGTGCTCCAGACGGTGTACGCGGCGGGCCTCGCCGTGCCGCAGGATCTGGCCATCGTCGGGTACGACGACATCGAGTTCGCCGCTGCCGCCGCCGTACCGCTGACGTCGGTGCGCCAGCCGGCCGCCGCGATGGGGCGGCTCGCCGCCGATCTGCTGCTGGAGGAGATCCGCGCCGAAGGGGCGGGCCACGAGCACCAGCATGTGGTGCTCCAGCCCGAACTGGTCGTCAGAGGATCGAGCCGCGCCCGCCGTTGAGACGCGGAGAGCTGCCGTACGGAGCGACGGTGGCCCGTACGGCAGCGCTCAGCCGAGCCCGACCCGCGCCGCTGCCGCCGCCCAGGCCCGTTCGTCACCGCGCGGTGTGTAGTGCCGCAAGTCCTGCGTCGCCGCGACCAGTTGGCGCATCTCGGCGCGGTCGCCGACGAGTCCCCGCGCGCGTGCCTGGACGAGGACGTTGCCGAGCGCCGTCGCCTCGGTGGGCCCGGCGACCACCGGCAGTCCCGTGGCGTCGGCCGTGAGCTGGCAGAGCAGGTCGTTACGGCTGCCGCCGCCGACCAGATGCACCACCCGGATGTCCCGGCCCGCCAGTTCGGCAGCCGCGCGCAACGTGGCGCGGTGCGCCAGCGCCAGGCTTTCCAGGACGCAGCGCACCACGGCCGCCTGCCCTGCGGGGGCGCGCTGTTCCGTCCGCTCGCAGTAGGCGGCGATCCGGGCCGGCATGTCGCCGGGGGTGAGGAAATCGGGGGCGTCGGGGTCGACGAGCGCGGCGAAGGCGGGTGCGCGAGCCGCTTCGGCCAGCAGGGGCGCCAGATCGGCGGGCAGCCCCCGCGCGGCCCAGGTGCGCAGGCTCTCGGTCAGCAGCCACATCCCCATGATGTTGCGCAGGAAGCGGATCGACCCGTCGACACCGCGCTCGTTGGTGAAGTTCGCCGCGCGTGACGCCTCGGTGATCACGGGGGCAGCCAGTTCGAGGCCGGCCAGCGACCACGTACCGCACGAGATGTAGGCGAAGTCGGCTCCGGACGCGGGGACGGCGACGACGGCGGAGGCGGTGTCGTGCGAAGCGACCGCCGTGACCGGGGTGTTGACGGACAGGCCGGTGGCCAGTGCCACCTCGGGCAGCAGCGTCCCCGCCGGATCGCCGGGGTGGCGGACCGGGGGCAGCAGCGCGCGGTCGACGGCGAGCCGGTCCAGCACCTGCCCCGACCAGTCGGCGGTGCGCGCGTCGAACAGGGCGGTGGTGGAGGCGTTGGTGGCCTCGGCGCCAACGCTGCCGGTCAGCCAGTGCGTGATCAGATCGGGGATCAGCAGCAGCGTGCGCGCCTGGGCCAGGCGCGATCCGGTCCGCTCGGCGGCCAGTTGGAAGACCGTGTTGAACGGCAGATGCTGCAGCCCGCTGATCCGGTACAGCTCGTCGGCCGGCACGTCGGCCCACACCCGCGCCGCCATGCCCTCGGTGCGGGTGTCCCGGTAGTGGTACGGGTTGCCGAGCAACTCCCCTTCCGCGTCGAGGAGTCCGTAGTCCACCGCCCAGCTGTCGACGCCGATCGAGGCCAGTTCGCAGGAGCGGCCGGCCTCGGCCAGGCCGTCCAACACCCCCTGGAAGAGACTCAGCACGTCCCAGTGGAGCCCGCCGGGCAGCCGCACCGGCCGGTTGGGGAAGCGGTGCACCTCGCGGAGATCGAGGTACGGCGTGCCCCCGCCGCCCGCCGGGCCCACCCGGCCGACCATCACCCGTCCGCTGGTGGCGCCCAGGTCGGCGGCGGCGAAGGCCGAGGGGTCGGCGGAGGACGAACGGTGGGGGGTCGACACGGTGGCTACCTCGGCGGTGCGAAACGGCGCGGACGGCGGGTACGGCGGGTACGGCGGGTACGGCGGACACGGAGACGGCGGGGCGAACAGCTCGGCCCTGCGATCGGGTTCAGCGCAGGAACGCCGCCGCCACGCCCGCGTCCACCGGCACGTGCAGCCCGGTGGTGTGGGTCAGATCGCCGCCGGTGAGCGCGAAGACGGCGTTGGCGACATGCTCGGGCAGCACCTCGCGCTTGAGCAAGGTGCGCTGCGCGTAGAACTCGCCCAGCTTCTCCTCCTCCACCCCGTAGACGGCGGCGCGCTGCGCGCCCCAGCCGGCCGCGAAGATCCCGGAGCCGCGCACCACACCGTCCGGATTGACCCCGTTTACCCTGATCCCCTCGCCCCCCAACTCCGCTGCCAGCAGCCGCACCTGGTGCGCCTGGTCGGCCTTGGTCGCCGAGTAGGCGATGTTGTTGGGGCCGGCGAAGACGGCGTTCTTCGAGACGATGTAGACGATGTCACCGCCCATCGCCTGCTCCGTCATGACCCGGGCCGCCTCCCGTGACACCAGGAACGAGCCGCGCGCCATGATGTCGTGCTGCAGGTCCCAGTCCCGCGCGGTGGTCTCCAGCAGCGGCTTCGAGATGGAGATGCCCGCGTTGTTGACGACCAGGTCGACCCCGCCGAAGGCCAGCACGGCCTGCCGGAAGGCGGCGGTGATCTGTTCCTCGTCCGTCACGTCGGCGGTGACGGCCACCGCCTTGTCCGCGCCGCCCAGTTCCTTGGCGACGGTGGCGGCGTTCTCCCCGTTCAGATCCGCGACGACCACACACGCACCCTCGGCGACCAGCCGGTGCGCCACGGCCTTGCCGATGCCGGAACCGGCCCCCGTCACCAGCGCGACCCTGGTCGCCAGCGGCTTGGGCTTCGGCATCCGCTGGAGCTTCGCCTCCTCCAGCGCCCAGTACTCGATACGGAACTTCTCCGACTCCTCGATGGGGGTGTAGCGGGAGACGGCCTCGGCGCCGCGCATCACATTGATCGCGTTGAGGTAGAACTCCCCGGCGACCCGCGCCGTCTGCTTGTCCTTGCCGAACGAGAACATGCCCACGCCGGGCACGAGCACGATCGCCGGGTCGGCTCCGCGCATCGCGGGCGAGTCAGGGGTGGCGTGCCGCTCGTAGTACGCGGCGTACTCGGCGCGGTATTCCGCGTGCAACTGCCGGAGCCTGGCGGTCACTTCGTCGGCCGGCGCGCCCGGCGGCAGGTCGAGGACCAGCGGCCGGACCTTCGTGCGCAGGAAGTGGTCGGGGCAGGAGGTGCCGAGCGCGGCGAGCCGCGGATGCTCGGCGCTCGCCAGGAAGTCCAGGACGGGCTCGGTGTCGGTGAAGTGGCCGACCTGCGGCCGGTCCGTGGAAGCGAGACCGCGCAGCAGCGGCGCGAGGGCGGCGGCCCGCTCCCGCCGCTCGGCCTCGGGCAGCGCGCCGTACCCGTCCAGCGCGGGACCGAAGGGCTCGGGCCTGCCGCGCTCCGCCAGGAAGCGCTCCGCCTCCCCGATGATGCGCAGCGAGTTGGCCTCGCACTCGTCGGAGGTACGCCCCCACGCGGTGATGCCGTGCCCGCCGAGGACACAGCCGATCGCCGCCGGGTTGGCCTCCTTGACGGCGGCGATGTCCAGCCCGAGCTGGAAGCCGGGGCGGCGCCAGTCCACCCACACCACGCTGTCCCCGAAGCACTCGCGGGTCAGCGCTGCCCCGTCGGCGGCGCAGGCCAGCGCGATGCCGGAGTCGGGGTGCAGGTGGTCCACGTGCGGCGCGTCGACCAGGCCGTGCATGGCGGTGTCGATGGACGGGGCCGCGCCGCCCTTGCCGTGCAGGCAGTAGTCGAAGGCCGCGACCATCTCGTCCTCGCGCTCCACCCCCGGATAGACGTCCACCAGGGCGCGCAGCCGGTCGAGCCGCAGCACGGCCAGCCCGGACTCGCCGAGCGTGCCCAGGTCACCACCGGACCCCTTGACCCACATCAGCTCGGTGTCGGTGCCGCTCACCGGGTCGGTGGCCGTGCCCTTGGCGGACGTGTTGCCGCCCGCGTAGTTGGTGTTGCGCGGGTCGGCGCCCAAGCGGTTGGAACGCGCGAGCAGCGCCGATGCCTCGGGGTGGGACGTCATGGCGTGGATTCCTTCGGTTCCTGGCGGCAGGTCTTGGCGGGAGGGGGAGACGGAACAAGGGGGAGACGTGGCGAGAGGGCGACGGAACAGGGGGCGGGAAGGACCGTACGGCTCAGGCGCCCCAGCCGGCCTGTTCGCCGCCGACACGCTCGGCGACGATCCGCTCGGCCCAGCCGCTCGCGCGGTAGGCGGCGACCGGGTCGGGGTTCAGCCCCTGCTCCTCGCGCACCTCGGCGAGCAGCGGGCGTACGTCGGTGTTGTAGGCGTCCATCAGCACCGCGTTGGAGGCGAGCACATCGCCGGAGCGCTGTGCGGCACGCAGTGCCTCGGTGTCCACCAGCAGCGCCTTGGCCGTCGCCTCCTGCACGTTCATCACCGAACGGATGACGGCCGGGATCTTCGCCTCGATGTTGTGGCACTGGTCGAGCATGAAGGCGACGCCGGTCTCCGGGGCGAAGCCGCCGTTCTTGGCCACCTCGTGCAGGATCCGGAAGAGCTGGAACGGGTCGGCGGCGCCCACCATCAGGTCGTCGTCGGCGTAGAAGCGCGAGTTGAAGTCGAAGCCGCCGAGCTTCCCCTGGCGCAGCAGGAACGCCACGATGAACTCGATGTTGGTGCCGGGCGCGTGGTGCCCGGTGTCCACCACGACCTGTGCCTTCTCGCCGAGGGTGAGGCAGTGCGCGTAGGACGTGCCCCAGTCCGGTACGTCGGTGGTGTAGAAGGCCGGTTCGAAGAGCTTGTACTCCAGCAGGATCCGCTGGTCGTCGCCGAGCCGCGCGTACACCTCGGCCAGCGCCTCGGCGAGCCGGTCCTGGCGCTCGACGATGTCGTCCTGGCCGGGGTAGTTGGTGCCGTCGGAGAACCAGAGCTTCAGGTCGTGCGAGCCCGTGACATCCATGATGTCGACGCACTCCAGCAGATGGGCGACGGCCTTGCGCCTGATCCTGGGGTCCGGGTTGGTCACGGACCCGAGCTTGAAGTCGTCGTCCTGGAAGACGTTGGCGTTGATCCCGCCGAGCCGCAGCCCCAGCTCCTGCGCGTGCTTCTTGAGCGCGCCGTAGTCGTCGACCTTGTCCCAGGGGATGTGCAGCGACACGACGGGGGCGACGCCGGTCGCCGCGTGCACCTGCGCCGCGTCGTTCAGCTTCTCGTACGGGTCCCTGGGGACCCCCTCCTGGGTGAAGACCTTGAACCGTGTGCCCGAGTTGCCGTACCCCCACGACGGGGTCTCGATCACCTGCGACTTCAGTGCGGCCTTCACGGTCGACAGGTCAGGCATGCTCACTCCAGAGGCGAGGGCAGTAGGAGATGAATCGATTCACACAGCGAAGGTAGGTCGCGTTCGAGCCGCCTGTCAAGGAGGCTTCACGCCCATTCGGCCTGTGGTTGTTGTCGGTGAAGACAGGTTTGAAACATTTCACCACGGGTGGGGTTTTGGCCGGGCCGTCTATAGTCACCTGTTCCTGTCTTCCCTGATGCGGAGAAGCAGGTGAGGATGGCGGTGGAGGCACAGTGCGACTGAGAGTGGAATTCACGACCGAACCCTTCGATCTCGACGAGGCGCCCGCGCACGCGGTGGTGGCGCGCGAGGTCGTCCAAGGGGCTGATCTTGACGCGGTCGACGTCGGTCCGTTCGGCAACACGGCCGAAGGTGGTGCGGAAGAGGTGCTCGCGGCGGTCGGGAAGCTGCTGCGCGAATCGCTCGCTGCCGGCGCCACCCGGGTCTCGCTCCAGGTGAACGTGGTGGACGCCGCCGGCGCGGACGAAGGCGCCGCCGGGGAGGGTGACCGGTGATGGAGCCGCTCGATCACCCGTTCATCGCCGCGGTGAAGCCGCTGGTGGACGCCATGGGCGGCGAGCTGATGGCGCCCGGCGACGCGAGACCCGACGATGTCGTGCTGGCCTGGGAAGGCGCGGACGTCGTCGCCGTACGCCTGCCGCAGCTCGCCGACTCGCTCGACCACATCCTGGCGGCGCTGGAGCGTACGTACGGGATGCCGCTGGCCGACCTCGACCGTAAGTCCAAGCAGTCGGCGGTCCGGACCCTGGAGGCACGCGGTGCCTTTTCGGTACGCCACGGGGTGGAGACGGTGGCGAGCGCGCTCGGCGTCAGCCGTTTCACTGTGTACAACTACCTGAACAGGGCCAACGCGGCCGACAGCGACTAGCGCCGGTCCGGCGGACGGGTCCTGGTCCGGCGGGAAGACGCGGGTTCGCGAGATTTCAACAAAGTGTTGACGTGTTGTTGTTCGGGGCGTTAGCTATGCGGAGCCCGTCCAGCACAGCCACGGAGGCTCCCGTGACGTATCGCCAGCCGCCGGGTCTCACCCGGTTCAACACCTTGCCCGACGCGGCGGCCACCGCCGCGCTGCGTGAGGTGTGCGCCGCCCCCGCCTGGGGGAGCAGCCTGCTCGCGGAGCGTCCCTACGCCACCGTGGACGCGCTGCTCACCGCCGCCGACCGGGCGACGGCCGACCTGTCCGACGCTTCTCTCGCCGAGGCGATGGCGGGTCATCCGCCGATCGGCCGGCCCAAGCCGGGCGATCCCGCCTCGGCCAGGGAACAGCGCGGGATGGCGGACGCCTCCGAGGCGCTGAGGACAGAGATGCTCGAACTGAATCTGGCCTACCAGGAGAGGTTCGGACATGTCTTCCTGATCTGCGCGACCGGCGCCACCGGCGAGCAGATGCGGGACGCGCTGCGGACCCGGTCGGGTCATACGCCCGAGCAGGAGCGTGCGATCGTGCGCACCGAACTGGGCAAGATCAACCGTATCCGGCTGACCCGTCTCGTGGCGGCCGGAGAAGAGGAGTGAGGTCTTGAGCACCGACACCACCGCCTCGGTGTCCACGCACATCCTGGACACCAGCGTCGGACGCCCGGCGTCCGGCGTCCGGATCGACCTCGCCGCCCGCAGCGGCGCGGCCGGCGACTGGGTGGCGCTCGGCGGCTCCGCGACGGACCCCGACGGGCGCTGCAAGGACCTGCCGGCGCTGCCGGCGGGCACCACGCACGTACGACTCGACTTCGCGACCGAGGCGTACTTCACCGAACACACCGAACACACAGACAGGCGAGCCGAGGCACAGCAGGACGCCCCCGCGCTACGGGACAGCGGTGCGTTTTTCCCGGAGGTGGCGATCACATTCAGCGTCAACCCCGGCGAGCACTATCATGTACCGCTGCTGCTCAACCCGTTCGGCTACTCCGTTTACAGAGGGAGCTAGCAGATGCCCACGATTCTCGGCCAGAACCAGTACGGCAAAGCGGAGAACCGCGTCGTCAAGATCACGCGGGACGGCGACACCCACCACATCAAGGACCTGAACGTCTCCGTCGCCCTCTCCGGCGAGATGGAGGACGTCCACTACTCGGGCTCCAACGCCAACGTCCTGCCGACCGACACCACCAAGAACACGGTGTACGCGTTCGCCAAGGAGCACGGCATAGAGTCCGCCGAGCAGTTCGGCATCCATCTGGCCCGGCACTTCGTGGCCAGCCAGGAGCAGATCCACCAGGCGCGTATCAGGATCGAGGAGTACGCCTGGGACCGCATCGCGACCTCGGACGGCAACTCGCAGTTCATCGGGGCCGACGAGGTCAGGCACTCCTTCGTCCGCAAGGGCCAGGAGACCCGGGTCAGCCAGATCACCTACGACGGTGCGTCCTGGCAGATCATCTCGGGCCTCAAGGACCTGACGGTGCTCAACTCGACCAACTCCGAGTTCTGGGGTTACGCCAAGGACAAGTACACGACGCTGCCCGAGGCCTACGACCGGATACTCGCCACCCAGGTCGCCGCCAAGTGGCGCTACAACTGGACCTCCGACGACCAGCGCATGCCCAACTGGGACAAGTCGTACGAGCAGGCGAAGAAGCACATGCTCCAGGCCTTCGCCGAGACGTACTCGCTCTCGCTCCAGCAGACGATGTACCAGATGGGCTCGCGGATCATCAACAGCCGAAGCGAGATCGACGAGATCCGTTTCTCGCTCCCCAACAAGCACCATTTCCTGGTGGATCTGGAGCCGTTCGGGCTCAAGAACGAGAACGAGGTGTATTACGCGGCCGACCGGCCGTACGGCCTGATCGAGGCGACCATCCTCCGGGACGGCGTCGAGCCGCAGATCCCGGTCGACCTGACCAACCTCTGACACAGCGTCACCCCTCGGCGCGCGCGCCGGCGTCGGCCCCCGGGAGTTCCTTCCCGCTCCCGGGGGCCACCAGAGGGGGAGCGGGGGCATCTGCGCACCCTGGACCCGGTCGTCACCCCGCTCGACCCCCGGGCCCGTAAGAATCCGGGCCGCAGGCCCGACTTCAGGAAGAGGAACCACCATGACGGCTTCGCGCATCGTCATCGAGAACTGTGCCATCGCGACCGTGGACGCCCAGGACACCGAGTACGCCTCGGGCCATGTCGTCATCGCGGGCGACCGCGTCGAGTCGGTCGGCGCCGGACCCGCCCCGCAGGGCCTCGCCGACGTCGTCCGCCGGATCGACGGCACCGGTCATCTCCTCACCCCTGGCCTGGTCAACACGCACCACCACTTCTACCAGTGGATCACCCGCGGGCTCGCCACCGACCACAACCTCTTCAACTGGCTCGTCGCGCTCTACCCGACCTGGGCGCGGATCGACGAACCGATGGTGCGCGCCGCCGCGCAGGGCTCCCTCGCGATGCTGGCCCGCGGCGGTGTCACCACCGCCATGGACCACCACTACGTCTACCCGCGCGGCTCGGGCGATCTGACCGGCGCCATCATCGGGGCGGCCAAGGAGACCGGCGTACGGTTCACCCTCGCCCGTGGCTCCATGGACCGCGGCGAGTCGGACGGCGGACTGCCGCCGGACTTCGCCGTCGAGACGCTCGAAGGCGCCCTGGCCGCGACCGAGGAGACCGTCGACACCTACCACGACGCCTCGTTCGACGCGATGACCCAGATCGCCGTCGCCCCCTGCTCGCCCTTCTCCGTCACCACCGAACTGATGAAGCAGGGCGCCGAGTTGGCCCGCCGCAAGGGGGTCAGGCTGCACACCCACGGCAGCGAGACCGTCGAGGAGGAGCAGTTCTGCAAGGAACTGTTCGGCATGGGACCCACCGACTACTTCGAGTCGACGGGCTGGCTCGGCTCCGACGTGTGGATGGCGCACTGCGTCCACATGAACGACTCCGACATCGCCGCCTTCGCCCGCACGGGCACCGGTGTGGCGCACTGTCCGTCGTCCAACGCCCGCCTGGCCGCCGGGATCGCGCGCGTCCCTGACATGCTCGCCGCCGGTGTACCGGTCGGCCTCGGGGTGGACGGCACGGCCTCCAACGAGTCCGGCGAACTCCACACCGAACTGCGCAACGCCCTGCTCATCAACCGCCTCGGCGCCCACCGCGAAGCGGCGCTCAACGCCCGGCAGGCACTGCGCCTCGGTACCTACGGCGGGGCCCAAGTGCTGGGCCGCGCCGACCAGATCGGCTCCGTCGAGGCCGGCAAACTCGCCGACCTCGTGCTCTGGAAGCTGGACACCGTCGCCCACTCCTCCATCGCCGACCCGGTGACCGCACTGGTCTTCGGCGCTGCGGCCCCCGTCACCCTCTCGCTCGTCGGCGGCAGGACCGTCGTCGAGGACAACCACCTCACCACGGTGGACGAGGACACCGTCGCCCGCTCGACCCGCGGCGAGGCCCGACGGCTCGCGAGGATCGCCGCCGACGGCTGATCCCCCCTGGAAGTCCGGTCGGGGGGGACGGCCCCCGACCGGAGCCGTGGACCCGTTCAGGGTCCACGGGCAGCCGCGCCCGGGAGGCGCCGCGCCGCACATCGGTCCGGCCGCCTCCCGGGACGGTGAAACGTGTCTTCGTCCATGCCCGCACGCATGCGAGTACGCGCGCATCATGTCTCCACCTCCCTGATACCCGCGTCACCGACGACGCGTAACCGACCGGAGGAACATCCCCGTGGCAGACCGGACACAGCACGTCGAAACACCGCCCGCCGACACACCATCCCCCGACACACCATCCCCCGGAGCGCCATCCGCGGACCAACAGCCTCCGAAGACACATCCGGTGGACGAAACACTCCCGCCGCTCAAGATGGTCACCAGCGGACTGCAGCACGTGGCCGCGATGTACGCGGGCGTCGTCGCCCCGCCCATGATCGTGGGGCCCGCCGTGGGTCTCGACGCGAAGGACACCGCCTTTCTGATGGGCGCGAGTCTCTTCACCGCCGGCATCGCCACCCTGCTCCAGACCCTCGGGTTCTGGAAGGTCGGCGCCCGGCTCCCCTTCGTCAACGGCGTCTCGTTCGCCGGGGTGACCCCGATGGTCGCCATCGGCAAGGACAGGGGAGCCGACGGACTCATCGTCATCTTCGGCGCGATCATCGTCGCCAGCCTGCTCGGGCTCGTCGTCACGCCGTACTTCTCGAAGCTCGTGCGCTTCTTCCCACCGGTCGTCACCGGCACGGTCATCACCCTGATAGGGGTCTCGCTGCTGCCCGTCGCCTTCGACTGGGCGCAGGGCGGCTCGGCCGCCGGGGCCGACCGCGGCTCGATGCGTGATCTCGGCATGGCCGGGCTGACCTTGCTGATCGTGCTCGTGCTGCGCAAGGTGCTGCGCGGCTTCCTCCAGCAGATCGCCATCCTGCTCGGTCTGGTCGCCGGCACGCTCATCGCCGTACCGCTGGGGATGACCAACCTCGACGCGATCAGGGGCGCGGGCCTCGTCGGCTTCCCGACGCCGTTCCACTTCGGCGCACCGCACTTCGAGGCCGCCGCCATCGTCTCCATGTGTGTCGTCATGCTCGTCTGTATGACGGAGTCGACGGCCGACATGCTGGCGCTCGGCAAGATAGTCGAGCGGCCCGCCGGCCGGCGGACCATCCTCGGCGGGCTGCGTGCCGACACCGTGGGCAGCGCGATCAGTCCGCTGTTCAACGGCTTCATGTGCAGCGCCTTCGCGCAGAACATCGGGCTCGTCGCGATGACGAAGGTGCGCAGCCGGTTCGTCGTCGCCACCGGCGGCGGCATTCTCGTGCTGCTCGGGCTGTGTCCCGTCCTGGCGTCGGTGATCGCGCTCGTACCGCTGCCGGTGCTCGGCGGCGCGGGGATCGTCCTGTTCGGCTCGGTCGCGGCGAGCGGGGTACAGACCCTGGCCTCCGCCGCCCTGGAGAAGGGCGAGAACGCCCTGATCGTGGCCGTCGCGCTGGGCATCGGACTGATACCGATAGCGGCCCCCGACTTTTACCACGCCTTCCCGAAGGACCTGATGGTCATCTTCGACTCGGGCATCAGCACCGGCTGCGTCGTCGCCATCGCGCTCAATCTCGCCTTCAACCACCTTGGTGCGAAGGAGAGTTCACCGCCGGTACCGGAAACCGACAGTGTGCTCAGCACCGTGCAGGGCTGAGCACACCGACGGCCTGCTGACGAGGCGTCAGCCGATGTGGAAGCTCTCGCCGTAGACCTTCCAGTCGAGCGGCGGGTCCAGATTCAGATTGCCCGCGTCGAGGAACACGCGCTGCGCGGTGTCCACCCGGCTGGTGTCCGAGTGCGCCTCCTCCTGCTTCATCGCCCAGACCCGGGCGTCCAGGAAGGCGTTGAGGTACGTGACCTCGTCACCGCCCTGCGCCGGCGTCTCGGCCTGGGCCAGCGCCCGCTCCCTGATGGAGCCGAAGCTGGTGTCGTCGCCGCCGTCGCCGTGCATCACGATGGCGTCGTAGTAGATGAACTGACCGAGGGTGCCGAGCCCGTCCTGCTTGGCCCGGCTGACGGCCGGGTCGAAGTACACCCGGTCCCGCTCGTTGTTCTGCGCGGTCTGGAACGCCGGGTCGTCGGCGGCCTGTTGCCACGCCTCGGGGAATCCGTCGAGACCTTCGTGCGAGTCCGTGCCGTCGACCTCGCGCAGCGCCGGCAGATAGGAGGCCAGCGGGTTGTCCGGCTCGTCCGCCGTGTACGCCTCGACCAGATCGAGCATGTCGCCGGTGCCCGAGCAGAAGCCGATGATGCCGGCGGTGTAGCCGCGGCCGTCGCCGATGTCCTCGATGTAGCTGTACTGCGCCTGCCAGTCCAGCGACGAGTTCTCGGCGCTGGAGACGAGCCGCATCGCGATGTCCTTCTTCGCGGGGTCGTCGAGGCCGGTCGCTGCTGCCGGGTTCGCTGCGGTCACAGCGGTGACGGTACCCGTCGGGACGGGCGCCGTGGCCGCCATCGCGGTGGCCGGGGCGGCGACCAGCGCGAGGCCGAGCGCGATGTGCGGGAGGAACCTGAGCCGACGTGCGGTGCTGCTGTGGGGGGTGTGCACCTGTGCCTCCTGTGGGGGGAG
The DNA here is from genome assembly GCF_036084755.1 of Streptomyces sp. NBC_00370. NCBI lineage: Bacteria > Bacillati > Actinomycetota > Actinomycetes > Kitasatosporales > Streptomycetaceae > Streptomyces > Streptomyces sp. NBC_00370. The sequence continues at coordinate 6,781,409 of NZ_CP107968.1, forward strand.
TTGGGCTTCCGCTGTTCTGTTAGGAAGCTTTCCTACCAACTTTTGGAGACGGCGTACAGCTGTTCTACGTAAAGAGATGTGAATGAGCCGGTCGGCTCAGCGCTTGGCGATGTGGTAGCTGTCGCCGTAGACCTTCCAGCTGAGCGGGGTGTCGAGATCCAGATTGCCCTGCTTCAGGAAGACCCGCTGCGCCGTGTCGATCCTGCTGGTGTCGGCGTGCGTCGGCTCGTGGCGGATCGCGTCGACCCGTACGTCCAGGAACGCGTTCAGATACGCCGTCTGGTCGCCGCCGTCGTGCGGGGTCCTGACCTTCTTCATGGCGCGCTCGCGCAGGGTGTTGAAGCCGACCGAGCCGGGGGAGTCCTCGGCGCCGTGCATCACGAACGCGTCGTAGTAGATGAACTGCCCCAGCGCGCCGAGCCCGTCGGCCTTCGCCTGGCCGACGGCCGGGTTGAAGTACTGCCGGTCCCGCTCGGCGTCCTGCGCGGCCCGCATCGCGGGATCCGCCGCCGCCTTCCGCCAGGCGCTGACGAAGGGATCGCCGAGACCTTCGTGCGAGTCGCTGCCCTTGACCGCGGTGAGCGCGGGGATGAACGGCTTCAGCGGGTTGTCGGGCTCGGCCTTCGTGTACCGCCGGACGACCTGGAGCAGATCGCCGCAGCCGGTGCAGAAGCCGATGATGCCCGCGGTGTAGCCGCGGTTGTCGTGGATGTCCTCGATGTAGCGGTACTGCGCCTGCCAGTCCAGCGACGAGTTCTCCGCGCTGGACACCAGCTGCATCGCGGTCTTCTTCTTCACCGGGTCGTCGAGCCCCACGGACGCGCCCGAGGCGGTGGTGCAGGCGGCGCACGCGGTGAGCGCCAGTGCGAACAGGAGGAGCAGCAAACGGCGGAGCGGGTGGATCACGTGTCGTGCCTTTCGCGTGCCTAGGGCCTATCCGGCGGATCAGGGTCGGACAGGCCCTCGCGCCGATCAGGCCACGAGCGTACGTGAGTAACCTATGAACATCCGTTATGAGTGGTGGACGGAGAGTGAACTGTGTTACCCCGCCCTGCCGTCGGCCGCTCCGCCCCGCCGCCCGCCGGCGTTACGGCTTCCAGTCCGGCCTGCGGCCGCTCAGTCCGACGACGCGGTCCAGCAGCGGGGCGTCCGCCGGGACCTCGACCGGGGTGCCGAACAGGCTGTTCTTGTTCGGTCCCATCGCGTCGTCGGGGGTGAGCAGGGCGCGGGACGCCTGGAGCGTCGCCTCGTCGGGCGCGTACCCGAGCCCCGTGCTGCGTGCCACGTCCCAGCCGTGGATCAGCACTTCGTTGAGGGCGACCACCCCGGCGACCCCGGCCGGCAGATCCACGCCCCCGGCCCTGGTCGCGCCCTGCCAGGCGTCGGGCGACTGCCAGGCCGCGGCCAGCTCGTCGAGCTGCCGCGCCAGCACGGCGCGCCAGTCGGCGCCGAGCACGGGCAGGACGTTCCCCGGCGTGTTGTCGGTCGTCGGCCCGAGGTCCTTCCGCGCGGCGTCCCGGAACGCGACGGTCAGCCCCAGGAGATGCGTCAGCACGTCCCGTAGGGCGTAGTCGGGACAGGGCGTGGGCCCGCCCAGCTGGTCGTCGGTGACGCCGTCGAGCAGCCCGGCGACCTCGTCGCACACGGGCTTCAGGTCGATCATGTCCGTATCGGTGTTCGTCTCCATGCAGGGGTAGACCGGCGGAGCCGGCGAAACTCATCGCGAGGCTGCCCCGGTCCTGGCCGGACCGGGGCAGCCTCGCTGAGTGCCGGGTCGGCTCAGCCGCGCAGTTGCTCGTACGCGGGGAGCGTGAGGAAGTCCGCGTAGTCCTCGTCGAGCGAGACCGTCAGCAGCAGGTCGTGCGCCTGCTGCCAGCGCCCGGCGGCGAACGCCTCGTCGCCGACCTCGGCGCGGATCGCCGCGAGATCGGCGGCGGCGATCTCCCGGGCCAGCTCCGGGGTGGCCCGTACGGTCCGGCCCTCGTGGTCGAACTCCACCCCCGCGTTGATCCACTGCCAGATCTGCGAGCGGGAGATCTCGGCCGTCGCCGCGTCCTCCATCAGGTTGAAGATCGCGACGGCGCCCGAGCCGCGCAGCCAGGACTCGATGTAACGGATGCCGACCTGGACGGCGTTGACCAGCCCGTCGTACGTGGGTTTGGCGTCGAGCGAGTCGACGGCGATCAGGTCGCCGGCCGCGACGGAGACGTCCTCGCGCAGCCGCTCCTTCTGGTTGGGCTTCGCGCCGAGGACCGCGTCGAACGAGGCCATGGCGATCGGGACGAGGTCCGGGTGGGCGACCCAGGAGCCGTCGAAGCCGTCGCCGGCCTCCCGGTCCTTGTCGGCCTTGACCTTCTCGAAGGCCACCTTGTTGACCTCGGCGTCGCGCCGGGACGGGATGAACGCCGCCATGCCGCCGATGGCGTGCGCCCCGCGCTTGTGGCAGGTGCGCACGAGCAGTTCGGTGTAGGCGCGCATGAACGGGGCGGTCATGGTGACCGCGTTGCGGTCCGGCAGGACGAACTTGGCGCCGCCGTCACGGAAGTTCTTGACGATCGAGAACAGGTAGTCCCAGCGGCCCGCGTTGAGCCCGGACGCGTGGTCGCGCAGCTCGTAGAGGATCTCCTCCATCTCGTACGCGGCGGTGATCGTCTCGATCAGCACGGTCGCGCGCACGGTGCCTTGCGGGACGCCGATGTAGTCCTGGGCGAAGACGAAGATCTCGTTCCAGAGCCTGGCCTCCAGATACGACTCGGTCTTCGGCAGGTAGAAGTACGGGCCCTTGCCGAGGTCGATCAGCCGCTTGGCGTTGTGGAAGAAGTACAGGCCGAAGTCGACCAGCGCGCCGGGCACGGCGACATCGTCCAACCGCAGGTGGCGCTCGTCGAGATGCCAGCCGCGCGGGCGCATCACGGCGGTGGCGAGTTCACCGGCCGGCTTCAGGGCGTACGACTTGCCGGACGACGGGTCGGTGAAGTCGATCCTGCGCTCGTAGGCGTCGATCAGGTTGAGCTGCCCGGTGACCACGTTCTCCCAGGTGGGCGCCGAGGCGTCCTCGAAGTCCGCGAGCCAGATCCTCGCGCCCGAGTTGAGGGCGTTGATGGTCATCTTGCGGTCGGTCGGCCCGGTGATCTCCACCCGCCGGTCGTTGAGCGCGGCGGGTGCGGGGGCGACCCGCCAGCTGTCGTCGGCGCGGACGGCCGCGGTCTCGGGGCGGAAGTCGAGGCTCGACGTACGGGCGATCTCGGCCCGGCGCTCGACACGGCGTGCCAGCAGCTCGTCCCGGCGGGGCGTGAACCGCCGGTGCAGCTCGGCAAGGAAGGTGAGGGCCGCCTCGGAGAGAACCTCGTCCTGCCGTGGCAGGGGCTCGGTCGCGACGATGGCCAGCGGTGACGGCGCTGGTGCGGACATGAGTGGTCACTCCTTCGGCGAACGGTCCGTGCGGTCGGGCCGGCGGCTCGGACGGCACGGGGTGCCGGGGCGCCGGGGTCGGCCGTCGGCGCCGTCCGAGGTGTCGGGCGCTTCTGACCAGTGGATAGTAGTTTCCTCATGGTGGAACTTCAATGGTTTGTTGATGTCGAGATTCTCCGGGTCGAGGGAGTGTGGCGCTCGGTGCCAGCCCCCTCACTCATGGTGGTCCCGGTCGAGATGCCACAGATCTTCCTCCGTGTCGATGTCGAACGGCTCGGCGACATCCCCGCACTCGACGAGGACGATCTCGCTCTCCCTGGCCCGCAGATAGTCGCGTGCCCCGCGATCGCCCCGCGCATCCGCGGCGACGGCCGTCCAGCGGTTCGCACCGAACAGCACGGGATGGCCGCGCCGCCCGGCGTACGCGGCCGACACGAGCGAGTCCGGCGAGCGGTACGCCGCGACGACCCGGGCCACCGCCGCGGCGCCGATGCCCGGCTGGTCCACCAGCAGGACGACCGCCGCTCGCGCCCCCGTACCGGCGAGCGAGGCGAGCCCAGCGCGCAGCGACGAGCCCATACCGTCGGCCCAGTCCGGGTTGTCGAGCAGCACACTGCCGGGCAGTACGGCCCGCTCGCGCACCTCGTCGGCCGCCGCTCCCAGCACCACATGCACCGGGCCGCAGCCGCCCGCGCGCAGGGCGAGCGCGCCGTGCTCCACCAGCGGCCGGCCGCGGTGGGTCAGCAGTGCTTTGGGCCGGCCGCCCAGCCTGCGCCCGCCGCCGGCCGCCAGCAGCAGTCCTGCGACGGGTGCGGGGTGTTCCTCGGCGTTGTTCTCTGTCATGGGAACTGCCTATCGCATGGGCCCCCGGCCGGCCGTGAACTTCGGGCGCGAAGCGGGCAGGATATCCGCCCGCATTCCCGCCGTATTCGGTCCGCGGAGTGGCGCCGAACGCGCGCCAAGGGGTTAACTTGCCCGCGAACCTTGGCGCTTGACCACCGTCCGGGAGGTCGGGAAACGGGCACGGAAACGTGCGGAGCGAGGGGGAGACACTTTGTTGCGGAGCGTGGGGCAGACGCGGGTGACAGAGCAGGGGCGGGACCAGGGGCGGGACCCGGACGAGGATCCGAGAGTGGCGGGGCTGCGTGCCGCCATCGCCCGGCTCCGGCGTGAACTGGCCGGATATCCGGCCGAGTTCAAGGACAGGGCAATCGCGGAGGACGAGCTGGCCGCGCTCGCCGCGATGGTGGCGGGCGGCGCACCCGAGATCGGCCGGATGCGGCGCTCCCTGCTGCTGATCGTCGGCTCGACCGGTTCGGTCAGCGCGCTCACCCCGGCGCTGATGGGCGTACGGAACGCGGTCGAGCTGTTCGGCGGCCGGGCCTAGGGCCTCTCGTTCGGATCTTGCCGGGCTCGCGGGGTCTGGTGCCGCGCCTCGCGGCGTTGTCGTCGGTCGGCGACGCTCCGCGTCGCCTCCCTCCTCCGCCTTGCGATCCACGACACCAGACCCCGCTCCCTGATCCGGCCTGATCCAAACGAAAGGCCCTAGGTCCGGAGCGGGTCCGGCCCGGCTCGTCCCGGCTTCTAGGCCTGGGTGTTGCTGGTCAGTACGTCCGACAGGTCCCTGGCGACCTCCTGGAGCACCGGCACGATCCTTGCGGTGGCCGACTCGGTCAGCCGTCCCGCCGGGCCCGAGATGGAAATCGCCGCCGCCGTGGGGGAGTTGGGGATCGGTACCGCGAGGCAGCGGACACCGATCTCCTGCTCGTTGTCGTCCACCGCGTAGCCGGCCCCGCGCACCACCTCAAGGGCGCGCAGGAAGCCGTCCGGGGTGGTGATCGTCTTGTCGGTGGTGGCCGGCATGCCCGTACGGGCGAGCAGCGCCCTGACGTCGTCCGGCGGGATGTGTGCGAGCAGGGCCTTGCCGACTCCGGTGGAGTGCGGGAGGACCCGCCGGCCGACCTCGGTGAACATCCGCATCGAGTGCTTGGACGGCACCTGTGCGACGTAGACGATCTCGTCGCCGTCCAGCAGCGCCATGTTCGCGGTCTCGCCGGTCTCCTCGACCAGCCGGGCCAGATAGGGCCTGGCCCAGGTGCCGAGCAGCCGCGACGCCGACTCGCCGAGCCGGATCAGCCGCGGGCCGAGTGCGTACCGCCGGTTCGACTGCTGGCGTACGTAGCCGCAGACGACCAGCGTGCGCATGAGACGGTGAATGGTGGGCAGCGGCAGACCGCTGCTGGCGGAGAGCTCGCTCAGACCGACCTCGCCGCCGGCGTCCGCCATCCGTTCGAGCAGGTCGAACGCGCGCTCAAGGGATTGGACGCCACCGCCGGCGGAGGCGGATTTCGCGGCGTCGGTGATGCTGGCGCTGGACGACGGCACGTCAGGTGTCCTTTCGGGACGGGCTGGGCGAACAAACAGCCTACCGGTCCTGGGTAAAGATACATTCTGCTCAACGAAATAGTACTTTCGCTTGGTGGAAAAAGCGATGGCAGTCGGTCTTGACGGACCGGAATCGAGGGGGAAGACTTCTTCAACACTTCGTTGAATTTCAGAGAGGCAGGCCCCGCGTGCCCGATGTGAGCCTGGTGCTGCGCTCGACGCGCGTCGTCACCCCCGAGGGGACGCGCGCCGCCTCGGTCGCGGTCGCCGACGGACGGATCGCCGCCGTGCTGCCGTACGGATCCGACGTACCGCCCGGAGCGCGGCTTGAGGACGTCGGCGACGACGTCGTGCTTCCCGGGCTCGTCGACACCCATGTGCATGTGAACGACCCGGGCCGCACCGAGTGGGAAGGGTTCTGGACCGCCACCCGCGCCGCCGCCGCCGGCGGGATCACCACCCTGCTGGACATGCCGCTCAACTCGCTGCCCCCGACGACGACGGCCGCCCATCTGCGTACCAAGCAGGACGTCGCGCGGCCGAAGGCCCATGTCGACGTCGGCTTCTGGGGCGGCGCGGTACCGGACAACGTCAAGGATCTGCGGCCCCTGTACGACGCGGGGGTCTTCGGCTTCAAGTGCTTCCTCTCGCCGTCCGGTGTCGAGGAGTTCCCCGAGCTCGACCAGGACCAACTCGCCCGCTCCCTCGCCGAGATCGCCGGCTTCGGCGGTCTGCTGATCGTGCACGCCGAGGACCCGCACGAGCTGGCCGGCGCACCGCAGCGCGGCGGCCCCGCGTACGCCGACTTCCTGGCGTCCCGGCCGCGCGGCGCGGAGAACGCGGCGATCACGCATCTGATCGCCCAGGCCAAACGGCTCGACGCGCGGGTGCACGTCCTGCATCTGTCCTCCTCCGACGCGCTGCCGCTGATCGCCGCGGCCAAGAGCGAAGGCGTGCGGATCACCGTCGAGTCCTGCCCGCACTTCCTCACCCTCACCGCCGAGGAAGTGCCGGACGGCGCGACGGAGTTCAAATGCTGCCCGCCGATCCGCGAGGCGGCCAACCAGGATCTGCTCTGGCAGGGACTGATCGACGGGACGATCGACTGCGTCGTCTCCGACCACTCGCCCTGCACCACCGACCTCAAGACCCCGGACTTCGCCTCCGCCTGGGGCGGCATCTCCTCCCTCCAGCTCGGCCTGCCGGCCATCTGGACCGAGGCGCGCCGCCGCGGCCGCACCCTGGAGGACGTCGCCCGCTGGATGTCGACGGCCCCCGCGGCGCTCGCGGGACTCGCGGACAAGGGCGCGATCGAGGCCGGCCGTGACGCCGACTTCGCCGTCGTCGCTCCTGACGCGACCTTCACCGTCGACCCGGCGGAACTGCACCACCGCAATCAGGTGACCGCCTACGCGGGCAGGACGCTCCACGGCGTCGTCCGATCGACCTGGCTGCGCGGCAGCCGGACCCTGATCGACGGCGCCCTCGTGGAACCGCCCGCAGGCCGACTGCTCGAAAGGAACAACTGACCTTGTCACAAACCCCGTTGAACTCCACCACCTTCACCGGCGACGTCGCGCCCTACGGCGGCGGCGACCCGTACGCCGACTACCGCGCGGCCGAACTGCCCTTCACCCAGCTCGCCGATCTCGCCGACCGGCGGCTCGGCGCCGGTGTCGTCGCCGCCAACGACGAGTTCTTCGCCGAGCGCGAGAATCTGCTGAAGCCGGGCGTCGCCGAGTTCGACCCCGAGCGCTTCGGACACAAGGGCAAGATCATGGACGGCTGGGAGACCCGCCGCAGGCGCGGTGTCTCGGCGGCCCGGCCGCACCCCACGAACACCGACCACGACTGGGCGCTCGTCCGGCTCGGCGCGCCCGGGGTGATCCGGGGGATCGTCGTCGACACCGCCCACTTCCGCGGCAACTACCCGCAGGCGGTGTCGGTCGAAGGCGCTTCGGTGCCCGGCTCGCCGTCCCCCGAGACGCTGCTCGGCGACGACGTGAAGTGGACAACGCTGGTACCCCGTACGGCAGTCGGCGGCCACGCGGCCAACGGCTTCAGCGTCGACGCCGAACAGCGCTTCACCCATCTGCGGCTCAACCAGCACCCGGACGGCGGGATCGCCCGGCTGCGGGTGTACGGCGAGGTCGCCCCCGACCCGGGGTGGCTGACCGCGCTCGGTACGTTCGACCTCGTCGCGCTGGAGAACGGCGGCCGGGTCGAGGACGCGTCCGACCGCTTCTACTCCCCGGCCACCAACACCATCCAGCCGGGCCGCTCCCACAAGATGGACGACGGCTGGGAGACCAGGCGCCGCCGCGACCAGGGCAACGACTGGATCAGCTACGCGCTGGCGACGCAGTCGGAGATCCGCGCCGTCGAGATCGACACCGCCTACCTCAAGGGCAACGCGGCGGGCTGGGCGACCCTTTCGGTGCGCGACGGCGAGAGCGGCGCGTGGACCGAGATCCTGCCCCGCACCCGGCTCCAGCCGGACACGAACCACCGGTTCGTGCTGCCGTCCGCCGCGGTCGCCACGCACGTACGGATCGACATCTTCCCCGACGGCGGTATCTCCCGGCTCCGCCTCTTCGGCTCGCTGACCGAACAGGGCGCGGCCCGACTGGCGGCCCGCCACCAGGAGTTGGGCGGCTGACCGGCTGACCGGCTGACCGCAGGGACGGGGGACGCGCTGCGGCCCGGCAGCAGGGCCTGGGCGAGCGGCCTAGGCGGCGTGGCCGCCGTCCACCGCGAACTCCGCCCCCGTCACATAGCCGGCCTCGTCACCGGCGAGGAACGCCACCATCGCCGCCACCTCGTCCGCCGAGCCGTACCGGCCGAGCGCCGTCATGGCGCTCTGGGCCGGTGAGTGCGGCCCGTCGGCCGGATTCATGTCCGTGTCCGTCGGGCCCGGGTGGACGATGTTGGCGGTGATGCCGCGCTCGCCCAACTCCCGTGCCAGCGCCTTCGTCAGACCGATCAGCGCCGACTTGCTCGTCGCGTAGAGCGTGCCGCCGGGGCCCGGCACGCGCTGCGTCATACAGCTGCCGACGGTGACGATCCGGCCGCCGCGGCCCAGCCGCGACGCCGCCGCCTGCGAGGCGAGGAACACGCCCCGGACATTCACGTCCAGAGTCCGGGACACCTCGTCGGCGGTGAAGCCGTCGAGCGGACCGAGCAGCCCCACGCCCACGTTGTTGACGAGGATGTCGAGCTTCCCGAGGCCCGCCACCGTACGGTCCACCGCCCCTGCCGCCTCCGCCGGGTCGGCCGAATCGGCGCGCAGCGCGAGCCCGCGCCGCCCCGTCGCCTCGATCTTCCGTACGACGGCGAGCGCCGCCTCCTCGCCCGTCACATAGGTGAGCGCCACATCGGCGCCGTCCTGCGCGAGCCGCAGCGCCGTCGCCGCTCCGATACCCCGGCTGCCGCCGGTGACCAGTGCCGTCCTGCCGTCCAGTGCGGACATGAGCCGTCTCCCTCTTCCGTGGTGGGGCGCCGACGGACGAAGCTCCCGCCGCACGCTGCCTACGATGAAAGCGGCGCGGCGGCGACGCCGCTGGCGGCTATCGGACCCCAGGCTCGGCAACCGCCAACACGGCCCACGGAGCGCCCACTTGATATCCGGCCGGGCCCGAACGAACAATCGGAGGATGCGGCAGTCGAAGGTTCGTACGGCCTCGGTGGTATTCGCTCTCCCGGTCGCCATGCTCGTGGCGGCCGGCTGCGGAAGCGGCGGCGTGAAGCACAGCGAGCACGCCGTGCTGAGCGTCGACAGGCCCGTCTCACTCGCCGACGCACCGGTGCGGCTGCGCTTCACCGGCCTGCGTCCCGGGGAAGAGGTCACCGCGGGGTCCAGTGCCGTGGACGCCCGGCACCGGACGTGGACGGGCAAGGCCGTCCTGACCGCCGACAAGCACGGCGTGATCGATCTCGACCGCGACGCCCCGAAGTCCGGCACCTACCGGGGCGTCGACGCCATGGGGCTGTTCTGGTCGATGACACCGCGCGGCGCCGACCCGGTGACCTCGTGGTTCCAGCCGCCGAAGCAGACGTCCTCGTTCTCCGTACGGATCACCCTGCGCGCGGGCGACCGCACCGTCGCGGCGAAGACGCTCACCCGCACCACGGTCGGGCGCGGGGTGCGGCACACCACGCTCACCGAGGCGCGCGACCAGGTCAGCGGGGAGCTGTATCTGCCGCCCGCAGGCGCCCGGCAGGGAGCGCCCGTCCTGCTGCTCGGCGGCTCGGAGGGCGGGGTGAGCTACAGCGGTCGTGCGGCGCTGCTCGCCTCGCGTGGCCATCCGGCCCTGGCTGTCTGCTACTTCGGGTGTCAGGACGACGGGCCGCCGAAGAGCCTGGAGCGCATCCCCATGGAGTACTTCGCCACGGCGGCGCGGGTGCTGGACCGGCGGGCCGGCGCCGCTCCGGGACGTACGACGGTCGTCGGCGCCTCCCGGGGCACCGAACCGGCCCAACTGCTGGTCCAGGACTACCCGGAACTGGTTCGCAACGCGGTCGTGTTCGCCCCGAGCGCGCGTACTAGTCCGGGCTATCCGCACGGCGGTGTCGCGTGGACGAAGGACGGCAAGCCGGCCGAGGCCGCCCCGATACCGCTCGACAACGTACGCGGAAGTGTCCTCGCCGTCGCCGGCGCCGACGACAAGGTGTGGGACTCGGCCACCTCGGCGCAGCTCATCGCCTCGGGTCAGAGTGTCACGGGCGTGTCGTACCGGGCGCTGGTGTACCCGGGCGCCGGGCACGGCGTGACGAACCTTCCCTACTTCCCCTCCGGCACGGTCGTCGAGAGCGGGGCGCGCGAGGATCTGGGTGGTACGCGTGCGGGCAACGCCCGTGCCGCCGAGCAGAGTTGGCCGCAGGCCCGGAAGCTGATGGGCGACTGAGTCACCCGGCGGAGACTTCGCGGACCCGCCCCGCGGCTACGGCTTCGCCTTCGCCCACGGTTTGACCCCGAGCTTCCCGGTGGTGCCCAGGTCGAGCTTCGGGGTCACCGTCACCGGGTCGGCGCCGGCCTTCGCCCGGACCCGTACGTAGGGCACGTTCACCGCCGTCCCCATCTGGGTGGTGTTGCGCCAGACCAGGGCGGAGGTGGCCTCCTCGCCCGGCTTGAGGGTGACGGGCCCGGGCGGCGTGTCGGGTCCCGCGCCGGTGGAGATCTCGGCGCTGCCTTCGAGGATCTGCACGCCGTCGACGGGCTTACGGTCCTCGTCGAGGAGTTGCAGCAGCGGATAGCCCTCGACGGTGTAGGTGCGCGTGCCGCAGTTGTCGAGGTGCAGGCCCACGACCCGCAGCCCCATGGCCGCGTCTCCTCGGTCGACGCTGACGCGGATCCCCGAGGCGGGGCAGGTGCCCGGCTCGGTCGGCGCCTCGGCTGCGGGGACCCTGGTCACCTCCAGCACCTTGGCCCCCGTGGTCCGTGGCGCCCCGGGCGGCAGCGCTTCGGCCTGGACCGTGCCGCGCACGGTCCTGCCAGGACCGACGTCGCGCACGGTCACGGTCCGGTTGGACATGGCGCCGCCGTCAGCGCTCTGGAAGGTGATGATGACCGTGTAAGTCAGCGTCTCGGCGCTCTTGTTGGTGACCTCGTAGGCGGCGGAGATCCCCGAATACAGGCTGTCGGCGTGGACGGAGTAGTCGTCGGACGGCGTGCGGGAAGGCGACGGCAAGGTCACCGAGGTGACCCGTACGCCGTCCTTGCCCGGATCGTCGACCGGTGTGCCGGACGGCGAACCGGCCGCGCCCGCACCTCGGTCCCCGGCGCCCGCGGGCTCCGTCCCGCAGCCCGTGAGCAGCAGAGCGGTCGCGGCGAGGGCCGCCAGGAAGGGTGCGGGCGCGGCGGCGGCCGGGCGGAAGGCGGAGGGTCTGCTCATCGGGTCATCCCATCAGGGCGGTGACCACGCACGCGTGACGGAGGCCACAGCTCCGGTCACAGGAGTGTCACAAGTGCACGCTCTCACCCGCGAGCCAGACCCGGTCGGGGCGCAGCTCGGCGTCGAGCGACACCAAGTCGGCGCGCAGCCCCGGGAGCAGGGCGCCCCGGTCGGTCAGCCTCAGCAGCCGCGCCGCGTTCGTCGTCGCCATCCGTACGGCGTCGGCGAGCGGCAGTCCGATGCCGAGCACCGCGCGGCGGAAGGCGTCAGCGACGAACAGGGTGGAGCCGGCGAGTGTGTCCGTGCCGCGCAGCCGTGCCACGCCGTCGGTGACGGTGACCTCCCGGTCGGCGAACCGGTAGGTGCCGTCGGAGAGTCCGGCGGCCGGCATGGCGTCGCTGACGAGCAGCAGCCGGTCGGCCCCGGCCGTCCGGTGGGCCAACCGGACCGTGTCGTCGGCCAGATGGTGCCCGTCCAGGATCAACTCGCAGCTCAGCCTGGGGTCGAGCAGCGCTGCCGCCGCCGGCCCCGGCTCCCGGTGGTGCAGGGGCGGCATCGCGTTGAAGAGATGGGTGACGGCGCGTGCGCCGGCCGCCGCCGCCCGGCCGAACTGCTCGGCCGTCGCGTCGCTGTGCCCGAGACAGAACAGCAGGTCGTCCGCGTGCTCGCGGATCAGCTCGACGGCGCCGGGCAGTTCGGGCGCGACGGTCATCGACCGGGCGTGGCCGCCCGCCGCTGCCAGCAGCCGCGCCAGCACCGCCCGGTCGGGGGTGCGCAGGGCGTCACGGGTCTGCGCACCTCGCCGCTCGGGCGACAGGAAGGGGCCCTCGAAGTGGATCCCCGCGAGCGAGGGCGCCGAGCCGTCCTCGATCACCTCGGCGACGGCGCGCGCCGCCGCCTCCATCGCCGGCGGCGCCGTCGTGGCGACGGACGCCAGCATGGTGGTCGTACCGCGCGCCAGATGGCCGGCCGTCGCCGCCCGTACGTCGGCCGGGTCGCCGGTGTAGACCGAGTGGCCGGCGCCGCCGTGGCAGTGCGGATCCACGAACCCGGGCACCAGCAGCCGGCCGCCGAGGTCGAGCACCGGCCCCTCGGCGGAGTCCGGCGGCGCGCCGTGCCCGAGTGCGTCGATCCGCCCGTCGCTGATCGCCAGCCACCCGGCCGTGACGCCGTGACGGGGTGTCACGAGCCGCGCGCCGACGAGCAGTTGGGGCGCGGGCGGCTGCCCGCCGGTCACGCGTCGGCCAGCAGGGCGCCGACAGCGGCCTGTGCGCAGACCCGCGAGGCGCCGAAGGTGCGTACCCAGCCGCGGAAGCCGCTGAAGTCGTCGCCGGGTACGCCCATGTCGACCACGACGGCCGTCGGGTACCGCTTGAGCAGGTCGTCCAGCACGGGGCGCTGCCAGGGGAAGCGGTGCGAGCTGCGGACGAGCAGCAGCACATCGGCAGCCGGGCCGAACTCGTCGCGGAACAGCCCGATCTCGGCGCGGATCATGCCTTCGGCGTTGTACGTGTCACCGGCCACGGCCAGCGACTCCACCTCGACCCCCGCGGCGCGCAGCGGCTCCTCCACACCCCAGGACGCGCCGCCCTGCGCGGGCGAGTGGGTCGGGTCGAGCCGTACGACCAGGGCGCGGTCGCCGCGTATCCGCGCGTCGCCGTGCACCTCGGTGACGGCCCGGGCGAGCCGTGCGCCCACCGCGTCGTCGTGGGCCTCACCGGCGGCGCGCCGCCGCGTGCCGAGCCTGGCGATGCGTTCGTTGGCCTCGCGCAGCCGGGCCAGCGGCAGTGTGCCGTCCTCGACGGCCGTGACCAGGGCGGTGGCCGCCGTCCGCACGTCGTCCCCGAACGCCCACGCGCCCAGGCAGAGCGCGTCGGCGCCCGCGCCGATGGCCCGTACCGCCGCCTCCGGCAGGCTCGCGACATCGCTGATGCCGTGCATCTCCAGGGCGTCGGTGATGACGACACCGTCGTAGCCCAGCTCCTCGCGCAGCAGCCCGGTCAGCACGGCCGGGCTGATGGTGGCGGGTACGTCGTCGAGCTGGGTCAGCAGGACGTGCGAGACCATGATGCTGTCGACCCCGGCGGAGATGGCCGCGCGGAACGGGTCGAGGTAGTGGTCGACCAGCTCCTGCCGGGACAGGCCGACGGTGGGTGTGCCGAGGTGGGCGTCGGTCGAGCTGAGCCCGTGCCCGGGGAAGTGTTTGGCGCAGGCGCTGACCCCGGCGGACTGGAGGCCTTCCACCCAGGCCGCCGCGTGCTTGGCGACCAGGGTCCGGTCCGAGCCGAAACAGCGGATGCCGTTGGGGCTCAGCGGGTTGACCGCGGCGTCGACCGCGGGCGCCAGGTCCCAGTCCACACCGGCCTCGACCAGCGAGAGGCCGATCTGGTACGCGGCCTGCCGGGTCAGCTCCGGGTCGTCGAGCCGGCCCAGCGCGTGGTTGCCGGGCACCGACGTACCGCCGTGCGCCTCAAGGCGGTTGACGTCGCCGCCCTCCTCGTCGATGGAGAGCACGACATGCTCCCGCAGTCCGTGCAGCCCGGCCGTCAGCTCGCGCACCTGCTCGGCCGACGCGATGTCCTTGCCGAACAGGACGAATCCGCCGAGCCCTTCGGCGACGCTCGCACGGGCCCACCGGGGCACGGTGCGCCGGCCGAGTGCCGGGAACAGCACACCGTGGGCCAGTCGGGACAGCTCGCTCATGAGCTCCTCGCTCTCTCGTTTCGTCGCGCGGTCATTCCTTGACCGCGCCGCTGGTCATGCCGCCGACCAGGCGTCGCTGCACCAGCAGGAAGAAGATCAGTACGGGGATGGAGAAGATCGTCGAAGCCGCGATCATGGCGCCGTAGTCGACGCTCTCCGAGGTCTGGAAGGACACCAGCCAGACCGGCAGTGTGTAGTTGCTCTGCGACTTCATGATCACGTAGGCGAAGAGATAGTCGTCCCACGCGTTGACGAAGGCGAAGATGGAGGTGGCGACGATGCCCGGCATCAGCAGCGGGAGCAGCACCCGGGTGTACATCTGGAACCTGCCGCACCCGTCGACGAGCGCCGCTTCCTCCAGCTCGACCGGTACGCCCTCGACGAAGCCGCGCAGTGTCCAGATCGTGAACGGCAGCACGAACGTCATGTAGGTGAGGACCAACCCCGGTATGAAGTCGAGGCCGTTGATGGATCTGAGCATCAGATAGACCGGGATGACCATCGCCGCGGCCGGGATCATCTGGACCAGCACCAGGATCGCGAGCAGTGCCTTGCGGCCGGCGAACCGGAAGCGGGCGATGGCGACGGCGGCGAACAGCGAGATGATCAGGGACAGTACGACCGAGGACAGCGTCACGGTCAGCGAGTTGCGGACGAAGACCCAGAAGTGCGGCTTGTCCAGGGCCCGCGCGAAGTTGTCCAGACTCAGCGGCCAGGGGAAGAACTGCGGTACGGCGCTGAGGATCCTGCCGGGCCGCTTCAGCGCTGTGGTCACCATCCAGTAGACGGGGAACACCATCACGGCGGAGACCAGCAGCGCGATGATGTTGTTGACGGTGCGCCGCCGGCGTGCCGGTGTCATCGATGCGCTCATCGCGTCTCCCCCTGGGCCGAGAGCTTGCGTACGTAGGCGATGGAGAACAGCGCCAGGATCAGCACCGTCACCACGGCGATGGAGGCGCCGCTGCCGTAGTCGTTGCGGCTGAACGCGGTGATGTAGGCGTACACACCGAGGGTGGTGGTCTGCCCGTCGGGACCGCCCTGGGTCAGCACCCAGATCGGGGTGAACGAGTTGACCGACCAGATGACTTCCAGGATGGTCAGGATCGCCAGCACCGGACGCATGATCGGGATGGTGATGTGCCGGAACGTCTGCAGGGTGCCCGCACCGTCGAGCCGCGCCGCCTCGTACAGCGACTCGGATATCTGCCCGCGTGCGGCGAACAGCGTCAGGGCCACGAAGGGCAGCCCCTTCCACACCGTCAGCAGGACGATCAGCCCGAGTGCCTGGTTCGGATGGGAGAACCAGTCGTGCGCCGTCAGGTCGCCGAACACCTGGAGCTTGGTGAGCAGCCAGTTGGCCACGCCGTACTGCGGCTGGTACATCCACTGCCACACCAGCGTCGCCGCGACCATCGGCATCGCCCACACCAGCACCAGACACACCGTGGTGACGATCTGCACCCACCGGGAGACACCCATCAGCAGATGCGAGATGAGGAAACCCAGCACCATCAGCAGCAGGACACACAACGCGGTGAACACCAGGGTACGGACCAGCACGGCCCGGAAGTCCGCGTCGCCGAATATCTTGGTGAAGTTGTCGAGTCCGACGAAGTCGGCCTGTCCGGTGAAGAGCGAGCGCGGACCGAAGTCCTGCGTGGACAGGACGAGCAGCCGCACCAGGGGATAGCCCTGGATCAGCAGGAGTGCGATCACCGCGGGTGCGATCATCGCCCAGGGCAGCATCCGTGGCCGGGTGGCGCTGCGGCGCCGGCCCGGGGGCCGGGGGCGGGGCCCGGTCGAGGTGCGTACCGGACTCCGCTTCTCTGTGATTGCCATCAGGGCCTCAGAAGGACTAGTCGCTCAGTGAGTTGAAGGCTTCGGTCGCGTGCTTGTCGTAGTCGGCCGACGCCTTCGCGATGTCGGCGCCGCTCGCGATCTTCGAGAAGAACTGCTCGTTGTACCGCTCGGTCTCCAGCGTCGCCTCGCCCGGACTGCTGGGCAGCGGCCGACTGATCCGGCTGGCGGCGGACGCGACGGTCAGCTGCTCCGGCACGCCCGGCGGGGTGAAGTCGGGTGACACGGGCAGCAGATTGAGCGTGGTCGCCATCTTCTGCTGGAACCGCTTGCCGGAGACGATGCGCAGCCAGTCCGCTGCCGCCTCCTGGTCCGGGCTGTTGGCCGCGACCCCGACCGTCGAACCGGAGACGATCACCGGCATGGACTTGTCAGCGGTGTAGCCGGGCATCGGGAAGAAGCCGATCTCGTCCTTGAGTGACGGGTTCTTCTCCAGCACGGCGGCCGGCTCCCAGGCCTTCACGTACGCCATGGCGGCCTTGCCGTCGGCGAAGAGCTGGTCCTGGTCGGGGCTGTCGGTGTTGACGCCGACGGAGGACTTGGTGGAGCAGCTGTTCTGGAAGTCCCGCCAGGCGGTGAGTCCCGCCGCGTTCTGCGGGGAACTCATCTGCGCCTTCCACGTGCCGCCGGACCGGGTGGCGATCTCGCCGCCCTTGCCGAAGAGGAACGGCATGCCGTTGAACCAGTACTGGCCCGGCAGGTAGAACCCGGAGAAGTTGGCCACCTGCGCGTTGGCCTTGGCGAGCGTCCCGCAGTCCTGCTGCAACTGCGCAAGCGTCTTGGGGGGTTGCTTGATCCCGGCGTCGGCGAACAGCTTCTTGTTGTACATGACGACCTTGGTGCCGCCGTACAGCGGTACGGCGTACAGCTTGCCGTCGTACGTGGAGGGGCCCGAAAGCCCGGTCAGCCAGCCGTCGGAGCCCTCGAAGGACTTCTTGTCGGCGGTGAGATCGGCGAGACCGCCGGAGTAAGTCTGCAGCGGGGTCTGGGTGTTGCCCATCTCGACGATGTCCGGCGGGTTGTTGGTCGCCAGCGCCGTGGTCACCTTCGTGGCGACCCCGTCCCACTGCTGTATCTGGATGTCGACCTTGATGTCCGGGTGCTTCTTGGCGAACTCGGTGTTGACGTCCTTGATCAGCGGATTGTCACCGGGGCCGCCGGTCATCATCCAGATGGTGAGCTTGTGGTCGGACTCGGACTGCGAGCCGCCGCTGCCACCGCCGCAGCCGGTCAGCGCGAGCGCCATGACCGGCAGCGCCGTGACGGCATACCGCCACCGTGATCGGTTCATTCTTCTCACCCTTCTTGTTCGTCCGTGGGACAGTCGTCGAGCCGCTTGACGATCAGTTCGCGGTCGACGTCGATCGAGGCGCTGTCCGGGGCGCTGACCCCGAGTGACGCGTAGTAGTGGCCGAGGGACGAGGCCATCGAGCCGAGCAGCCCCGCCGAGTCGCCCAGGTCGGACTTCCTGACCAGGCTGCGCACCCCGACGGTGTCCGCGACCTGGTCGCTGATCCGGCCCAGCCAGGCCGGGTCGAAGGACTCGGAGAACCCGCCGGTGAGGACGACCGTCTTCGGTTCGTAGGCCAGGGCCACGACCGAGACCAGATGGGTCAGCGCGGAGTGCACCTCGTCGAGCAGCGCCGCGTAGCGCGCCCGGTCGGCGAAGAGGCTCTGCGCCGTGGGGACTTCGACGCCCCTGCGGCGTGCGTAGGCGACCAGGTCGGCGCCGGAGAGCAGATCGCGCAGCCGCTCCTCGCGGCCCGGCAGCGGGAGCCGGCCGAACTCGCCGAGCAGCCCCGACTCACCGGTCAGCACCCGCCCTTCGAGCGAGACGGCCGAACCGAGGCCGGTGCCCATGGCGAGCAGGACGGCCGTCTCGCGGTCCGGCAGCGATCCGTAACTCAACTCGCCCAGCAGGGCGAGGTTGGAGTCGTTGCCGACGAAGGTCGCCACACCCAGCAGCCGGGAGACCTCCTCGATGAAGGCGGTGCCCTTGATCTGGCCGAGGTTGTGCGAGGCGACGACGGTACGGCCGTCACCGGTCACCACACCCGGCAGACCGATGGTGACGGTGTGCAGGGTGATGTCCTCGCCGTGTCCCGCGACCAGTTCGGTGACCCGGCGGGCCACCCAGGCGGCCAGTTCGGCCGACGTCGCGTCGCGCGGTGTCGCGTCACGGCTTCTGATCAGCGGGCGGCCCAGCGCGTCGGACACCACGACACGGCAGTTGGTGCCGCCGAGGTCGATGCCGCACACCAGGGCGGAGCGGTTGTTGAAGCCCACCGATGTGGACTGCCGGCCAGGTCCTTCGCGGAGCAGCCGGCGGCCTTCGCGGGCGAGCCCGTCGGCCATCAGGTCGTCGATGATCCGGAACACCGTGGCGCGGCTGAGACCGGTGTCGGCGATCAGCTGCTGGCGGTCCGTCTCGGCGCCGGACAGCAGGGCCGCGAGGACGGCGCTGCGGTTGGACGCACGGGGGAGGGAGGTAGTTGCCACAATTCCTCTCACGCTGAGATTAATTCGTGTGGGGCTACTTTAACCACGAGGGACCGATGAGAACCAGACATGTGCGTCTCTTTCCGGTAACGCGGTGTCCGAAGTCGGGAGCCGTGTGACTTTGGTAGCTGCTCCCGCCGCGAGGGCCGCCCACCCCCTCCCACCTGCGTACCGTGGACGTATGACGACGATGGAGTACCGCTGGCTGCTGCCGTCCGCCATGGCGGAACCCCGGCAGCGCCGCACGGTCCGTGACTGGATCGTGGACACGGCGATGCTCGGCTGCGCCGTCCTCTTCGGCATGTTCGCCCTCGACGCGGCCACCAAGGCGGGCAACTCCGACACGGTCGTCGCGCTCGACCTGGCGGCCGGCGCCGTCGCCTGCTGCGCGCTGTGGCTGCGCCGGCGCCGGCCGGTCGCCCTCGCCGTCGCGCTGACCCTCCTCACCGCCGTCGCACCGGTCAGCAGCGGGGCCGCGCTGGTGAGCCTGTTCGCCGTCGCCGTCCACCGGCCGTTCAAACCGGTCGCCCTCATCGGGGCGCTGGCCGTCGTCACCGGCGTCGTCCAGGCGGTGCTCCGCCCCGACCCGACCGTCTCGTTCACAGTCGCCGTGTTCAGCACCGCCCTGCTGATCCTGCTGGTCACCGGCTGGGGCATGCTCGTACGGGCCAGGCGCCAGCTCGTCGTCGCCCTGCGCGAGCGGGCCCAGCGCGCCGAGGCCGAGGCCGACCTGCGGGCCGAACAGGCCCAGCGGCTCGCCAGGGAGTCCATCGCCCGCGAGATGCACGACGTGCTCGCCCACCGGCTGAGCCTGCTCAGCGTCCACGCGGGCGCCCTCGAATTCCGGCCGGACGCGCCGCCGCCCGAGGTGGCGAGGGCGGCCGGGGTGATCAGGGACAGCGCCCACGAAGCGCTCCAGGACCTGCGCGCGATCATCGGCGTCCTGCGTACGCCCGGCGACGACGGCGACCGCCCGCAGCCCACCCTCGCCACCCTCGAAGCCCTGGTCGCCGAGTCCAGGGACGCGGGGATGCGGGTCACCTTCGACAGCGGCGTCGCCGACCCGGCCGCCGCGCCCGCCGCCGTCGGACGCACCGCCTACCGCATCGCCCAGGAGGCCCTGACCAACGCGCGCAAACACGCGCCCGGCACCGAGGCCACGGTCCTGGTCGGCGGCGGCCCGGGCGACGGACTCACCGTCGAGGTCCGCAACACGGCGCCGCACGGCGACATCACACCGGTGCCCGGATCCGGCCAGGGCCTGATCGGCCTGACCGAACGGGCCGCGCTGGCCGGCGGCCGCTTCGAGCACGGACCCACCGGAGACGGCGGCTTCGCCGTGCGGGCCTGGCTACCGTGGGCGGCATGACCATCCGACTGCTCGTCGTCGACGACGATCCGCTGGTACGGGCCGGCCTGACCTTCATGCTCGGCGGCGCCGACGACATCGAGATCGTCGGTGAGGGCGCCGACGGTACCGAGGTCGCCGCCCTCGTCGACCGCACAACCCCCGACGTGGTGCTGATGGACATCCGGATGCCGGTCATGGACGGACTGACCGCGACCGAACTGCTCCGCGCCAGGCCCCAAGCCCCGCAGGTGATCGTCCTGACCACCTTCCACGCCGACGAACAGGTGCTGCGGGCCCTGCGCGTCGGCGCGGCGGGGTTCGTGGTCAAGGACACCCCGCCCGCCGAGATCGTCACCGCCGTACGGCGCGTCGCGGCCGGTGATCCCGTGCTGTCACCCGCCGTCACCCGCCAGCTCATGACCCATGTCACCGGCGCGCCGACGGCCGACCGCAGGGCGGGCGCCGCACGGAAACTGGCCCTGCTCGGCGAGCGGGAGCGGGAGGTCGCGCTCGCCGTCGGCCGCGGCCGGTCCAACGCCCAGATCGCCGCGGGACTCTATCTGAGCATCCCCACGGTCAAGGCCCACGTCTCGCGCATCCTCGCCAAGCTGGGCATGAACAACCGCGTCCAGATCGCCCTGCTCGTCCATGACGCCGAACCGGCCACGGGCGACCCCGGAGCACCGGACGGCGTCGTAGGCTGATCCGATGGCGACCATCGAAGTACGCGAGCTGGGACCGGACTTCACCGCGGACCCGTACCCGTACTACGCCAAGCTGCGCGAGCTGGGTCCCGTCCACCAGATGCGGAACCCGGACGGCTGGCGCTGGTGGCTCGTCGTCGGCTACGCCGAGGCACGCGCCGCCCTCGCCGACCCCCGGCTGGGCAAACGGCCCCAGGTCGCCGGCGGCGAGGAGCTGCTGATGGGCCCGCACGTGCTCATCTCCGACCCGCCCGACCACACCCGGCTGCGCAAGCTGATCACCCGCGAGTTCACCGCGCGCCGGGTGGAGAGCCTGCGCCCCCGCGTCCAGCAGATCACCGACGAACTGCTCGACGCGATGGGCCCCGCCGGGCACGGCGATCTCGTGGACGCACTCGCCTTCCCGCTGCCCATCACCGTCATCTGTGAACTGCTCGGGGTGCCGCGGTCGGACCGGGACACCTTCCGCGGCTGGACCAACGAGATCGTCGCGCCCACCTCGGTCGAGAGCTCCACGGCCGCCGCCTACGCGCTGCGTGACTACCTCGACGAACTCATCGAGGACAAGCGCTGTTCGGGCCCCGCCGACGACCTGCTCTCCGCCCTGCTGCGCACCAGCGCCGCCGACGACGACCGGCTCTCCGCCGCCGAACTGCGCGCCATGGCCTTCATCCTGCTCATCGCCGGCCATGAGACCACGGTCAATCTGATCTCCAACGGGGTACGGGCGTTGCTCGACCACCCCGACCAACTGAAGGCGCTGCGCGCCGACTTCACCCTGCTGGAACCCGCGATCGAGGAAATGCTCCGCTACGAGGGCCCGGTGGAGAACGCGACCAACCGCTACACCCGTGAGCCGGTCGCCTACGGCGAGACGGTGATCCCGGCAGGCGAGATGGTCCTGGTCGGGCTCGCCTCCGCCGACCGGGACCCGGCGCGCTTCCCCGAACCGGACACCTTCGACATCCGGCGGGCGGCGAAGGGCGGGGCCCAGGGCCATCTCGCCTTCGGCCACGGCCTGCACTTCTGCCTGGGCGCACCCCTCGCCCGGCTGGAGGGCGCCGTCGTGCTGCGCAGCCTGCTGGAGCGCTTCCCCGGCCTGGCGCTCGACCCGTCGCCCGAGCCGTACGAGTGGCTGCCGGGCTTGCTGATCCGGGGCGTGCGGCGACTGCCGGTGCGGTGGTAGAAAACGACCATGCCCGCGTTCGACATCACCCTCGCCCAGCAGGTGCTCGACGCCCAGCCGTTCAGCAAGCTGATCGGCGCCCGCCTCACCCGTTTCGGTGACGGTGAGGCCGTCCTCGAAGTGGCGGTCCGCGCGGATCTGCACCAGCAGAACGGCTATGTGCACGGCGGCGTCCTGGCCTACGCCGCCGACAACAGCATCACCTTCGCCGCCGGGACGACCCTCGGCCCCAACGTGCTGACCGGCGGTTTCTCCATCCAGTACGTCCGGCCGGCGACCGGCAGAAGACTGCTGGCCGAGGCCACCGTCGTCCACTCGGGACGGCGGCAGGCCACGGTCCGCTGCGATGTGTTCACCGTCGCCGACGACGGCACCCGCACCCTGTGCGCCGTCGCCCAGGGCACGGTCCTGCCCGTCCAGCAGCCCTGAGCCGGGCCGGACCGCGGACCCGGCAAGCGCGCGGGCTCAGCCGCCCGCGATCTCCGTCATCGCCACCGGCCGGCGCTCACGCCTGGACAGCTCGCACGCCTCGGCGATCCGCAGCGCGTGCAGCGCCTCGCGGCCGTCGCAGGGATTGTCCAGTTCGCCGGCGACGACGCTCAGGAACGCGTTCAGCTCGGCCTCGTACGCCGGGGCGAACCGTTCGAGGAAGCCCGGCCACGGGTTGTCGCAGGGCGGCGGGCCCTTCGGCTCCGTCGAGGTGATCGGCGTACGGTCGTCGAGCCCGACGGCGAACTGGTCCAGCTCGCCCGCCAGTTCCATCCGTACGTCGTAGCCGGCCCCGTTGCAGCGGGCGGCCGTGGCCGTGGCGAGTGTCCCGTCGTCCAGGGTGAGCACAGCGGCCGCCGTGTCGACGTCGCCCGCCTCCCGGAACATCGCGGGGCCGTTGTCGGAGCCCGTCGCGTACACCTCGACCACCTCGCGCCCGGTGACCCAGCGCATCATGTCGAAGTCGTGCACCAGACAGTCCCGGTACAGCCCGCCGGAGAGCGGCAGATACGCGGCGGGCGGCGGCGCCGGGTCCGAGGTGATCGCCCGCACCGTGTGCAGCCGGCCGAGCTTGCCCGACCGTACGAGGTCGCGCGCCGCGCCGTACCCGGCGTCGAAGCGGCGCATGAAGCCGAGCTGCAGGACCGTACCCGCCGACTCGACCTCGCGCAGCGCGCCCAGCGTGCCCGCCAGGTCGAGGGCGATGGGCTTCTCGCAGAACGCGGGCAGCCCGGCCCGTGCCGCGCGGCTGATCAGCTCCGCGTGGGAGGAGGTGGCCGAGGCGATGACGACGGCGTCCACCCCCCAGGAGAAGATCTCGTCGACCGAGGGCGCCGCCGTCGATCCTGTCCTGTCGGCGACCTGGGCCGCCCGTGCCGAGTCCGTGTCGGCCACCACCAGGGCCCCTACTTCGCGGTGGCGGCTGAGCAGGTCCGCGTGGAAGGTGCCGATGCGGCCCGTGCCGATGAGTCCGATGCGCATGGCCCCAAAGGTGGCCGCAGGTGGCTCACGATGTCAAGCATTTGTCCTGACAATCGAACTTCACGACTTCCCGTCAACATGGCAGGGGTCTACCCTCCCTGATGTGCCCAATCAGCCGAGATCACCGCAGCCCGGGCAGGAGACGGAGCACTCCCTCCCGCTCCAGCTGGCCGTGGACCGCACCAGTCCGGTCCCGCTCTACTTCCAACTGGCGCAGCAACTGGAGGCCGCGATCGAGCGGGGCGGCCTCGCCCCCGGCAGCCTCCTCGGCAACGAGATCGAGCTGGCCGGGCGGCTCGGGCTGTCCCGGCCCACCGTCCGCCAGGCCATCCAGTCGCTGGTCGACAAGGGCCTGCTGGTCCGTCGCAGAGGCGTCGGCACCCAGGTCCTGCACAGCCAGGTCAAGCGTCCGCTGGAGCTGAGCAGCCTCTTCGACGACCTGGAGGCGGCCGGCCAGCGCCCGGCGACCGAGGTGCTGCGCAACACGCTCGTACCGGCGACCGCGCAGGCCGCCGCCGCCCTCGGGGTGCCGGAAGGCGCCGAGGTGCGGCTCGTCGAGCGGGTGCGGTACGCGCACGACGAGCCGATGGCGTATCTGCGCAACCACCTGCCGACCGGTCTGTTCGACTGCGACACCGAGCGCCTGGAGGCCACCGGCCTCTACCGGATGATGCGGGCGGGCGGCATCACGCTGCACAGCGCCCGCCAGTCCATCGGGGCGCGCGCGGCGACCGAGACGGAGGCCGGGCGGCTGGCGGAGACGGTGGGGGCGCCACTGCTCACGATGGAGCGCACGACGTTCGACGACACGGGCCGGGCGGTGGAATTCGGTTCGCACGTCTACCGCGCGTCCCGGTACGCCTTCGAGTTCCAGCTGCTCGTCCGGCCCTGAGCGGCGCTTTTTCGTAAGAATGTACGGACAAACCCTTGACGCTCGACCGCGTACCCGATGAGCATGCACCGAACAACGATGGCCGATACTGCTCCGAGTAATCTCGCGAGAAGGGCACTACGTCGTGACAAGGGTTCGGACAGGGGTACGCGCGACCAGCGCCGTGCTGGCAGCGGTCCTCGGGGCATCGGTCCTCGCCGGCTGCAGCAGCACCGGCGGCAGGCGCGCCGAGGAACGGGCGGCGAAAGCGGCGGCCCAGGCCCAGGGACGGGCCGCTGTGAACACGCCGAAGTGGACCATCGCCATGGTCACCCACTCCGGGGACGGCGACACGTTCTGGGACATCGTGCAGAGCGGTGCCAAGCAGGCCGCGGTCAAGGACAACGTCAACTTCCTCTACGCGCACAGCGACGAGGGACAGCAGCAGGCACAGCTCGTCGACTCGTACATCGACAAGAAGGTCGACGGGCTGATCGTCACACTCGCCAAGCCCGACGCCATGAAGGCCGTCGTCGCCAAGGCCCGTAAGGCCGGCATCCCGGTGATCACGGTCAACTCGGGCGCCGAGCAGTCCAAGGCGTTCGGCGCGCTCACCCACATCGGCCAGGACGAGACGATCGCCGGCCAGGCCGTCGGCGACGAACTCGACAAGCGCGGCAAGAAGAAGGCGCTGTGCGTCGTCCACGAACAGGGCAACGTCGGTCTTGAGCAGCGCTGCGCCGGTGCGAAGAAGAACTTCGACGGACAGCTGCAGAACCTGTACGTCGACGGCACGAACATGCCGGACGTCCAGTCGTCCATCGAGGCCAAGCTCCAGGCGGACCCGTCGATCGACTCCGTCGTCACCCTCGGCGCGCCGTTCGCCGACGCCGCCGTCAAGGCCAAGGGCACGGCGCAGAGCAAGGCCGAGGTCGACACCTTCGACCTCAACGCGTCCGTCGCCGCCTCGCTCAAGGCGGGCACGCTCGGCTTCGCCGTGGACCAGCAGCCGTACCTCCAGGGGTACGAGGCGGTCGACCTGCTCTGGCTCAACAAGTACAACGCCGACGTGCTCGGCGGCGGACAGCCCGTACTCACCGGACCGCAGGTGATCACCAAGCAGGACGCCGGCGCCCTGGAGGCGTTCACCAAGCGGGGGACCCGATGACGACGACAGCGCCACCGGTGGGCAGCAAGCCGGACGGCGGCGCCGAACCCGACGAGCGGCTGCTGCGCACCTCACCGCTGCGCAAGCTGCTCGGCAGGCCGGAACTGGGCTCGGTCGTGGGCGCCGTCGCGGTCTTCCTCTTCTTCGCCGTCGTCGCCGACTCGTTCCTGCGCGGCTCCAGCTTCGGCACCGTCCTGTACGCGGCGTCCACGATCGGCATCATGGCGGTGCCGGTGGCGCTGCTGATGATCGGCGGCGAGTTCGACCTGTCGGCCGGTGTGATGGTGACCAGCTCGGCGCTGATCTCCTCGATGTTCAGCTACCAGATGACCGCCAACGTCTGGGTGGGCGTGGGGGTTTCCCTGCTGGTGACCCTCGCGCTCGGCGCCTTCAACGGCGTCATGCTGACCCGTACCAAACTGCCGAGCTTCATCATCACGCTCGGCACGTATCTGATGCTCATCGGCCTCAACCTCGGTCTGACGAAGCTCATCAGCGGCACGGTCTCGACCAAGTCCATCGGCGACATGGAGGGTTTCCCCTCGGCGAAGAAGCTGTTCGCCTCGGAGTGGACCGTCGGCGGCGTCGAGCTGAAGGTCACCATCCTGTGGTGGGCCGTCCTGGTCGCGCTCGCCACCTGGATCCTGCTGCGGACCCGCTTCGGCAACTGGATCTTCGCCGCCGGCGGCAACGCCGACGCGGCACGCGCCGTCGGTGTCCCCGTGATGCGCACCAAGATCCTGCTGTACATGGGCGTGGCGTTCTGCGCCTGGGTCTCCGGGCAGCACCTGCTGTTCTCCTTCGACGTCGTCCAGTCGGGCGAGGGCGTCGGGAACGAGCTGATCTACATCATCGCGGCCGTCATCGGCGGCTGTCTGATCACCGGCGGCTACGGTTCGGCGATCGGCGCCGCTGTCGGCGCCTTCATCTTCGGCATGACCAGCAAGGGCATCGTGTACGCGGAGTGGAACCCGGACTGGTTCAAGTTCTTCCTCGGAGCGATGCTCCTTCTGGCCACCCTGCTCAACGCGTGGGTGCGTAAGCGCGCGGAGGCGACCCGATGAGCGAGCCGCAGACCGACCCGACGGACCAGCCGCAGCCGGACACGGCGCCGCGGACGGAGCCGGCACCGGACCCCCGGCCCGAGCAGCGGGCGACGCCCCTGGTCGAGCTGGCCGACGTCAGCAAGTACTACGGCAATGTCCGCGCCCTGGAAGGCGTCTCGCTGGAGGTGCACCCCGGCGAGATCACCTGTGTGCTCGGCGACAACGGCGCGGGCAAGTCCACCCTGATCAAGATCATCGCCGGGCTGCACCAGCACGACTCGGGCGACTTCCTGATCGAGGGCGCGAAGGCCTCGCTGTCCTCCCCGCGCGAGGCCCTGGACCTGGGGATCGCCACGGTCTACCAGGACCTCGCCGTCGTCCCGCTGATGCCGGTGTGGCGCAACTTCTTCCTCGGCTCCGAGCCGACGAAGGGGGCGGGCCCCTTCAAGCGGCTCGACGTCAGGCTGATGCGTGAGACGACCCGCTCCGAGCTGCTGCGGATGGGCATCGACCTGCGCGACGTCGACCAGCCCATCGGCACCCTGTCCGGCGGTGAGCGCCAGTGCGTCGCCATCGCGCGCGCCGTCTACTTCGGCGCGAAGGTGCTGGTCCTGGACGAGCCGACGGCGGCGCTCGGGGTCAAGCAGTCCGGCGTGGTGCTGAAGTACGTGGCCGCGGCGCGCGACGCGGGCCTCGGCGTGGTGCTCATCACCCACAACCCGCACCACGCGTATCTCGTCGGCAACCGCTTCGTGCTGCTCAAGCGCGGGGTCATGGCGGGCAGCCACACCAAGGACTCGATCACCCTGGACGAGATCACCCGGCAGATGGCCGGCGGCTCCGAGCTGGAGGAGCTGAGCCACGAACTGGCCGCAGCCCCGGCCCCGAGCCATTTCGGCGGGCGTCCGGCCGAGACGGCCGGGAGGACCGAGAAGGCCGGCACGGCCGAGAAGGACTGACCGTACGCCCCGGCGGCCCGGCGGCAGGACCGGAGCGACGCGCTCCGTCCGCTTACCGGGCCGCACACCGGGCTCTTACCCTCCGGATGGCAGAATTCGCACCGGCGGGCACCGTCCGCCGCCTTCGCCCACCCGGGCGGCAGGCCCCGACCCCACAGGGACGACACGACTCGTGCGAGCAATCAGCCGGCGCACTCGGTACGGCAGGCCTGAGCCGACGGACACGAGGGGGCCCGCCCGATGAGTACGTACCGTGACTTCGCCGGCCGCGGCAGCACCCGCGGCACCGTCCTGCGGACCGTCGGCACCCGTGAGCGGCGCTCCCATCTGACCGCGCCCAGGGTGCCCACCGTCGGTATCGACATCGGCGGTACGAAGGTGATGGCGGGCGTCGTCGACGCCGACGGCAACATCCTGGAGAAGCTGCGCACCGAGACGCCCGACAAGTCCAAGAGCCCCCGGGTCGTCGAGGACACCATCGTGGAGCTGGTCCTCGACCTCTCCGACCGGCACGACGTGCACGCCGTCGGCATCGGAGCGGCCGGCTGGGTCGACGCCGACCGCTCCAAGGTGCTGTTCGCCCCCCACCTGGCCTGGCGCGACGAACCCCTCAGGGACGCGCTCGCCTCCCGGCTCGCCGTCCCCGTGATGGTCGACAACGACGCCAACACCGCCGCCTGGGCGGAATGGCGCTTCGGCGCGGGCCGCGGCGAGGACCATCTGGTCATGATCACGCTCGGTACCGGGATCGGCGGCGCGATCCTGGAGGACGGCCAGGTCAAGCGCGGCAAGTTCGGCGTCGCAGGCGAGTTCGGCCATATGCAGGTCGTGCCGGGCGGCCACCGTTGCCCGTGCGGCAACCGCGGCTGCTGGGAGCAGTACAGCTCGGGCAACGCCCTCGTCCGGGAGGCCAAGGAACTCGCCGCGGCCGACTCGCCCGTCGCGTACAGCCTCATCGACCGGGTCAAGGGCAACGTCCACGAGATCACCGGACCGCTGATCACCGAGCTGGCCCGCGACGGCGACGCCATGTGCGTCGAGCTGTTCCAGGACATCGGACAGTGGCTCGGGGTCGGCATCGCCAACCTGGCGGCGGCGCTCGACCCGTCCTGCTTCGTCATCGGCGGCGGCGTCAGCGCGGCGGACGACCTGCTGATCGGCCCGGCGCGCGACGCGTTCCGCCGGCACCTCACGGGGCGCGGCTACCGCCCCGAGGCCCGTATCGTGAAGGCAGAGCTCGGTCCCGAGGCCGGCATGGTCGGCGCCGCCGACCTGGCCCGGCTGGTGGCCCGCAGGTTCCGCCGGGCCACCCGCCGCCGGGTGGAGCGGCACGAGCGCTACGAACGCTACGCACAGGCCATCAGGACCACCCGCACGACCCCGACCCAGGAACCGCCGTCATGACCGTGCCCCGCCGTCCCGCACAGCCCGACGACAGAGCCAGGCCCCCGGAGAACCGAGGTCACCGCAACGCCAGACGCTGGTTCACCGCCATCGTCATCGTGCTCCTCGTCGGCATCCCGGCCGGCTATCTCGCCGTGGCGGCCGAGCAGAGCCGCGAGAGCGGGCGCGCCAAGGAGGCCGAGACCCTGGCCACCGGCCTCCAGCCGGTACGCCCCGCCGGGATGAAGAAGCGGATCTACGACGTGCCGATCCCCGGCGGCGCCACCGGGGTGCGCTACTACGAGACGAGCAACTGGAAGTCCAGCCGGCTCTACGCCCAGTTCGACGTCACGTCGGGGCGGCTCGACTCCTTCCTGACCGAGATGGGCACGAGCCGCTCGGCGCTCAAGAACGGCGCGGTCACCATCTCGAAGCGTGACCAGAAGATCGCCGGCTGGGACTTCGACATCCCCGACCACAAATGGGCCGGCCTCAGCCACAAGCAGAAGGACCCGTTGCCCAGCCAGAACGTGATCGTGGACCTGGCGGACCCCGGCTTCCCGCGCGTCTTCGTCGTCTCCACGACCACACCCTGACCTGCCCGCGGCGCCGGGTCACGGCTTACGCCGCCGTGTGCTGATACGCGGGGTAGGTGAGATAGCCCGCGTCACCGCCCTGGTAGTACGTCGTCTCGTCGACGGGGGCGAGCGGCAGCCCGCCGCGCAGCCGCTCGACCAGGTCCGGGTTGGCGAGAAACGCGCGGCCGAAGCTGATGAGTTCGGCGCCGAGGCCCAGCCAGTGGTCGGCCTCGGCCAGGCCGGTCTGCTTGGCGCCCATGGGCAGCACCGGATTCATGATCAAGGTGCCGGGCCAGGCGCGCCGCAGGCCGAGCAGCACCTCTTCGTCGGCGGTGGCCTCCAGATGGACGTAGGCCAGGTCGAGCCGGGCCAGTTCGGTCAGCAACTCGGCGTACAGGGCGGCCGAGTCGGTCTCCTCGACTCCCCAGAACCCGGCGGCCGGAGAGAGCCGGATCCCGGTCCTGTGCCCGCCGACGGCAGCGGCGGTCGCCGCCACCGCCTCGACGGCGAAGCGGATCCGGTTCGCCGTCGAGCCCCCGTAACGGTCTGTCCGCAGATTGGCGTTGGACGACAGGAACTGCGAGATGAGATAGCCGTTGGCGCCGTGCAGCTCCACCCCGTCGAAACCGGCGTCGACGGCGCGCCGGGCGGCCAGCGCGTACGACTCGGCGTGTTCCGGGACCTCGGCGGTGTCCAGGGCGCGCGGCACCGGCGCGGGCTTGGGGCCGGTCGGCGTGAACACCTCGCCGACGGCGGGCACGGCCGACGGTCCCACGGGCACGCTGCCGGTGGTGTCGGGGTGCGAGACCCGCCCGCCGTGCATGAGCTGGGCGAAGATCCGTCCGCCGCTGGCGTGCACCGCCGCCGTCACCGGACGCCACGCCGCGACCTGTTCGTCGGTGTGCAGCCCCGGCGTGCCCGGGCTGGACTGCCCGACAAGACTGGGCTGCACCCCCTCGGTCACGATCAGTCCGGCCGTCGCCCGCTGGGCGTAGTACGTCGCCATGGACGGCGTCGCCAGCCCGTCGGCCGCAGCCCTGATCCGGGTCATGGGGGCCATCACCAGCCGGTTGGGCAGGGTCAGGTCACCGAACCGGTAGGAGTGGAAAAGGCTCGTCATCGCGGGGCTCCTCGGTATGCGCTCGCCGTCGCCCGGCTTCCGGGCACGGGAGTACGCTAAAAGCTCACATGGATGTCAGAGGCAAGTCCTGTGCCGCAGCTCACAGCCCGGAGGACGGCATGCGTATCGGGGAACTCGCCGCACGTACCGGAGTCAGCATCCGGTCCCTGCGCTACTACGAGGAGCAGGGCCTGCTCGCCAGCACCCGCAGCCCCAGCGGCCAGCGGCACTACACGGACGACGAGGTCGAGCGCGTCTGGTTCATCCAACGCCTCTACACCGCGGGCCTGTCCAGCCGCACCATCGCCGAACTGCTGCCGTGCGTCGACTCCCCGAGCACGGACAACTCCGACGCCGCGCTGGCACGCATGGCCCAGGAACACGCCCGGCTCGCCGCCCACATCCGCGACCTCACGCGCACCCAGGAGGCCCTGGAGGCGCTGATGGAGACGGCCCGCGCCCACCGCGAGACCCTGCGCGAACCGGCGCACCACTGACGGCCCGGCCTCGGGCGAGGGTCGGCCATCGGGCATCGGCCATCGGTCATCCGACGATGAGTTCCGGCACGGGGCTGCCGCGTTGTGTGGGGATTGCACGGTTTTCTGGAGGGGGACAGACCGCGCGGTCATGAGTGATCGGGTGACATGAGAGCGTGAGCGGGTGAGTGAGACGACGCCTCCCAAGACACTGCAGTACCGGATGGACGGTCCCGAAGACGCGCCCGTGCTGGTCCTCGGCCCCTCGCTGGGGACCACCTGGCATATGTGGGATCGTCAGGTGCCCGAGCTGGCCCGGCACTGGCGGGTGGTCCGGTTCGACCTGCCGGGGCACGGCGGTGCTCCCGCCCACGCGGCCAGCGGCATTCCGGAGCTGGCGCAGCGGCTGCTCGCCACGCTCGACGCCCTCGGGGTCCAGCGGTTCGGCTACGCGGGCTGTTCCATCGCCGCCGCCGTCGGCGCCGAGCTGGCGCTGCGCCGGCCCGACCGGATCGCCTCGCTCGCCGTGGTGGCGGCGTCGCCGCGGTTCGGGACCGCCGACGAGTTCCGCCAGCGCGGTGTGATCGTCCGGGCCAACGGGCTCGACCCGATGGCGCGCGCCGCTCCCGAGCGCTGGTTCACGCCGGGCTTCGCCGCCGCCCAGCCGGCCATCGTCGAGTGGGCCGTCCAGATGGTGCGCACCACCGACCCCGGCTGCTACATCGCCGCCTGCGAGGCGCTGGCCGCCTTCGACATCCGGGCCGAGCTGGGCCGTATCGCCGTGCCGACGCTCGTACTCGTCGGCGCCGAGGACCAGGTCACCGGGCCCGCCGAGGCGCGCACCCTGGTCGCCGGCATACCGGACGCCCGGCTCGCGCTGGTGCCCGGCGCCTCGCACCTGGCGCCGGTCGAGCAGCCCGCCGCCGTCACCGACCTGCTGCTGCGGCACTTCTCCACCGCCTGGTACAACCCGAACGACACCTCCACCGGCCTGACCGTGCTCCCCGAGAGCCGGTTCGCGCCGAGCCTGTCGGCAAGCGTGGGACCCGTCGCCGAGATCGCGCCGGCCGAACAGCCGCCGCAGGTCGCGACGGGCCACGCCGACCCGTACGAGGCGGGCATGCGGGTACGCAGGCAGGTGCTCGGCGACGCCCATGTGGACCGCGTCCTCGCCGCCTCCGACGACTTCGACGGCGACTTCCAGGACCTGATCACCCGCTACGCCTGGGGCGAGGTGTGGACCAGGGACGGCCTGGACCGCCGCACCCGCAGCTGTGTGACGCTCACCGCGCTCGTCGCGGGCGGACACCTGGACGAGCTGGCCTTCCACACCCGGGCGGCGCTCCGTAACGGACTCACCCCCGCCGAGATCAAGGAAGTACTGATCCAGACAGCCGTCTACTGCGGCGTTCCCGCGGCGAACTCCGCGTTCCGGGTGGCCAGGGCCGTGATCCAGGAAGAGACGGCGCCGGGGGCGTAGCGGGATGATGGAACAGCGGTACGGACGGTCCGAGACGAAAGGTGGTCCACGGTGAAGCTCACCAAGAAGACGCACTCCTGTATCCGGCTGGAGAAGGACGGGCGGACACTCGTCATCGACCCCGGAGGCTTCAGCGAGCAGGACGCGGCGGCCGGCGCCGACGCCGTGCTCGTCACCCATGAGCACCCCGACCACTTCCACGAGGGCAGGCTCCGCGCGGCGCTCGAAGCGAACCCCGCCGCCGAGCTGTGGACGCTGAGCAGCGTCGCCGACCAGGTCTCGGCGGCCTTTCCCGGCCGGGTGCACACCGTCGGCCACGGGGACACCTTCAGCGCCGCCGGATTCGACGTACAGGTGCACGGCGAGCTGCACGCCGTGATCCACCCCGACATCCCGCGCATCACCAATGTCGGCTATCTCCTGGACGGCTCGGTGTTCCACCCCGGCGACGCGCTGACCGTGCCGGACCAGCAGGTCGAGACCCTGCTGCTGCCGGTGCACGCGCCGTGGAACAAGCTCTCCGAGGTGATCGACTACGTCCGCGAGGTCAAGCCCCTGCGGGCCTTCGACATCCATGACGCGCTGCTCACCGAGCTGGCCCGGCCGGTCTACGACGGGCAGATCGGCGCCCTGGCAGCCGCCGACCACGCCAGGTTCGCATCCGGCGACTCCACCGAGGTCTGACCGGCGCGGGACGGTGACTGTCGGACCCCGCCGATAGGCTGTCCCGCATGCGCATCGCGACCTGGAATGTCAATTCGATCACCGCTCGGCTGCCCCGGCTGCTGGCCTGGCTGGAGAGCAGCGGCACGGACGTGCTGTGCGTCCAGGAGACCAAGTCCACCGCCGAGCAGTTCCCCGCCGAGCCGCTGCGCGAGCTGGGGTACGAGTCGGCGGTCAACGCGAGCGGCCGGTGGAACGGGGTGGCGCTGATCTCCCGTGTCGGTCTCGACGACGTGGTCAGCGGCCTCCCGGAGGGACCCGAGTACGAGGGCGTGCAGGAGCCGCGGGCCGTCTCGGCGACCTGCGGCCCCGTCCGCCTCTGGTCGGTGTACGTGCCGAACGGCCGCGAGGTCGGCCATGACCACTACGCCTACAAGCTGCGCTGGCTGGAGGCGCTGCGCGCCGCCGTCGCCGCAGACGCGGCGGGGGAGCGCCCCTTCGCCGTCCTCGGCGACTTCAACATCGCGTCGACGGACGAGGACGTCTGGGACCGCTCCCAGTTCGAGGGGGCCACCCACGTCACCCCCAAGGAGCGCGCCGCTCTCGCTGCCCTGCGCGACGAGGGCCTGTCCGACGTGATGCCCCGGCCGCTGAAGTACGACCGTCCCTTCACCTACTGGGACTACCGCAGCCTCGGCTTCCCCAAGAACAGGGGCATGCGGATCGACCTCGTGTACGGCAACGGCCCCTTCGCCACGGCCGTCAAGGACAGCTACGTCGACCGCGAGGAGCGCAAGGGCAAGGGCGCCTCCGACCACGCTCCTGTCGTCGTGGACCTCGACGTCTGAGCCGGACGCCGCGCCCCCGCGCGCCCCTATGGTGCCCCGGCGGGGGTGATGGCAGGCTGAGTCGTATGAACATCCCCTTCTTGGACAACTGGCGCAGGAAGCACGCCGGTATCCAGGCGACGCCGCTCGCCACCGCGGTCGGCGGCGAGCAGGAGGGCGTCACGGAGCTGCTCTCGGAGTGCGAACTGCTGCGCGTCCGGGCGGGGCAGAGCGGTCTGAGACTCGACGACTCGCCGGGGTCCCTGGACGAACTCGACCAGCTCCCGCCGCGCTGGCGTGACGACCCCGAGGAGATGCCCTGGCTGGGCAACGACGCGGGGCTGTATCTGGGCACGGTGATCGTCCGGACGGTCCCCGGCGCCCTCTGGCACATCTGGCCGGGCGGTCACCCGGTGGTGCGGCTCGCCTCCGGCCGGGAGATCCAGGTGGTGGAGGCCGGGCTCGAATGGGCGGTCACCGGCACCCCCGAACTGGCCCAGGTCTACGCGGAGGCGGCCGAGGCCTGACGGTGGCACCGCCGATCACCCCGGCAGTAAATGTCACTTATGCACCATTTATGCGTGTCGGGTGTGAAGTCCCTTGTCGGCATGGATAGTTTGCGCTGACCCCGACACCGCCGAGAGTGGGTAGAACAGCGTATGGCCGTCGATCCGCCGACCGAGCCACATGGCGTCAACGCAAGCTCATCGCGACGAATCTCGACTACCCTTTGCCGTTCATCCCTATCGAGAACGCCGGCCGCGGGTGTCAGCCCGGCCGAACCAGGGACGCTGCTGCCGGGAGCGCAGTAGCTCAGGGGCAATGGCCCGTCCGGCAGCAGCCGGAGATCACTTCTCGTTCAGGGGAGAAGGTCAGCTGCGAGCCGGTCGGGTTGTGCTCGGTGTGGAGCGGGCCCGCGTCGCCGTGGAACGCGACGGGGGCGCCGCTCTCTACTCCTTGGCCCGATGGGACGTGCGTGCCAGGACCGGGGCGGGTTCCTGCGCGGCGCGCGTGACATCGGCGACCAGCTCCACCACATCCGGCCCGTACGCCTGTGAGTTGGCGACCTTCAGCAGCAGACAGAACGAACTCCCGCCGTGCTTGCGGAACAGCCGCTCGTGGTGGCGGGCCAGATAGCGCGAGGCCGCCTGGTTGGTGATGGCCCGCTGTCCGCAGAAGAGGAACACCGGCCGCGTGCCCTGTCCGGCCGTCAGCCGCGCCAGCAGTACGTACTCCGCCACACCCGGATCCACCCGGTAGCGCTCGGAACCGATCTGGAACGCGCCGCGGTCAGGACCCGGCGTCGCGTCCGTGTTGACGCCGACCCCCGGCAGCAGCGACTTCAGATGCGCCGCCATCCGCCGGTTGGACCCGGGCCCGCCGAAGCAGAACTCCGTACGCTCGCCGAAGCCCTGCTGCGCCGCGTCGTGCTGCACGATCTGCGCGTGCGCGCCGCACTCCTTCACCAGGGCCGCGACCTCCAGCAGGGCGAAGACGTCATGGCGCAGTACGGCGCCGTCACCGCCCGCCTCGCGGTTGACGACCATCAAGCACTCGGAGTTTCCCGGCAGTCCGAAGAATTCCTGCTTCCTGCCGAGCTTGCGCCGCCACAGGGACGAGCGGGCGAGCCAGCCCAGAGCCGCACATATCAGGGCGGCGACCACGCCGAGCACGATGTTGCGTACGTCGTCAGTCATGGGCGCGCATGCTATCGGGGCAACGCACCATTGTTCGAGACGCGGTCCTGACGAGTGGGGTGCGCTGAAGTTACAGTTCCCGGACGGTTCTTGACTGGAGGTACGGATGCGTCGCTCAGCCGCACGGAATGTCTCGCTTGTCGCCGTCGCCGCGGCCATGCTGTCGATCGGAGCCGTGGCACCTTCCGCCGCACGGCAGTCGGCCGCGCCACCCGGCACGCCGGCGAAGACACCGGTGGCCACCGGCTACGGCGGCGCGGTGGCCAGCGTCGACACCGACGCGACGGCCGCGGGGATCGACGTGCTCAAGCACGGCGGCAACGCCGTGGACGCCGCCGTCGCCACGGCGGCCGCGCTCGGTGTCACCGAGCCGTACTCGGCGGGCATCGGCGGTGGCGGCTACTTCGTCTACTACGACGCCAAGAGCCGCAGCGTCCACACGATCGACGGCCGCGAGACCGCGCCCAAGTCGGCGGACACCTCGCTCTTCCTGGAGAACGGCAAACCCCTCGCCTTCGCCGACGCGGTGACCAGCGGCCGCAGCGTCGGCACCCCCGGCACGGCCGCCACCTGGGACACCGCCCTCGACTCCTGGGGCAGCAAGTCCCTCGGCCAGGTGCTGAAGCCCGCCGAGCGGCTGGCGAAGAACGGGTTCACCGTCGACGACACGTTCCGCTCCCAGACCAAGGACAACCAGGCGCGGTTCGCCGACTTCCCCGCCTCCGCGAAGATCTTCCTGCCCGGCGGACAGCTGCCGGTCGTCGGCTCCGCGCTGAAGAACCCGGATCTGGCCCGGACCTACGAGGAGTTGGGCCGCAAGGGCACCGATCTGCTCTACCGGGGCGCGCTCGGCCGCGACATCGTCCGTACGGTGCGCAAGCCGCCCGTCGCGCCCGGCTCCACCCGTAACGTCCGCACCGGCGATCTGACCGCCGCCGACCTGGCCGCCTACCGCACGGTGAAGCGGGCCCCCACCGAGGTCTCCTACCGGGGACTCGACGTGTACGGCATGGCGCCGTCGTCCTCGGGCGGCACGAGCGTCGGTGAAGCGCTCAACATCCTTGAGCGCAGCCGCCTTTCGAAGGAATCCCAGGCGCAGTACCTGCACCACTACATCGAGGCGAGCCGGATCGCCTTCGCCGACCGCGGCCGCTGGGTCGGTGACCCGGCCTTCGAGGACGTCCCCACCAAGGGCCTGCTCTCGCAGCGGTTCGCCGACTCGCGCGCCTGCCTGATCTCCGACGACGCGGTCCTCAGCAGCCCGCTCGCACCCGGTGACCCCCGCCGTCCCGCGCCCTGCGCGCCCGGCGGCACGGCCGCGCCGACGACGTACGAGGGCGAGAACACCACGCACCTCACCGTGGCCGACAAGTGGGGCAACGTCGTCGCGTACACGCTCACCATCGAGCAGACCGGCGGCAGCGCCATCACCGTGCCGGGCCGCGGCTTCCTGCTCAACAACGAGCTGACGGACTTCTCCTTCGCCCCGGCGAACCCCGCCGTGCACGACCCGAACCTGCCGGGCCCCGGCAAGCGGCCGCGCTCCTCGATCTCCCCGACGATCGTCCTCGACAAGCACAGCCGCCCGGTGCTCGCCGTCGGCTCACCCGGCGGCGCGACCATCATCACGACCGTGCTGCAGACCCTGACCGGCCGTATCGACCGGGGTCTGGCACTGGACGACGCGATTGCCGCACCGCGCGCCAGCCAGCGCAACGCCGCCGCGACCGAACTCGAACCGGCCCTGTGGAACAGCCCGTTGCGCGCGCAGCTGGAGGCCGTCGGACACTCCTTCACCCAGGTCGCCGAGATCGGCGCCGCCACCGGCGTCGAGCGGCTGCCTGACGGCCGCTGGCAGGCCGCCGCCGAACCGGTACGCCGCGGCGGCGGCTCGGCGATGGTGGTACGGCCCGCCGGCCGGTAGTCGCACGCGGGCGGGTCCCGGGCGCAGGGACCCGCCACCTGGGCGTATACGACCACCCGTCGGGTGGCCGCCGATTGCGGAGCCCCCGCCGCCGGGCGACGGTGGGGGCGTGTCCGTCGCCAAGAAGATCGCCCTCCTCGCGCTCACCGGCTCGCTCGCGCTGCTCGGCGCCTGCGCCCCGGCGCCCGCCACGCCCGGCGCCGCCTCCAACCGCAGCAGCCCGGCGCAGTTCCGCCACCCGGGCGTGGTGGTCGGCGGCGCGCAGCTGGCGACCGTACGGCGAAAGGTCGCCGCCGGGCAGGAACCCTGGGCCTCGGCGTTCACGGCCATGAGCGCCAGCCGGTACGCGAAGCCCGGCTACACCGCGCACCCCGCCGCTGTGGTGGCCTGCGCGTCCAACAACGGCGCGCCCGCCTGCGTCGCCGAACGCGAGGACGCCATCGCCGCGTACACCCAGGCGCTGATGTGGTCCGTCACCGGCAGGCCCGAACACGCCCGCAAGTCGGTGCAGATCATGGACGCCTGGTCGAAGGTGGTCAAACGGCACACCAAGGACGACGCCGACCTGCAGACCGCGTGGACCGGTTCCACCTGGTCGCGGGCGGCCGAGATCATGCACGCCGGCTACCCGCAGTGGCGCGAGCCCGCGGTGATGCGCTTCAAGTGGATGCTGCGCAAGGCGTATCTGCCCGACGTCACCGCCAAGGTGCCCGACTACAACGGGAACTGGGAACTGGCGATGACCGACGCGGCCATCGGCATGTCCGTCTTCCTGGAGGACCACAAACTTTTCGACGACTCGCTGCGCCGCTTCCGGGCCCGTGTCCCCGCGTACTTCTACCTCGCGTCGGACGGCAAGCTGCCCAAGGCGCCCCCCGGCGGCACCATCCGCACGCCGGGGCAGCTGTCCACGTACTGGTT
This sequence comes from Streptomyces sp. NBC_00370, assembly GCF_036084755.1. Taxonomy (NCBI): domain Bacteria; kingdom Bacillati; phylum Actinomycetota; class Actinomycetes; order Kitasatosporales; family Streptomycetaceae; genus Streptomyces; species Streptomyces sp. NBC_00370. The sequence goes on from NZ_CP107968.1 coordinate 6,819,982, forward strand.
CGGCCAGCGCACCTTCGCCGACGGCCTCGGCCAGGAGACCTGCCGCAACTTCATGCACATCGGCTACTCGCTGGCCTCCACGGCGCACATCGCCGAGACGGCCTGGCACCAGGGCGTCGACCTGTACGGCGAGCAGGCCGACCGGCTCACCGCGGCGCTGGAGTTCCACGCCCGCTACCAACTCGGCGCGAAACCGCCGACATGGCTGTGCGGCGGCAAGGTCACCCGGACGATGGGCCCCGACGTGGAGGTCGCGCTCAACCACCTCGAAGGCCGGATGCACCGCGAACTCCCGCTGACCGAGCGGCTCGCCGAGCGGCAGCGCCCGGCAGGCACCGACGACCTGTTCGTCGCGTGGGAGACGCTCACCCATGCCGACAACCCGACGACGGCGTAAGGTCGAACGCGTGAGCACCCTCGACGAACTCGGCCGCAGCCGCTATGTCAGCCTGACCACCTACCGCAAGGACGGCCGGGGGGTCGCCACCCCCGTCTGGCACGCGGTGGACGAAGGTCAGCTGTTCATCTGGACCAGCTCCGACGCGTGGAAGGTGAAGCGGATCCGCAACGACAGCCGGGTCGTCGTCACCGTCTGCGACATGCGCGGCCGGATCGCCGCAGGCGCGCCCACCGCGCACGGCACCGCGCGGCTGCTCGACGAGGACGGCACCGAGCGGGTCCGTAAACTCCTCGCCCGCAAGTACACCTGGCAGTACTGGCTGGCCGACTGGCCCGCCAAGATCATCCGACGCGGCAAGCGCCCCCAGACCGGTATCGCCGTGTCCCTCTGACCTCTGCCGCCCCCTTAACCCCGTAGCTCCCGGAAAACCGCGCGTAGCCGTCCCGTAACACGGCTGCGGTCGAATGCCGGGGACTACCGGAAGGGCGGGGGCGGGACAGCGATGGCGGTGCATCAACTCCCGGCGGAGATCGGGGCGTTCGCGCGATACCTACGAGACCTGACGGCGCTGCTCGACCCGGGCGGCGGCTGGTACGGGGTCTTCGTGCAGCGCGACCCGAGCGGGATGCGCGCCTGCCTCGACGGCGCCGAGGTGCCGCCCTGGGACGTGGTCGACTCGCTGCTCCAGGACTACGCGGCGGTCCGCGACGCCGACGCGGTGGGGGAGACGGTACGCGCCCGGCGGTTGCACGCGGTGGCAGCGGCCACCCACGACCGGCGGCCCGGCGGAAGCGCCGCACTGGCCGAGCGGCTGCGTCTGATGCTGCACGAGCAGGCGAGCGCGGGCGCCAGGGCCGAGGAGCTGACCCGGGCGCTGCGCACCGCGCGGCCGGCCTCCGCCGAGGCGGAACGACTCACCCACGAGCTGGCCTGGGCCCGCGACGACCACGCACGCGCCTCGGCCCGCTGCGCCGAACTCCGCGTCAGGACAGCGGCGTTGACGACCCCCGGCCGGACCGCCGCGGAGCGTCGGCCGCCGGCGCCCGAGGGCTGGTTCCGCGGCGAGGAGCCCAGCAGCCGGGGGAGCGGTGCGGGCACCGAGGCGCCGGAGCGGCAGGGCCCCCGGTGGGCGGCGGCCGACAGCCGCGCGGAAGCACAGGACCGGTCCGCACCCGAGCCCGCCCGGCCCGCACCCGAGCCCGCCCGCGCCGAGCCGGCCCGGCCCGCGCCCGCGGCACCTGCGGCCAAGCGCCCCGCCGCCAAACGCAAGCCGCGCGGCGCCCGGTTCGCCGGGATCGAGCCCGAGCCCGACACCGTCGACGAGGCCGTACCCGCGCCCGCCATGCCGCTGCCCGGAGCGGCGCAGCAGGGGGCAGCACCCAGGGGCGCCCGGTTCGGCGGCGCGCCGACCGGACCCGCCAGAAGCGCGGCGCCCGTCCACTCCGACGAGGACCGTACGGCCGTCGCCGCCTCCGTCGCCGCACTCACCCGGCTACGGGCCGAAGGGCGCACCGGCGAGGCGCATGTCGTGCTGTGCGAGGCCGCCGACATGCCGGCGGGCCGGCTGCCGCTGCTCGCCGCCGAACTGCACCGCGCCGGACTCGCCGCCGACTGGGCCGAGTTGCTCTGGGAGGCAGCCTCGCTGCCGCCCGCGCGGCTCGCCGCCGTGGCCGGCGCGCTCGCCCTGTACGGGCGCGACAGCGACTGCGCGCTGCTGCTGCGCCAGGGCGCCGCCCGCCCCGCCGACGAGATCGCCGACGCCGTCGTCGCCCTCGGCGACGCGGGCCGCGAGCCCGAGGCGCAGGCGCTGCTCAGCGCGTTCGTCCAGTCCCGGGCGCCCGAGGACGCCGTGCTCGTCGCGGCGGGGGACCCGCACCGGCTCGTACCGCAACTGCTCCACGCGGCGCACGCCGTGTCCGACGCGCGGGAGCGGGACGTCGTGCACGCCCTGCGGGTCGCCGGGATCGCCGGCGTCTGATCCGACGTCGCGTGTCCGAAGCTGCCCCATGTCGACCGCTCGGGTATGAAACATGATCGACTCCGCTGGTTCACGGCGATGGTCTTGCCCCCGCCTGGGAGGAGGCTTACGTTCTCTTCCTACGCAGTGAATCTACGTGCGTAGAGTTGTCCGTGCCCCAGGCCGAAGGAGCACCTCGTGGCCCGAGTCGTACGTGCCGCACTCGTCCAGGCGACCTGGACAGGTGACACCGAATCCATGATCGCCAAGCATGAGGAGCACGCCCGGGAAGCGGCCCGGCAGGGCGCCGGGATCATCGGGTTCCAGGAGGTGTTCAACGCCCCGTACTTCTGCCAGGTACAGGAAGCCGAGCACTACCGGTGGGCCGAGTCCGTCCCCGACGGGCCCACGGTCACCAGGATGAAGGAACTCGCCCGCGAGACCGGCATGGTGATCGTCGTCCCGGTCTTCGAGATCGAGCAGGCCGGCATCTACTACAACACCGCGGCCGTCATCGACGCCGACGGCTCGTACCTCGGCAAGTACCGCAAGCACCACATCCCGCAGCTCAAGGGGTTCTGGGAGAAGTACTACTTCAAACCGGGCAACGCGGGCTGGCCCGTCTTCGACACGGCCGTCGGCCGCGTCGGTGTGTACATCTGCTACGACCGGCACTTCCCCGAGGGCTGGCGCCAGCTCGGCCTGAACGGCGCCGAGATCGTCTACAACCCGTCGGCCACCTCGCGCGGGCTGTCCTCGTACCTCTGGCAGCTGGAGCAGCCGGCCGCCGCCGTCGCCAACGAGTACTTCATCGCGGCGATCAACCGGGTCGGTGTCGAGGAGTACGGCGACAACGACTTCTACGGCACGAGCTACTTCGTCGACCCGCGCGGCCAGTTCGTCGGCGAGCCCGCGAGCGACAAGGCGGAGGAACTGCTCGTCCGCGATCTCGACTTCGCCGTCTTCGAGGAGGTCCGCCAGCAGTGGCAGTTCTACCGGGACCGCAGGCCCGACGCCTACGAGGGGCTGATCGAGTCGTGACGCATCCGGGCGCCCCCTCGCTGTACGACCGGCACCGCGCCGTCCTCCCCGACTGGCTGGCGCTCTACTACGAGCAGCCCATCGAGATCAGCCACGGCGAGGGCCGCCATGTCTGGGACACGGGCGGCAACCGCTACCTCGACTTCTTCGGCGGCATCCTCACCACCATGACCGCCCACGCGCTGCCCGAGGTCACCAAGGCGGTGAGCGAGCAGGCGGCGCGGATCATCCACTCCTCGACGCTCTACCTCAACCGCCCCATGGTCGAGCTGGCCGAGCGGATCGCCGCCCTGTCCGGCATCCCCGACGCCCGGGTCTTCTTCACCACGTCGGGCACCGAGGCCAACGACACCGCGCTGCTGCTGGCCACCGCGCACCGGGGCTCCAACCAGATCCTCGCGATGCGCAACAGCTACCACGGCCGGTCCTTCTCCACCGTCTCCATCACCGGCAACCGAGGCTGGTCGCCGACCACGCTCTCCCCGCTCCAGACGCTGTACGTGCACGGCGGCGTCCGCAACCGCGGTCCGTACGCGCAGCTGACCGACGACCGCTTCATCGAGGCGTGCGTCGCCGACCTGGAGGACCTGCTCGGCCACAGCCGCGCACCAGCCGCGCTGATCGCCGAGCCGATCCAGGGCGTCGGCGGCTTCACAGGACCGCCCGACGGGCTGTTCGCCGCGTTCCGCGAAGTGCTCAACAGGCACGGCATCCTGTGGATCAGTGACGAGGTGCAGACCGGCTGGGGCCGCACGGGCGACCACTTCTGGGGCTGGCAGGCGCACGCCGAGAACGGCCCGCCGGACATCGTCACCTTCGCCAAGGGCATCGGGAACGGCATGTCCATCGGCGGTGTCGTCGCGAGCGCCGAGATCATGAACACCCTCGACGCCAACTCGATCTCCACCTTCGGCGGCAGCCCCGTCACCATGGCCGCGGGTCTCGCCAACCTCTCGTACCTGCTGGAGCACGACCTGCAGAGCAACGCGCGCCGGGTCGGCGGACTGCTGATCGAACGGCTGCGGGCCGTCGGCGCCTGCGTCGACTCCGTACGGGAAGTGCGCGGCCGCGGTCTGATGATCGGCATCGAGCTGGTCAAGCCGGGCACCGGCGAAGCGTCCCCCGAACGGGCGGCGGCGGTCCTCGAAGCCGCGCGCGAGGGCGGGCTGCTGATCGGCAAGGGCGGCGGCCACAACACCAGCGTGCTGCGCATCGCGCCGCCGATGTCGCTGACCGTCGCGGAGGCCGAGGAAGGCGCCTCGATCCTCGACCGCGCGCTGCGCACCGCCTGAGCCGTACCGACCGTGAGCACGCACCCCGACGCGAATGGAGACGAGCCATGTCACGCACTCTGATCACCGGCGGTCTGGTCATCACCGCTTCCGACGAGATCGAGGCCGACGTGCTCGTCGACGGCGGCCGGGTCGTCGCCCTGGCCACGCACGGCAGCCACGGCTGGACCGCCGACCAGGAGATCGACGCGACGGGCAAGTACGTGATCCCGGGCGGGGTCGACGGCCATACGCACATGGAGATGCCCTTCGGCGGCACCCTGGCGTCCGACACGTTCGAGACGGGCACCAGGGCCGCCGCCTGGGGCGGCACGACGACCATCATCGACTTCGCCATCCAGAACAAGGGCGGCTCGCTCAGGGAAGGGCTCGACGCCTGGCACGAGAAGGCGGACGGCAACTGCGCGATCGACTACTCCTTCCACATGATCATGTCGGACGTGAACGAGTCGTCGCTGAAGGAGATGGACCGGCTGGTCGAGCTGGGCGTCAGCTCGTTCAAGCTGTTCACCGCCTACCCGGGGGTCTTCCTCTCCGACGACGGCCAGATCCTGCGCGCCATGCAGCGCGCCGGGTCGAACGGCGGTCTGGTGATGACGCACGCGGAGAACGGTCTGGCGATCGACGTCCTGGTCGAGCAGGCACTGGCGCGCGGCGAGCGCGACCCGCGCTACCACGGCGAGGTCAGGAAGGCGCTGCTCGAAGCCGAGGCGACGCACCGGGTGATCAAGCTCGCCCAGGTGGCCGGCGCGCCCGTCTACGTGGTGCACGTGTCGGCGCGCGAGGCCGTCGCCGAACTGGCGCGGGCCAGGGACGAGGGGCTGCCGGTCTTCGGGGAGACCTGCCCGCAGTACCTCTTCCTGTCGACGGACAACCTCGCCGAGCCGGACTTCGAGGGGGCGAAATACGTCTGCTCCACCCCGCTGCGCCCGAAGGACCACCAGGAGGCCCTGTGGCGCGGGCTGCGCACCAACGATCTCCAGGTGGTCTCCACCGACCACTGTCCCTTCTGCTTCAAGGGCCAGAAGGACATGGGCAAGGACGACTTCTCCAAGATCCCGAACGGGATGCCGGGGGTGGAGAACCGGATGGACCTGCTCCACCAGGCCGTGGTCGACGGGCACATCAGCCGCCGCCGCTGGATCGACATCGCCTGCGCCGCGCCGGCCCGGATGTTCGGGCTGTACCCGAGGAAGGGCACGATCGCGCCGGGCGCCGACGCCGACATCGTCATCTACGACCCGCACGCCGAGCAGATCATGTCCGCGCAGACCCATCACATGAACGTCGACTACTCCGCGTACGAGGGCAAGCGGGTGACCGGACAGGTGGAGACCGTGCTGTCCCGGGGCGTCCCGGTGATCGACGGCCGGAAGTACGTGGGCCACGCGGGCCACGGGGCGTATCTGCCGCGCGGTATCTGCCAGTTCACGAACTGACCGGCGCGCACCGGGTTTCGCCGACTCCGGTGTCGTTTCACCGGCTCCGGTGGTGCCCTGTATGGAAGGATCCGTCACAGTACGTCCCCCTCCCGCCGGTACCCATCTCCCACCTGTACATCACTCAGCTAGGGGCCACGCACATGGACTTCGGACTCGTCCTGCAGACCGACCCGCCGGCCTCGGGGGTCGTCGGGCTCATGCGGCGCGCCGAGCGGAACGGCTTTCGTTACGGCTGGACCTTCGACTCGGCCGTGCTGTGGCAGGAGCCTTTCGTCATCTACAGCCGCATCCTGGAGCACACCACCAAGCTCACGGTGGGCCCCATGGTCACCAACCCGGGCACCAGAACGTGGGAGGTGACGGCCTCCGCCTTCGCCACGCTCAACGAGATGTACGGCAACCGCACGGTGTGCGGCATCGGCCGGGGCGACTCGGCGATGCGGGTCGCGGGGCGGCAGCCCAACTCGCTGGCGCGGCTCGGCGAGGCCATCGGCGTCATCCGGGACCTGGCCGAGGGCCGTGAGGCCGAGGTCGACGGGCAGACGCTGCGGCTGCCGTGGGTGAAGGACAGCAAACTGCCGGTGTGGATGGGCGCGTACGGGCCGAAGGCGCTCGCGCTCGCCGGGCAGAAGGCCGACGGCTTCATCCTCCAGCTCGCCGACCCGTTCCTCACCGAATGGATGGTCAAGGCGGTCCGTACGGCCGCGTCCGACGCGGGACGTGACCCGGACTCCGTCACCATCTGCGTCGCCGCCCCCGCCTATGTGAGCGACGACCTGCCGTACGCACGCGAGCAGTGCCGGTGGTTCGGCGGCATGGTCGGCAACCACGTCGCCGAGCTGGTGAACCGCTACGGGGAGCACTCGGGGCTCGTCCCCGAGGCGCTGACCGACTACATCAAGCAGCGCGAGGGGTACGACTACAGTCACCACGGCCGTACGGGCAACCCGTCGACGGACTTCGTGCCCGACGAGATCGTCGACCGGTTCTGTCTGCTCGGCCCGGTCGAGGCGCACATCGAGAAGCTGAAGACGCTACGGGCCCTGGGCGTCGACCAGTTCGCCGTCTACGACATGCACGACGCCAAGGAGGCGACGATCGACGCGTACGGCGCGCAGATCATCCCGGCGCTCCAGGACTGAGCGCACCGCCTTCTTACCTGCCCCTCGCTCGCCGGGCGCTCAACGGCGGTCCGTGACCGAGCGGTCGAGGGCGTCGATCAGCCAGCCGTGCATCGCGCCGACCGTGACGGGCTCGCCCGTCACCCGGCCGAGCAGACCCCAGTAGCGGCGCACCCGCGGATCGCGGTCCACGGCGGTTGCCGCGAGCAGTTCGCTCCGGTACGCCGGGGTGTCCTCGGCCCCGCGCACGTCGGCGTGGGCCGCCACGAAGCGGTCGAGCGCGTGGCCCGGCGCAGGCCGCCGCCCGGCCAGCAGCAGGGGGCGGGCCAGCTCGCACGCCGCGCCGACGCCTGCCAGCAGCGCGCTCTCGTCGCGGACCGTGTCCCGGTCGGCCCGCGCGCGCGTCACGTACCGCCGGACCAGGGTCCGGTCCGCGACCAGGGTGACCATCTCCGCGTACGCCACCACCTGGTCCGGCGTCGGCTCGGCCGGCGGTTCCGGCACGGCCACGGAGAGGAACATGCTGAGCATCGCGTCCGGCAGCGGTGAGCCGAACGTACGGCGCCAGAAGGCGACCAGGACGTCGTACGCCGCGCGTCCGCCCGCCACGGCGGCGAGCAGTTCGAGCCGGGCGGCCCGCTCGGCGGGACCCGCCTCCTCGATGGCGCGCAGCGAGGCACTGCGCCAGGCGAGCGAGGTCAACTCGGCATCGACAGCGGCCCGTTCGGCGGCCACCGCCTCCCCGACCGAGAGCCGGCCGGCGAGCACGCCCGAGATGGCGGGCAGACCGAGACCCAGGGTGCGCAGCCGGCGTACGAGCCGCAGCCGGTCGACCGCCGCCGGATCGAACCTGCGATGTCCGCCCGCGCTGCGCCGGGACTCCAGGATGCCCTCGTCGCAGTAGAAGCGCACGGTACGGACGGGGACACCGGCGAGCCGCGCCAACTCGCCGATCCCGAGCCCCGCTTCATGTGCTGTGACCTCGGTCACGATGACTGGAACCTCCACTCGGGTGCGTCTTTTACCGTACGGATCCACCCAGCGGAAGGAAACATCATGGGGACACCGGACGTGGCACGGCTCGCCGTACAACTGCGTGAGCAGACAGGCGCGTTCGCCGAGACGATCGAGGGCGCCGACCCGGGCGCGCGGGTACCGACCTGCCCGGAGTGGCGCGTACGGGACCTGGTCGGGCACATCGGCCAGGGCCACCGATGGGCAGCGGGGATCGTGCGCGGCGGCCGGCCCACCGCTGTGCCCGACCCGCGCGAGGCGGAGCCGGGCGCGCCGCAGGAGTGGGCGGGGTGGCTGGCGGCCGGCGCGGCCGAACTCGGCGACGCCGTCAGGGAGGCCGGCCCCGAAGCCGAGGTGTGGACCTTCGTGGGGGAGCGGCCCGCGGTCTTCTGGCTGCGCCGGATGCTGTACGACACCTGTGTGCACCGGGCCGACGCCGCGCTCGTCTCGGGCTCCGCCTTCACCCTGCCGCCCGACCTCGCGGCGGGGGCGATCTGTGAGGGCCTGGAGCTGATGTCGACGCCGGGCAGTGACCTCGTCAAACCAGCCCTGGCCGGACTGCGCGGGCAGGGTGAGACGCTGCGACTGCGGCCGGCGGAAGCGTCGCTGCCGGGGTGGCTGATCACCCGCACACCGGACGGAGTGGCCTGGGACCGTGCCACGGCCGACGCCGATGTGGAGGTGAGCGCGCCCGTGCGGGACCTGCTGCTGATGTTCGCCCGGCGGCTGCCGGCCGACGACCAGGCTCTGAAGGTCACCGGCGACAGCACCCTGCTGGAACACTGGCTCGCCCGCACGGCCTTGTGACTGACGCACCGTCACATCTGGCTACCCCGCGCCTGCGAGCACGGCCTCAGCCGCCGGCGCGTACCGCGCCCGTTCTGCCGCGTCCAGCGAGCTGTGCGTGGCGCCAGCGCCGCCGGCGTCTCGGCCCGCCAGTGCGTCTCGGCTTCCAGTGCCACCGGCTTGAGGACGAGTCCCCCGGAGCGCCAGGTCTGTCCCTGGCCGCCCGGCAGCAGCCGGGGCGGTGTCCCGGAGGCGGCGCCGAAGGCGGCGAGCACGTGCGGGGGCGGTGCGCCGGGGGAGTCGCTCATGCCGGGGACCGTAGGGTCAGGGATGCTCGTCCGCAGGTGATGTGATCGCGCCCGGCGCCTCGGTGGAGCAGTGCGCCGGGCGCGTCGCCGCGTGTCACGGCGCCGCGTGTCACGGCGCCGCGTGTCACGGCCGCCGGTTCCGCGTGATCAGAACTGGGTGACCCGGCCGCCGCCGTCGCTCGCCGACTGCCACGCCTGCACACCCGCACGGGACGCCTCGCGGGCCTGGCGCCACTTGACCGCCGCCTGCTCGGACGGGCTCACGTCCATCCGGTGGAGCGCCTTGCGTCCCGCAGTCAGCATGGCGAAGCCGGCGAGTGCCAGCCCCGCGCAGGCGAGCGCGGCGCCGGTCGCGGTGAGTACCGCTCCGGTCGTCAGGAGTCGGGTGTCGAGATCGGTCGTCCGCTGGGACTGGTGGCGAGTGCTCATGCCCCCACCCTGGGACGCGCCGCCGGGTCACGCACGCGGGCGTGGGCCATCCGCGTACCGCAGGCGGCGGACCGCCGCCACCCGCCGTGTGCTGAGATAGCTGCTGACCATGTACACGCCGGTGCGCGCACCGGTCACGGGAGGAACCTCGCTCCATGCGTAAAGCTCTGCTCGCCGCTGCCCTGATGTCGTCAACCGCCGTTCTGCTGGCCGGTTGTGGCGGCGGTTCCTCGTCGGACGCCTCGGGGGGCTCGGCGAAGGCCACGGCCGGACCGTCCAGGACACCGGCGGCCGAGGCGCCCGCGACGCCGTCGGACAGCCCGGCCGCCGGTGCGGCGGACAGTCCGGCGGGCAAGGGCCTGGACGGCACCTGGCGGCCCATCAACGACGACAGCCCCATCGCCACCCTGACGGTCACCGGCACCAAGGTCACCACCACGGGCAAGCTCGCCTGTCCCGGCACGATAACGGGGGCCGGTACGAAGAAGCCGGTGCTCACCCTGGCCTGCCAGAAGCCGGACCCGGAGCGCACAAGCGGCACCCTGGAGCAGAAGCCCGACGGCTCGGCCGTCGTCATCAACTGGGAAGGACCGGCCTGGGGCGGCATGATCGACAGCCTGAAGCGCGCCTGAGCCGGGGCGCGAACGGCATCATGACCGCCATGGCTCCCACCGATCCGCCCACCGACCCGCCCACCGATCTGCCCACTGACCCGCCCTCAGGCCAACTTCCCGCGCCACGAACCCTCTTCGGCACGCTCTGGCGCTGCGCCGGCACACTCCTGCTCGCCCTGGTGGCTCTGGCCGCCGCGGCCTGGCTGGACGCGCAGTTCGACATCGACGGGGCGACGGCCTCGCTGCCGACGACCGTCGTGAGCCTGCTGCTCGGCGCGGCCACGGTCCTGTGGCTGCGGGTGGGCCAGGCATGGATCCTCCCCGTCCTCCTGGGCGCCGACACCGCCGGCCTCTCCGCGGCCGTCCTCATCAGCAGAGGCGTACTGGACGGCGGTCAACCGGACCGGGCCCGGCTGACCGACGGCACACTGAACGAGGTGCTGGCCGGTCTGGCGGCGCTCGGGATCGCGGTCCTGGTGGTGTCCGTCCTGTGGGCAGCCGTACGCGGACACCGGCACCCTGCCGTGCCGTTCCCCGCGAAAGACCCCCGGGCCGTCAGTTCCAGGGGAGCCGGGAGCGGTGGGTCCAGTACGCCGCCGGAGGCTCCGCCAGGTCCGTGACCAGCGGACCGAGCCGGTCAGGCCCGAGAGTGATCGCCGGGGCGCGCAGGTTCGAGTCGAGCTGGCCCGTGGTCACGGCGCCCGCGAGGACGACGTCGGACCACGGCTGCTGGAGCGCCGCCGCCAGCGCCACCGCGTCGTACGAGGTCTCCGTCGCCTCGGCGACCGGGCCGAGCAGCGGGTCGAGGCGCGCGTCGGGGCGGACGAGCCTGCCGTTGGCCAGGGCCTCCTTGATGATGACCATGCAGCCGGAGCCGTGCGCCTCGGCCAGGGCGGGTCCCGCCGACGGTTCGAGCAGGTTCCAGGTGGCCTGCACACTGCGGAACAGCGGGGCGCCGCCGACACTGACGTCGAGCGCCGCCCGGATGGTGTCGGCCTGGTCGGGACCGCTGGTCGTGATCCCGACCGTGACCCCCTCGGCGGCAAGCGCGGCGAGCCGCTTGTGCAGGCTGACATCGGTGAGGGCGGGGCTGTCGGTCGTGACGGAGTGCACCTGGTAGAGGTTCAGCCGGGAGCCCAGCAGTATCCGTGACTCGGCGAGCTGCCTGCTGTAGGTGGCCGAGCTGTGGTCCTTGACCTCCTGCTGCTCGGCCTCGATCTGCCAGTCCGCCGTGTACGTGTAACCCCACTTGCTGCCGACGACCACCCCCGGCCGCTCCGAGCCGTCGTTCAGCCACTCGGCCAGGAACTCCTCGGCCCGCCCGTACGAGCGCGCCGCGTCGAAGTACCGCACCCCGCGCTCGTACGCGTGGTCGAGCACCTTGTGCGTACGCCGTCGCATCGCGTCCACCCCCCGCCCCGTCGGCAGGTCATGCTCCCTGCCGGACGTGATGTACCCGGGCCGCCCGAGCGCGGCCAGGCCCAGGCCGATCTGGTGCTGGGCGGAGTCGAGTGACGGCGGCTGTGTGGCCATGGGGACGGCTCCTCGTTCATGGGCGGCGGGAGAGGTACGCGGTACGGGCGGTGCGCGCGGGCCCGTGCGTGATCACCGTACCGAGCGCCCGCCGGTGGAGCGCGCGTACGGGAGCGGTGTCGGCGCCGCTCCGCGTCGCGCGGACACTCCCTAGCCGTCGATGTCGACCACCCGTGCCCACGCGGGCGGCGAGTCCGGCCGGTGGTCGGGATCGTCCTCGCGCCACGAATCGCCGCGCCGCCGGGGGAACAGGCCCACCACCGTCCGGCACGGCGGCCGGGCCTGCGGCCACGGCGTCTGACCGTCCGTCAGGACCACCACCACATCGGGGCCCGGCCGCGCCTTGAGCGCCCTGGCGAAACCCGTACGCAGATCCGTACCGCCACCGCCCATCAGCGGAATCCCCTCCCCACGGCAGAGCGGATGCACGAGGTGGGCCGCAGCGTCGCACGGCAGTACGGTGACGAGATCACGACGGCCGCCCACCGCCTGGGAGATCGCGGTGACCTCCAGCAGCGCACTGCCGAGTTCGGTGTCGCTCACCGAACCGGAGGTGTCGACGACCACCGAGACCCGGGGCGGTCTGCGCCGCAGGCTCGGCAGGATCACACCGGGCAGCCCCGCCGAGCGCCGCGACGGCCGGCCGTAGCTGTAGTCCTCGCCCGCGCCGGACCCCGAGACCGCCGAGCGGATCGCCGCCCCCAGCAGCTCCCGCCACGGCTGCGGCGGGTGGAACGCCTCCTCCGCCCACCGCTTCCACCCGCGCGGCGCGCTGCCCGGCCGGCCGGTGAGGCCCCGCGCCACCAGGAAACGGACCCCGTCGCGTTCCTGTTCGCTGAGGCCGTGCGCCCCGTCGGGCCCCAGCTCCCACTCCCGCTCCCGGCCGTCGGCGCCGCTGCCGCAGTCCAGCCAGGCCAGCTCGGCGGTGTGCGGCCCGAGCCGGAACTGGTGCAGGTAGTCCTCCATCAGCTCTCCGGAGCGCAACCTCAACAGCGCCGGATGCACGGCGCCTTCGGGCCGTACGAGACCGTCGCCGTACACGTCGTCGTTGATCTCCAGGTCCGCGGCGATGTTCATCCGCAGCCGCTCCGCCGGCCCCGTCAGCCCGTGCGTCCGCGCGAACCTGTCGCCGCGTCCGTGGTGGTCGCGGAGCAGGTGCGACACCTCGTGCACCCACACACCGGCCAGTTCCTCGACCGGTGTGCGGTCGACGAAACCGGGCGACACGTAGCACCGCCAGTGCCGGTCGACGGCCATCGTCGGGACCGCGCGCGATGCGACCGTGTGCAGGGCGAACAGCGCCGTCGACAGATAGGGCCGGACCCGTGCGGCGTGCAGCCGGGCGGCGAAGAGCTTGTCGACGTCCAAGCCTCCCGGGTCGTCCGAGGTTCGCGGTGCGTCCGCGGTCGTCCCGACCTCCGCGCTCATCGGCCGGCCTTCGCCGCGACCTTCGTGCGGGCGGTCGTCCGGGCCGCCGCCCGGTCCGCGCGCTGCGACAGGGACACCGCCCCGGCAAGCTGCTCGATCGTGGCCGGCACCTCCCAGTCCGGCTGACGCAGCGTGGCGAGCGTCGTGGCCGGGACGACCACCAGGTCGGGAGCGCCCGTCTCGAGCGCCCGCACCAGGAGCGTCCATGCCGCGTCCCAGCGGACCTTGTCCGGGCGTTTACGGACCGCGGCCACCACCCCGTCGAGCACGGCCTGGCGCAGATCGCCCCGCTCGGGGAGCGGAACAGCCAGAGGGTCGGCCAGCAGCGTCTCCGGGTCGGGCAGGTCCATCCGGTCGAGACCGGCCATCAGCTCAAGCCCCGCACCGTCGCCGACGGTGCCCCTGACCAGCAGGGCGAGCGCGTCCCGCGAGGCGTCGGCCGCCGTCGCGAAAGCGATCAGACACAGCGTCATCTCCCAGCTCCGGGGGGACGGCCACGGGCCGCCCCTGCGCGTCTCGGTGGTGGGCAGCCGGTGGACGAGCGCGGGCCGGGCGGCGAGCAGCCCGCACACCGCGCGCCGGGCGACGGCCACCGACTCGGACAGCCGGCCGGGGTCGAGCCGTGGCAGCGTCGCCCGGGGCCAGGTCCCGCCGAGGCCGCGTACGACCACGTCCTGGTCGTGCGCCCACTGCAGATGGACGAAACGGTTGGCCAGCGGCGGGCTCAGCTCCCAGCCGTCGGCCGCCGACGACCGGGGGTTGGCCGCTGCCACGATCCGTACCCCCGACGGCAGCCGCAGGGCGCCGACCCGCCGCTCCAGCACCAGCCGCAGCAGGGCGGCCTGCACGGCGGGCGGCGCCGTGGACAGCTCGTCGAGGAACAGCAGCCCCCGGCCCGCCCGTACCAGCCGTACGGCCCAGTCCGGCGGTGCCATCGGCACGCCCTGTTCGGCGGGATCGTCCCCGACGACGGGCAGCCCGGAGAAGTCGGACGGCTCGTGCACACTGGCGATCACCGTGGTCAGCGGCAGGTCCAGGGCCGCCGCCAGCTGGGTCAGCGCCGCCGTCTTGCCGATGCCGGGCTCACCCCACAGCAGTACGGGCAGGTCGGCGGCGACGGCGAGGGTGAGCGCCTCCAGTTGCGCGTCGGGGCGCGGTTCGGTGGTCGTGTCGCGCAGCAGTGTCAACAGCTCTGCGGCGACGTCGAGTTGGGAGTCATGGGCAGGTACGGGCATGAGTGATCACCTTGTGTGTGTCGGGTGGAACCGGATGGGGCTCGGGCGATGCGATGCGAGGCGATGCGAGGCGGGGCAGGGTACGGGCGGCCGGTGGGTCAGCGAGCCGTCGTCAGGCGCGGGTGCGAGCGGTGGTGGCGGGGGCGACGCGGGCCCGGCAGGCTGCTGTCGGCGCTGGTGCCGATCAGACCCGACCGGTACAGCCCGTAGGTGATCCGCCGTCGCGCTGCTGCCTCCAGCTCGTCCCGGAGCGCGCCGGTCCGCAGCACCGCCTCGCGGCCCAGCAGGCCCTCGACCACGGCCAGCGCACCGGCGGTGTCGCCGTGGTCGAGCCGTTCGCGCACACCGGTGAGGCAGTCGGGACGGCGGTGCGCCTCGTCGACGGCCCGCAGACAGGGGAGCGGCGTGCCGGTCAGCGCGACCAGCAGCTCCTCGCGGCGGATCTCGGCGGGGTCGTGGTCCAGTGGGACGAGCACCCCGTCGACCAGACCGATCCGGTGCTGAGCTCCACGGCACTCCACGAGGCGCGGCTGTCCCGCCCGGTCCTGGCTCGGCGGCGGGCCGCCGGCCGGCGGGCGGTCCGGCAGCAGCGCTGCGGCGACGAGCGGGTGCAGCTGGCGGGCCGCGATCGAACCGCTGCGGATCAGCTCCAGGTCGGGCGGCACCCACGTCGCCGCGTCGGGCAGGACGGGCAGTGCCGACGCGTCGGCCGGGGGAGTGTTCGCGATCCGCAGTCGCGGCGCGCCGCCGTCCCCGTGCCTGTCCCTGTCCGGGACAAGGTCCAGGACCAGCCGGTGCCTGGATGCGAGCCGTACGGTGAAGGTGCCGCCGGTATCGGCGCTCCCGGTGGACGGGCCTTCGGCACCGAGCAGGATCGCCGCCTCGGCCGGCCAGCGATCCACGGCGCAGTGATGTCCCTGAGGCATTGCCGCCGGCAGTTCCAGGCCGCTGTCGGCGGGCGGCCCCTCGGCCCCCGACCGGACACGCAGCTCGTCGGTCCTGCGCGCGTCCCACAGATGCCGGTGCAGGTCGAAGCGGAACCGCCGGTCGGGCCGTGGATGCGGATGACGGCGGTCGCCGGCGGTGGGGAGCGAGCCGTCCCACAGCGCGAGACTGATCCGCTGACCGGAATCCGCCCAGGCCGGCGCCGTACGGGCCACGAGATACACCGGGCTCGCTTCGTCCCGCCCCGCAGCCCCTACCTGCCCTGCTGCTTCGGCCTGTCCCTGGGGCCCGTACCGGGCCAGCGCGACGGTCAGCCCCGGCCGCAGCAGCCCGTCAGGAGCGATCCTCGGCATGTGCCAGCGCAGCAGGTCCGGCGCCAGTTGGCGCAGATCGGCCCGCAGCCGGGCCGCCACATGCCTGCCGTGGGTACGCGCCACGTCACGGAGACGGAAATCGACGTCGAAGCCTGCGGCGGCACATGCCCCCGCCCAGTCACCGGCGTGCCGGCGGGCGGTCGCAGTCTCGATCATGGAGGCCGGCACGGCGAACTCGCGCACGCGCGGCCAGAAGGAAAAGCGGGCATCCCTGTTCGCGGTCGAGGTGAGCATCAGCACTCACCTTGCGCGAACGGGACCCCCGATCTGTACACAGAAGGAGTCGTCATCGCGGCGAGACTACCGACCCCTCGCGCCGGCCGCGAGCCATTTATGGCGACGGGCGGTGAGCGCGGCGGCCCCCTGTCGATAGTCTGCCCGGGCGGCGACCGGAACGACCGGTCGGTGCGAACAGCGAGGTGAGAGCCACATGTTCACGACCCGCCCCACGCTCCAGGGCACCTTCGGCATGGTGTCCTCCACGCACTGGCTCGCCTCGCAGTCCGCGATGGCGGTCCTGGAGGACGGCGGCAACGCGTACGACGCCGCCGTGGCGGCCGGGTTCGTCCTGCATGTCGTCGAGCCGCATCTCAACGGACCCGGCGGCGAGGTGCCGATCATCCTCGCGCCCGCCGGCGGCGAGGTCCAGGTGCTGTGCGGGCAGGGCCCCGCCCCCGCGGGTGCCACCGTGGCCCACTACACCTCGCTGGGACTGCGGCTGGTGCCCGGCACCGGACCGCTGGCCGCCGCCGTACCCGGCGCCTTCGACGCCTGGATGGTGCTGCTGCGCGACCACGGTACGAAGACGCCGGCCGAGGTGCTGCGGTACGCCATCGGCTACGCGGAGGACGGCCACGCGCCCGTCGAGCAGATCGCGCACACCGTCGGGGCGGTGCGCGAACTCTTCGAGACGGAGTGGACGTCGTCGGCCGACGTCTACCTCCCGGGCGGTCAACCACCCGAGCCGGGCGCGCTGTTCCGTAATCCCGCGCTCGCCGCCACCTGGCGCCGGCTGATCGCCGAGGCGGAGGAAGCGGCAGGCGGGGCAGGGCGGTTGGCGCAGATCGAGGCCGCACGGGCCATCTGGCGCGAGGGGTTCGTCGCCGACGCGTTGGTGCGGCAGGCGGCGACCCCCACCACGGACACCAGCGGCGCACGCCATACGGGCACGCTGACGGCCGCCGATCTGGCCGGCTGGTCGGCGGCGTACGAGACCCCCGTCACCTACACGTGGGACGGCTGGACCCTTTGCAAGGCGGGCGGCTGGAGCCAAGGCCCGGCGTTCCTGCAGCAGTTGGCGCTGCTGCCCGCCCGCGCCGATGAGCTGCCCCGGTACGGCTCCGCCGAGTACGTCCATCTCCTCGTCGAGGGCTGCAAGTTGGCCATGGCCGACCGGGAGGCCTGGTACGGCGACGCCGCCGACGTACCGCTCGAAGCGCTGCTGTCGGAGCCGTACAACACCCGGCGCCGCGCGCTCGTCGGGGAGCGGGCCTCCTACGAACTGCGCCCCGGCAGCCCGGACGGGCGGCAGCCGGTGCTCGGCGCGCACGTGACCGCCGTCGCCGCCGGTGACGCCGAGTTCGACGTGCCGACGGCGGCAGGCGCGGGCGAGCCGACCGTCGCCAAGGACGGCACGACCCGCGGTGACACCTGCCATCTCGACATCGTGGACCGCTGGGGCAACATGATCTCCGCGACCCCGAGCGGCGGCTGGCTCCAGTCCAATCCCGTCGTGCCCGAGCTGGGCTTCCCGCTCGGCACCCGGCTGCAGATGGCCTGGCTCGAAGAGGGCCTGCCCAACTCGCTGACCCCGGGGCGCAGGCCCCGCACCACCCTCACCCCCTCCCTCGCGCTGCGCGACGGCGTGCCCACTGTCGCCTTCGGCACCCCCGGCGGTGACCAGCAGGACCAGTGGCAGCTGCACTTCTTCCTCGCGCTCGTCCTGCGCGACCGGGTGCGCGGCGGCCTGGACCTGCAAGGCGCCATCGACGCGCCCAACTGGCACAACGACGCCTTCCCCAGCTCCTTCTACCCGCGCGGGATGCGGCCGGGCAGTGTGACCGTCGAGGAGCGCATGGACCCCGGTGTGATCGAGGAGCTGCGCCGCCGCGGTCATGACGTCACAGTCGGTGAACCCTGGTCCGAGGGGCGGCTGTGCGCCGTCGCCAGGGACCCGCACACCGGGATCCTGTCGGCGGCGGCCAACCCCCGTGGCATGCAGGGTTACGCCGTCGGTCGCTGAGATGTCATACGACCGGCCGTCCGCGCCGCACCCGGCCATGATTGGCTGGACGGCATGATCGATGACTCTGTGTTCGGAACGGTGCCGCTGCGCGACGGCCCCCGCGTGTCCGCCGTCGAGGCGGCGGTACGCGCTGCTGCCGCCGCCGAGATCACCCCCCGCTTCCGGCAGCTCGCCGCCCACGAGATCGTCGAGAAGAACGGTCCGCACGACCTGGTGACCGTCGCCGACCGGGGCGCCGAGGCGCATCTCACCGCCGCGCTCACCGCGCTGCTGCCCGGCTCCGTCGTCGTCGGCGAGGAGGCCGTCCACGCGGACCCCGCCGTCTACAAGGAACTGCGCGGCGAAGCCCCCGTCTGGATCGTCGACCCCGTGGACGGCACCCGCCAGTTCGTCAGGGGCGAGCCCGGTTTCTGCTCACTCGTCGCGCTCGCCTGGGGCGGCGAAGTGCTGGCCTCCTGGACGTACGCTCCGGTGCTGGACGAGATGGCCGTCGCCGTACGCGGCAGGGGCGCCCGGCTGAACGGCGTACCGCTGCGGTCCGGCTCGCCCGAGCCCGGCGCGGTGCTCACGGTGGCCATGTCGCACCCGGACTACACGACGGACGCCCAGAAGCGCGCCCTGCTCGGGCTGCGCACCGAAGGCGTCGACGCCCGCCCCTGCGGTTCGGCGGGCCTGGAGTATCTGGCCGTGGCGCGCGGCGCGCTCGACGCGGTCGCCTTCAACTGGGAGTTCGCCTGGGACCACGCGGCGGGCCTGCTGCTGGTGAAGGAGGCGGGCGGCGCCGAACTGACGCTCTCCGGCGAGCCGTTCCGTATCACCGGCGGCAACGCACTGCCGTTCACGGCGGCCAGGGACGAGGCGACTGCCCGGCGGATCAGGGAGCACCTGCTGACCTGACGCCCGCTGACCTGACGCTCGCTGACCCGACGCCTGCTGACCTGACGCGCGCCGACCTGACGCCCGCTCAACTGGCCAGCGACTCTCGCGTCTCCCGCACCAGCCGCGCCGCCGACCCGACCGCTTCCGTGTCCAGCGAGCGCAGCGCCGCCGCCACGCGGTCGGCGAAGTCGGCGGGGGCCGACGGCAGTCCGGCCGCCGTGGCGAGCGCGCCCTTCTCGTTGACGCACCAGACCCGGTGCCGGGCGAGCAGCGCCTGCGCGAGGACGCCGAAGGCCCGCGACAGGCACAGCGACACATGGAGCGCGTCACCGGCCGCAGCCGACTTGCGCGCGTTGGTCACCGAGAAGTCCGCCTCCCAGGCCGCCTCGACCAGGGCGGTCCGCAGCGCGTCCGGGTAGCTCTGCGCCGCGGCGCGCAGCCGCGTCAACTCACCGTCAGGGTCGGCCAGTACGCGGCACAGAGCGACCTCACCGGCGTACGCGGGCGACCAGAAGCCCAGTGGATGGCCGGGCTGGTGCCCCACCTCGAACCGGCCCGCGACACACTCCGCCCACACCCGCTCCACCCGGTCGAGGTCCCGCAGGATCCAGTCGACGGCGACGCCGTCCACCGTCAGCCAGGCGCCGCCGTTCACCCACGGGCCCCAGCCGCCGGGGCCGGCGACCTCCACCTGACGTCCCGTCATCTCACCCGCCAGCGCGGCCAGCGCGGCCGTGTCCAGCCCACCGCGGTAGTAGACCCCCAGATCCCAGTCGGAGTCGGGCCGCTGCGTACCCCGGGCGCGGCTGCCGCCCAGCGCGACGGCGCGCACCCCCGGTACGCCGACGAGCCGTGCCGCCATCGCTTCGATCGTCTCGTCCATCGTGCCGCCCGCCGCGAAAATCGTCGTCGAATTCCTCGTCGCGGACAGTACCCGGGCTCGGGCTGTCGGTGCCCGGGAATATCCTGGACCCTCTTGCCATCGGCTGACAAAGGAGTCCGAAGGTGCCGTCGATGCTCGATGCAGTCGTCGTAGGGGCGGGACCCAACGGGCTGACCGCCGCGGTCGAACTGGCCAGACGCGGTTTTGCCGTGGCCGTCTTCGAAGCGAAGGAGACCGTGGGCGGAGGCGCGCGGACGGAGGAGCTGACCCTCCCGGGCTTCCGCCACGACCCCTGTTCCGCCGTCCACCCGCTGGGCGCCGGATCCCCGGCCTTCAAGGCGATGCCCCTGGACCAGTACGGGTTGGAATGGCTGCAGCCGGAGCTGCCCATGGCGCATCCCTTCGACGACGGCACATCGGCCGTGCTGTCCCGCTCGCCCGCCGAGACCGCGGCGTCGTTCGGCGCGCACGACGCGGGGGTGTACCGCCGCCTGGTCACGCCGTTCCTCGGCAAATGGGACGCGCTCGCCCGCGACTTCCTGTCCCTGCCGCCGATCTCACTGCCCCGCGACCCGGTCACCCTTGCCCGGTTCGGTCTGGCCGGACTGCCGCCCTACAGCTGGCTGATGCGCCGCTTCCGCGACGAGAAGGCGCGGGCCCTCTTCGCCGGCCTCGTCGCCCATGTCATCGCGCCGTTCGGCGGGATCGCCACCGGAGGAGTGGGGCTGATGTTCGCCCTCGCCGCGCACGCGGGCGGCTGGCCGATGGCGCGCGGCGGCTCCCAGTCGATCTCGGACGCCCTCGCCGGCTACCTCCGCGACCAGGGCGGCACGATCCACACCGGCTACGAGGTCAAGCGCCTCGACGACCTGCCGCCGGCCCGCGCGTACATCTTCGACACCTCACCGACGGCGCTGGCGCGTATCGCCCGGCTGGGCCGGGTGTACGACGGCTACCGCTACGGCGCGAGCGTCTTCAAGATCGACTACGCCCTGGACGGCCCCGTGCCCTGGACGGCGGAGGCACCCCGCAGAGCCGGCACCGTCCAGATCGGCCCGACCAGCGGCGAGATCGGCACGGCCCTGAAGCAGGCCGTCGGCGGCCACCCGCCCCGCACCCCGTTCCTGATCACCGCCCAGCCCAGCCTCGTCGACCCGTCGCGCGCACCCGAGGGCAAGCACGTCTTCTGGGCGTACGGCCATGTCCCGCACGCCTGGGAGGGCGATCTGACGGAAGCCGTCGAGCGCCAGATCGAGCGCTTCGCCCCCGGCTTCACCGACCGCGTCCTCGCCCGCGCCACAGCGGGCCCGCCCGAACTCGCCGCGCGCAACGCCAACTACGTAGGCGGCGACATCGCCTGCGGCTCGGTCGCCGGCCTCCAACTCCTCCTGCGCCCCAAGCTCAGCCTCTCGCCGTACTCCACGCCGCACCCCGCGGTTTACATCTGCTCGTCGGCAACGCCGCCGGGCCCCGGGGTGCACGGGATGTCGGGCCACAACGCGGCGAAATCCGTCTGGCGCAAACTGCGTGCAAGCTGACCCCGCCCCCCCGACCGAGGCCCCGACGGAGCGACCCGATGACCACCCTGACCCTGGTACGCGGCGACATCACCGAGCAGCAGACCGACGCCATCGTCAACGCGGCGAACTCGTCCCTGCTGGGCGGCGGAGGCGTGGACGGCGCGATCCACCGCCGAGGCGGCCCCGAAATCCTGGCCGCCTGCCGCGACCTGCGCGCAGGCCACTACGGCCGCGGCCTCCCCACCGGCCAAGCGGTAGCCACAACGGCGGGCCGCCTCGACGCCCACTGGGTCATCCACACGGTCGGCCCGGTCTGGAGCGCCACCGAAGACCGCTCAGCCCTGCTCGCCTCCTGCTACCGCGAGTCCCTGCGCATCGCGGCCGAGAAGGGCGCCAGAACCGTAGCCTTCCCGGCCGTATCCACCGGCGTCTACGGCTGGCCCATGGAAGACGGCGCCCGCATCGCGGTCCACACGGTCAGGGAGGCGGCGACCCTCCCGGTGGAAGAGGTCAGGTTCGTCCTCTTCGACGAGCGGGCGTACGAGGCGTTCGCCATGTACGTCGACTGACCACTCCCGCGCCTGCGGGGATGCTGCCTGAGTGGACCACTCTCCACGGGGGCGGGGCGCTTGTCGGCGTCGTGGTGCTGTTCCTGGTCGCCGGCCCGCGATGTGTCGCGGGCACGGCCCCGCCACTTCCGTGACAGGGCCGGGGTCCCGCAGAGCTATCGCTGCTGGGCGCTCCAGTCGGCGAGGTGGGTTTCGGCGATGTGTGCGCCGGGGGCGGGGAGCAGGTCGGATTCCTTGAGTGCGGCGCCCCAGTACAGGCTGTGCGGGTCCGTCACGACCGTGCGCGGGTCGTTCTTGACCGCGAGGCCCTGCCGGATGAAGTCCTCAAGCTCGAAGACGTCGGGACCGGCGACCTCCGTCGTGCCGTTGACGGGTTCGCCGGCGGCCGTGCGGGCCACGGCGGTCCCCACGTCGCCGGAGAAGATGGGCTGGATCTTGATGGGGGCGACGGTCACCGTGTCGCCCTCCGTCGCCGAGTCGGCGAGGCTCTTCGCGAACTCGAAGAACTGCGTCGCGTGCACGATCGAGTACGGAAGGCCGGAGGCCTTGATCATGTCTTCCTGGGCCTGCTTGGCGCGGAAGTAGCCGCTTTCCTGCAGGCGGTCGGTGCCGACGACGGAGAGGGCCACGTGGTGCCTCACCCCGGCGTCCGCCTCCGCCTTGAGCAGGTTGGTCGTGGAGACGCGGAAGAACTTCGTGACGGCGTCGTCCTCGAACGAGGGGGAGTTCGAGACGTCCACGACGACCGACGCTCCCTGGAGCGCCTCGGCCAGACCCTCCCCGGTGACGGTGTTGACACCCGTGTTCGGCGCCGCCGGCACCGCCTCGTGGCCGTGCTCGTTGAGCCTGGCGACCACCTTCGAGCCGATGAGCCCGGTTCCACCGATTACGACGATCTTCATCAGGGGTTCCTTCCAGAGTTCTCACGGTGCTCCGGCCGCCCTCGGTGGGGCCGTTTTCCGGCACCGATCGTGTTTGTGCTGCTCAAGTAGAGACAAGGCAGCCGTCCCGCCTGTGACAGGACACGCTGCGGGGGCCCAAAGGCTGATGTCGTTTTTTCGCCAGCCCGGGGCGGCGCCGTGCCCGATGCTTGAGTCATGCACACCGACACCGAGCGTTGCGTGCGTGCCGTCCGGTCCAAGGACGCGCGCTTCGACGGGTGGTTCTTCACCGCGGTCCTGACCACCCGGATCTACTGCAGGCCCAGCTGTCCCGTCGTGCCGCCGAAAGCCGAGAACATGACGTTCCTGCCCAGCGCCGCCGCCTGCCAGCAGGCCGGGTTCCGGGCGTGCAAGCGGTGCCGGCCCGACACCAGCCCCGGGTCGCCGGAGTGGAACGCGCGCGCCGACACCGTCGCGCGGGCCGTGCGGCTCATCCAGGACGGTGTCGTCGACCGCGACGGCGTTCCGGGGCTCGCCGCGCGGCTCGGGTACTCGGCCCGGCAGATCGAGCGGCAGCTCAGCGCCGAACTGGGAGCGGGACCGCTGGCCCTGGCCCGTGCGCAGCGTGCGCAGACGGCCAGGGTCCTCATCGAGACCACCACACTGCCGATGGCCGAGGTGGCGTTCGCCGCCGGGTTCGCCTCGATCCGCGCGTTCAACGACACCGTGCGCGAGGTGTTCGCGCTGTCACCGAGCGAGCTGCGCGCCCGCAACGCCCGGCACGGGCATGGCTCCGAGCCAGCAGCGCCCGGGGTGATCAGCCTGCGGCTGCCGTTCCGCGCGCCCCTCAACCCCGACAATCTCTTCGGGCACCTCGCCGCCACCGCCGTGCCCGGCGTCGAGGAGTGGCGGGACGGGGCGTACCGCCGCACGCTCACCCTGCCGTACGGTCACGGCATCGTCGCTCTCGCGCCGCGCGCCGACCACATCGCCTGCCGGCTCCTCCTCACCGACCCGCGCGATCTCACCCTCGCCATCAGCAGCTGCCGCCGGCTGCTCGACCTGGACGCCGATCCCGTCGCCGTGGACGAACAGCTCGCGTCCGACCCCGAGCTGGCGCCGCTGGTGGCCGAGGGGCCGGGACGGCGGGTGCCCCGCACGGTGGACGCGGCCGAGTTCGCCGTACGGGCCGTGCTGGGCCAGCAGGTCTCCACCGCCGCGGCCCGTACACACGCGGCCCGGCTGGTCACGGCGCACGGCGTGCCGATCGAGGATCCGGAGGGCGGGCTCACCCATCTCTTCCCCACCCCCGAGACCCTGGCCGGGCTCGATCCGGAGGCGCTGGCCATGCCGCGCTCCCGGCGGACGACCCTGACCACCCTGGTCGCGGCGCTCGCCGACGGCTCCCTGCGGCTCGGCGCCGACAGCGACTGGGAACAGGCCAGGGCGGAGCTGTCCGCCCTGCCCGGATTCGGGCCCTGGACCGTCGAGTCGATCGCGATGCGCGCGCTCGGCGACCCCGACGCCTTCCTCCCCGGCGACCTCGGCGTACGCCGCGCCGCCCAGGACCTCGGCCTGCCGGCCACCCCTGCGGCGCTCACCGCACGCGCGGCGGCCTGGCGGCCCTGGCGCGCGTACGCCGTCCAGTACCTGTGGGCCACCGGCGACCACCCCATCAACCACCTTCCTGGCTAAGGACATTCGACGTGCACAAGCAACACACCGTCATCGACAGCCCGTACGGCCCGCTGACCCTCGTCGCCACGGACGGCAGGCTCAGCGGCCTCTACATGGTCAACCACCGGCACCGGCCGCCGGAGGAGAGCTTCGGCGACTCCGATCCGCGCCCGTTCCGGGAGACCGAGCACCAGCTCGCCGCCTATTTCGACGGCGAGTTGACCCGCTTCGACCTGCCGATCAGCCTCGCGGGCACCCCGTTCCAGCTGAGCGTGTGGGAACAACTCCAGCTGATTCCCTACGGGGAGACCCGGTCGTACGGCCAACTGGCCGACGCCCTGGGCAAACCCGCCGCGTCACGCGCGGTGGGACTCGCCAACGGCAGGAACCCCATCAGCATCATCGTCCCCTGCCACCGGGTCATCGGCTCGACCGGCAGCCTCATCGGCTACGGCGGTGGCCTCGACCGTAAACAACGACTGCTGGTCTTCGAAGGCGCAGCCACCGTGGCCCCGGTCGGAGCGACACTGTTCTAGGTCGTGTCCGCGAAGTCTCGTCTGGCTCGCGATGCCCGGCACGCACGCTCGCGGCGTTGCCGACCTGCCCGAATAGCTCCGCTACGAGGGCACATCGGCGCCTTGCGATCGCACGTACCAGCCCCCGCGAGCCCCGCCCAAAGGGCGGACGACGATACTTCGCGGACACTCCCTAGGCGTGAAACCCCCTGAGCAGCGCGGGCAGTGAGGTGCCGATCGGTTCGCGTACGACCTCGTCCGCGCGGTCGTCGTACGGCGTCGGCTCGGCGTTGACCACGACGAGCCGCGCGCCGTGGTCGGCGGCGACGCCCGCCAGTGACGCGGCGGGGTGCACCTGGAGCGTCGTACCGACCGCGACGAACACCTCGCACGCCTTGGCGATCGCCAACGCCTGCCCCAGCACCTCGGGATCGAGCCGCTCGCCGAACATCACCGTCGCCGACTTCAGGATCCCGCCGCACACCAGGCACGCCGGATCGTCCTCACCCGCCGCGACCCGGTCCAGCGCGTCCGGCATCGCGGAGCGCGCATGGCACCGGGTGCACACGACCGACCGCGCCGTGCCGTGCAGTTCGAGCACCTTGCGCTCCGGCATACCGGCGAGCTGGTGCAGCCCGTCAACGTTCTGGGTGATCACCCGGACCGCCGTACCGGACCGTTCGAGCTCCGTCACCGCGCGATGCCCGGCGTTGGGCTCGGCGCGCAGCGCGGGACTGTCGCCGCGCATCCGCCACGAGCGCCGCCGGATCTCCGGATCACTCATGTACGCGTCGTACGTGACGAGCTTCTCGGCCTCGGGATCGCGGCGCCACACCCCGTTCGGGCCGCGGTAGTCGGGGATGCCGGAATCCGTCGAGATCCCGGCGCCGCTGAGGATCGCGACGAGAGTCATACCGCCGAGCGTAGCTTGATCACCTCACCGGACGCCGCCCCATTTCCGGCGGCCGGCATCCGCCTTCACGCCGCCGCCAGGGCGAGGCTGACCGGCATCACGAGCGTGGTGAAACTGCCCTGGTCGGCCGAGCGCACCAGCACAGGACCGGTCACTTCGGCGATCTCCAGCAGCGCATCAGGGCCGACACCGGACTCCAGGGCCGGCGCCAGGACAGCCGGGTCGAAACCGATCCGCGGTCCCGCGTCGCAGACGGCGGGCAACTCCCGCCGCTGCGAACCGTCCGGCAGGGACACGACGATCTCGTCCGCCCCGAACCGGATCGCGACCGCCGGGGCGTCGAAGCTGGCGACGACCGCGAGCAGAGCCGTCCGGTCCACGATCACCCGGCGGTCGGCGGGCGCCGGCAGGATATGCCGGTACGCCGGGAACTCCCCCTCACCCAGGGCCAGTTCACGCTCGCCCGCAGCTCCGCCGAGCTTGGCGCCGGTGGCGTCGGCCGTTACCACCACCTCGGCGGAGCGCGCTGCCCACGTCCCCGCCTCGATCAGGTCCGCCGCCTCGACCAGCAGCGCACGCGGGGGTCCTTCCACCGACGCCGGGCGCAGCGTACGCACCGACAGCCGGTAGCGGTCGGTGGCCACCAGGCTCACCTCACCGTCGTCGATCTCCACGAGCACACAGCCGAGCACCGGATGCTCCGCGTCGTGCCCGACAGCCGGTACGACCTGCCGCACGGCCGCGGCCAGTTCCGCGCCGTCGAGCCGTACGACCGTCGAAGCGCCCTCCGACAACGACCGCAGCACGGCCGCGATCGTCGCGTCGGCGGCCAGCGTCCGCTCCCGCACGGCGGTGCGGTGCCGCTCCAGCACGTCGCGGGCCGCCTGCGACCCGTCCCCGTCCAGTACGACCGTGACCTCGGCCAGCGGCAGGCCCGTCGCGCGCAGGTCACGCAACAGCTGGGCGCCCGGCACCTGGTCCGGGCGGTAGTAGCGATAACCGGTCGATCTGTCGACATGCGCGGGCAGCAGCACCCGGCAGTCGTCGTAGAAGCGCAGCGCGCTCGGTGCGAGACCGACGCGCCGCGCGAAGGCGCTGATGCTGAGCAGTTCAGGGGTGCCGTCCATGCCGCGATTCTCGGCGTTCGACACACTTGAAGGTCAACTCACCGGACGGCCGTTCTCCAGCTCCACCGTGCCGGCACCGGAATCCAGCGCGTCGAGCCCCGCCTGCACCCGCAGCAGGAGCGTGCCCAGCAGATACGTGGGCAGCTCGGCGCGGTCCACGAGGCGCCAGGACACCAGCTCCTCCTCCTGCAGCTTCACCGCCGCCAGCTGCTCGGCGTCCAGCACTCCGCCGTCGTACAGATACGTGACGATCGGCGGCCGGCCCTCACCCACCACCCAGTCGACGGCGAGCATCCGGCCCGGCTCCAGATCGAGGCCGATCTCCTCCAGCGTCTCGCGCCTGGCACCCTGGCGCGGCGTCTCGCCCTCGTCCGACTCGATGGTGCCGCCCGGCAGCACCCAGCCCTCCCGGTAGTTGGGCTCTGCGATCAGTACGCGTCCCTCGCTGTCCCTGAAGAGAGTGGCGGCGCCGGCGAGGACCCGGGGGAGGCCGGCGATGTACGTGGCGTAGTCCGAAAGTGTCACACCGGAATCGTAACCGCGCCCGGTGCCACCCCTGTCTGACCTGTGGATCGGCCGGGACACCCGGGCCGTGCGGCGACGCGGTCCCGGGGCGCCGTACCCCTCGCACAACCCGTACGGATAAGCTCAAATCGGCGCGACTGCTTGTTCGACAGCAAAGGGATTGCAAGTGACGGACGGAGCAGTACTTCGTGAGGCCGCCTGCGTGCTCATCGCGGCGGACAAATTCAAGGGTTCACTCACAGCGGTCCAGGTCGCCGAGAGGGTGACCGCGGGGCTGCTGAGCGTCGCCCCCGAAGCGACGGTGGAGACGCTCCCCGTCGCCGACGGCGGGGACGGCACGGTGGCGGCCGCGGTGGCCGCCGGATTCGAACGGCGCGAGGTACGGGTCACCGGACCGCTCGGTGACGAGGTGACCGCGGCGTTCGCGCTGCGCGACGGCACGGCGGTCGTGGAGATGGCCGAGTCCTCCGGCCTGCAGCTCCTGCCCGACGGCGTGTTCGCCGCCCTCACCGCCACGACGTACGGTGCGGGCCAACTGCTCGCCGCCGCGCTCGACGCGGGCGCTTCGCACATCGTCTTCGGCGTCGGTGGCAGCGCGACGACCGACGGCGGCGCGGGCATGCTGACGGCCCTCGGCGCGCGCCTCCTCGACGCGGACGGCGCCCCCGTCGGCCCGGGCGGTGGCGGCCTGCGCGACCTCGCGACCGCCGACCTGTCCGGGCTCGACCCCCGGCTCGCCGACACAAACATCGTCCTCGCGAGCGACGTCGACAACCCGCTTACGGGGCCGAAGGGCGCGGCCGCGATCTACGGTCCGCAGAAGGGTGCGAGCGCGGCGGACGTCACCACGCTCGACGCGGCCCTCACCCACTACACCAAGGTCCTGGAGACCGCCATCGGCTCCCGTGCCACGGGCCTCGCCCACGCGCCCGGCGCCGGCGCGGCGGGCGGTATCGGCTACGGGGCCCTGGTCGGCCTGCACGCGAGCTTCCGGCCCGGTATCGAGGTCATGCTCGACGTGCTCGGCTTCGACTCGGCGCTGTCCCGCGCCACCCTGGTCATCACCGGCGAGGGCTCCCTGGACGAGCAGACGCTCCACGGCAAGGCGCCTGCGGGCGTGGCGGCGGCGGCGCGTGCGCGGAACGTCGAGGTGATCGCGGTCTGCGGGCGGCTGGCGCTGCGGCCGGAGGAACTGGGCAAGGCGGGTATCCGCCGCGCGTACGCACTGAGCGACCTGGAGCCGGACGCGGCGCGGTCGATGTCGCAGGCGGGCCCGCTGCTGGAACGTCTGGCGTCGAACATCGCGCGCGACTTCCTGATCTGACGGGTGTCGCCGTCCGGCGCGGTTTGTGGTTGCGGGTCTTGGTTGCGGTTGTTGCCGGGGGCCCTCCGGGGTCGTGTCCTGCGCTGCGGTGTCGCCGTCCGGCGCGGTTCGGGGGTTGCGGGTTTGCGACGCGGTGGTCGCCGGGCGCGGTGTCGCCGTCCGGCGCGGTTCGGGGTTGCGGGTTCTTGGTTGCGGTTGTTGCCGGGTGTCGTTCCGGGGTCGTGTCCTGCGCTGCATGATTTACGGCGCGTACTCCCGAGACGCGGAGCCACCGCCGAGATGCGCCACAAATCACGCTCTACGCTCCGGACACCACCCCTGCACGACCCCTTTCAGCCCCCGGCCGATCGGGACGGCTGCCCGGCCCCGCTGCCCGCAGGGCACCGCTTGCCCGCGCTGACGTGGGCGGTTGGGTGGGACCCGCCGGACGGGAGGGGGCCGGGGCCGGAGGAGGGGGGTGTCCGGACGTAAAGCGAAGGAGCTCATGCGACAAGCAGTCCGGACACCCCCCTCCGCAGGACCCGGACACCGGCACGGACGACGACAACCGCAACCCAGACCCGCACACCCCGCCGGACGGCGAACCCGCGGCGCAGCCAAGAACCCGCAACCCCCGCCGGACGGCGATTGGGCTCGTGCACAATCACCCGCTCGCGCCAGTGGGACACCGCAACCGTTCCCCGCCACGACATGGCCCCCGCTACGGCACCGATGCTGAGGTGTGGCTCCCATCTCCGGATATCACCGGACGGAAGGAGCCTGCATGGCCGCGCTCGAAGTGCGTGCCCTGACCGTCGGCTACGGTCCCGTGCGTGCACTGCGCGACGTCTCCGTCGATGTGCCCGCCGGGCGCGTCGTCGCGGTGCTCGGCGGGAACGGCGCCGGTAAGTCCACCTTGCTGCGGGCCATTTCGCGCACCCTCGGTTTCCATCGCGGCGCGGCCACCGGCACCGTCCGGTTCGGCGGGCTGTCGCTCGACGGCCTGAGCCCCGCGCGGGTGGTGGCCGCCGGGGTGGTGCAAGTGCCCGAGGGGCGGCAGGTGTTCGCCCGAATGACGGTCGCCGACAATCTGCGCGCGGGGTCGCTGGGGGCGTCCGGCGGGCGTAAAGAGGCCGCCAGGGCGCTGGGCGAGGTGCACGAGTTGTTCCCCGTTCTCGCCGAACGCGCGCGGCAGCGGGCCGGGTTGCTGTCCGGTGGTGAGCAGCAGATGCTCGCGCTCGGGCGGGCCCTGATGGCGCGGCCGAAGCTGCTGCTGCTGGACGAGCCGTCGCTGGGGCTCGCGCCGCTGATGGCCGCCCGGATCGCGGACACCGTCCGGGAGATCAACGAGCGCGGTACGTCGGTGCTGCTCGTCGAGCAGAACGCGGCCATCGCGCTGCGGCTCGCCAGCAGTGCGTACGTCCTGGAGGTGGGCCAGGTCGCGCTCGAAGGCTCCGCGGACGCGCTCGCCGCGTCCGACGAGGTGCGCAGGCGCTATCTCGGTGTCGTGGACGAGACCGCAGCCGAGGACGCGGACAGCGCTCAGCGGCCGGTGCTGGCGCGGTGGTCGGCGTGAGCGACGTACTCCCGCGCCCGCAGGACGACCACCCCGCGCGCCCGCCGGCCGAGGCACCCGCGCTGACCCTCACCGACGTCACCGTTCGCTTCGCCGGTCTCGTCGCCCTCGACGCTGTCTCGTTCACCGTCGAGCCCGGCAGTGTGCACGCCGTGATCGGTCCGAACGGTGCGGGCAAGTCGACCTGTTTCAACGTGCTGTCGGGGGTCTACCGCGCCACCTCGGGCAGTGTCCGGCTCGGGGACGACGAGCTGACCGGGCTCGCGCCGCACCGGATCGCCGCGCTCGGCGTGGCGCGGACCTTTCAGAATCTCGCGCTGCCACCGCACGCGACGGTCGCGGAGACCATGCTGCTCGGCCGGCACCGGCTGACCCGGGCCGGGTTCGTCGCGACGGGGCTCGGGCTGCCTTCGGCCGCCCGCGAGGCGCGCCGGCATCGCGAACGGGTCGCGGAGATCGCCGAGTTCGTCGGTCTCGCCGGGGATCTCGGCCGGCCGGCGGGCGCGCTGCCGTACGGGAAGCAGAAGCTCGTCGAGCTGGGGCGGGCGCTGTGCATGGAGCCCCAAGTCCTGTTGCTGGACGAGCCGGTGGCCGGGATGACCGCCGACGAGCGGCGGCGTACGGCGGCTGTCGTGTCGGGGGTGCGAGAGAGCCTCGGGATCTCGATCGTCCTGGTCGAACACGACATGGGGGTGGTGATGCGGCTCGCCGACGCGGTGACCGTACTGGACTTCGGCCGCAGGATCGCGAGCGGTCCGCCGGAGCGCGTACAGAACGATCCGGCCGTGGTGCGGGCCTACTTGGGCGCTGATGAGGGGAGCGGTTCATGACGACGCTGATCGAGCTTCTTCTCGGCGGCATTTCGATCGGCTCGGTGTACGCGCTGATCGCGCTGGGCTTCGTGGTGATCTTCAAGGCGACCGAGGTGGTCAACTTCGCCCACGCCTCACTGCTGTTGGCCGGCGGGTACGTCACCGCGTCGCTGCACGACGACATCGGGTTCTGGCCGGCGCTCGCCGTGGGCATCGCCGGGGCCGCCGTGGTCGGTGCGGCTGTGGAGTATCTGGTGATGCGGCGCTACCGGGGCTCCGACCAGAGCGTGCTGGCGATCGTCACCATCGGCGTCGACATCCTGCTCACCACCGAGCTGACCCGCAGGCTGGGTACGGACGTGCTGGCGCTCGGTGATCCGTGGGGCGACGGTGTCCTCACCCTCGGGGACATCACGATCGCCCAGACCCGGGTCGCGGCGTTCGTCGCGGCTGCCGTGCTCATCACGGGCTTCCTGCTGGCGTTCCGGTACACCAACTGGGGCGTGTCGATGCGGGCGGCGGCCGAGAACCCGGGGACGGCCGCGCTGATGGGCGTACGGCTGGGCCGGGTCTCGATGTCCGCCTGGGCGGTCGCGGGGGCGCTCGCCGCCGTCGCCGCGCTGTTCCTCACCGTCTTCCCGACGCCGGGACTTGAGCGCGCCACCTCGCTGGCCGCGCTCAAGGCGTTCCCCGCCGCGATCCTCGGCGGGCTCGACTCCACGACGGGGGCGCTGGCCGGCGGGCTGATCGTCGGGGTCACCGAATCCCTCGCGACCGGGTACCA
Source organism: Streptomyces sp. NBC_00370 (assembly GCF_036084755.1). Taxonomy (NCBI): domain Bacteria; kingdom Bacillati; phylum Actinomycetota; class Actinomycetes; order Kitasatosporales; family Streptomycetaceae; genus Streptomyces; species Streptomyces sp. NBC_00370. Next base: position 6,852,110 of record NZ_CP107968.1, read on the forward strand.
GAGCGATCTGACGTTCCTGGGCCGGGGCATCGGCGATCTCGCGCCGTATCTGGTGATGCTCGTCGTACTGCTCGTACGGCCCGCCGGGCTCTTCGGTACGAAGGAGCTGGCCCGTGTCTGAGCTGCTGCGCGGGCCACGGACGTACGGCTGGGCCGCCGGGGCCCTGGTGCTGCTGGCCCTGCCGTTCTACCTGGACCGGTTCTGGCTCCAGGCGGGGCTGTTCGCCATGGCGGCGGCGGTCGGCGCCATCGGGCTGAATCTGCTGACCGGTGCGACCGGGCAGCTCTCCATGGGGCACGCGTTCTTCCTCGCCGTGGGCGCGTACGGCTACTGCGTCTTCGCCGGTGACGGCGGGAGCGCGGGCGGCCACCGGCTCGCCGGGCTCGGGCTGCCGACCTGGCTCGCCGCCGTGCTGGCCGTACTGCTCGCCGGGGTGGCGGGCGGGATCTTCAGCCCCATCGCCGGGCGGCTGCGCGGCGCGTATCTGGGGATCGCGACGCTGGCGCTGATCTTCATCGGGCAGCACGTGCTGTTCGACGCGACCGGGCTCACCGGCGGCTTCAACGGCCGTGACGTACCGCCGCTGTCGCTGTTCGGCATCCGCTTCGACGACAGTGTCACCGTCGTGGCGGCCGTGCCGTTCCAGTCGTCGGAGAAGCTCTGGTACGTGGCGCTGGCCGCGCTGCTGGGCTGTGGTCTGTTCGCCCGCGGGGTGCTGCGGGGCCGGCCCGGACGGGCCATGAACGCGATACGCGACCACCGCACGGCGGCCGGCGTGATGGGCGTGCCGGTGGCCCGCTACCGGGCCGCCGTGTTCGTCCTCTCCTCGATGTACGCGGGTCTGGCCGGTGTGCTGCTGGCCCTGATCTTCCAGCGGACCGTACCGGACTACTTCGGTATGACGCTGGCCCTGGAGTACCTGGCGATGATCGTCATCGGCGGCCTCGGCTCGGTCGCCGGAGCGGTCGTCGGCGCCGCTTTCGTCTCGCTGCTGCCCCAGGTGCTCACCCACTACAGCGACGGCCTTCCGCTGGTCTCCGAGCCAGGCGCGGGCGGCGTAGCCCCCGGTGAGGCCGCCCGCTATCTGTACGGCGCCGCGATCGTCGCGGTGGTCCTGTTCCTGCCCGGCGGCCTCACCCGCCCGACCCTGTCCTCACGGGAGAAGAAATGAAGCCACGTCCCATCACCACGCTCAGAGGCGGCGCCGCGCTGCTGGCCGTCCTGGCGCTGACGCTCACGGCGTGCAGCGGCAAGGCGACCGACAGCGACAAGGAGGGGGCAGACGCCGGGGGAGTGAAGACCGGGCAGGGCGTCACCGACAAGACCATCACGCTCGGTGTCCTCACCGACCTGACGGGTGTCTACGCCTCGCTCGGCAAGAGCGTCACACAGGCCCAGCAGCTCTGGGCGAAGCAGGTCAACGCGGCGGGTGGCATCTGCGGCCGGGACATCAAGCTGACCGTGCGCGACCACGGCTACGACCCGCAGAAGGCCGTCACGGCCTACAACGAGCTGGCGCCGAACGTGCTGGGCTTCGCCCAGTTCATCGGCTCGCCGTTCGTCGCGGCGGTCAAGCAGCGCATCGACGGCCAGGACAAGGGGCTCGTCCTGCCGCAGGCCTGGTCGGCGAGTCTGCTGGGCAGCGAGTACGTACGGGTGATCGGCGCGACGTACGACATCGAGACCATCAACGCCCTCGACTACCTGGTCAGCGAGAAGCGCATCGCCAAGGGCGACAAGGTCGGGCATGTCTACTTCGAGGGCGACTACGGCGAGAACGCGCTCGCCGGGTCGAAGTACGAGGCCGAGCAGGCCGGGCTCACCATCGTCGAGCAGAAGATCAAACCGACGGACAACGACATGTCGGCCCAGGTCGCGACCTTGAAGAGGGCCGGCGTCAAGGCCATCGTGATCAGCGCGGGCCCGGCGCAGACCGCTTCGCTGGTGGGCGTCGCGGCGGCGAGCGGCTTCGACGTCCCCGTCGTCGGCAACAACTCGACGTTCGCGCCGCAGCTGCTCGCCACCCAGGCGGGCCCCGCGCTGATGAAGGACTACTACATGGCGGCCTCGACGCTGCCGATCGGCTCGGACGAGCCCGCGCCCGCCAAGCTCGCCAAGGAGTACAAGGCGGCCTATCCGAAGGCGGAGCTGGACAACGGGGTGGTGGCCGGTTACGTCGCCGGGACGCTCTACGGCGATGTGCTGAAGAAGGCGTGCGACGCCAAGGACCTGACCCGGGCGGGGGTCGGCAAGGCGTTGCTGTCCACGTCCTCGTACCAGGGCTTCGGTATCACGCACGACTTCTCGGACCCGGCGGCCCCGTCCACCCGGCAGTCCGTGATCATGAAGCCGGACGACAAGGTGCCGGGCGGGCTGCGGGTGGTACGGCCCGCGGGGACAGCCAAGAACGCCGAGGCGTTCCAGGTCACGGCCGGCGGCTGAGACGAACGAAGAGGGCCCGGGTGCGATCCGCACCCGGGCCCCTCTTTCACGTTTCGTACTCCTACTGCTCCGCGCGCGCCTCACGGCGGTTGTCACGGAACGTGTTCACGCGCCGTGCCGTGGCGAACAGCGGGATCACCGCGCCCGTCACCACCTGGAGCGCACAGCCGGTCTGCAGCAGCAGCTGCCCGCCGGGCGCGTCGAACGCCCAGGCCGCCAGCAGTGCCATCGCCGAGACGATCCAGCTGAGCATCGCCACCGCGAGAATGCCGCGCGGCTTCGGGTACTCGACCCGGCTCACCATCAGCCACGCCACGCCGATGATGGCGAGCAGCGTGGGCACGAAGGGGAGCTCCAGCAGCACGATCGAGACGACCGTCAGCGCGCCGAAGGGGCTCGGCATGCCCTGGAACATGCCGTCCTTCAGCGTCACACAGGAGAATCTGGCCAGCCTCAGCACGACGGCCAGCAGCACCACGATCGCCGCCAGCGCCGACACCCGCTGGTGCGCGTCGTCGGCGACCATGCCGTAGACGAGGACGAAGTACGCCGGCGCGAGACCGAAGCTGATCAGATCGGAGAGATTGTCCAGCTCGGCGCCCATCGGCGAGCTGCGCAGCCGGCGCGCCACGAGCCCGTCGAACAGGTCGAAGATCGCCGCGCACAGCATCAGGATCACGGCGGTGGCCGCGGAGTGCCGCGCCATGCCGCTCTCGTCACTGCCCGTGAGATGCGGGATGAGGATGCCGGTGGTGGTGAAGTACACCGCCATGAAGCCACAGGTGGCGTTGCCGAGTGTGAGGGTGTCCGCTATCGACAGCCGCAAGGACAGCGGAATGTCTTCCGCCTCGTCCTCCTCCTGCGCCTCGGCGACCCAGCCGGTCTGAGTCTCGGGATCAATGACGGTCAATTCGAGTCACCCCTGCGGTCGTGGCCTGACCGACCTCGACAGCGACATCCACACCTTCGGGAAGGTAGATGTCGACGCGCGAGCCGAACCGGATCAGGCCGATACGCTCGCCCTGCTCCACCTTGGTGCCCTGCGGCAGATAAGGAACGATGCGACGGGCCACGGCGCCGGCGATCTGCACCATCTCGATGTCACCGAGCTCGGTGTCGAAGTGCCAGACGACGCGTTCGTTGTTCTCGCTCTCTTTGTTGAAAGCCGGAACGAACCCGCCGGGAATGTGCTCGACGGAGGTCACCGTGCCCGCGAGGGGAGCGCGGTTGACGTGAACATTCAGCGGGCTCATGAAGATGGCGACGCGGGTGCGTCCGTCCTTCCACGGCATGATGCTCTGCACCACACCGTCGGCGGGGGAGATGACGCGGCCCTGCGTGATCTCACGCTCCGGGTCGCGGAAGAACCACAGCATGCCCGCCGCGAGTACGGTGACGGGCACGGCGAATGCGGCGGCGCCCTTGGAGCGGCGGGCACGGGCCAGGCCGATCGCTGCGGTCGCGACGGTCGGGAGGAGCCACGGCGATGCTCCGCGCGCGAGGCGGACCCGGCCGCGTGGTGCAGAGGTTTGGCTGTGGGGCATGGATGACCTTCGTAGCGGATGATGCCGCGCTGGCAACGGGGGACGGCGGCTTTCCACCGATGGTATCGGTTGCGAGCCACAACTGAGCAAGCCAGCACCCGAGTCGAGCGGCTTGAAGCCAGTGTCAGATGGCGACAGGGTGTGATCTTATCCGTCGCGAAACAACCTCAAAAGCGACAATCAGCCCTGGAATCGGTACTCCTCCAACAGTCGGCGCCCAATGATCATTTTCTGGATCTCGGCGGTACCTTCGCCGATCAGCAGCATCGGCGCCTCCCGGTAGAGTCGCTCGATCTCGTACTCCTTCGAGAAGCCGTAACCGCCGTGGATCCGGAAGGCGTCCTCGACGACTTCCTTGCAGTACTCGGAGGCGAGGTACTTCGCCATCCCTGCCTCCAGGTCGTTTCGTTCACCGGAGTCCTTTTTGCGTGCCGCGTTGACCATCATCGCATGCGCCGCCTCGACCTTGGTAGCCATCTCGGCGAGCTTGAACTGGATGGCCTGGTGCTCGGCGATGGCCTTGCCGAAAGTGTGCCGCTGCTGGGCATATGAGACGCCCAGTTCAAAGGCGCGTTGTGCGACGCCGCAGCCACGCGCCGCGACATTGACACGGCCGACTTCGACACCGTCCATCATTTGGTAAAACCCTCGGCCGGTCGTGCCGCCGAGTACCCGATTGGCCGGAATGCGAAGTCCGTCCATGATGAGCTCGGTCGTGTCGACGCCCTTGTACCCCATCTTGTCGATCTTCCCCGGGATGGTGAGCCCGGGACGCACCTCGCCGAAACCGGGCTCCTTCTCCACCAGGAACGTCGTCATCGACTTGTGCCGCGCGGTGCCTTCGGGATGTCCTTCGTCACTCCGGCACAGCACGGCGACGAGTGTGGACGTCCCACCGTTCGTCAACCACATCTTTTGGCCCGTGAGTACGAAGTCGTCGCCGTCCCTGACGCCCTTGGACGTGATGGCCGACACGTCCGAGCCGAGCCCCGGTTCCGACATGGAGAAGGCGCCGCGCACCTCGCCCGCCGCCATCCGGGGCAGGAAGGTGTCCTTCTGCTCCTCGGTGCCGTGCTGCTTGAGCATGTAGGCCACGATGAAATGGGTGTTGATGATGCCCGAGACGGACATCCAGCCGCGGGCGATCTCCTCCACGCACAGCGCGTAGGTGAGCAGGGACTCACCGAGTCCGCCGTACTCCTCCGGAATCATCAGCCCGAACAGGCCCAGTTCCTTGAGTCCTTCGACGATCTGCTGCGGGTACTCGTCGCGGTGCTCGAGTTCGGTGGCGACCGGGATGATCTCTTTGTCGACGAAGTCCCTTACCGTCGACAGGATCTCGCGCTGTACGTCGGTCAGGTCCGCTGTCTGTGCGAGTCGGCTCATCTCACTTCTCCCGTGACTTCTGCGGCGGATCCAGCGGTTCGGGGCGGCCCGGCTGTTCGCCGCCGCGCTCCTCGACATAGGCCCGGGTGGGGACCATCACCTTGCGGCGGAAGACACACACCACCGTGCCGTCCTGGTTGTAGCCCCGGGTCTCGACCTGGACGATGCCCCGGTCCGCCTTGGACCGCGACGGGGTCTTCGCGAGGACCGTCGACTCGCCGTAGAGCGTGTCGCCGTGGAAGGTCGGTGCGATGTGCTTCAGCGACTCGACCTCCAGATTGGCGATGGCCTTGCCCGAGACGTCGGGCACCGACATGCCGAGCAGCAGCGAGTAGACGTAGTTGCCCACGACCACGTTCTTGCCGAAGTCCGTCGTGCTGCCCGCGTAGTTGGCGTCCATGTGCAGCGGGTGGTGGTTCATGGTCAGCAGACAGAACAGATGGTCGTCGTACTCCGTGACCGTCTTGCCCGGCCAGTGTTTGTAGACCGCGCCGACCTCGAACTCCTCAAATGTGCGCCCGAACTGCATCGTTCACACCTCCGGGGCTTCGAAGGAGGTGGTGCGCCGCATGCCGGCGGCGCGGCCCTTGCCGGAGATCACCAGCGCCATCTTGCGGCTGGCCTCGTCGATCATCTCGTCGCCGAGCATCGCCGAGCCCTTCTTGCCGCCCGCCTCCGACGTGGAGTACTCGTACGCGTCGAGGATCAGCTCGGCGTGGTCGTAGTCGTCCTGCGAGGGGGAGAAGATCTCGTTGGCCGCTTCGATCTGCCCGGGGTGCAGCACCCACTTGCCGTCGAAGCCGAGAGCGGCGGCGCGCCCCGCCACCTCGCGGAACGCGTCCACGTCCCGGATCTGCAGGAACGGGCCGTCGATCGCCTGGAGGTCATGGGTGCGGGCCGCCATCAGGATGCGCATCAGGATGTAGTGGTACGCGTCGGCGCCGTAACCGGGCGGCTGCTGGCCCACCACCAGGGTCTTCATGTTGATGGACGCCATGAAGTCGGCGGGGCCGAAGACGATGGTCTCAAGACGCGGCGAGGCGGCGGCGATCTCGTCGACGTTCACCAGCCCCTTGGCGTTCTCGATCTGCGCCTCGATGCCGATCCTGCCGACCTCGAAGCCCATCGTCTTCTCGATCTGCGTCAGCAGCAGGTCCAGCGCGACGACCTGCTGCGCGTCCTGCACCTTCGGCAGCATCAGGCAGTCGAGGTTCTGCCCCGCGCCCTCGACCACCGTGACGACGTCACGGTAAGTCCACTGCGTCGTCCAGTCGTTGACCCGTACGACCCGTGTCTTGCCCGTCCAGTCGCCCTTGTTGAGCGCGTCCACGATGGTGTGCCGGGCGCCCTCCTTGGCGAGCGGCGCGCAGGCGTCCTCCAGGTCGAGGAAGACCTGGTCGGCCGGGAGCCCCTGGGCCTTCTCCAGGAAGCGCGGGTTCGATCCCGGCACCGCGAGGCAGGAGCGGCGGGGCCTGAGACGGTTCACGGACGTCATGCGGGGACCTCCAGAGGAGCGAGTGCGTTGGCGGAGCGGATCTCGTCGACGATACGGCCGATGATCTCCGTGATACCGAAGTCCTTCGGGGTGAAGACGGCGGCCACACCGGCGCCGAGCAGTGTGCGCGCGTCGCCGGCGGGGATGATCCCGCCGACGATGACCGGTACGTCACCGGCGCCCGCCTCGCGCAGCCGCGCCAGTACGTCGGGCACCAGCGCCGCGTGCGACCCGGACAGGATCGAGAGCCCCACGCAGTGCACGTCCTCGGCGAGCGCCGCGTCGACGATCTGCTCGGGCGTCAGCCTGATGCCCTGGTAGACGACCTCGAACCCGGCGTCCCGCGCGCGCACCGCGATCTGCTCGGCGCCGTTGGAGTGCCCGTCGAGCCCCGGCTTGCCCACGAGCAGCCGCAGTCGGCCGACCCCCAGGTCCCGCGCGGTGTCCGCGACCTTCGCGCGTACGGCGGCCAGCGGTGTGCCGGCCTCGGCCGCGGCGGTCACCGGCGCGCCGCCGACGCCCGTAGGAGCGCGGAACTCGCCGAAGACGTCGCGCAGCGCCCAGGCCCACTCGCCGGTCGTCACACCGGCCCTGGCGCACTCCACGGTGGGTTCCATCAGATTGCCGGTGCCGGCGGCTGCCTTGCGCAGCGCGGTCAGCGCCTCCGTGGCGCGCGGTTCGTCGCGGTGCTCGCGCCAGGTGTGCAGGGCGGCCACCACCCGCGCCTCGTTGGCCGGGTCGATCGTCATGATCGCGGTGTCGAGGTCGGCGGTGAGCGGGCTGGGCTCCGTCGACTCGTAGCAGTTGACGCCGACGATCTTCTCGTCGCCCGACTCGATGCGCGCGCGCCGCTCGGCGTGCGCCGACACCAGCCGCGACTTGAGATAGCCGGACTCGACGGCTGCCATCGCACCGCCCATCTCCTCGATCCTGGCCATCTCGGCGAGGCTCTCGGTGACCAGCTCGGCCACCTTCGCCTCGACCACGTGCGAGCCCTCGAAGAGGTCCGGGTACTCCAGCAGATCGCTCTCGTGCGCGAGTACCTGCTGGATCCGCAGCGACCACTGCTGGTCCCACGGCCGGGGCAGTCCCAACGCCTCGTTCCAGGCGGGGAGTTGTACGGCGCGGGCGCGGGCGTCCTTGGAGAGTGTGACGCCCAGCATCTCCAGCACGATGCGCTGGACGTTGTTCTCCGGCTGCGCCTCCGTCAGACCTAGGGAGTTGACCTGGACGCCGTAGCGGAAGCGGCGCTGCTTGGCGTCCGCGACGCCGTACCGCTCGCGGGTCAGCTGGTCCCAGATGCGCGAGAAGGCGCGCATCTTGCACATCTCCTCGACGAACCGGACGCCGGCGTTGACGAAGAAGGAGATCCGGCTGACCACCTCACCCTTGCGGTCGTCGGCGATCTGCCCCGAGGCGAACACCGCGTCCAGCACGGCGACCGCGGTCGACATCGCGTAGGCGATCTCCTGGACGGGGGTGGCTCCCGCCTCCTGGAGGTGGTAGCTGCAGATGTTGATGGGGTTCCAGCGGGGGATGTGGTTCACCGTGTACGTGATCATGTCCGTGGTGAGCCGCAGACTCGGCACCGGCGGGAACACATGCGTGCCGCGTGACAGGTACTCCTTGACGATGTCGTTCTGCGTCGTCCCCTGGAGCCGCGCGAGATCGGCGCCCTGCTCCTCGGCGACCACCTGGTACAGCGCCAGCAGCCACATGGCGGTGGCGTTGATGGTCATGGAGGTGTTCGTACGGTCCAGCGGGATGTCCTCGAACAGCCGCCGCATGTCGCCGAGATGGGTGACCGGCACGCCGACCCGGCCGACCTCGCCGCGGGCGAGCACATGGTCCGGGTCGTAACCGGTCTGGGTCGGCAGGTCGAAGGCGACGGAGAGCCCGGTCTGGCCCTTGGCGAGGTTGCGCCGGTAGAGCGCGTTGGACGCCTCGGCCGTGGAGTGGCCCGCGTACGTCCGCATCAGCCACGGGCGGTCCTTCTCGCCCATCACAGCGTCCGGAACCGGTTGATGGCGTCGATGTGTTCGGCGCGCTTCTCCTCGTCCCGCACGCCCATTCCCTCGCGGGGCGCGAGCGCCAGCACACCGACCTTGCCCTGGTGCAGATTGCGGTGGACGTCGTACGCGGCCTGTCCGGTGTCCTGGAGCGCGTACACCTTCGAGAGGGTGGGGTGGATCTTGCCCTTCGCCACCAGCCGGTTGGCCTCCCACGCCTCGCGGTAGTTGGCGAAGTGCGAGCCCACGATCCTCTTGAGGGACATCCACAGATAGCGGTTGTCGTACTCGTGCGTGTAGCCGGACGTGGAGGCGCAGGTGACGATCGTGCCGCCCTTGCGGGTCACGTACACGCTGGCGCCGAAGGTCTCCCTGCCCGGGTGCTCGAAGACGATGTCGACGTCCTCGCCGCCGGTGACCTCGCGGATGCGCTTGCCGAACCGCTTCCACTCGCGCGGGTCCTGGTGGTGCTCGTCCTTCCAGAACCGGTACTCCTCGGCGTTCCTGTCGATGACCGCCTCGGCGCCCATCCGGGTGCACAGCTCCGCCTTCTGCGGGCTGGACACCACACAGACGGGGTTGGCGCCGCCGGCGAGCGCGAACTGCGTGGCGTACGAGCCGAGTCCGCCGCTGGCGCCCCAGATCAGCACGTTGTCACCCTGCTTCATCCCGGCGCCGTTGCGTGAGACCAGCTGGCGGTACGCCGTCGAGTTGACCAGCCCCGGCGCCGCCGCCTCCTCCCAACTCAGGTGCGCCGCCTTGGGCATGAGCTGGTTGGACTTGACGAGCGCCAGCTCGGCGAGGCCGCCGAAGTTGGTCTCGAAGCCCCAGATCCGCTGTTCCGGGTCGAGCATCGTGTCGTTGTGCCCGTCGGACGACTCCAGCTCGACGGAGAGACAGTGGGCGACGACCTCGTCACCCGGGTGCCAGGCGTTGACACCGGGGCCGGTGCGCAGCACGACACCGGCCAGGTCGGAGCCGATGACGTGGTACGGCAGGTCGTGACGCCTGGTCAGCTCGCTGAGCTTGCCGTAGCGCTCCAGGAACCCGAAGGTCGCCATCGGCTCGAAGATGGACGTCCAGACGGAGTTGTAGTTGACCGAGCTGGCCATCACGGCGACCAGTGCCTCGCCCGGGCCGAGTTCCGGCACGGGCACGTCGTCGATGTGGAGCGACTTGCGGGGGTCCTTCTCGTTGGTGGGCAGTCCTGCGAACATCTCCGTCTCGTCCTTGCGCACGGTCACGGCGCGGTAGGACTCGGGGACGGGCAGCGCGGCGAAGTCGGCGGACGTGCTGTCCGGTGACTCGATGGCGTCCAGGATTTCCTTCACGGTGTCGCCTCCGGCGAAGCGTATTTTCGGGAACGCTGAGGGGGTGCGTGTGCCGTCGGTCCGGCGGGTGTGGCTGATCGAGGTCATGCTGATCGGCGGCGCCGGGTGGGCGCGGAGGGTGCCTGTGACGCAGGCGTCCGGGGCGCTGGCGAGATGGCCTGCGGGGACATCCGGACACCTTCACGGTATGGCACGCCGTGCCAGCTGACAAGACACTGCGTGCCAGTAATTTCCCCGGCGGACGCCTCGGGTCATCGGCTACTCACTTTCCGTGATCGCGACTGGGCGCGACGACGAACGGAGGGGGACGGCCCCTCCGGCATGTGACCCCACCGGCATTTCTATATACGGATCGTCGTCCCGCCGGGGACGACACGCGCTCGGGACGGCCGCGTCGCGCCGCTACGCGTTCTTGAGCGCCTTTTTGATGGTCCGCATGACCTCGTCCAGCGGCGCGTCCACATGCGCCACCGTCACCAGCACGTCCCCGCTGGTACGCGCGGTCGCCGCCGCCCGCTCCGGCTTGCCGCCGACGGTACGGCCCGCGCCGATGCCCGCGCCGAACGTGTCACGGACGATCTCGAAGGCGTGGTCGAGCTGCGCCTCCACGTCGCCCTTGCCGCCGGCCCGCAGCCAGCGCCGCAGCACATGGTTGTGCGCGGTGACGACGGCAGAGGCGGCCACCTCGGCCAGCAGCGGGTCGTCGTTGCCGTCGGTGTGGTCGTGCTCGTCGAAGTGCCCCAGCAGATAGCGGGTGAACAGCCGCTCGTAGCGCGCCACCGAAGCGATCTCCCGCTCGCGCAGCGTGGGCACCTCACGGGTCAGCCGGTAGCGCTCGACGGAGACGGCGGGCGACGCCGCGTACATCCGCATGACCTCTTTGATGCCGCGGCACACCGTGTCCAGCGGGTGCTCGTGGGCCGGGGCCGCGTTCAGCACGGCCTCGGCCCGTACGAGCGTGTCGTCGTGGTCGGGGAAGATCGCCTCTTCCTTCGACCTGAAATGCCGGAAGAAGGTGCGGCGCGCGACCCCGGCCGTCGCCGCGATCTCGTCGACCGTCGTCGCCTCGTACCCCTTGGTGGCGAACAGCTCCATCGCCGCCGCCGCCAGTTCGCGGCGCATCTTCAGCCGCTGGGCCGCGGCGCGGGTACTCGCCGCAGTCTCAGGAGCATCGGACCTGGCAGTCGTACGGGAGGATTTGGCCGACTGGGACATGAGGTGAACGTACTGCATCCGCCCTGCGGAAATCTCCTGCGGGGCGGGGCCGCCCGGATCGCCGCCGGGCGCGGCCCCGCCGTCAGCGCCGCGCATATTCGCGGAAGCCGCGCCCGGTCTTGCGGCCCAGGCACCCGGCGGCCACCAGATGCTCCAGCAGCGGCGCGGGGGCGAGGCCCGGGTCACGGAACTCGCGGTGCAGCACCCGCTCGATGGCGAGGGACACGTCGAGACCGACCACGTCGAGGAGTTCGAAGGGCCCCATCGGGTAGCCGCCGCCGAGCTTCATCGCCGCGTCGATGTCGTCGAGCGTCGCGTAGTGCTCCTGCACCATCTTGACCGCGTTGTTCAGGTACGGGAAAAGCAGCGCGTTCACGATGAAGCCCGCCCGGTCGCCGCAGTCCACCGGATGCTTGCGGATCGCCGCGCTCACCTCGTGCACCGCGGCGTGCGCCTCGTCCGACGTGAGGACCGTACGGACCACCTCGACCAGTTTCATGGCCGGGGCCGGGTTGAAGAAGTGCATACCGACGACGTCGCGGGGGCGCGAGGTGGCGCGGGCGCACGCGATCACCGGCAGCGACGAGGTGGTCGTCGCGAGGACGGCGCCGGGACGGCAGACCTTGTCGAGGGTGGCGAACAGCTGCCGCTTGACCTCCAGGTCCTCCACCACCGCCTCGACGGCGAAATCGACCTCGGCGAACGCGTCGAGCGAACCGGCCGGCGCGATCCTGGCCAGCGCCTCGGCCCTGGCCTCCGCCGTCAGCCGCCCTTTGTCGACGGATCGCTGAAGCGACGTGGCGACCCGGTCCTTGGCCGCCGCCGCCTTCTCCGGGCCGCGCGCCGCCAGCACCACGTCGTACCCGGCCTTCGCGAAGACCTCGGCGATGCCGCTCGCCATCGTGCCGGAACCGGCGACCCCCACCGATGTGACGGTCCGCGCCCCGTCCGTCCCGGTGCGGTCGGGCGGGGTGAGCGCGTCGGGGACGACGGTGGCGCTGCCCGGCGCCTCGTACGTGTAGAAGCCGCGGCCCGACTTGCGCCCGGTGAGCCCCGCCTCGCTGAGCTGTCTGAGCACCGGCGCCGGCGCGTGCAGCCGGTCGCGCGACGCCGCGTACATCGCTTCGAGCACCGTGCGCGCGGTGTCGACGCCGATCAGGTCGAGGAGGGCGAGCGGCCCCATCGGCAGCCCGCAGCCCAGCCGCATCGCGGCGTCGATGTCCTCGCGCGACGCGTACTTGGCCTCGTACATCGCCGCTGCCTGGTTGAGATAGCCGAAGAGCAGCCCGTCGGCGACGAAGCCCGGCCGGTCACCGACGGCGACCGGCTCCTTGCCCAGCTCACGGGCGAGCGCGGTGACCGCCTCGACGGCGGCCGGTGCGGTGAGGACCGTACGGACCACCTCGACCAGTTTCATCGCCGGCGCCGGGTTGAAGAAGTGCAGCCCGAGCACCCGCTCGGGGTGCGCCGAGTCCGCGGCGAGCCGGGTCACCGACAGCGCGTTCGTGCCCGTCGCGAGGACGGCGGAGGGGCTGACGATGCCGTCCAGGGCGCGGAAGACCTGCTGCTTGGTCTCGTACGACTCGGGCACCACCTCGATCACCAGACCGGCGTCGGCGGCGGCCCGCAGATCGGTGAAGGTACGGAACCGGGCGAGGACGGTACGCCGCTCCTGCTCGGTGAGCCGCCCGCGCTCCACGGCGCGGGCGGTGGAGGCTTCGAGCGCGGTGACGGCCTGGGCCGTGGCCGCGTCGCTGATGTCGATACCGACGACCTCGCGGCCGGCCCGGGTGAGGATCTCGGCGATGCCGGTCCCCATGGTGCCGAGGCCGACGACGGCGATGGTGGAGAGAGGGATGTCCATCACGGGACTCCAGGGGAGGAAGAGTGACGACTGAAGGGGGGCGGCGGCGGGCGCGCGCACGTGTGCACGGGGCGGTGCGCCGGGTGCCGTGCGTCGCTCGTGGTGCGCCGCGTGTCCTGCGGATTGGTGCGGGATCCCTGCGGATTCCTGCGGGTCAGGAGGGCGCCACCCTGTCCCGGGGTCGCGTCGCTCGTACTGAACTCGTGCCGAACCGACTGCACTGCGCTCTCGACGGCTGCGTCACCAGGCCGCCGGGAGCCGCGGGGGTCACCCGCTCATCTGAGGTTAACCGACGGGTAACGAGCGCGCCAGACCTCCGTCCTGGCTGGCGGATGTGGTCTGGGTCACGGATACTCTGGCCGCCATGAACGAGGACTTCCGCTCTCTCGCGGACCGGGTGCGGGACGAGTCCGGCGGCTGCGCCGCGTACGAACGGCTCATCGCCACCGAGGACGACGAGGAGCTGGCCGTCGTGCTCGTCGAGCGCGAACGGCCGTTATGGGCACGGGAGATCGCGGCCTTCCGGCTGGGCTGCGCGGGCGACAGCCGGGCCTTCGAGACGCTGGTCCTGCTGCTCAACCACCGCGACCCGGAGCGCTGCGTCGGCGCCTCGTACGCCCTGGCGCGGCTCGCCGACCCCCGCACGGCGCGGGCGGCGGCAGCGCTGGCCACGAACGCGATGCGCACGGCGTACGCCCTGCACCCCGTCCGCCTGCTCACCGAACTGCGCGCGCCCGAGTCCGTACCGGCACTGATCACCACGCTGGAGCGGCTGCTGGCCCCGGACGAACCACACTGGCGGGTGGCACTCGCCTGCGTCGAAGGCCTGGGCGAGCTGGGCGACCCGCGCGCCACGACGGTGCTGCGGGCGGCCCTCGAAACCCCGGGGCTCCGCCCGGCGGCGACCGAGGCCCTGACCCGCCTGGCCTGACGCCCGGACAGGGCCTAGGCGTTCAGGCGCGCCGCGTACCGCACCTCCGGTACGGGGACGTTCGCCACCTCGTACGACTCGCTCGCTCCGTCAGGCGTGAAGCCCGCCTTCGTGTAGAAGCGGCGTGCCCGGGCGTTGTCCGTCAGTACCCACAGCGACATCGACCGGTATCCCCGCGCCGCCGCGCGTACGCGCAACTCGGCCATCAGGGACCGGCCGACGCCGGTGGACAGGTGTTCGGGGCGTACGTAGAGGGCGTACAGCTCCGCCGTGCCGTCCGGCGCTCCGGTGTCCCGGCTCGGGCCGAAGCAGCCCCAGCCGACGGCCTCGCCCGCGCGTTCCGCGACGACGTTCACCACCCGGCTTCCCCCGGCGCCGAACTGCTCCCGCCGGCGCGCGGCGTCCTCCTCGACGCTCATCGCGTCCAGGTAGGCCGTGGGCATCAGCCCCGCGTACGCGTGCTGCCAGCCGCGCACCCGGATCCGCGCGACGGCCTCGCAGTCGTCCGCCGTCATGTCCCGGATCCGGACCGGCCCCCCGCTCAGCCCTTCTCCCCGACGACGGCGAACGCCTCTATCTCCAGCAGCAGTTCGGGCCGGAACAGCGCGGCCACCTGGATCGCCGAACTGGCCGGCGGGCGTGCGGTGTCCACGACCTCGTCGCGCGCGATCCGGATCGCGGGCAGATGGGCGACGTCCGTGACGAAGTACGTCAGCTTGACGACATCGGCGAAGGTGGCGCCCGCGGCGGCGAGGCAGCGGCGCAGATTCTCGAAGACCTGGCGCGCCTGGGCGGCCGCGTCGCCCTCCCCGACGAGCTTGCCGTCCCCGTCGAAGGCGCACTGGCCGGACACCGCGACGAACGTGCCCGTGCCGTACACGACATGGCTGTAGCCGTTGCCGGGGGCGACGCCTTCGGGCGCCGGTACATGGGTGAGTCCACTCATGCGCCCATCCTGGCCGATGCCACTGACAACGCGCCAAGGGGTTTCGCGGCCGACGGCCGGCCCCCGGCTCCCGCCCCCCCCGGTCACAACAGCGTGAGCTGCGTGGCCTCCTGTTCGGGCTGCCGCGCGGTCGGCAGGTCCGGGTCCGTCGGTACGGACAGCCGGCGCGACGCTCCCCGGGCCGCGGGGCCGATGCCGTACTCGTCGGCCAGCGCGTGCACCTGGCCGGTGATGCGGCGCTGGTACCACTTCGGGGCGTAGGCGCCCTCCGCGTAGAGCCGTTCGTACCGCCGCACCAGGTGCGGATGGCGCTCGGCGAGCCAGGCCATGAACCACTCGCGCGCGCCGGGCCGCAGATGCAGGACGAGCGGGGTCACGGAGGTCGCGCCGGCCGCCGCTATCGCCCGTACCGTCGCCCGGAGCTGGTCGGGCCGGTCGCCCAGGAAGGGGATGACCGGCGCCATCAGCACCCCGCAGCCGATCCCGTTCTCCGACATCGCCCGTACGACGTCGAGCCGGCGCTCCGGTGAGGGCGTGCCGGGCTCGACGGTGCGCCACAGCTCCTGGTCGACCGAGCCGACCGAGACGGAGATGCCCACCTCGGTGACGGCCGCCGCCTGCCGCAGCAGCTCCAGGTCGCGGAGGATCAGCGTGCCCTTGGTGAGGATGGAGAACGGGTTCGCGCGCTCGGTGAGCGCCGAGATGATGCCGGGCATCAGCCGGTAGCGGCCCTCGGCCCGCTGGTAGCAGTCGACGTTCGTGCCCATCGCGATGTGCGCCCCCTCCCAGCGGGGCGACGCGAGATGGCGCCGCAGCAGCTCCGGGGCGTTGATCTTGACGACGATCTGGGAGTCGAAGCCGAGTCCGGTGTCGAGGTCCAGATAGCTGTGGGTCTTGCGCGCGAAGCAGTAGACGCAGGCGTGCGTGCAGCCGCGGTACGGGTTGACCGTCCATTCGAACGGCATACGGGACGCTCCCGGCACCCGGTTCACGATCGAGCGGGCACGTATTTCATGGAAGGTGATGCCGCGGAATTCGGGGGTGTCGAAGGTGCGTGTGGTCACCGCGTCCGTCCCGAAGAGCGCGATGTCCCCAGTTGTCCCGGGGTTCTCGACCAGATTGTCCCAGCGCATGGCTGCCTCCTCGGTAGTGCTCCTCAGAGAATAGAACATTTGTTCGTTCAATGTCGGCCACCCCGATTTGGGCGGGCGCGCCGGGGGTGGTTGGCTGTCCGCACTTCACCCAAGAACCGAGTGCTGGAGGAACAGCCATGGCGCAGGTCGAGGCCACGACGGAGCGGATCATCGCGGCGGACGCGGAGACCGTGTTCGACGCGCTGGCCGACTACCGGGACACCCGTGCGAAGCTCCTGCCCGAGCAGTTCAGCGAGTACGAGGTGCGCGAGGGCGGCGACGGCGAGGGGACCCTCGTCCACTGGAAGCTCCAGGCCACCAGCAAGCGAATCCGCGACTGTCTGCTGGAGGTCACGGAGCCCACGGACGGTCAGCTGGTCGAGAAGGACCGCAACTCCTCCATGGTCACCACCTGGGTCGTCACCCCGGCGGGTGAGGGCGGTTCGAAGGCCGTCGTCACCACGGTCTGGGACGGCGCCGGCGGTGTGGGCGGCTTCTTCGAGCGCACCTTCGCGCCCAAGGGACTCGGCCGTATCTACAGCACGATCCTGGCGAGGCTCGCCGCCGAGACCGAGAAGGCCGGGGCCGCGACGGCCGGAGCCGAGAAGTCCGGAGCCGAGAAGTCCGGCGGAGACGTCGAGGTGGCCCCCGGCGACAAGGCCGCGACCGGGCCTGCCGCGACCGAGCCCGCGGTGACCGACCCCGCCGAGGGTGAGAAGAAGTAGTCCCGGGCAACCAAGCTCCCTCGGTCACTCCCGCCGGGGTCACCGATTCGGGTGGTTTTCCCCGCGGCGCCGTACCGCGCTCCGCGCGTGATGCGTCGCGGGAAAGCCCCTGATGAGCGCCCCGGCGCGGGCTCCCACGCACAACACGCCCCCGCCGTAACCCCCTTCGTTCGTGAGCATCCCGCTTGCTCCTGCTTGGCGCGCAATGCGAAGAATGACGCCGCGCAAGTGTGCCGGGTGCGGGCGTGACGAGGGGAGCAGTACGTGGGCGGGATCACTCTGGTGAAGGACGACGAGCGGACACTGGTGTCCGCTCCCGCGGTGGCCGGTCCGCCGCAGCCACCACCGACCGGATCCGACGGGGTGGCGCCGGGCGAGGTGCTCAGCCCGCGCCGGGTGCGGCTGGTCTTCGTCGGCCTGATGCTCGCGCTGCTGCTGGCGGCGCTCGACCAGATGATCGTCGCCACGGCCCTGCCGAAGATCGTCGGCGAACTGCACGGCCTGGACCGGATGTCCTGGGCGATCACCGCCTATCTGCTGACCTCCACCATCGGTCTGCCGATCTACGGCAAGCTCGGCGACCTCTTCGGGCGCAAGGGCGTCTTCCTGTTCGCGATCGTCGCCTTCACCATCGGCTCGGCCCTCACCGGCTGGTCGCGTTCCATGAACGAACTGATCGCCTTCCGCGCGGTCCAGGGCATCGGCGCCGGCGGGTTGATGATCGGGGTCCAGGCGATCATCGCCGACATCGTGCCGCCCCGGCAGCGCGCCCGCTACATGGGGCTGATCGGCGCCGCCTTCGGTCTCGCCTCCGTGGCGGGGCCGCTGCTCGGCGGCTTCTTCACCGACCACGCGTCCTGGCGCTGGTG